>NZ_JABXYT010000001.1:862500-1462500 GCF_013394775.1 Oribacterium sp. oral taxon 102
GAGCCGGAGCGATCAGCTCATTGACATTCTGCACTGCCTTGCCGACACCCTTTCCGCCGTAGCGTGCCTTATCTCCGTCGCGCAGCTCAAGCGCTTCGAATTCTCCGGTGGACGCCCCGCTCGGCGCAGCGCCCCGTCCGACAGTTCCATCGGAGAGGATGACCTCTGCTTCAACAGTGGGATTGCCGCGGGAGTCGATGATCTCTCTGGCGATAAGCTTTTCGATTGTAAGATGCTTCATACATTCACCTTTCTTTCTTTATAAATGCCTGCCGTAGCTCTGCTCTGACAGTTGGTTAGCTTGATTTAACCAACTAGATAGTACAGATTTTGTCGGGGATTGTCAAGGAATTGTATTTCCGACAGTACAAGACTATCTCTTCCAAAGGATGAAAGATGTTGCATATGCAACATTATATTCCGGATATCTGTGATATAACTTAGCACATGCTGCGAGAGCGGCAGAACGATTGAGAGAAAGTCTATTTGGAGGAAAGTGATATGGCACAGATTCATGGTGAAATGTTGGTTGGTGAGATCGTTAATCAGTACCCGAACCTGATCGATGCGCTGCTGGAGGTCGGGATGCATTGCCTCGGCTGTCCGAGCTCTCAGATGGAGTCCCTGCAGGATGCCTGCATGGTACACGGGCTGAATCCGGAGGAGGTTATCACGATGCTCAATGGGAAGCTTGCAGAGGAGGCGTAAATGAGCGCATTTCTGGGGCCGATCCACTACTGGCTGTACGGCAAGATCCGAATACAGGAGGAAATGATCCGGAGCGCAGCGGCGTGCGGGGAGGCGCAGGGCTGGCAGGAGCTTACGGAGGCGCTTCGTGCGGAGACCGTCTCCGGAGAGCTTCGGCCGCTGGAGGAGCTGATCGACACCGCCAATATTCACGGCTGGCTGCAGGATCGGATTCATGATGCCGAGGGGCGCTATGCCCGTCTCGTGACGGCGCTTCTGACAGGGCATGCGGAGCGTATGCAGGAGCTGAAGAGCACGCTCTACAGGCTGGGAGAGGCGCACGGGGTTGCAGCAGATGCGGATGCCAGAGACGCTTATCAGGCATTCGAGGACAGTCTCCTGAACGGAATGCCCTGCGACAGGGTCAATGTCTTGACAGAGCAGGAGACGGGGAGGTGCTCCTGGCGGCAGACCAGCGACATTCACGGACAGTACTGGGCAGCGGCGGGCGGCGATGCAGCGGTCTATTATGTGCTTCGGACAGCATTCATGGAGGGCATGCTTTCCCGATCGGGGCTGCACCTTACGGAGGCAGAGGATTTCGCTTACACGGTAACGGCGGAGCGGCAGGATGTTAAGGATCTGTAAAGGTGGAATATGAATTACAGCATTGAACTGATGATAAAGGAGCATGACGATATCAACCGCATGAATCTGGTGATGCGGAACATCTGTCTCGGGATCATGGAGGGGGCGGAGGTGCCGACAGAGGATTTTCGGCACATCATCGATTTCGTGCGGAACTACGCGGATAAGCATCATCACGGCAAGGAGGAGCGGTATCTCTTCCCGAAGATGGTGGAGCGAATGGGAGCGATTGCGGAAAATCTCGTGACGCACGGGATGCTCGTGGAGCATGATCTCGGCAGGGGGCATATCCGTGCGCTGGAGACGGCGCTGAATGAATATGAGAAGCGGGAGACACCGGAGCTTCGGCTGGACATCATTACCGAGGCGATGGGCTATGCGCATCTCCTGCAGCTCCATACCGAGAAGGAGAACAGCGTGGTATATCCCTTCGCGGAGCGCTCCCTCTCGGCAGAGGACTTCGACTATGTCAATGAAGGCAGCAAGCGCTTCGAGTCTGAGCAGACGGAAAAGGGCGTACAGCAGAAGTACCTGACGCTTCTTGAGAATATGGAAGAGAAGTATCGGAGAGCATAGGAATCATAATCATAAAGAAAGTGAACAGAGAGTCCGGCGGAAATTGCCGGGCTCTTTTTCTATGTGTGCCTGTCAGGCGTACCTAAAAACACCGCAGCACCGGGAATTTCCGGTGCTGCGATGTTTTTAAGAAAAAATCAGATGCCTGCGCTTCGGGTCGCTTCCCGGAGCCATGCGAGCTCTTCTCCCTCGAAGTATGGGGAGAGCTTCTCGAAGACGGTCTGGTGATAGCGGTTCAGCAGTGCGATATCGCGCGGCTCCATCCGGGTGAGGTCGAGCGCATCGAGATCGATCGGACACATCGTCAGGAAGTCGAAGCGGAGGAACTCTCCGTACTCGTTTTCAAACGCCTTCTCGCAGACGACCAGATTCTCGAGGCGGATGCCGTGAGAGCCCTCGATATAGAGTCCCGGCTCGTCGGAGGTGATGTGTCCCGGCTCGAGGACGGCGGAATCCATGCGCTCCGGAACCAGACGGTAGCGGATGCCGTTCGGACGCTCATGCACGCCGAGCAGATAGCCGACGCCATGCCCCGTGCCGTGGTTGTAATTCAGCCCCTCCCGCCAGAAGATCTCCCGGGCGGAATAGTCGAGGGTGACGCCGCAGGAGCCGTGCAGGAACTGTACCGCGCCGAGGCGGAGCATCGCGCAGGCGACCATCGTAAAGTGCTTCCGCTCCTCCGGTGTGAGAGGCCCCATCGCCATTGTGCGGGTGATGTCGGTCGTGCCCTCGAAGTAATGCCCGCCGGAATCCACGAGATAGAGTCCGTGCGGCAGGATCTCAACCTCATTTTCCGTATCCGGAGAATAATGCGGGAGCGCTGCGTTCTCACCGTAGGCAGAGATGGTCGGGAACGAAAGCTCGACGAAGTTCGGCAGCTCCCGGCGGAGCCGTTCGAGATACTCCGCGCCGTTCACCTCGGTGAGGCGGTCGGCACCGAGCCGTTCCTTTGCCCGGTCCGTGAGTCTGCCCTCCGCATCGAAGGCATGCTTCATAAAATAGAAATATTTCGTCACGGCGATGCCGTCCTTCAGGTGGGCGAGCCGCTCGTTCTCGACCTCCGTCGGATTCTTCACCGCCTTATCGGCGCTTGAGGGCAGGAGACGGTCTATGACCCGCATGCTCTCATCGAGCCCGGAGAGGATAGCGTAGTTGGTCTTGCCGCTCTCCAGCAGGATGCTCCGGTTCCGGAGCTGCCGGATCGCGTCGTAAATCCCATTGTAGTCGCAGAGCTTGACGCCGAGCGCGCGGAGATAGTCCCGCACCTCCTCCGGGAAGCTCTTTCGGTTTGCGAAGAGATAGGCGCTGTCCGCGTCGAGCAGGAGGTAGGAGAGGAAGACCGGCGTACACGGGATATCTCCGCCGCGCAGGTTCAGGAGCCATGCAATGTCGTCAAGGCTCGAGATCACATGGATGTCCGCGCCATTCTCCGCGAGCTCCTCCCGAAGCCTCCGAAGCTTATCCTCCGAAGAGCGTCCGCTCCAGCGCTCCTCGAGGATCCAGACGCGGTTCTCCGGCAGCGCCGGACGGTCTGTCCAGAGCTCTCCGGCGAGGTCGAGGTCCGGGCGCAGGGCGGCATTTTTCCGCAATGCAAGCGTCGAGAGACGGCTTCCGAGCGCGAAGTCGACGCAGCGCCCGTCAAAGCCGAGCGTACCGCTCTCCGGCAGCCGGCCGTCGATGTATTGGAGCAGCGTCGGGACGCCCTTTTCTCCCAGCCGCATCAGCGTGATGCCGCTGCCGCGGAGCTCCTTCTCCGCCTGAATGAAGTATCTGCCGTCGGTGAAGAGGCAGGCCTCCTCCTCGGTGACGACGAGCTGACAGCTGTCTCCGGTGAAGCCGGAGATATACTGTACGGTCTTGAAATAATCCGAAACATTTTCGCTCTGATGGAAGTCATCCATGGGGATCAGATAGAGACCGATCCCCCGTTTCCGCATGAGCTCCCGGAGCTCTTTGAGCTGTTCTCTCATGTCCTGTCCTTTTCTTTTCTGAAAATACGGTTAAATACGGTTACAAAATGAGCTGTGTACTGCCCTGACCACCGGTCAGAGCCAATCGTTTCACTGCCGGGACGCGCTGCGCCCGACCGATACCAGTCTACTCCATTCCGTGGAAACTTGCAAACGAATCCATGCTTCCTTAGCCGTACTGTCACATTGAAACAGAAGGCTTTCTTTAGGGAAACACCGATGAAATCGGAAAAGTTACACGCCTATGGCACGTGCGTCATGAATAAATCTTTCTTAGGGCGAGGATTCGAAAATGGCGAAATTCGGCATTCTGTGCTACACTAAGCACGAAAAAAAGGAACAGAGGGCCTGCCTCTACGGGGCGAGGGAATGAGGGTAAGGGATGAAGAAAGAGAAGAGCTACAGAGGACTGGTCGCCTTCGACGTGGATAATACGCTGCTCGACCACAATACATGGCGGATTCCGGACTCTGCCGTGCGCGGCATCCGGGAGCTTCGCCGGAACGGTTATCTGACGGCGATCGCCACCGGCAGGAATATGCATGACCGGCATTCGGAGAAGTATCTGTCGGTCATTCAGAGCGACGCGCTGGTACACATGAACGGAACACGGGTGGAGCTTAGGGATGCGCAGGCACTGCCGGACTGGCAGCCGGGAGAGCTTCTGACCGACCATCTCATGGATCGGGAGCTGCTTCAGAGGATACTCCGCTTTTCAGAGGAGAATCACTATGCAGTCGGCGCCTGCATCGCGGACAAGGATTACTTCACCCACACAGAGGATGTCGTGCGGCATGATATCCGCTATTGGGGGAGCAGCGACCGCAGCTTCGGCGATCCGGCAGAGCTCCTGCGCCTTCCAGTTCGCGCGCTTGCCTACTGCGGCGGCAGAGAGGGCGGGGAAGCACTGCAGAGAGCATTTCCGGAGCTCCATGTCTTCATGTTCAGCGAGAGCACCGGCGCGGATCTCTTCGAGGTGGGCTATTCCAAGCTGGATGGCCTGCGGGTGCTGGCGGAGCGCTTCGGGATCGACTGGGCGGAGAGCTATGCCTTCGGGGACAGCTTCAATGACAGGGTCATGCTGGAGGGCGTCGCGCACGGAATCGCCATGGGAAATGCCGTTCCGGCGATCCGGGACTGCGCGGACTATGTGACGGATCCGATCGGGGAGGACGGCATCTGGAATGCGCTTCGGCATTTCGGGCTGGTATAAAAGACCGGCAGAGTCTCCGTGAGGGGATCCTGCCGGTCATGGGGAGAGTGACGCGCTCAGAGCACGCGTCGGATCGCGCGGATGCGCTTATAACGGGCATCGGTCACGGCGATGCCCGCCCTCCGGTTCAACGCGCTCAGCATCTGTCCGTTTCCGAGGTAAATGCCGACATGGCCGGAATAGACGAGGATATCTCCCGGGATCGCCTGTGCGAGGTCTCCCACCGCGCTGCCGACCCCCTGCATCGCAGCAGAGGAGTGCGGAAGCTCGATGCCGAACTGTGCATAGACCGCCATCAGGAAGCCGGAGCAGTCCGCGCCGCCTGTCAGGCTCGCGCCGCCGTATCGATAGGGGTTGCCGATATACTGCGAGGCAAAGGCGACGAGCTGCGCTGCCCGGGCGCTGCTGTCCGCTTCGGCAGGAACTGCCGAAGCAGCGGCTTCTCCGGAGAGGCTGCTGTCTGCCTCTGCGGCATCCTCCGCCTCTGCAGCATTGTCCGGCTCCTCCGCATCGACTGCCTCTGAAAGGGCGGGAGCCGTGATGCCGGCCTCCGCCGCTTCCAGCACATCCTGCGGGACGCTGTGCAGGGGAGCCGCGTAGGCGGGGACAGGAAGGCAGAGCAGGGCGGCTGCGGAGAGGAGAAACAGGAATGATTTACTTTTATTCATAAAAGGTATCCTTTATTCTTGCTGTTTTTTATGGAGATCTTTGTCAAACAAGGCTGTATTATAGTATGGATATTATGCTTGAAGCAATGTATATAAAATAAAATCTATGAAAGGCTTTCTTACAAAAAGCGAAATCTGCCTGTAAGAAAATCGGAATCAGGTGCATATACAGAAGAAGTTGGGGAACAGAAAAGACATGAAGAAAAATGCGTATTACTATGAGATTCCGCGCGGAGCGGATTTTACGGCGAGGGTTCTCTCCTGCACGGAGGCGGAGAAAGCGCCGGAGGGGCTTTCTCACAGCGGGAAGCTGTATTGTGTGACGCTGGATCTCGAGGGCTTCTACCCGGAGGGCGGCGGACAGCCCTGCGACCGCGGCTGGATCGGGACAGAGCCGCTCCTCAGCGTACAGGAGCAGGAGCCCGCTGCGGCATATTCCCGAGGCGCCCGGCAGGAAACGGCGGTGTCCGAGACGGAGCAGCCGCCGATCCTGCACTATCTGGCGGAGCCGCTGCCGGTCGGGGAGTGCTTCCTCTGCCGAATCGACTGGGTTTGGCGGGACAGGAACTCGCAGAACCACAGCGGAGAGCACATTATTTCCGGTCTGATCCACCGGCGCTTCGGCTTCCACAACGTCGGCTTCCACATGGCGATGACGCTTCCGGAGGAGGTAGGATCGGCGATTCCGGCAGAGCGCCCGGGCATGTGCATTGACTTCGACGGGGAGCTGAGCTGGGAAATGCTCCTGGAGATCGAGCGAGAGGCGAACCACATCGTCCGGGAGGACAGGGTGCTTCGCTGCTTCTACCCGTCGGAGGCAGAGCTTTCGGCGCTGCCCTACCGGAGCAAGAGAGCGCTTTCCGGGAGCGTCCGGCTGGTGGAAATTCCGGGAGCGGATCTCTGCGCCTGCTGCGGCACCCATGTGCGGACGACGGGAGAGATCGGCATGATCAAGCTGCTCTCTGTGCTGCGGCACCGGGGCGGGAGCCGCGTGGCGCTCTGCTGCGGGGATCTCGCGCTATGGGACTATGAGGAGACGCGTGATGCGGCTTCGGCGGCGGCACAGCGTCTTTCCGTACCGGTATCCGGACTTCCGGAGGCGGTGGAGAGGCAGCAGGCAGAGCTTGCCCGGAGAGAGCTCCGGATCGGGGCGCTGAATGAGAAGTATTTCCGTCTGAAGGCGGAGCGCTTCCGGGGCAGCAGCCGGATCTGCGACTTCGAGACAGGGCTGAACAATGTGGAGCTTCGGAAATACTGTGATTTTCTGCTGCGGCATTCCGGTGCGCAGCTCGTTTCTGTCTTTCTGCCGAAGATGAGGGAGAAGACAGGGGGAGAAACGGAATACAGCTATGTGATCGGGAGCAGCGTCATAGACCTCCGTGAGGGCGGAAAGCGGCTGAACAGCCTGCGCTGTGGCAGGGGCGGCGGCGCGCCGTCTATGCTGCAGGGTACGCTGTTTGGTACGGAGGAGGAGATCAGAGCTTCGGTAAAGGAGGCATTTTCGGAATGAAACGCTTTGCAGACGGGGTGCTGAGCACGCTCTGCTATCTCGAGAGAAATGGGAGCTATCTGATGCTGTACCGGAATAAAAAGAAAAATGATGTCAATGCAGGGAAATGGATCGGTGTCGGCGGGCATTTCGAGGAGGGGGAGAGTCCGGAGGACTGCGTGCTTCGAGAGGTGCGGGAGGAGACCGGCTATACACTGACGAGCTACCGCTTTCGCGGACTCGTGACCTTTGTCTCCGGAGACGGCATCACTGAATATATGTCTCTGTTTACGGCGGACGGCTTCACCGGGGAGGAGATTTCCTGTACGGAGGGAGAGCTTAGGTGGGTGCCGAAGGAGGCGCTGCCGGATCTTCCGCTCTGGGAGGGGGATCGGATTTTTCTTCGCCTGCTCGCGGAGGACGCACCGTTTTTCTCCCTGAAGCTCGTCTACGACGGAAGGGGAGGTCTGACAGAGACCGTGCTGGACGGAAAAAGGCTGAGGAAACACTGATTTATTCATGACTCATGCCCGTTGGCACGTAACTTTTCCGATTTCATCAGCGCTTCTCTAATTTAGATTCAGTGCCGCGAGGGCGAGGAAGCAGAGGATCAGGATAAGCATACAGACAGAGCTGAAGAAGCAGCCGAGCATAGATCGGAGGCTCTGCTCCTGCCGGAGCTGCTCCCGCCATGGGCGGAAGCTGCGGAGCACGGTCAGAAGGAGCGCGGCGGTACCGCCGAAAAGCAGGAAGAGGTACAGCCCGTAGACGGGCGCTGCGTTTTCGGTGTAATTATTGAATAGAATCGCGAGCGCATTGTTCGAAAGATGCAGGAGGATCGCATAGCGAAGCCCCCAGCGCTCCCGGATTCCGGCGAGCAGCAGACCGATCAGGAAGGCGGCGAGGAATTGCAGGATATTTCCGTGCATCAGCGCGAAGAGAAAGGCGGTGCTGAAGACCGCGAAGCTTCTGCCGAAGCGCCGGAGGCTTCCGTAGAGATAGCAGCGGAAGAGCAGCTCCTCGAAGAGCGGTGCGAAGAGCACGGTGTAGAAGAGCATCAGCGGGTCGGAGAGCCTGCCGCCGCCCGCGGCCTCCGCCGCCTGCTCCAGGGAGAAGCCGAGTCCGCGGAGCAGCCTCTCGACCGGCAGGGTCAGACAGATCGCGAGCAGCTGCATTCCGTAGAAGAGCAGCAGAAGCCAGAGGTATTTCAGCGGGGAGAAGCGCCCGGCGGGTGCAGGAACAGGCTCGGGGCGTCCCAGAATCAGGTAGACGGAGAGCAGCGCGAGGGCGGAGCAGAGGATCATCGCGAAGTATTCATTCTGAAAAAGTCCGGTTCCGGCGAGGAGAAGGACAGCGCTCCCGAGCTGGAAGATCAGCTCGTAGACAAAGAGGGCGATTGCCAGCCGGTTGATATGGGATTTGACGAAACGCTTCAGCTGTGAGGGCATGGGGGTTCTTTCTTCGCCGCAGGCGAGGGAGCAGATAGATCATTCACGGGATACAGGGATGCTTATCAGGTATTGTAGCACAAATGGGCGGAGGACGGATAGACAGCATGAAAAAATGGTTTTTATATGGCAAGAAGGCGGATTTCGACGCGATCGCGAAGCGGTTCTCCATCGACCCGGTAACGGCACGGATCCTTCGGAACCGCGAGCTCCGGACAGAGGAGGAGATCGATAGGTATCTGAATGGCAGGATGGAGGATCGGTATTCTCCGCTTCTCCTGCCGGACAGCATTCGCTGCATGAATCTGCTGGATCGGGCGGTTTCGGAGGGACGGCGGATCCGCATCGTGGGGGACTATGATGTGGATGGGGTCTGCGCGACCTATATTCTCTACACAGGGCTGAAAAAGCTGGGGGCGAGTGTGGACTATGAGATTCCGGATCGGATCCGGGACGGCTATGGGATCAACCGGAGCATTATTGTGCGCGCGAAGGAGGAGGGCATCTCTCTCCTTCTGACCTGCGACAACGGCATCTCTGCGATAGAGGAGCTTCGTTATGCCGGGGAGCTGGGGATACAGGTGCTGGTGACCGATCACCATGATGTGCGGCAGGACGAGCATGGCAGGGACATACTGCCTTCTGCTGTCGCGGTGGTGGATGCCAAGCGGCAGGGCAGCCGCTACCCCTTCCCGGAGATCTGCGGCGCGGTCGTGGCGTGGAAGGTCATAGAGCTTCTGTATTCGAAGCGGAACCTCCCGAAGGAGAGCGCTGCCTTCGCGCTGGAGTTCGCGGCGATCGCGACGGTCTGTGATGTGGTGCGGCTGCGGGACGAGAACCGCATTATTGTCCGGGAGGGGCTCCGGCAGATTCTCCGGACGGAGAACCGCGGACTGCGTGCGCTCCTTCAGGTGACGGGGCTGCTTGAGCAGGAAAAGCTCTCCGCCTACCACCTCGGCTTCCAGCTCGGCCCCTGCATCAACGCGGGAGGGAGGCTGGAGAGCGCGAAGACGGCGCTCCGGCTCTTCCTTTCGGAGGACGAGGCGGAGGCCTCCTCCTATGCCGTCCGGCTGAAGGAGCTGAACGAGGCGCGCAAGGATATGACGCGGGAGGCGTGCGAGCGTGCGTATGAGCAGGTGGAGCAGCGGTACCGGGAGGATCGGGTGCTCGTGATTTCCCTGCCGGAGCTCCATGAGAGCCTCGCCGGAATTGTAGCCGGACGGGTGCGGGAGCGCTATTACCGTCCGAGCTTCGTCGTTACGAATGCGGAGCCGGCGGAGGACGGCAGCCCGATGTCGAAGGGCTCCGGACGCTCGATCGAGGACTACCCGATGGCGGAGCGGCTTTCGGAGGCGGCGGAGCTTCTCACGAAGTTCGGCGGGCATCCGCTCGCTGCGGGCTTCTCCCTCCGGACAGAGAATCTGGAACGCTTCCGGCAGGAGCTGAACCGGCTGGCGAAGCTTTCGGAGGAGGCATTGCAGGAGAAGCTCTGGATCGATGTCCCGATGCCGATTGATTATATCCGGGAGGAGCTGGTGCAGGAGTGGGAGAAGCTCGAGCCCTATGGCGCGGGCAATGAGAAGCCGCTCTTCGCCTGCAAGGGGCTCCGCATCCTCTCCGTGAACGTACTCGGGCGGAATCGGAACGCCGTGAAGCTTCGCCTCCGCTCCGCGGGCGGACGGGAGCTCCCCGCGATGCTCTTCGCCGACGGGGATGCGTTCCGGCAGGAGCTCGCAGGGAGGAGCAGCATGGATATCGCCTATTACCCGACCATCCACGAGTATCAGGGGAGGAGAGAGCTGCAGCTCACGATCTCGGACTACCGGTTGTGCTGAGGAGACATTTCTCTCAATATGAGCGGCAACGTAACCTGCCGCGATGGAAGCCTGCTTTAATCAGATTTATACTATCATAACCTGGGGTTATTTGACTGTGCTTCCGCGATATCATAAAATCGGTACATAAGTCGGGTGCACCGGAAGCAGTGAGGAGACGAAAGCGGCCTCCGGAGCGGAGACAGAGCTGGGAGAAAAAACAGATATGATAAAAGAAATCATGGATTACATCGCGGCGGCGGATCCGGAGGTCGGAGCGGGTATCCTCCGGGAGTATGAGAGGCAGCAGCATAATATCGAGCTGATCGCCTCGGAGAATATCCTTTCGCCTGCGTCCATGCTCGCGATGGGAACGGTGCTGACGAACAAATACGCGGAGGGCTATCCCGGAAAGCGCTACTATGGCGGCTGCGCCCATATTGACGAGCTGGAAAGCATCGCGATCGAGCGCGCCAGGGAGCTCTTTCATTGCGACTATGCCAATGTGCAGCCGCATTCCGGCGCGCAGGCAAATATGGCGGTGACCATGGCGGTCTGCGAGCCGGGCGACAAGATCCTCGGGATGTCTCTCGACGCGGGCGGGCATCTCACCCACGGCTCGCCGGTGAATTTCTCCGGAAAATATTTCCGGATCGTGCCCTACGGCGTGAATGCGGACGGGTATATCGATTATGACACGCTCGAGGCGCTTGCCGTGCGGGAGAAGCCGCGGATGATCATAGCCGGAGCCTCTGCCTACCCGCGCGTAATCGATTTCCGGCGCTTCCGTGAGATCGCGGATCTGTGCGGCGCGGTACTCTGGGTGGATATGGCGCACATTGCCGGGCTCGTCGCGGCAGGCCTGCATCCGTCCCCGATGCCCTATGCGGACGTGGTGACGACCACGACCCACAAGACGCTCCGCGGGCCGCGCGGCGGGCTGATCCTCGCCAATGCGGAGGCGGCGGAGAAATACAATTTCAACAAGGCGATCTTTCCGGGCTGTCAGGGCGGTCCGCTCGAGCACGTTATCGCAGCGAAGGCGATCTGCTTCGGTGAGGCGCTGAAGCCGGAGTTCAAGGCATATCAGCGGCAGCTCGTGAAGAACTGTGCGGTGCTCGCCGGGGCAATGCAGGAGAAGGGCTTCCGTCTCGTTTCCGGCGGCACGGACAACCACCTGATGCTGGTGGATCTCACGAATCTGGAGGTATCCGGCAAGGAGCTGCAGAACCGCTGCGATGAGGTCAACATTACCTTGAACCGGAATGCAATTCCGAATGATCCGCGCTCCCCGTTTGTTACCTCCGGCGTCCGGATCGGTACCGCTGCGGTGACGACCCGCGGCTTCCGCGAGGAAGATATGGAGCCGATTGCCGATTGCATCTGGAGGGCGGCGACGGATTTCGAGGGCTCGCAGGAGGAGATCCGCCGCACTGTCGCTATGCTGGTAAAGAAGTATTCGATTTATGAGGGCTGAGTGACCCTCCCGAAAGAAAGGAGTTCGTATGCCGTTTGTATTCCCTATTCTGCTTATCCTTTTTCTTGCGCTTCTGATCGCCAATATCGTGATCGTGCCGCAGGGACATTCCTTCGTGCTGGAGCATCTCGGCAAGTACAAGGCGACATGGCAGGCAGGGCTTCATGTGAAGATCCCGGTGCTGGAGCGCGTCGTGAAGCGTATCAGCCTGAAGGAACAGGTGCTGGATTTCCCGCCGCAGCCGGTGATTACGAAGGACAATGTTACAATGCAGATCGATTCGGTCGTGTTCATGCGTGTCTTCGACCCGCAGCTCTATACCTATGGCGTGGAGAATCCGATCTCCGGCCTGCAGAATCTCTCCGCGACCACGCTCCGGAATATCATCGGAGACATGGAGCTTGACCAGACCCTCACCTCCCGCGAGACGATCAACGGCAGAATGCAGGTCATTCTCGATGAAGCGACCGATCAGTGGGGCATCAAGGTGACCCGGGTGGAGATCAAGAACATCCAGCCGCCGAAGGAGATCGAGGAGGTCATGACGAAGCAGATGCGTGCGGAGCGGGAGCGCCGGCAGACGGTGCTGGAGGCGCAGGCGCATCAGGAGGCAGTCGTTTCCCGTGCAGAGGGCGACAAGAGAGCGAAGATACTCGCCGCAGAGGCGGAGAGAGATGCGCAGATCGCACTGGCAGAGGGTAAGGCGAAGGCGACTCTGCTGGTTTATCAGGCGGAGGCGGATGGTCTCGAGAAGCTGAAAAATGCGAATGTCTCCGAGTCCGTACTGCGTTTAAAGGGGCTCGAGGCGCTGAAAACCGTGGCAGACGGACGCGCGACGAAGATCTATATGCCGACGGACATTGCCGGGGCGGTTTCGAAGCTCGGACTGGTCGGAGAAGCGCTCGGGATCGGCGATGCGACCGCGATCGACCGGACGCCGAAGCCTGAGAAGCGCCCGGAGGCGGATCCCTGTCTTCATGCAGAGTCCAATGCCGGTGCACGCGAGGCGGCGGCAAGCACGCAGAAGCTCCGTATGGAGATGGAGAAAAACAGAGCTTGATGCAGCGCTATTAAAAAAAGTCTGCCGGACGGCGATTTACGCCGTCCGGCAGACTTTTCCGATTTCGTAACAGTTCAGGGAAGCAGATCTTTATGGCTTATCTGAACTGTTCCACAATTTCTTCTTTTCCTTATGGCTTTCTATCACATGCGAGACAGCCATGATCGGGTGGTGAAGGAGCATCCGCGGGCCGGAAAAGCGCATGACCCGCCGGATCCTCTCCCGCATGGCAGGCTGATAGCAGTGAACCCTGCAGTTGGAGCAGAAGGTCTTTGTCTCCATGAAGGGGCAGTGCTCGCTGCGAAGCATGGCATAATCGAGCAGTGCCTGACAGTCCGGACAGAGCGTTTTCTCTGTTCCGTGCTTTTTTTTACAGTAGAGCCGTATCATCAGAGCGATGATTTCCTTTTCCCGCTGCCGTTTCTGCTCCGCTTTATCCAATGTCCCTTCCTTTCTGCTCCCGCATACAGGTGTCCGGTCGCGGAGGCTCCCGAGAGGAAGTGCCGCGCTGTGGAGAGAAGAGTTAGTGTTTGCTAATAAATATATCTTCTTTCCGACGGAAAGTCAATTTATCACGCGGCGCTTGCAAAATACGATGTCTTCCCGTATAATAGGCGCAGTAATCGAATAGTTCTTCAGGGCGGGGTGCGATTCCCCACTGGCGGTATAGTCCGCGACCTGCGAAAGCAGCTGAACCGGTGTGACTCCGGTACCAACAGTACAGTCTGGATGGAAGAAGAAACGGCTTCTATGCGAGAGAGCATATTTGTGTACCCCTGAACCGGACTGTTCAGGGGTATTTTTTGTAGCGGACGCATTCCCGCATTGCCGTCTCCCGGCAGAAAGGAAAACCTATATGTCAAACGTAAAAAATACAAGAAATGTCGCCGTCGCGGGAATCTTATCTGCCGCTGCCTTCGTGCTGATGCTTTTTGATTTTCCGATCCCGTTTCTGCTGCCGACCTTCATTAAGTTTGATTTCTCGGACTTTCCGGCGCTGCTCGGCGCATTCGCGCTGGGGCCGGTGTATGGCATCCTGATCGAGCTGGTGAAGAACCTGCTGCACTGCCTCTTCTCCGGAAGCTTCGGCATCGGTGAGCTCTCCAACTTCCTGCTCGGCGCGGTATTCAGCGGAACCGCCGGCATGCTCTATCGAAAAGACAAGACGAAGCGGGGCGCGATGATCGGGGCGGTGGCAGGCGCCTTCGCGATGGCAGTATTCTCTGTTCCGTCCAACTATCTGATCGTCTATCCGGTATATTACAATTTCATGCCGGAGGCGACCATCCTTGCGGCGTATCAGGCGATCCTGCCGGGCGTGAAGAGCATTTTCACCTCGCTTCTGCTCTTTAATATGCCGTTTACCTTCGTGAAAGGCATGCTTGACGTGCTGATTACCTTCCTGCTGTATAAGCGTCTCTCTCCGCTTTTGCACGGGAACGGCTGAAACGGAGCTTGACAGCTCTACAGGACGATACGTTACAATAATAAACGGCAGACCATAGCTTCCGGTCTGCCGTTTATTCCTTATTTTCAAAACAGTTCCGATAGGCGATTCGCAATTCGTCGGAACGGTTCCCTATTTTTCACATTGAAAGGCGGCGGAGGGAGAGGGCATGAAGGAGAGGTTTTCGTCAAGGAGCGCGATGTTGCTGTATTTCCTGCGAGGCAGCAAGCGCTGGTTCGGCTTGAGCATTCTCTGCGCGATGCTGACCTCGGCGCTGGATCTGCTGCACCCGAAGCTGATCGGCATCTCGATTGATCTTTTGTCGGGACGAGGCTTCGGGGAGCTGTCCGGATGCCTTCCGCGGCTGCTTCGGCAGATTTTTCCTGCGATGGCGGCAGGCGGGATTTCGATGCAGCTTTGGCTTCTGGCGCTTTTCGTGGCTGCGGCAGCGCTGAGTGCCGCGGTTTTCCGCTACCTCTACAGACTGTGGAATTCCATAGGCGCAGAGCGGCTCGTAGAACGGATGCGGAATCTGCTCTTCGAGCATATCGAGCGTCTGCATTACAGCTGGTATACGGAGAATGCGACCGGAGATATCATTCAGCGATGCACCTCCGACGTGGGGACGGTGAAGGACTTCCTTTCCGCCCAGCTTACCAGCGTATTCCGGATCATAGTGCTGCTCCTGATTGCACTGGGCTTTATGTTCCGCATTCATGCGGGGCTCGCGGCACTGGCGGCAGTCTTCGTAGCGATCATATTCAGCTATTCTCTTCTCTTTCACAGGAGGATCGGGGAGAGCTTCCTGCTCGCCGACGAGGAGGAGGGGAAGCTCTCGTCCATTGCGCAGGAGAACCTGACCGGCGTACGGGTAGTGCGCGCATTCGGGAGGGAGAGAGAGGAGAGCGCAAAGTTTGAACGGCAGAATACGGTCTATACGGCGGCATATATGCGCTTTTCCGTGCTGATCTCTGCCTTCTGGTCGGTCGGAGAGTTTATCTCCGGCTTTCAGGTGATGCTGATGATTGCGCTCGGCGCATGGCTTGCGGTACACGGCAGCCTCAGTGCCGGAGACTACATTGCCTTGATTTCCTACAACGCGATGCTGGTCTGGCCGGTGCGCTCCCTCGGCAGAGTGGTTTCGGATATGTCGAAGGCGGGGGTTTCGGCAGATCGTATCCGCTATATTATGAATGCGGAGGAGGAGCAGGATCGGGAGGAAGCATACGAGCCCTCAATGCGGGAGGACATTCATTTCGAGCACGTTTCCTTTCGTTATCAGGAGAACGCACCCGAGATTCTCTCGGATGTGAGCTTCACGATTCCGCGGGGGAAGACCTTCGGCATCCTTGGAGGAACCGGCTCCGGGAAGACGACGCTGATGCTGCTTCTGGCGCGTCTCTATACGCTGCCGGAGAAGGATGGCAGGATCCGTATCGGGGATACGGACATCCGCGACATCCGGGGAGAATGGCTCCGGCAGAATATCGGGATGGTATTGCAGGAGCCCTACCTGTTTTCCCGCTCTCTTCGGGAGAATATCTCGATTGCACGGGAAAATGCAGGCTTTGCCGACATAGAGAGAGCGGCGCGGACTGCCAGTCTCAGTGAAACGGTGGCGCATTTCCATGCGGGCTATGACACGCTGGTGGGAGAGCGGGGCGTGACCCTCTCTGGCGGACAGAAGCAGCGGACGGCGATCGCCCAGATGCTGATCCGGGAGACGCCGATCATGGTTTTCGACGATTCCCTCTCCGCGGTGGATGCGGAGACCGATGCGAAAATCCGCGCCGGACTCCGCGAGGCGGCGGGGGATGCGACGGTGATCCTGATCTCCCATCGCATCACGACGCTGATGCAGGCGGATGAGATCCTTGTGCTGAACCATGGAAGGATCGCGGAGCAGGGAACGCACGAGGAGCTGCTGCAGAGAGACGGCATCTATCGGAGAATTTGCGAGATCCAGTCGGCGGATCAGGGGATGCTTTCGTCGGAGCAGAGAGAGGAGCGGTAGAAATGGAAGAGAACAGGAATCGAAAGCCGCTCCGTTTCTTCGGGCTGGGAGAAATCCTGCCCTATGCGCGCGCCTACCGCAGGGAAATCGCAGGGATGGTGCTGCTGGGACTCGGGAGCAGTCTCTGCGACGCGATCTACCCGCTGTTCAACCGCTATGCGCTGAATCGTTACGTCGGGGAGGGACGTCTGGAGACGCTGCCCTCCTTCCTTTCCCTGTATTTTCTGGTATTGCTGGCGCAGGTGCTCGCCAACTTTATCAGCAGCTATTTCATCTGCAAGGTGGAGCTGTTTATAGGGAGAGATCTGAAGAATGCGAGCTTTAACCACTTGCAGACGCTGTCCTTCTCCTACTTCAATACGCACAATGTCGGCTACATCCATGCGCGCATCATGAGCGATACCGATCGAATCGCGACGATGATGTCATGGCGGCTGATGGATTTTGTATGGAATCTTTCCTACATTCTCTTCGCGATGCTTGTGATGCTTCGGATTCAGCCGCGGCTCGCGCTCCGGCTCCTGCTGCTTCTGCCGTTTGCTGCCGCAGCGATTGGCTTTTTTCAGCGGCGTGTGCTCAGGATGAATCGCAGGGTGCGGGAGATGAACGCCGTGCTGACCGGGGATTTCAATGAGGGCATCACCGGCGCGAAGACGATACGGACGATGGTGCTGGCAGAGAAGATTTCTGCGGACTTCCGCAAGGATACGCGGGAGATGCGGCGGCGCAGCATTCACGCCACGCATTACGCTGCCCTTTTCACGGCGACGGTCACCATGATGTCCTCCGCGGCACTGGCGCTCGTGCTCTGGAGGGGCGGGGAAATGACGGCGGTGCGGCTTCTGGAGATCGGCTCGCTTTCGGTCTTTCTGTCCTACGCGCTCGGCATCATGGAGCCGATCCAATACATCATCGAGGCATTTTCGACGCTTCTGGATGTGCAGGTCAATATAGAGAGATTCTCCGCGCTGCTCCATATCGAATCGGATGTGAAGGACAGTCCTGCGGTCATCGAGCGGTATGGGGACAGCTTTCGCCCGAAGCGGGAAAATTGGGAGCCTCTCTACGGAGAGGTTGCGTTCCGGGACGTTTCCTTCCGCTATCCGGACGGGGAAGAGGAGGTGCTTCGGCACTTCAATCTGAAGGTAGAGAAGGGCTCCCGCATTGCGATCGTCGGGGAGACCGGCGCGGGCAAGTCCACGCTGGTGAATCTGGTCTGCCGCTTCTTCGAGCCGACAGCCGGTGCGGTGCTGATCGACGGCAGGGATGCGCGGGAGCGCTCCCAGCTCTGGCTGCATTCTCATATCGGCTATGTGCTCCAGACACCGCATCTCTTCTCGGGAAGCATCCGGGATAATCTCCGCTACGGGAGAGAGGACGCGACGGACGAGGAGATCTGGGAGGCGCTCCGTCTCGTTTCCGCGGCGGATGTGGCAGAGCGGATGGGCAGGGGACTGGACAGCGAGGTCGGCGAGGGCGGAGACCTGCTCTCGACCGGCGAGAAGCAGCTCCTGAGCTTTGCCCGCGCGATTCTGGCAGATCCGGCGATTCTGGTGCTGGATGAGGCGACCTCCAGCGTCGACACGGTGACGGAGAGGCGGATACAGGAGGCGGCAAGGCGGCTGACGGAGGGACGGACCTCCTTTTTGATCGCGCACCGCCTGTCCACGATTATAGATGCGGACCGAATCCTCGCCGTGCGGGACGGACATATCGTAGAAGCGGGGACGCACAGGGAGCTGATGGAGAAGAGAGGCTATTACTACAGGCTGTATACGAGACAGTATGAGGATGCCCGGACGGAGGGAGAATTCGGGGAGCGGCAGGCGGCAGAAATTTAGAAAGTTTCTCTGGACAAAGTTAGTTAAAGCTAATATAATGGCAAATAGGTTAGAAATAGCTAACTTGCGAAAGAGGAACACTATGAGAGAGCTGCGGGAAAATTCCCCTGAAGAGAAGATCCGGGAGCTGCTTTGCCAGAATGCGCCGGTACTGACCGGGCTGAAGCCGAGCGCGATCATCAACGTGTCGGAGCGGGAATACAGCCTGCTCTGCCGTCTGTTCACGGGAAGCAGCCTGAAGCTGCGCCCGCTCTTCTTTGACGGGAGAGTGAGCCTTATTCTGTACCGGGAGGAGAAGCTTCGCGCACTGCTCCGGGACTGCGGCCGTCGGCGCTTCCTCGTCGGAATCGAGAGGTGCTACGAGGAGCTCGACATGGAATCGGTGCTCTGCACCTTCCGGCAGCGCTTCCGCGCATTTAAGGAGCGGCGTATCCCGTTTCCGCATGAACTCGGCATCCTGCTGGGCTATCCGCCGGAGGACGTGCGGTCCTACATCGAGAAGCAGGGAAATGACGCGCTCGTGACCGGCTACTGGAAGGTCTATCATGACCTCCCGTCGGCGCTCCGAACCTTTCAGGCGTATGATGTGAGCATCCAGAGCTTCCGTCTGATGCTGCAGCATGGTGTCCCGATCGAGCGGCTGCTGGATATCTGTCCGGAGAGATCCGTAGAAGTGGCATAAGTGTGACTTTCGCAACAGCGATTGCGGACAATTAGGATAAACTAATGTCTGTAAGGAAACCCCAAAACGAAGAATAAGGAAGGCTTCAGGAGGTAAGGTATGATTTATGTAGTATATTACAGCGGAACCGGAAACACAGAGGCAATGGCGAATGCAGTTTCCGAGGGGATCAATGCAGCAGGCGGAGAGGCAAAGCTCGTGCCGGTTTCCGAGCTTTCTGCGAGTGCGCTGAAGGATGAGGCGGTATTTGCACTCGGCTGCCCGGCTATGGGAGCGGAGGAGCTCGAGGAGGGCGACATGGAGCCCTTCGTAGCAGAGCTGGAGGGCTTCGTATCCGGCAAGAAGATCGGGCTTTTCGGCTCCTATGACTGGGGCGACGGCGAGTGGATGAGAACCTGGGCAGAGCGGATGCAGAATGCTGGCGCTGTGCTGGCGGCAGAGCCGGTGATCGCGAACAACGCGCCGGACGAGGAAGCGCTGGCGAGCTGCAAGGCACTCGGCGAAGCCCTCGCCAAGGCATAAAATAAAAGATATTCGAGATGTCATTTGACATCGAATAAGGAAAAATCGGGCTGGGAGACGTACCCCTGCCCGGTTTTTTGCTGCTTATCGCCTTTTGGAGAATCTCGAAAGCCTGAGGATCCGCATTTCCCTTTGCTTCATGAGATATAAGCTATGAATGAGGGGCATTTGAATGAGAGTTTTTCGGATGAAACCGCAAGGCTCTTTTTTTGGAAGAAATATTCATTGACAAAAAAGGGGGATCTGCTATTCTCATAAATGGCATGGCAGGCACGCTCCGAAAGAGCTGCTCCGGACAGAGGCCGCTTCGCGGCAGCGTTTCGGACAGGGCGCTTCGCGGCAGAGAAGCACGGTTATGCCTAAGGAGGGGAAAATGGCGTTGATCTCGAGTATATTCAGTCTGTTCGGCGGGCTGGGAATGTTTCTCTATGGAATGACGACGATGAGCGACGGGATGCAGAAGGCGGCGAGCTCGCGGATGTCGAAGTTCCTGAGCCTCGTGACGGGTAACCGGGTGGTCGCGGTGCTGCTCGGCGCGGCGATCACGGCGCTGGTGCAGTCCTCCTCGGCGACTACAGTCATGGTGGTCGGCTTCGTCAATGCCGGTGTGCTGAACCTTTCACAGGTCGTGGGCATCATTATGGGCGCGAACATCGGGACAACGATCACGGCATGGATGGTTTCTCTGACACAGCTGAGCAGCTCGGCGCTTGCCTTCCTGAAGCCGGAATTCTTTGCGCCGCTTCTGGTGGGCTTTGGCGCGTTTCGTCTCCTTCTGGGGAAAAAAGGGAAAAATGATATCGCAGGTGCTTTCTGCGTCGGTGTCGGATTGATCTTCATCGGACTGGAATTTATGTCGAATGCGGTTGCGCCCTATGCGGATTCGCCGGTCTTTTCCAGAGCATTTCAGGTTATGGGCGGGAATCCGCTGCTCGGTGTACTGGCGGGCGCGGTCGTAACCGGTCTGATCCAGTCCTCGGCGGCATCGGTTTCGATTCTGCAGACGCTCGCGCTCTCCGGCGCGGTTCCGCGGGCGGCGGGCTTCTATATCACGCTGGGACAGAATATCGGGACCTGTGTGACGGCAGTGCTTTCCTCGACCGGCGCGTCCCGGACGGCGAAGCGGGCAGCGGCGATCCACCTGCTCTTCAATGTAGCGGGCGCAGTTCTTTTCGGCAGTGTGATTTTCGCGGCATCTTTCTTTTTTTCATCCTTTTTCAGTGGAATGCTGACACCGGTAGAGATCTCGATTTTTCACACCGTTTTCAATGTAAGCTGTACGATCGTACTATTCCCCGCAGGGGATCTCCTGGTATTCCTCTCCGGCAAGCTCGTGCCGGAGAGCCGTGCAGACAGAGAGGCGGAGGAGAACCCGAACGGCTACACTGCGATTGAGAAGAATCTGATTCTACATCTCGACAAGCGTATTCTCGAGTCGCCGGCGATTGCCCTGCAGGCAGCTTATCAGGAGGTCTGCAACATGGGCACGCTTGCCGCGACCAATGTGGAGGCAGCGATGGAGCTGCTGATTAGCGGCGATCTCCAGAAGCTGCGGGATACCGTCGGACGGGAGCAGGTCATTGACAATATGCAGAAGCTCCTTACGGACTACCTGATTCGCATCGGCAATCTCTCATTGACGGAGAGTCAGAAGTTCCTCGTCACCAATATGTTCAACAGCATCACCGACATTGAACGGGTCGGAGACCATGCGGACAATATCGCGGAGCAGGCGCAGTACATGCAGGAGCACAAGATCGTCTTTTCGGAGGTCGGCGTCGCAGATCTCCGCAGGATTTCGGCGAAGACGCTCGAGAGCTACCGCGCCTCGATTGCGGCGATGAACAGCCGGAGTCTCGAGGATGTGGTTCGAACCGCGCGGCTCGAGGATGAGGTGGATGATATGGAGGAGGAGATGCGGGAGCAGCATCTGGAGCGTCTCGCGAGCGGAGCGTGCGAGCCGCAGGCGGGCGTGATCTTTCTGGATGTGATCTCCGACCTTGAGCGGATCTCCGACCACGCGGACAATATTGCGGGCTATGTCAAGGTAACCCTATAAGTGAAATTTTTAACAAAATGTACTTGCAAAAAGACAGTACATGGTCTAAAATAAGAGTGCTTCCACGGGGAGGCATTTCAAATATTTCTTGTTTCTAAAAGTAGGAGGAAAGAAATCATGGCAGTTAGAGTGGCGATTAACGGATTTGGACGTATCGGTCGTCTTGCGTTCCGGCAGATGTTCGATGCGGAGGGATATGAGGTAGTTGCGATTAACGATCTGACCGACCCGAAGATGCTGGCACATCTTCTGAAGTATGATACCGCACAGGGCGGCTTCTGCGGACATATGGGCGAGGGCAAGCACAGTGTTACAGCCGGCGAGGACAATATCGTCGTAGACGGAAAGAAGATCACCATCTACAAGGAGGCAGACGCTTCCAAGCTTCCGTGGGGACAGATCGGCGTGGATGTCGTTCTCGAGTGCACCGGCTTCTATACCTCCAAGGCGAAGTCTCAGGCGCATATTGATGCCGGCGCCAAGAAGGTTGTAATTTCCGCTCCGGCAGGCAATGATCTTCCTACGATCGTATACAGCGTAAATGAGAAGACCCTCACGAAGGAGGATACCATCATTTCCGCAGCCTCCTGCACCACGAACTGTCTGGCTCCGATGGCGGATACGCTGAACAAGCTGGCGCCGATTCAGTCCGGTATCATGAGCACCATTCATGCGTATACCGGCGATCAGATGATCCTCGACGGACCGCACAGAAAGGGCGATCTGAGAAGAGCGAGAGCCGGCGCTGCCAACATTGTACCGAACTCCACCGGCGCTGCGAAGGCGATCGGTCTGGTTATCCCGGCGCTGAACGGAAAGCTCATCGGCTCCGCGCAGAGAGTTCCGGTTCCGACAGGCTCTACTACCATTCTTACCGCTGTTGTGAAGAAGGCAGGCCTCACCAAGGAGATGATCAACGAGGCGATGAAGGCTGCAGGCTCCGAGTCCTTCGGCTACACTGAGGATCAGATCGTTTCCTCCGATGTGATCGGCATGAGATTCGGCTCTCTCTTCGACGCCACCCAGACCATGGTGCAGGCGCTCGGAGAGGATACCTATCAGGTACAGGTTGTTTCCTGGTATGACAATGAGAATTCCTACACCTCTCAGATGGTGAGAACGATCAAGTACTTCGCAGAGCTTGGCTGATATACAGGTTTACGGAGAGGTCCGGTCCTTACATGGACCGAGCCTCTTTCTTCATTTCCGCTCCCGTGAGGTGCGGGCGCTTACGCAGGGAGCCCGCCGTCGGTATCGTCGAACGGGCGGCGCGTTTATAAAAGGAGAAGGATATGGCAGCATTAAACAAGAAGAGTGTGGATGATTTCAATGCGGCAGGGAGAAGAGTGCTCGTGAGATGCGACTTCAACGTACCGCTGAAGGACGGCAGGATCACGGATGAGACTCGTATCAACGCAGCGCTTCCGACCCTTCGGAAGCTGATCGGCGAGGGAGCGAAGCTGATCCTCTGCTCTCACCTCGGCAAGGTAAAGAATGGACCGAACGAGGGCGAGTCTCTCGCACCTGTGGCGCCGGTGCTTTCCGCGAAGCTCGGGAAGGAAGTGAAGTTCATCGGCAACTACAATGTGACCGGAGAAGAGACCACGAAGGCGGTAGAGGCAATGCGGAATGGCGATGTGATTCTCCTGCAGAATACACGCTTCCGCGGCAAGGAGGAGACGAAGCCGGGCGAGGCAGGAGAGGGCTTCGCGAAGGAGCTCGCCGATCTCGCGGACGATTATGTATGTGATGCCTTCGGCTCCGCGCACAGACCGCATGCCTCCGTATCCGTCGTGACGAAGTATATTCGGGAGAAGGGCGGCAACTGTGCGGTCGGCTATCTGATGGAGAAGGAGATTCAGTTCCTCGGCAACGCAGTGGAGACGCCGGTGCGCCCGTTCGTAGCGATCCTCGGCGGCGCGAAGGTAGCGGACAAGCTGAATGTCATCTCGAATCTCCTCGAGAAGTGTGATACGCTCATCATCGGCGGCGGTATGGCGTATACCTTCATTAAGGCACAGGGCTATGAGATCGGCACCTCCCTCTGCGATGACGAGAAGCTCGGCTACTGCAGGGAAATGATGGAGAAGGCGGAGAAGCTCGGCAAGAAGCTGCTGCTTCCGGTGGATCACATGGTTTGTCCTGCCTTCCCGTCCCCGATCGACGATCCTAATGTTTCGGCAGAGGCGGTAGCGACAGAGGCGATTCCGGCAGACAAGATGGCGCTGGATATTGGCCCGAAGTCGCAGAAGCTCTTCGCAGAGGCGGTAAAGACGGCGAAGACCGTCGTATGGAACGGTCCGATGGGACTCTTTGAGAATCCGGTTCTCTCCGCGGGCACCAAGGCGGTTGCAGCCGCACTGGCAGAGACCGATGCAACGACCATCATTGGCGGCGGCGATTCCGCGGCGGCTGTAAATCAGCTCGGCTATGCAGATAAGATGTCCCATATCTCCACGGGCGGCGGCGCATCCCTTGAGTTCCTCGAGGGCAAGGCGCTTCCGGGCGTATTTGCGGCGGACGACAAGTAAGCGATCATAGAGGGGAGAGCTGCCCCGCGGCGCGCCGCGGGGCAGCTGCCGAAAGGAGAGACAGTGAGAAAGAAGATCATTGCGGGAAACTGGAAGATGAATATGACGCCGTCCGAGGCACGGGAGCTCTGCAGGACGCTGCTTCCGCTGGTGAAGGATGCGGATACGGAGGTCGTGTTCTGCGTGCCGGCGATCGATATCGTACCGGTCGCGGAGGAAGTGAAGGGGACGAATATTCATGTCGGTGCGGAGAACCTCTACTTCGAGGACAAGGGCGCTTACACCGGGGAGATCTCGGCGGATATGCTTCTGGACAGCGGTGTGACGCACGTCATCATGGGGCATTCCGAGCGGAGAGGCTATTTTCATGAGACCGACGAGGACATCAACCGGAAGCTCCGGAAGGCGCTGGAGAAGGGGCTGACGCCGATCGTCTGCTGCGGCGAGTCTCTCGAGCAGAGAGAGCAGGGAATCTGCTTCGACTGGGTTCGGATGCAGATCAAGATCGCCTTTCGTGGGGTGAGCGCGGAGGACGCGAAGAGAGTGGTCATCGCCTATGAGCCGATCTGGGCGATCGGAACCGGCAAGACCGCGACGGCAGAGCAGGCGCAGGAGGTCTGCAAGGCGATCCGCGACTGTATCCGCGAGCTTTACGGAGACGATACCGCGGAGGCAATCCGCATCCAGTACGGCGGCTCCATGAACGCCGGAAACTGCCGGGAGCTTCTCGCGAAGCCGGATATCGACGGCGGTCTGATTGGCGGCGCTTCCCTGAAGGCGGAGTTTGCGGAGATTGTGAACTACAATAAGTAAAATGAAAGCATTCAAGCTTCAAGGATGAAAAAGGGGACGATGCTCTCTGCCACGACTTGGCAGAGAGCACCGTCCCCTTTTTGCTGCCTTTTTGTTGCTTATTGCTCCCAGGGCAGCTCCGGCTTTCCGAAATGCCCGTAGGCGGAGACCAGATTGTAGTCGATCTGTCGGAGCCGCAGTGCCTCTGTGATACCCTTCGGCGTCAGGTCATAGCTGTCCATGACATACTGCCAGATCCGCTCTGCCGACTCACGCTCCGTACCGAAGCAGTCCACATAGACGGAAACCGGCTCGGCGACACCGATCGCATAGGCGAGCTGCACCTCGCAGCGGGCCGCTCTGCCGCTCCTGACGATATCTCTTGCGACCTTACGCGCCATATAAGCGGCGGAACGATCCACCTTGGACGGATCCTTCCCGGAGAAGGCGCCGCCGCCGTGATGCGCCGCGCCGCCGTAGGTATCGGCGATGATCTTCCTGCCGGTCAGTCCGGAGTCCGCGAAGGAGGAGCCGAGCACGAAGCGGCCGGTCGGATTGACCAGCACGCGGAAATCAATGTTGAAGCCGAGTTCTGCGGCAGTCTCCCGCATGACAGTGCTTACGAGCTCCCGCACCTCCTGAAGGGAGGTTTCCTCCGCGTGCTGCGTGGAGAGGAGGAAGGTGTCGATGCGGTGCGCCGCATAGTCGAAGCTGACCTGTGCCTTGGCGTCCGGACGGAGCATGCGGAAGCCGTCCTCCAGATTGAAGGCGCGCAGCTTCTGGAGAGCGCGGGTGGAGAGGACATAGGGGATCGGAAGCAGCGCCTCTGTCTCGTTGGTTGCGTAACCGAACATCATGCCCTGATCACCGGCGCCGTCGCGGTCGACGCCCATGGCAATGTCCGGAGACTGTCTGGAAATGAGGAGGCGCAGTTCGTACCTTTCTACGTCGGCAAGACCGATCTCCCGCAGTACGCCGCGCACCAGTGCGTCGTAATCCGGCTCATAGTTCGTTGTCACCTCGCCGAGGATGGTGATGTCGTAGTCCTTGATGGCGGTCTCCGCGGCGATACGCCCCTCCGGGTCATGCCGGAGAATATCGGTGACAATGGCATCGGAAATCTGATCGCAAATCTTGTCAGGGTGTCCGTTGGATACCTGCTCGGATGAAAATAACATGATAGCTCCTTTCTGGAACGGAAAACAAGTTTTCCCATTAGCGGTAAGCTTATGTGCCGGAGCGGCAGCGATTTCTGCAATAAAAGAGACTGCCATAGCGGAACGCTTCGACAGTCGTGAATTTTGTACGGTCTTATCGTTCAAGCTATGCTTGCTCAGGTTAGCACCTTCCATCTCTGGGGTTGCTGCGGCTTCAACGCTCCTATGTAGCTCCACCGTCTCTGAATAAGTATAAAATTTTATTAGGAATTATACGCTACCATGTTTTTCTGGGGATGTCAATACACAAGTTGCTTTCTTTATGCGATTTTATAAGCTTTAAGGAGATAGGCGTCAGCATTGACAAACATGATCTGTATATAACTGGCTCCAACGCATTCCTGCTAAGCTCTGATTTGACGACGCTGTTTACGGGGCGTTATATCGAAATTCATGTATTTCCGTTCAGTTTTGCTGAGTTCTGCCGTTACTATTCCGATGAGGAGGATACTCAGTGATACGCTGACGGCCAATGTAGTCGTAACAAATCACAAGACAGTAGGCAATTATATCAAATACCTATGTAATGCCTATGTGTTTTATGGAGTCCGGCGATATGATATCCGAGGCAAGAAGGATCTGAAGGCTTCAGTGAAATACTATCTGAGCGATACCGGTATTCGTTTCGCACGGCCTGGCAGGAGAAACCTTGATTACGGCAGGATGTACGAGAACATCGTCTGCATTGAGCTGATGCGCAGAGGGTACGAGGTTTATGTCGGCAAATTGTATCAGAAAGAAGTAGATTTCGTGGCGATTCGCGGCGATGAAAAGCTATATATCCAGGTCAGTGATGATATCAGCAGACCGGAAACCTTCGAGCGTGAATATGATCCGCTTCTGAAAATTAAAGATGCTTATCCAAAGATGATTCTGGCAAACACCCGGCATGCTTTTGTTTTTTTGGATTTCCTCCAATGCCCTGCCTGCAAAGAGAGCGTTTGGCAGATCCCGTAAAATGCAGTATAATAGCTGCTGTCAATGCACTGCGGCCGATAAGAGGAGCAGCGGAGGTGCGCAAAGAGGGAGGAGCTGCCATGCCGATAAAAGTACAGAATGACCTGCCTGCCAAGCATATTCTGGAGTCGGAGAATATCTTCGTGATGGATGAGACGAGAGCGAGCGCGCAGGAGATCCGCCCGCTTCGCATCGCGATCCTGAATCTAATGCCGCTGAAGGAGGACACCGAGCTGGACATCCTCCGGGTGCTCTCGAATTTCCCGATTCAGGTGGAGATCACCTTTATGAAAACGAAGAGTCACGAGGCGAAGAATACGGATCCCTCGCATCTCAATAAGTTCTATGTGACCTTCGACATGGTACGGGAGGAGCGCTTCGACGGGCTGATTATCACGGGCGCGCCGGTCGAGAAGCTTGCATTCGAGGAGGTGGAGTACTGGGAGGAGCTCCGGGAGATCATGGACTGGTCGGTAACGAATGTGTTTTCCACCTTCCATATCTGCTGGGGAGCACAGGCGGGACTCTACCATCATTACGGCATTCGGAAGAGGCTGCTTCCGGAGAAGCTGAGCGGCATTTACCGGCAGCGCGCCGTGCATCGAAAGAAAATGATTATGCGGGGGATGGACGATGAGTTTCTCGTTCCGGTTTCCCGTTATACGGGACTGGATGAGGCGGCGGTGCATTCCGATCCGGAGCTCTATGTCGTGGCGGAGGGAGAGGAGACCGGCAGTTACCTGATCCTTGCCTGCTCCTCCCGGCAGATCTTCGTAACCGGGCACTCGGAGTATGACCGTTATGACCTCGACAAGGAATACAAGCGTGACCTCGGGAGAGGACTCTCGCCGGCGCTCCCGAAGAATTATTACCCGGAGGACGATCCCTTGCAGACACCGCTTCTGTCATGGCGCTCGAGCTCGAACTGCACCTATACGAACTGGCTGAATTTTATTTATCAGGAGACGCCGTATGATCTGCGGGAGCTTCGTCCTGCGACAGAGGACAGCTATACGCTGGGAGACCATACCGTGGAGAGAGACAGCATATAAAGGAAACATCAAGTCAATTCTGTTCCTGCCTTAACAGGAACTTAACGGCTTCTGTGCTATGCTTTACGCGCAAAAATGCATGGTAAAGGAGAGAAGAGGTCATGCAAAGCAAATATTTCCGCATTCTCGGCTACAGCCTGCTGGCAGCGGTATTCTATCTCACAGCCGATCTGCTGCCGGAGCTTCTGCAGCTCGGCTTGTATTTCATTTCCGAAAGAATCGGACTGCCCTACGACTACTTTGACCAGAGAAGTAATATGGCGTATGTGCTGACCGGACTTGTTATACTACTGCTCTATGGCGGCATTTATCTTCGCTGGCTTTCTCCCGGAAGAACGGAGCCGCTTCCGTGGAGCAGAGCGAAGAAGGGGGGCTTCATCGTGCTCTCCGCTTTCGGAATCGGCGGGCTTTCTCTGCTCTGGCTGACGCTGGCAGAGAGGCTCCAGAGCGGGATTCCGGTACTGATGCAGGCGATGACGGAATTCAATCAGAGTATGGAGGCACTGGATGAGGGAAGCTATCTCTGGGAGCTGGCGGCGGTCTGCATTCTGGGACCGATTCTGGAGGAGCTGATGTTCCGCGGGCTGATCTACAACAGTGTAGAACGCGCTTTCCGGAGTCCGCTTCCGGCGATTCTGCTCTCCGGGCTGCTCTTCGGGATCTGGCATGGCAATCTCGTCCAGTCGGTTTACACCGCCGTGATGGGGATCATCGTTGCCTTTGTGTATCACAGGACGCGGAGTCTGTGGTTTCCGATCGGGATTCATATGGTGAATAACCTGCTCTCCACTCTGCCTCCGGTATTGCAGGAGGGACAGATCCCGGGGCTGCTTGATAAGCTATCTGTCCTGCTGATCCTTCCCTGCGCCCTGCTGTATTACCGGAGCTTCAGAAGATCTACGGACTGAAGCTCCCGGAAGCGGCCGTTTCGAAGCTCCAGGATGCTGCCGCCGCAGTTCGGGGCGAGCGGCCCTTCCCAGAAGCGTGCGTCGGGGATATCCGAAATGACATCAAGGATGGCGCGCAGGATCGCACCGTGCGCGACGACCAGCACACGCAGCATGGAGGGATTCTGCTCCAGCGGAGAGAGGATGTCCGTGAGGACACGGCGCGCGCGGCTTTTCAGCTGGGGGATGGACTCTCCGCCCGCTGCAGGGACATAGTTTGCCGGATCCTGAAAGAAGCGGAGCAGGCATTCCCGAAGCGTCTTTTCTGCGGGATTCTCCTCATAGAGGTTCAGTCCCTCCCCGATGCCAAAGGAGATTTCTGTCAGCAGCGTCTCCTTCCGGATCGGGCAGCTCCGGCTCCCGCGGAGCAGCTCGGCGGTTTTTCTGGCGCGGAGCAGTGGACTGTGGAGAACCAGATCGAGCCGCAGGTTCTCGATATTTCGCGCGGCAAGCCGCGCTGCGGCGAGCCCGGCATCATTCAGCGGAATGTCGGTATGTCCCTGCAGCTTCCGGAGACGGTTCCATTCCGTCTCTCCGTGACGAATCAGGTAGATTTCCATAGCACCTCCTATAAGCAACAATTCCGTCAGGCAAATGGCTTGCCTGAACGCCTGCTATATTTTTGCATTGGGGGACATAGAGGTGTTTCCCGCCTCCCAGAGGACGATCTCTCCGCGTCGCAGGCTCTCCTGTACATCGATGGTTCTCTGGTTGGAGGAGCCCTTGAAGAGCAGCGTCACGTCTTTCTTTTCCAGTACGAAGGGACCGTCCACGAGGATGTCGAGATAGGACAGCAGCTCCCGGGTTTCCGGCAGGGTTTTCGACATCCAGCCGCAGACGTCCCGGTCGAAGAGATAGCCGGTGAAGCACCAGAGGTCCTTTTTCGGGAAGCTCGTCTTGAAACGACGGACGAGAGAGAGCACGGCGCTCTGGTTCCGCGGATCCAGCGGCTCGCCGCCGAGCAGGGTCAAGCCCTGATAGCTCTCGTCCGCCAGCGCGCGCAGGATATCATCCTCGGTTTCCCGGGTGAATTCCTGCCCGTAGGAAAAGTCCCAGGCGATCTCGTTGAAGCAGCCGAGGCACTTGTGGGTGCAGCCGGAAACGAAGAGGCTCAGACGGATCCCCGGGCCGTTTGCGATATCATATTCCTTGATTTCTGCGTAGTTCATGCATTTCTCCATTCTCCATTCTGGAAAAGGAATACAGGACGGTCGGAATGGCTTCCCCGTCCTGTCTGTTTATTCGTCTTCTGTTTCTCCGAACTGCCGGAGGAGATCGTCGCCCACCTCATAGATATCTCCTGCCCCCATTGTGATCAGGAGATCTCCCGGCTTCATGTGAGAGAGAAGGAATGCTTCGATCTCTGCGAATTTCGGAATGTAGTAAACATTCGTATTCTGCTCGATCATGTGACGGCGGAGATCGTCGGAGCTGATCCCGATCGTGTTCTGCTCTCTGGCTGCATAGATATCCGCCAGTACGATCTCGTCTGCGGTGGCAAGCGCGCCCGCGAAGTCATCCATCAGCGCCGCAGTACGCGAATAGGTATGCGGCTGGAAGGCAACCCAGAGCTTGCGATGCGGATACTTCTTCGCCGCCTCTATGGTCGCTGCGATCTCCTGCGGATGGTGCGCATAGTCGTCGATGATGGTGAAGCCCCGAACCTTCCCCTTTTTCTGGAAGCGGCGCTCGGTTCCGGTGAATTTCCGGAGCGCTTCTGCGATGAGCGGAAGCTCGATGCCGAGGCTCCGGCAGACCGCGATCGCCGAGAGGGAATTGTAGATATTGTGCTCGCCGGTGACGCCGAGGGAGATCCTGCCGAGCTCCTTCCCCCCTTCGAAGAGCGTATAGCTCGGACGTGCGAAGTGATCGTAGCTGATGAAATTGGCAGTATAATCCGCCTCCTTGTCATGCCCGAAAGTCAGAATCCGGCAGTGAAGCCCCTCCGTGAAATATTCATAATGCGGGATGTCTCGATTGATGACCAGAAGCCCATCCTCCGGCAGCTTTTCCGTGAACTGCCGGAAGGAATGGCGGATGTCGTCGAGATCCTTGAAGAAATCCAAATGATCTGCCTCTACGTTCAGGATGATCTCCGTGGTCGGGAAAAAGGAGAGGAAGGAGTTGGTGTACTCGCATGCCTCCGCGACGAAGAGTCCGGACCTGCCGACACGGATGTTGCCGCCGATGTCCTGCAGCATCCCGCCGACTGTCACAGTCGGGTCGGAGTGCGCCTCGAGCAGGATCTCGGTGATCATGGAGGTGGTCGTCGTCTTCCCGTGTGTACCGGCGACATTGATCGCGTGGCGGTAATTCTGCATGATTTCACCGAGCAGGTCGGCACGGCGCATCATCGGAAGGCCGGCGCGAACCGCTGCCTGAAATTCCGGATTATCCGGGTGGATCGCCGCAGTGTAGACCACGAGCTCGATGCCCGGACGGATATTCTCGGCATTTTGCGGGTAATGCACCTCGGCGCCGAGTGCTGCGAGATGACGGGTGAGTTTGGATTCCTTCATATCGGAGCCGGAGATCCGGAAGCCCCTGTCGAGGAGGATTTCCGCGAGCCCGCTCATAGAAATGCCGCCGATGCCGATGAAATGAATGTGGATCGGGTGCGTGAAATTGATCTGGTACATAAGTCTGCCTCTACCTTCAGGGATACCGCCGCGTCTCGAGACGAAGGCGGTTCCTCACGAATCACAGATCCGTAAGTTTATCTGGGAAAGACCCGGGGGCGATCTGCGGAAGCGTCTGCCTTCCCGAAGATCTGCGTCCGATTCGGAAGCAGGGCGAGGAGAAGGAGGTTTCCGAGTCCTGCGACAGCGAGAAGCTCTCCGATTCCTACCGTGAGGGCGAGGTACGGGAGCATGTCCGGCACGCCGTAGGCATAGCGCAGCACGAGCGGAATGATCAGCGCGTTCGTGAGGATCGGCGGAACGCAGACCAGCCACCTCGAAACGCTGCGGAGACGGTAGCTGAGAAGCGCGCCGAGCAGGGTTGCGAGGGAACCGAAAAGGATATCAGGGAGCGGCGCTCCGCCCAGAATATTTCCGAGCAGGCAGCCTGCGCTGACACCGGGAACCGCGGCGAGCGTGAAGTAGGGGAGGACGCAGAGCGCCTCCGAAACGCGGAACTGGATCGGCCCGAAGCTGATCGGCGCAAACAGAACCGTAAGCGCCACATAGATCGCTGCAATGACGGCTCCCTGTACGAGGAAGCCCGTGTCGAGTCTTTTCATTTTAAATGTTCTCCTTTAGTTTTGTTTTATGTGAGGAAGGTCTCGAACTCACATGGCAGCGCCGAAGCTTTCGGCGTGTGGGTTTTATCATAGCATCTCGCACAGCATCGCGCAAGCTTCCGGCAGTTTCAGCCGAGCTCTAGCAGGCGGAAGTCCTCCTTTGCCCGCCGGAGGAGCTGCTGCTCCCGCCGGTGACAGGTGTAGAGCAGGATCTGTCCGTCGTATTCCTCCCGAATGAAATGAAGCGCGGCACGCAGGCGGTTCTCGTCGTAGAAGGCAAAGCTGTCGTCGAGGGTCAGCGGGAGCCTTTCCCGTGCATCCCGGAGGAGCAGCCTCGCTGTTGCGAGCCGGAGCGCCAGATAGATCTGGTCGATCGTTCCGGAGGAGACCGATTCCAGCGGTATCTCTCCATGCTCGGTGCGCAGCAGGATATGCAGCTGGTCATCGATCCAGACGGAGCGGTATGCGCCGTCGGTGATCCGTTCGATCAGCCTGCCCGCCTCCTCGTTCAGGTAGTGTCCGAAGCTCAGCCGGACGCGCTCGGAGAGGAGAGAAATGGTTTCCATCGCGAGGTCGAGGGCATCGATTCGCTGCGCGAGCCGTTTGTTCTCCGAGAGGACGTGCGCAAGCTGCTCGACGCGGTTCCGGATATTGGAAAGGTGCTGCATCCTCCCCTCGACCTCAGTGCGGAGCATGTGCTGCTCATGGAGTGCCTGCGTATAGTCCTGCATTTCCTCCGTGCTCCGTTTCAGATCCTCAGAGAGGAGACGGAGTGCCTCCTCCTTTTCCCGGAGCGCGGCGAAGCTCCCCTCGAGTGTGCGGAAGCGCTGTCGAAGCTGCTGCATCGTATCCTCGGAGATCGTATGCTCTCCGAGCTGCCCTTGCAGGATCGCTTCGAGCCGCTCCGTGAGCTCTTTCCGGGATTTTCCGGTTTTGTCCGCGATGAAGGCGCTGAGGAGCTTTCGGAGCAGCAGTGCGGGGCCGTGCTGCGCTGCTGTGCGTGTCGTCATTTCTGTATAGGAGCGATAGAGCTGCTCGCTGTCCTGAAGTGCAGCCTTAAGCGCCGTTTCCTCCGGGAAGCCGGCGGAGCGCAGCGCTTCCCGCGCCTGTGCGGTTTCCTGAAGAAGCATCTCCTTTTTCTGTTGGAGGGCTGTTCTCTCTGCTTCGCTATCCCTTTGCAGCGCGCGGTAGTGAAGCAGGAGGTTGTGGTAGCGTGGGTCTGCGAGCTCTCTTTCCGTGTTTCGGATCTCTCCGATCAGAAGCGAATAGCTCTTCGATGCTTCGGAAACCAGCTTATCCTGACATTTCCGCTTCTCTGCGGCGAGACGGGCAAGCACGCTGCTTGCACGCAGTCCGGCAGAACCGCTGCTTTCAAGGCCCTCGAGGTAGCGGCGGAGCTCCTGCACCATTTCCCGTCCGGCGGCGCTTTTCAGTTGTCCGATGGAAACGGTATTCCGGTAGCTGTTCTCCGAGAGCTGACCGAGCGCCATATCGAGGAGCGCCTGCGGCTCCGGCAGAACTTCCGTGCTGCCGTCCTCTGCCAGAAGGAAGAGCTCGGGCGCGCCGACACCGTCCGAGAAGTCGCGTTTGAGCAGATAGGAGCTGCCGTCATAGGAGAATTCCAGCGTTCCGCCGAAGGCGCCGCCGTCCCAGGGGCGGAAGCGATGAGGGTCCTGTCGGGGACTGCCGCCCGGACGCTTCCCGAGACCGTAGAGCATGGCGCGCTGAAAGCGGTGCAGGGTGGATTTTCCTGCTTCATTCTGCCCGTAAATCACATTCAGTCCATCGGAGAAGGAGAGGGAGAGATCCCGGAGCTTCCCGAAGCCGTCGACATACAGGGAATGAATCCTCATGCGTTTTCCTCCTTTTCCGTTTGAAGAAGGGCGCGGATTCCATAGTCCAGCGCCTGCCGTTCCGTGAGGCTGAGTGTCTCCGGGGATTCGTCCTTTCGCAGGAAGGAACGGATATAGTAGCCGATCAGATCGGTCGGATGCTCTCGGTAGAGCGCCTCGAAGTCATAGCCGCTTTCCGTCTCATCCAGGATGTCGAGGATGCGGAAGCGCCTAAGCCCTTCGCCGAGCAGCGGTGCAAGCTCCAGAGGACAGCTGCCGGAGAGTCGGAGCGTATAGATGTCCTCGCGCCCCAGCTTTTCGATCTGCGCGGCGAGCTCCTGCAGCAGCTTCTCCGGCTCGCTGTCTGGGCGGAGCAGTGCGGAGAGCGTCCGATAGGAGAGCGTCGCCATCGGGCAGAATTCCAGCCGCTGCAGCCGGTGTGTGATGGCGCTGATATCACCTATATAGACGCCGTGCACACCCTCATCCATAGCGCCGAGCGGCTCCGGAGAGCCGGCGCCAAGGAGGGGCAGCTCGCGGTATTCTGCCGGCTGGTGGAAGCCGCCGAGCGCGATGTAGTCGAAAGGAAGATCTCGGAATGCCGCTATTGCTGGGGTACTCTGCCTGCTGCTGTCGCAGAAGAGAAGGACGCGGATCGGGTCATGGGAGGCATCAGCAGGTGTCTGTGCTGCCGCCTCTGCGGCGGCGAGCTGCTCCCGCAGGGTATCGGGCGTGCCGGTGATTCCCGTGAATTCCGCATTGATCTCATCGAAATAGAGGCGTGCGTCCGATTCAGACAGCCAGTGTACATTTTCTGCCCAGTCGAAGCTCAAAAGAGCGGAGTTCTCCGTCACCCTGTCCTCCGAGCCGGAAATGAGGATGACTCTGGTGCGGGGAATCTGCTGGAAAAGCTGGTTCAGCTCCTGCAGATCATGGGAGAGCGGCGGGTGATGAAAGAGGTTTCCGGGGAGGAGGAGGCAGTCCGCGCTGATTTCCCCTGCCTTTTCCACACAGCGCCGGAAGGTGCTGCGGATGGCATCCGCACGATCCTTGCCCCAAGGGAAATCCGGATCCGGAATCATATTCAGATGGATGTCGGAGCATTGAAGAAATCTCATGAGCTGTCCTTTCATTACGGGGAGATCGGGGGCAGGGGGAGGCAATCGCCTGCGATTGCTCTTAATCGCGCAAAGCCGCTGGGCTCCCCCGATCAAAGATCGGGGGCAGGGATATCGCAAGAGCCGAAAGCCTGCCGGCCCTCGGCTCTTGCGGTTTTCCGTACTGCGGGCTGCCGCAGTACGGAATCAGATATCGCAGTTCTTGACGGTTCTCGGGAATGGCAGCACGTCACGGATATTCTGCATACCGGTGATGTACATCACGGCTCTCTCGAAGCCGAGCCCGAAGCCGCCGTGGCGGGTCGTACCGAATCTGCGGAGATCGAGATAGAAGTCATAGTCCGAGGCATCCATGCCGAGCTCCTGCATTCTCCGGAGGAGCCTCCCGTAGTCCTCCTCACGCTGGGAGCCGCCGATGATCTCGCCGATGCCTGGTACGAGGCAGTCTACGGCGGCGACTGTCTTTCCATCCGGATTCTGCTTCATATAGAACGCCTTGATTTCCTTCGGATAGTCGGTTACGAAGACCGGACGGCGGAAGATCTGCTCTGTGAGATAACGCTCGTGCTCGGTCTGGAGATCGACGCCCCAGGAAACCTTGTAATCGAACTCGTCATTGTGCTTCGAGAGTAGCTCTACCGCCTCGGTGTAGCTTACGCGTCCGAAGTCGGAGGCAAGGATGTGCTGAAGCCTCTCCAGAAGCCCCTTGTCCACGAATTGATTGAAGAAATCCATCTCCGCCGGTGCCTTCTCCAGCACATAACGGATCACATATTTCAGCATCTCCTCGGCGGTATTCATCACATCCTGAAGATCCGCGAACGCCATCTCCGGCTCGATCATCCAGAACTCTGCGGCATGCCGCTGCGTGTTGGAGTTTTCGGCGCGGAAGGTCGGCCCGAAGGTATAGATGTTGCGGAACGCCTGCGCGAATGCCTCGCCGTTCAGCTGGCCGGAGACGGTCAGGCTGGTCTTCTTGCCGAAGAAGTCCTCACGGTAATCCACCCTGCCGTCTGTCATCGGCGGCGCAGAGAGATCCAGCGTGGTGACCTGAAACATCTCCCCTGCACCCTCCGCGTCGGAGGCGGTAATCAGCGGGGTATGCACATAGATGAAGCCGCGCTCCTGAAAGAAACTGTGGATCGCGAACGCCACGAGAGAGCGGACGCGGAATACCGCCTGAAAGGTATTGGTTCTCGGACGGAGGTGCGTCATCGTGCGGAGGTATTCCAGCGTGTGCCGCTTCTTCTGAAGAGGGTAGTCCGGTGTGGTGTCACCCTCCAGCAGCACGCTCTCTGCCTGCAGCTCGAAGGGCTGCTTCGCCTCCGGCGTCGCGACGAGCCTGCCCCAGACAATGACGGCGGCACCGACACCGAGCTTTGCGATCCTCTGGAAGTTTTCCATGCTGTCATGATAAACCACCTGCAGCGGGGTGAAGAAGGTGCCGTCAGAGATGGTCAGGAAGCCGAAGGACTTCGAGTCCCGGTTGGAGCGTACCCAGCCGCAGACCGTGAGCTCCTGCCCGAGGTAGCTCTCTCTTTCCCTGAAAATGTCGCGTAAGCTTAAAATGTCCATATATGTCCTTCCTGCGGGCTTTGCCGCGTAAGCTTATGGGATTGGCAGCGCCGAAGCTTTTTCGTGCGCGCGTATTCAGACATTATATAGGAAAATGCACGGATTTTCAATGCGTACCGCAGCAGATCCTGTCAGGCAGACCGAGTGCAGCGCAGCATTGCGGCATTATATACAAATTATAACTTGCGCCATCAGATAAAATAGTAAAAAATAACTGATTTTTATTCACAAGAAGCAAGATGAGTGCTATAATGTGCCTATCAACATTGGCTTATCCTAATGACTAGAGAGGTGATGATGTGATTAAGAAGGAAATGATCGCTATGCTTCTGGCAGGCGGCCAGGGCTCCCGTCTTGGCGTACTTACGAAAAACGTCGCGAAACCGGCGGTTTCTTTCGGAGGAAAGTATTCTATCATCGACTTTCCCCTGAGCAACTGCATCAATTCCGGGGTGGATACCGTAGGCGTGCTGACGCAGTACCAGCCGCTTCGGCTGAATGCGCATATCGGTATCGGGATTCCATGGGATCTCGACCGGAACCGGGGCGGTGTCACCGTACTGCAGCCGTATGAATCGCAGAGCGATACCGGCTTCTATTCCGGCACGGCGAATGCCATTTACCAGAATATTGCATATATTGACAGCTATGCTCCGGAATATGTGCTGATTCTGTCCGGTGATCATATCTATAAGATGGACTATGAGGTGATGCTGGAATACCACAAGGCGATGAACGCGGATCTCACCATCGCCGCGATGCCGGTTCCGATTGAGGAGGCGAGCCGCTTCGGCATCACCGTAACCGACGAGCATAACCGCATCATCGATTTCCAGGAGAAGCCGAAGGAGCCGAAGAGCAACCTGGCGTCCATGGGTATCTATATTTTCACATGGAAGGTGCTCCGCGAGGCGCTTCTCCGGAATCGGGATGTGCCGGAGTGCGACTTCGGAAAGCACATCATTCCGTATCTTTTCAATAAGAAAAATCCGATTTATGCCTACGAGTTCAACGGCTACTGGAAGGACGTGGGGACTCTGCAGTCCTACTGGCAGTCCAATATGGAGCTCGTGGCGATCATTCCGGAGTTCAACCTCTACGAGGAATACTGGAAGATCTACACCCAGACGGACAACCCCGCACCGCAGTACATTTCCGCGGATTCCGTGGTGGAGCGCTCGATCATCTCCGAGGGCTGCGAGATCCACGGAGAGGTGCACAATTCCGTGATCGGCGTGGGCGTCCGGATCGAGAAGGGCGCGGTGGTCGAAAATTCGATCATCATGGAGGACGCGGTGATCGGCGAGGGCACCACCGTAAATATGGCGATCATCGCGGAGGATGCGGTGATCGGAAAGGGCTGTCAGATCGGCGTCGGAGAGTATGCGCCGTCTGTCTACGATCAGAGGGTCTATAGCTCGGAGCTTGCGACGATAGGAGAGAGGACCGTGATCCCGGATCATGTCCGCATCGGCAGAAATACGGCGGTGTACGGCAGAACGGAGGAGAAGGACTATCCTGACGGATTACTTCAGAGCGGCGGAGCGATCATTAAGGAGGACGACATCATATGAGAGCGATAGGCATCATTTTAGCAGGCGGCAACAGTAAGAGAATGAGGGAGCTTTCCAATAAGCGGGCGATTTCCGCGATGCCGATTGCGGGCTCCTTCCGCTCGATCGATTTCGCATTGTCCAATATGTCGAATTCCCATGTGCAGAAGGTGGCGGTGCTGACCCAGTACAATTCCCGCTCCCTGAACCAGCATCTGTCCTCCTCCAAGTGGTGGGATTTCGGACGGAAGCAGGGAGGGCTCTTCGTATATACTCCGACCATCACCGCGGATCACAGCGACTGGTTCCGGGGGACGGCGGATGCGCTGTACCAGAATCTGGTCTATCTCCGTTCCTCCCATGAGCCCTATGTGATCGTAGCGGCGGGAGACGGCGTTTACAAGCTCGATTACAATAAGGTGCTGGAGTACCACATCGAGAAGAAGGCGGATGTCACGGTGGTCTGCAAGCAGATGTCGCCGGACGACGACGTTTCCCGTTTCGGCTGTATCGGGATGAATGAGGACAACCGAATTGTAGAGTTCGAGGAGAAGCCGGTGGTGACACAGGCGAATGTGATTTCCTGCGGGATCTACATTGTCAGGAGACGTCTCCTGATTGAGCTTCTGGAGAAGGCGCATGACGAGGATCGCTATGATTTCGTGAAGGATATTCTGGTGCGCTACAAGAATATGAAGCGCGTTTACGGCTATAAGATAAATACCTATTGGGCGAATATCGCTTCGGTGGAAGCATACTACCGCACCAATATGGACTTCCTCCGGCAGGAGGTGCGAGACTTCTTCTTCCGGGAGCAGCCGGGGATCTATACGAAGCTCGCGGACAATGCGCCTGCGAAGTACAATCCGGACAGCGTTGTCAGGAATTCGATTATCGCCAGCGGCTGTATCATCAACGGTGCGGTCGAGAACTCGGTGCTCTGCAGAAAGGTCTACGTCGGCAACAACTGCGTCATTAAGAATTCCATCATTCTGAACGATGTGTATATCGGGGACAATTCCGTGATAGAGAACTGTATCGTGGAGAGCAGGGATACGATCCGCGCGAATACGACGCACATCGGCGCCCCGGATAACGTAAAGATCGTGATTGAGAAGAATGAACGCTATACGATGTAGGAGGCAGTGATGCAGGTAACGGATGTTCGGATTCGAAAGGTAGATAAGGACGGCAAGATGAAGGCGGTCGTTTCCATCACCTTTGACGGCGAGTTCGTGATTCATGATATTAAGGTCATCGAGGGAGAGAAGGGCCTGTTTATTGCGATGCCGTCGCGCAAGACGGTGGACGGGGAGTACCGGGATATTGCCCACCCGATCCGGAGCGCTACGCGGGAGATCATCCAGAATACGATTCTGGAGAAGTTCCGGGAGGAGGAGCGCAGCGGCATGGCGCAGAAGCTGTACTGAGAAGTACGGCGGACGGCGGAGGCTGCTCCGGTGAGAGCATTTGGATGTGCTGCCCTTCGTCGAAACGGAAAGAACAGAAAGGGGATGCGGCTTATGTGCGCCGTATCCCCTTTTTAGGCTTTTTCGAGTCCGGGTCGGGCAGGAGATATCGGCAAACAGAAGATAAACGCAGCTGTTTGCATTCCGGACAGGATGTGCTATGCTTAGCTCCGATCAGAAAAGAGGAGAAAAGAAATGTGGTTGATTGCAGGGCTCGGAAATCCCGAGCTGAAATACAGGGGGACCCGTCACAACGCGGGCTTCGCCGTCATTGATAAATTCTGTGAGAAGTATGCCGTTGGACTAAATGAGAGCAAATTTAGCGGGGCTTATACGAAGCTTCGGATCGGGACGGAGCAGATCATTCTTTTGAAGCCGCTCACCTATATGAACGAGTCCGGCAGGTGCATTGCACCGCTCGCCGGCTTCTACAGGATCCCGTCGGAGCAGGTGATTGTCCTCTCGGATGATATCTCGCTCGCACCCGGCAGACTCCGCATCCGTCCGAGGGGCTCTGCGGGCGGGCATAACGGTCTGAAATCTGTCATTGCCTGTCTCGGGACAGAGGATTTCCCGCGTGTCCGCATCGGCGTCGGGGAGAAGCCGGAGCGGATGGATCTCGCAGCCTACGTGCTGGGGAAGTTCGATGAGACGGATACGAAGCGGATGGATGAGGCGTATCTGGAGGCGGTGGACGCCTGTCTTGCCATCGTGACGCAGGGCGTGGAGGATGCGATGAATCGTCACAATGCGGCGAAGAGCGTCTGAGGAGGCACGATGTATAATCCGATTGCCTATACCGCAGGCTATGAAGCGCTGCATCGGGGACTCGAGGAAAATGCCGGGCCGCTTCTCGTGAGCGGGCTGCGCGATTCTGCCAAGACGCTCCTCGTCGAGGAGGGCAGCGTGCATTGGCAGCTTTTCGTGTGTCCGACAGAGCAGCAGGCGAAGGAATTTCACCGGAATCTCCGTGCGATGCAGGAGAACTGCTGGTTCTACCCGGCGAAGGACTTCCTTTTCTATCAGGCGGATACGCAGGGAACCCTCATCACCCGGCAGAGGGTGGAGGTGCTGCGGCAGCTGAGTGAGGCGGAGAGCGGTATTGTGGTCTGCACTGTCGACGCACTGATGGATAAGGTTGAGAGCCGGGAGCACTTTCGGGATTCGGTGCTCCGGATCGCGCCGGGACAGACCATGGAGCTTTCTGCGCTGGCACAGCGTCTCACGGAGCTCGGCTATCAGCGTCTTCCGGAGCTTTCCGCGATGGGCGAATTCTCGATCCGCGGCGGAATCGTGGATATCTTCCCGTTTTCTGCGGAGAATCCGATCCGTGTGGAATTCTGGGATACGGAGGTGGACAATCTCCGTTCCTTTGACGTACTGTCGCAGCGCTCGATCGAGACGCTGGACAGTGCGGAGATCTATCCGGCGAAGGATCGGGACGGCGGGCGGGATGTGAGTCTTCTGGATTACTTCCCGGCGGACAGCAGGATCTATCTGGACGAACCGGCGAGGCTGCGGGAGCGCGGGCGGAGCGTGCAGCAGGAGTTCACGGAGAGCTTCACTGCGCGCGCGGAGCAGGCGAAGTGCGTGCCGGAGGAGGCGAGGGGGACTGCGCTTCGGGAGACGGATCCTGCGGAGCTGATTTACGACGCGGACGAAATTATGAGGAGGCTGTACGGCGGGCGGACGCTCGCACTCTCCTCTCTGGGGAACAATCTGGAGAGCGCGGCGGAGATGGGGATCGCGGAAGGGGGCGCCGGGGCGCATACGGTGCTGGAGCTGGAAACTGCGGCAGTGCCGAGCTACAGGAATAATTTCGAGCTTCTCGTGAAGGATCTCCGCCGCTACCAGCAGGAGAAATACGAGATCCTGCTGCTCTCCGCCTCCCGGACGCGTGCCTCCCGTCTCGCGCAGAATCTGCGGGACTATCAGCTCCGTGCCTACTGCCCCGACGAGGGGGAGAAGGAGCAGGAGGAGAACCGCGGCGCGGTTAAGGTGCTCTACGGCTACCTGAGCACCGGCTTTCTCTTTCCGGAAGAGAAACTGCTGCTCCTCACCGAGGGCGATATGTTCGGAAACGCCGGAGAGGTTCGGAAGAAGCGGAAGCAGAAGAGGTACGAGGGGCAGAGGATCGCGAAGCTCTCGGAGCTTTCGCCCGGAGATTATGTCGTGCAGGAGAACCACGGAATCGGAATCTACCGCGGTATCGAGCGGATTGAGGCAGACGGCATCACGAAGGACTATATCCGGCTGGAGTACGGAGACGGCGGCAGCCTGTACCTTCCTGCCACGAAGCTGGAGGGAATCCAGAAGTACGGCAGCGCCGACGGGAGGAAGCCGAAGCTGAACCGCCTGAACGGGACAGACTGGCAGAAGACCCGGAGCCGGGTGCAGCATGCCGTTCGAGAGATGGCGAAGGAGCTGGTGGCGCTCTATGCCTCCCGCCAGCAGGCGGTCGGGCACAAATACGGGCAGGATACCGTCTGGCAGAAGGAATTCGAGGAAATGTTCCCCTACGAGGAGACGGCGGATCAGATCCTCGCGATCGACGATACCAAGGCGGATATGGAGAGCCATAAGATCATGGATCGACTGGTTTGCGGGGATGTCGGCTACGGCAAGACCGAGGTCGCGCTCCGGGCGGCATTCAAGGCGGTGCAGGATTCCAAGCAGGTGGCGTACCTCGTCCCGACTACGATCCTTGCGCAGCAGATCTACAACACCTTCGTGGAGCGTATGAAGGGATTTCCGGTCAACGTCGTGCAGCTCAGCCGTTTCCGGACTGCCCGGCAGCTCCGGCGTTCGATCGCGGATATCGCCGCGGGACGCGCCGACGTTGTCATCGGGACGCATCGTCTGCTCTCCAGGGATGTGGAATTTCGGGATCTGGGGCTGCTGATCATCGATGAGGAGCAGCGCTTCGGCGTGGCGAATAAGGAGAAGATCAAGAATCTGAAAAGGAATGTCGATGTCCTGACCCTGACCGCGACGCCGATCCCGCGGACGCTGCACATGAGTCTCGTCGGGATACGGGATATGTCGGTACTGGAGGAGCCTCCGATTGACCGCGTTCCGATCCAGACCTATGTGATGGAGTACAATGACGAGCTGGTTCGGGAGGCGGCATCGCGGGAGCTTTCCCGCGGCGGGCAGGTTTACTATGTGCATAACCGCGTCGGCAATATCGCGGAGGTTTCCGCGCATGTTCAGAGCCTGCTGCCGGAGGCGCGGGTGGTCTGCGCGCATGGACAGATGAACGAGACGGAGCTGGAGGAGATCATGCTCCGCTTCATCAATGGGGAGATCGATGTGCTGGTTTCGACTACAATTATTGAGACAGGACTGGATATTCCCAATGCCAACACCATGATTATCGGGGACGCTGACCGCATGGGACTTTCCCAGCTCTATCAGCTCCGCGGACGTGTCGGACGCTCGAACCGCACTGCCTACGCTTTCCTGATGTATCGCCGCGGCAAGCTTCTCAGCGAGGAGTCCGAGAAGCGGCTGAAGGCGATCCGGGAATTCACGCAGCTCGGCTCCGGCATCCGCATTGCGATGCGGGATCTGGAGATCCGCGGCGCGGGAAATGTGCTCGGCGCGGAACAGCACGGACACATGGAGGCAGTCGGCTATGACCTCTACTGCAAGCTCCTGAACCAGGCGGTGCTGACGGAGAAGGGAGAGCTGCCGGAGACGGCGCGTCCGTCCACGCAGGTGGACTGCGACATTGATGCCTATATTCCGGACAATTATATCGCAGACGAGAGCCAGAAGCTCGATATTTATAAGCGTATCTCGGCGATTCAGAATGAGGAGGACTACATGGATATGCAGGACGAGCTGCTGGATCGCTTCGGGGAGCTGCCGAAGCAGGTACAGAACCTCCTGACGATCGCGGCGCTGAAGGCGCTCGCGCACCGCTGCTGTGTACGGGAGCTGAATGTCGGCAGGGGCGAGTACCGTATCTTCTTTTCGCCGGACGCAGATATTCAGGCGGAGCGGATCCCGGAGCTGGTTTCCCTGTGCCGCGGACAGCTCAGCTTCAGCGGCGGGCAGAATCCGCTCCTGCACTTCCGGAGTGTAAACCGGCGGGAGCCATGGAGCGTCGAGAAGACGATAGAGCATATTGAATCCGTTTTGAAGAAGCTGGAGCGTGTCTGAATGCCTTTCGAAGCGGGGGCTGCGGGACAACGTTTTCAGGGATTTTCCCGCATAGAATCAGTTGACAGACAGGGCTGGTAAAGATATAATGCATAACGTGTATGGGGTTACTGCGGCTTTTATGCAGGATAATACCGAAAAGAACTGTCCGGATCGGGCAGAAACAGGAAAGAGTGCCGTTTGAGCGGCGCTATGGAGGAAATTAGGATGAACAGACAGGACTTAGTAGCGGCTGTTGCCAGAGACGCAGAGCTCTCCAAGAAGGATGCAGACGCAGCGGTAAAGGCTGTATTTGATGAGATCGCTTCGGCGCTTGCGGCAGGCGACAAGGTGCAGCTGATCGGCTTCGGTACCTTTGACACGGCAGAGAGAGCGGCTCGCGAGGGCAGAAATCCGAGAACCGGCGAGACGATGATGATCGAAGCTTCCAGATCTCCGAGATTCAAGGCAGGCAAGGCTTTGAAGGATCGTATGAACTGAGTATCGACGGAGTCGGGGACACGAGGGAAAGGAGGCGTCGCACCTCCTTTTTTTTCTACCTTAACCCAAGGAGGAGAAGGAATGAGACTGGACAAGTATCTGAAGGTTTCGCGGCTCATTAAGAGAAGAACCGTAGCCAATGATGCCTGCGACGCCGGCAGGGTGACGATCAACGGCGTGACAGCGAAGGCGGGCAGCAATGTGAAGATCGGCGATGTGCTGGAGATCAGATTCGGCACGAGCTCCGTGAAGGCACGGGTGCTGGATATTCAGGAGACGACGAAGAAGGAGGAAGCGAAGGAGCTCTTCGAGTACCTCTGAGGAGAAGCGGTAGTTGTTCTTTTTCCATCGATGTGCTAAACTACCGTGGGAATCTGTAAAAATCAGACGGACTATGCTATGAGCGAGCCAAGGAGAAGAAGAAAACAGAGATTCGAGAACCGCGCCGCGATCGTAGGGATCATTGTCGTGGTTTTGTTCCTTGCGGTCGCCGTTTCCGTTCGCGGCTCGTCGCTTCGCCAGAAGAACAGGGAGTATCGGGCGATGGAGGAGAGTCTGGACACAGAGATCCGTGCGGAAGAGCGAAATTCCGAGAAGCTGCAGGAGCAGAAGGTCTATGTGAAGACGAAGGAATACATCATAGAGAAGGCACGGGAGATCTTCAAGCTCAAGATGCCGGATGAAATCATAGTGCAGCCTGAAAACTGAGCATGGAGGGAAGGGCGGGTGCCCTTCCCTTTTTTCTCTGCGAAGGGACTGTGCGGATAGGAGAGAGACTTGGATGCTGCACTGCGGGTTCGAAAGTTTATAGAGGAGAGAGAGCTGATCCGATCGGGAGATATCGTACTGCTGGGGCTATCCGGCGGTGCGGATTCGGTATGCCTCCTGTCGATGCTCTCCGGGCTTCGGGAGCGCCTTTCCTTTTCTCTCCATGCCTGCCATGTGCAGCACGGGATCCGGGGGGAGGAGGCGGTGCGGGATCTTCGCTTTTCACGGGAAATGGCGGAACGCTTTTCTGTGCCCTTTCTCTGGGAGCAGGTGGACGCGCCGGGCTATGCCGGAGAGAAGCGGATCGGGATAGAGGAAGCGGCGCGGATTCTCCGTTATCGCGCGCTCCGGGAGCAGCTTTCGGCGCTTCCCGGAACGGGACGGCGGCGTATCGCGGTCGCCCACCATCGGGACGATCAGGCGGAGACGGTACTGCATCATCTGATCCGGGGGAGCGGGCTTCGCGGGCTTCGGGGAATGGAGGCAGAGCGGGAGGCGCTGATCCGTCCGCTGCTCTGCATTAGCCGGGCGGAGATCCTCGCGGAGCTGCAGAAAAAGGGGCTGCCCTATATTGTGGATTCCAGCAATGAGGATATAAAATATACGAGAAACCATATTCGTTCTCTCCTCACGCTGCTTCGGGAGGACAATGCGAGGGCGGCGGAGCATATCGCAGAGGCAGCGGAGCTGATGGGAGAAGCAGATATGCTGCTTCGGGAGATGGCTGCTGCGTTTACGGAGCGCCATGCCGTATTGCATGAGGGAGAGGAGCTTCCGGCGGAGGTGTGCAGGGAGCTTCGGCTGCCGCTTCCGGCGCTTCGGGCACAGCAGCCGCTTCTGCAGCGGTATATCCTGATGGAGGCGGTTCGCAGGCTGGATACGCCGCTTCAGGATTGGGAATCCGTTCATTTCAAGGCGCTTTCCGCGCTGCTTGGCAAGGCGGGGGGCGCGCATCTCGATCTTCCGTACCAAATGAGTGCGGAGATTCGGAAAAAGGAGCTGCTGCTCCGGCGAAACCGGGAGACAGTCAGCATGAAGAGAAGGAGGAAGCTATGAGCGAGCGTATTGAGAGACTGATCTCAGAGGGGGAGATCAACGAAAGGATAGAGCAGGTTGCGGCACAGATTTCGAGAGATTATGCGGGACAGTCTCTGCATCTGATCTGCATCCTGAAGGGGGCGGCGATGTTTATGTGCGACCTCGCGAAGCGGATCAGGAATGACAATGTGACGATGGACTTCATGTCGGTCTCCAGCTATGGCGCAGGCACCGTCACGAGCGGCATCGTGCGGATCGTGAAGGATCTTGATGAGCCGCTGGAGGGGAAGAATGTCCTGATCGTAGAGGATATCGTGGACACCGGGCATACGCTCAGCCATCTGCGGCGGATCCTTCTGGAGAGGCAGCCGAAATCGATCGAGATCTGCACGCTGCTCAATAAGCCGTCCCGCAGAGAGAAGGAGGTTCCGGTGAAGTACTCCTGCTTTGAGATACCGGACAGATTCGTTGTGGGCTATGGGCTGGATTATGACCAGCGCTACCGCAATCTGCCATATATTGGCGTGGTAAACTTCGACTAAGGAGAAATTTCTTTCATGGGTAGTATAAACTGGGATTCCTTATACAGCTCCGGCATGGACTTTTACCGAAGCCCGGCGGAGCCGGATGCCGGAGACCGTGTCACGCTCCGTTTCCGGACGCTGCGGGAGGATGTCGATACCGTGACGCTGGAGCTCCTCGAGACACAGGAATTTCTGCCGATGCGGGCGGTCAGCAGTGACCATTATTTTGATTATTACGAGACTGCCGTACAGCTGGGGACGGAGCCCCTGAGCTATGTTTTTCATGTCCGGAAGGGAGAGGAGGTGCTTCTCTACAATCGACTCGGCGTCTCCGAGGAGCGGGATCCTGCCTATGCCTTCCGTCTGATCCCGGGCTTCCACATCCCGCAGTGGGTGAAGGGGACGATCATGTACCAGATCTACATTGACCGCTTCCGGAACGGAGCCCCGGAGAATGGTGTGCAGGATCGAGAATACATTTACCTCGGGCGTCCCGCGACGAGGGTTTCGGACTGGGAGGCCCCGGTGGAGCCCTTCGACGTACACCGTTTCTACGGCGGGGATCTGCAGGGCGTGCTGGAGAAGCTGGATTACATTTACAGTCTGGGGGTTCGCGGCATTTACTTCAATCCTCTCTTCGTTTCCCCGTCCAATCACAAGTACGATACGCAGGACTACGATTATATCGATCCGCATATCGCGAAGATCGTGAATGATGGCGGTGCGGTGCTCCCGGAGGGGGATGAGGACAACCACCATGCGGAGAAGTATCGTATCCGCACCAGCAACCTTGATAATCTGGAGGCGTCCAACCGCTTTTTCGTTCAGTTTGTGGAGGCGTGCCATGCGCGGGGGATCCGGGTCATCATCGATGGCGTCTTCAATCATTGCGGCTCCTTCAATAAGTGGATGAATAAGGACGGCTTCTATTCGACGGTGCTTTCGCAGGAGGGAAATGTCTATGCCTTCGGCGCGTATGAGTCTGCGCAGAGTCCGTACCGGAGCTACTTCGCCTTTCAGAATGAAGAAGCGTCTGCCTGGCCGAACAATGACAGCTATGAGAAGTGGTGGGGCAATGATACGCTCCCGAAGCTGAACTACGAGGGCTCGAAGGCACTGGAGGAGGATATCCTCCGGATCGCCAGAAAGTGGGTCAGTGCTCCCTTCTGCTGCGATGGCTGGAGGCTGGATGTGGCGGCGGATCTCGGGCATTCCGAGGCATACAATCATGCCTTCTGGAAGCGCTTCCGCACAGCAGTTAAGGGGGCAAACCCGGAGGCGGTGATCCTCGCGGAGCACTATGGGAATCCCTCGTCGTGGCTTCGGGGAGATGAGTGGGACACGGTGATGAACTATGATGCCTTCATGGAGCCGGTGACCTATTTCCTCACCGGAATGGAGAAGCATTCGGACAGCAGCAATCCGGCGCTGCTCGGGGATGGAGAGAATTTCTTCCGGACGATGCGCTATACGATGGCGCGGCTGCCGGAGCAGGCGATCCTCTCCTCGATGAACCAGCTCTCCAACCACGATCATTCCCGTTTTATGACCAGAACCAACAAGCGGATCGGGCGGATCGGGCAGCCGGACGCATTGCCCGCGACGCAGGATATCAACCCGGCGATTTATCGGCTCGGTGCGATGATGCAGATGACCTGGCCGGGTGCACCGACGATCTTCTATGGAGACGAGGTGGGGATGTGCGGCTGGACGGAGCCGGATTCGAGACGCACCTTCCCGTGGGGCAAGGAGGATCTGGAGCTTCTGGAATATCACAAGTATCTCGGCAGGGCGCGCCGGAGCTATCCGCAGCTTGCGCTGGGAGAGCTGATGCCCCTGATTGCCGGGAAAAATTATGTGGTATATGCGCGCGGCTACGGCTCTCGCGTGGCGATCATCGCGATCAATTCCGGTGCATCGGAGTTCCCGCTGGAGATTCCGGCGTGGAGGACGGGTGTCACGGATACCGTCCGGCTCTGCCGTATCCTGAAAACGGACGAGAACGGCTATAATGTGGGGACGACCTACCGGCATACGAACGTCGGCAGCTTCCGCTGCTATATGGAGCCCTATGCGGGCAAGATCTATATCGCCGATCTGGATACGCACAGGAAGGAGAGGGCATAATGGAGCGGGAGAGAGTCCTCCATGAATTCGCGCCGGTCTTTGACCGGCATTCCCGGGTCCTGATCCTCGGAACCATTCCCTCGCCGAAGTCCAGAGAAAACGGCTTCTATTACGGGCATCCGCAGAATCGTTTCTGGCGGGTGCTCTCGGCGCTTCTGGGGGAGACGCTGCCGGAGACGAGAGAGGCGCGGATAGCGCTTCTCCTCCGGCATCATATCGCGCTCTGGGATGTGCTCCGGAGCTGCGAGATCTGCGGCGCCTCCGACAGCTCGATCCGGAATGCTGTCCCGAATCCGCTTTCGGCGCTTCTCTGTAAGACGGAGATCCGCGCGGTATTTGCGAGCGGACAGAAGGCAGCGGCGCTGTACCGGCGCTTCCAGCAGGCAGAGACCGGCATGGAAATTCATGCGCTGCCCTCCACGAGTCCGGCGAACTGCCGGATATCCTATCCGGAGTTGCTGCGGGCGTACAGCGTGCTGCTGCCCTATCTGGAATAGAGCGATCTTTCCGGTCTCCTTCTTGCTGCGCTTCCAATCGATACGCCGGTCGAAAGAAGCAGTGATGCTTACGGAGTCCTTATGGGCTTCCGATGATAGGAGCGACTGTGATAGCATTTATTGAATTGATAAATGAGAAGATTAAAGCAGTGTAGACAAATTAGAAGTTGTGGGAGGTAATCATAGTGAATGAATTTAATGAATATGTACGTGAGTGTTTTTCTGCTGCCGGTGATATTGTCATAAAATCAATGATGGGCGGATACCTGGTGTACCTTAAAGGTAAACTGATAGGTGATATTGGAGATAAGGAACTGTTTTTAAAGAGAACGCCGACATCGGACAGACTTCTTGCAGACTCAGAACTGCGTTATCCTTACGAAGGTTCAAAGACACTGATGCACGTATTCGACAAATTTGAAGATTCAGATTTGATTGCAGAATTACTGGGAGGTATGTATGCGGAACTACCCGAAAATAAACCCAAGAAAACCAAATGAGACTGATAAATTCACAGTTTTTGTAACTGCAACGCAATAAGAAATGAGACAACTATGTTTTTTGAATATATCAAACTTTGCTCTTCAAATTCTTCTTCACAAATTTACAGGTATCGCACACAACTTCAACAAAATGGCATATCCAGTAAGCTAAAAACAAGATGGTTTCGGCAGATCCATCCAATAGATAAGACTGTTTTTGGTGAAATCGAAGTACGACTGCCAATGGTGACCTATTCTTTATTTGTAAAAAAAGGGATGAAGTCTTCGCACGAATCATAATAAGGGAGTTAGAAACAGAGTTTGAATAAGCTATACCAAAAAAGGAGACTGCTGTTTGGCGGTCTCCTAAAAAAATGATCAAATATCGAAAAACGTAGCGCCTTGCTAAAAGTCTCTGTATTGAGCCTTGTACGATATTTGAAGCAGTCGTAAATCGTTTGCTCACGGTCATAAACAGTCAGCGTTACTTCGTTAAAAATATCGCTTGACTTGATTCTGAATATCCATCAGCATACCTGCTTTGTAAAAATCAAATACATAAAATGATGTCATGTGTTTGATTTTTATTATACTCATAATCTCGAGATATGCGGAGAATGTTATGCCGGGAATTTTCAGCAACAGCGCACTGACTGTCAATCCGTGCTGCAGCTTCTATAAAAGAAGCTGCAGCACTCACGCCGGTTGGACATATATGGTGCCGAAGTGTTATACCACCGGCTGGAACTTCTTTCTCGGGAGGTACCGTCCCCGGTTCTCAACCAGCACCTTTCCCTCCCGCGCGGTCAGCGTGCCGCGGAGGTAAACCTGCTCGATCATGCCGGTGAGCTCCATGCCCTCGAGCGGTGCGTAGTCACAGCGGGAGACCTGTGTCTCGACGGAGATCCTCTTTTTCCGCTCCGGATTCAGGATGACGAGATCGGCATCGCTGCCCTCTTGGATCACACCCTTCTCCGGATAGAGTCCGTAGAGCTTCGCGGGATTCTCGGAGAGGACGGCGCAGAGCCGTTCCTTCGTGAGTCTGCCCTTCGAGACGCCCTCGGAGAACATGACCTCGCCGCGGGTCTCGACGCCCGGCATTCCGCCCGGGAGGCGGCGGAAGTCGCCCGCACCGAGCCTCTTCTGCTCCGTGGTGAAGGCACAGTGGTCGGTGGAAACGGTCTGGATCTCGCCTGAAGCGAGTGCTTTCCAGAGCGCTTCCTGATCCTTCTCGGTACGGAGCGGCGGGGAGATCACATACTTCGCGCCCTCGAAGCCCGGGAGCTCGTAGAGCGCTGCTGTCTGGGTGAGATACTGCGGGCAGGTCTCGGCAAAGACAGTCTGTCCGCGCTTCCGTGCAGCGCGGATCTCCTCGAGCCCCTCCGCGCAGGTCAGATGGACATCGATGACCGGCGTATCCACGACCTCCGCGATATGGAGGAGCCTGCCGATTGCCTCCGCCTCCGCGGCAGCGGGGCGGGTCCGGTAATGGGAGGAGACAGCAGAGCGGGTCTTCTCGTCCGAGGCATATTCCTTCTGCAATGCGGCGATCAGCCCGGTGTTCTCACAGTGTACGCCGGTGATGCCGCCAACCTCCTTGAGCCGTTTCAGGATCTCATAGAGCTCCATGTCGTCGACCCTCGTGTCATAGGTCATGTAGAGCTTGAAGGTACTGAGCCCCTCATCCATCATTCTCTGGCAGTCTGTCCTCGTCTGCTCGTTCCAGTCGGTGATGGACATATGGATGCCGTAGTCGCAGGAGGTACCCGCCTCCGCCTTTCGGAGCCAGTTTTGGAAGCCCTCCTCGAGCGTTTCCCCCTTGTATTGCGTGCCGAAGTCGATGATGGTGGTTGTGCCGCCGCTGACCGCTGCCCTCGTGCCGGAGGCGAAGTCGTCACAGGTGACCGTACCGGCGACGTGCAGGTCGAAGTGTGTGTGGGCGTCAATGAAGCCCGGGAAGATCAGCCTTCCGCTTGCGTCCACTCTCTCCGCTTCCTCCGGGAGAGAGGAGAGAAACTGCTGTTCTGCATCCGCCTCTTCCTTCCGGAAGATTTTCCGGATCTTTTCTCCGTCCAGCAGGAGGTCGGCGGGGAAGCTCCCCTTCGGCGTCACGATCATACCGTTTTGAATCAGAATCATATGTACTCCTTTCCGAGGACAGGAACGCCGGACCGGGATATGCCAATGCGCATATGGCACTGGCAGGAGTGCAGGGCGGCGTTTCCCGAGAATAAATGCCCCGGGACAGTGTCCCGAGGCGTGGAATCCTCCTTAGAGGATCAGATAGTTATAATTATTGTATACCGTGTCTACGAGCTCCGCGATGCGGTAGAAGAGCTTCGAGCTCTTGTCTCCTATGGTATAATGCATTTTCTGCCCGCCGAGACGCACGACAGTTTCCTTGTCCTGAAGGAAGGCGAAGCCGTCGTTTTCAGATTCGTCCATATCCGCCTCATTGGTGAAGAGCGTGAACTTTTCCTTGTACGGCGCGGAGTCATACGGACAGAAGCTCTCGCAGTTTCCGCACTCATTGCACATATAGTCGATGTGGAGGATCTGACGCATCTCTCTTCCCGGAACCTTGATGGCGAAGTTCGCGCGGTTCGGGCAGACATCCGCACAGTTCTCACAGATGTGGTCGCAGGCGAGACAGCGGCTGTCTGCTGTTCCCTTTGCCGGTGCATCGGCGAGATTTCCCTTCTTGGAGAAGATCTTCTCATCGGTGACGAGAGAGGGGCGGTCGATGCCGATTTCCCGGTTCAGGATCGCCTCGCAGGCGAGCTTCGCGTCTGCGATCGCCCTTACGATGACGGAAGCTCCGAAGGCACCGTCTCCCGCGGCATAGACGCCCGGCAGAGAGGTCTCGTTCCGCTCGTTCAGAATCGGAAGTCCCTTCTCATCACTGCGGATGCCGTTCTTCTCATAGAAGCTGCCGTCCACCCTTTCGCCGATGGAGGCAATGACGGTATCGCAGGGGATCTCGACCAGCTCCTCGGTCTCCTTTACAGAGCGTCTGCCGCTCTGATCCATTTCCGAGAGAACCATCCGGTGGCAGAGCAGCTTTCCGTCCCGAAGCGTGAACGGTGCGAGCAGCTCGCGGAAGTCCACGCCGTCCGCGATCGCCTCCTCCAGCTCCTCCTGATCTGCCGGCATATAGCGCTTGGTTCTGCGGTATACGAGGTAGACATTTTCGACACCCTCTGTCCGCTTCGCGGCGCGCGCGGTATCCATCGCGGTATTTCCCGCGCCGACGATGACGACATTCTTCCCGACGGAGAGCCTGCCGTCCTTTTCCTTGAATTCATGCAGGAAGTCCAGTGCATTGACGGCGCTTCCCTCCGCGAGCCGGAGCGCGCCGCTCTTGTGTGCGCCGATCGCGAGGAGCACCGCATCGAAGCCATGTTCTGTCCTGAAGGTGCTGACATCGTCGATGCGGACGCCGAGGTGGAAGACGGCACCGAGCTTCTCTGCAAGCGCAACATCCTTCTGAATCTCCTCTGCAGGGAGACGGAAGGATGGAATTACATTTGCAACTACGCCGCCGGCGCGTTTCGCCTCGTCATAGACGTGTACCTCGACACCTGCACGGGCAAGGAAAAATGCTGCGGAGATGCCGGCGGGACCGGCACCGATGATACCGACCTTCCTGCCGATTGGCGCTGCCGGCGTGAGGGAGGCAAGCACTGCGTCGAAGCCGTTTCTTGCGGAGATCAGCTTATTTTCCCGGATCTGCACCGGTGTCTCATAGTGATTCCGGGTACAGCTCGTCTGGCAGACATGTGTACAGATGTTTCCGGTCATAAACGGCAGAGGGTTCTTGTCGAGGATGACCTGCAGTGCCTCCTCGTATTTGCCTTCATTGCACAGACGCCCATAGCTCGTGATATCCTGATGGATCGGACAGCGGTCGCGGCAGGGCATGGTGTAGCAGTCCACGAGCGGCACCTTTCTCTCGGACTTCCGGGAGGGGATCGGCTTGATCGGCTTCACATAGTGCGGGTCGGTAATCATCTTCTCGCAGATCTGATTGACCAGCTCCAGCTTTACGCCGTCCCATGCACCCGGCTTCTCCTCATGGAGGAGCTCCGCGAGCTGGAGGAGGCGGAGATAACCGCCGGTCTTCAGAAGCGTGGTCGCCATCGTGACAGGCCAGATCCCGGCGTCGATCACATCCTTGATATTGAAGTAGTCGCAGCCGCCGGAGTAGGAGATGCGGAGCCTGCCGTCGAAGTCCTGCGAGAGCCGCTTCGCCACGGTGATGGACAACGGGAAGAGGGACTTTCCGGACATATACATCTCTTCGGACGGAAGCTCGTGGTTCTTCACGTCTACCGGGAAGGTATTGGTGATCTTGACACCAAAGGAGAGACCCTTTGACTCTGCAAGCGCGAGGAGGCGCGTGAGCATCGGGATTGCATCCGTGTACTGCAAATCACCGAGGAAATGATTGTCGGTAAACTGGATGTAGTCATAGCCCATGCTGTTGAGGAGCTTTCTCGCCGTCTCGTAGCCGAGGAGAGTCGGGTTGCACTTTACGAAGGTATGCAGACCCTTCTCGGTGAGGAGGTAGGAGGCGATCGCCTCAATCTCGGAGGGCGGACAGCCGTGCAGGGTGGAAACCGTCACGGAATTGACGATGTTCTCCTGAATTGCCTCGACATCTGCTGCAGTCAGCCTCTCAAAGCGGTCGAGATTGCTGAGCAGCCAGCTTCTGCACTCTCGGAAGATTCCGGTGTTCCCGGCGTGCATCATGGAATCGAGGAAGGTATTGACCTTTTCGCCCTTGATGCCCTCGAGGTCATAGCCCACAGAGATATTGAACTGGAAGGCGTCCGGATCGCCGAGTGCCCATTCGCGGGCGATCGCCTTGATGGCAAACCATGCCTTGACATATTCCTCGAAGGCCTGCGGAACCTCCAGCTCCGTGGACCATTCGCAGTTATAGCATTCGTCCTCTGCGGAGATGCAGGGCTTCGCCACGCAGGTGGCGAGCTCGCGTCCGTCCATCTTCTGTACGGTCTTCAGCTCGAAGAAGCGGGAGCCGCCGTAGTAGGAGGCGACAATATTCTGCGCGAGCTGGGTGTTCGGACCTGCGGCGGGACCGATTTTTGTCTCCAGCTTTCTGCCGAAGAGGGTGTAAGGCTCGCCGCTCGCGCGGTAGCACTTCTGCATTCCGAAGACGGAGCCGCTCTTATGCTCCAGCAGGATGCGGTTCATCAGTTTCCCAAACGGGATAGGGGTCATAATATCACTCATAGCAGCTTCTCCTTATTTAAATGACTCAGTGGATGTGTTTTATCTTCCGTCGTTGATGCGATGGGCAAGCCGCGCGGCGCCCTCCCTGATATGCGCCAGAACTGCCTCCTCGTCGAGCTCTGTGAGCTGCCGATCCTTCATCAGCACCCTGCCGTTTGCGATCGTGGTAATGACGGAGCGCCCGCTCATGCCGAAGAGCATATGCCCGTTTAAATTGGAGCTGTCCATCGGCGTCGGCGGGATGTAGTCCGTGATGATGACATCAGCGGCGGCATTCTTCTCCAGCACGCCGAGCTTCTTCCGGAAGTAGCGGTTCGCGATCGTCGCATTATGCCGGAAGAGCATCTCCGGAACCTCCGCCCATGCGGCATTCGGATCACAGAGGTGATGCTTGTGCAGAATGTTCGCCACTTTCCAGGACTCCAGCATATCGTGGGTGTAGCCGTCCGTGCCGAGACCGGTCACGATGCCGCGGTGTACGAGCTCCATGGTAGGAGGACAGCCGCAGGCATTGCCCATATTGGACTCCGGATTGTGCACCACCATGGTATCGGTGTCGCGGATCAGATCCATTTCATGCGGATTGATGTAGATGCAGTGCGCGAGCAGTGTCTTCTCGCCGAGGATGTCCCAGTCGTAGAGACGATCCACAATGCGCTTATGGTGCTTCCGGAGGCACTCCTGCAGATCGAGGATGCCCTCTGCGACGTGAATGTGATAGCCGATGCCATCCGGCTTCGCGGCGCGTACCCGTTCCATCGTCTCGTCCGAGATCGTGAAGCTGGCATGCATCCCGATCATCCCGGCGATCATGTCGGATTCGTCTGCGAGCGCGTGCTTCGCGAAGTCCACATTTTCCTGAATGGACTGCAGCGCCTTCTCCTTTCCGTCGCGGTCGGAGATCTCGTAGCAGAGGCAACTCCGGATACCGGTTTCTCTGGCGGCCTCCTCGATCGCGAAGAGGGAGCCCGGGATCTCCCCAAAGCTCGCGTGGTGGTCGAAGATCGTGGTCACGCCGTTCTTGATGCACTCTATATAGGTAGCGAGCGCGGAGAGCTTCGTGTTCTCATTGTCGAGGCTGCGGTCGATCGTCCACCACTGTCCGTCGAGGATGTCGAGGAAGCCCTTCGGATGATAGCCCTTGATGGAGAGCCCTCTCGCCATGGCAGAGTAGATGTGCTCATGGGCATTGATGAACGCCGGCATGATGACCCCGCCGTGCGCGTCGATGCATTCCGCATCCTTATAAATATTTTTGAGCTTTTCATAGCTTCCGACCGCAAGAATGCGGGTTCCGTCCAGCACAACCGCTCCGTTCTCGAAGAAGGGCTGCGAGGGATCTCTGGTAATCATTCTTCCGTTCCCGATTAATAGCATAGACGCTTCCTTTCTTATGCAGCTTGTGTATAAGTTCTAAAAACACAAATGTTTGACATTAAAAGTCTACCATTATGTCTATAAAAATGCAATGAGAAAACCTAAAAATTTTTTTGAAAAACCTATTTTTTTTCATAAAACCACTTGCAATTTCAGAGATTCATGGTATAGTGGTGTTGTGCTAAAAAAAATTTAGGTTCAGCAGCAAAACTAGCCTGCTTCCGGAGAGGGGCGGGAGAGAGCACAAAAACTCCGATACCGAAGGGTGGATGATGCAAGGAGGGACAAAGATGAGTGAACCCGAATATATGAATTATGGATATGAGAGTGAGCGTGAGGTCGGCATGGAACGGCTGGTGACGATCGCCCACGGAATATCCAGACAGTTCGGCAGAGACTGTGAGGTCTGCATCCACGATCTCGCGATTAAGGATCTGGAGCACACGATTGTATTTATCATAAACGGTCATGTGACGGGACGGAAAGCCGGTGACGGCGCCTCGAAGGTGGTGCTGGAGACGCTGGAGGCGCTGGAGAGGGGGGAAAGCATCACGGATCACCTCGGTTACCGGACGCATACGTCGGATGGCAAGATCCTGAAGTCCTCGACGATTTTCCTGAAAGATGAGGACGGCAGGTACCGTTACATCATGGGGATCAACTATGATATCACCTCCTTCGTCAATGCTGCAGGCGCGATCGACGTACTGACAACGGTGGAGGATGAGGGTGAGAGCGATCGGGACGGGGAGATCCCGCTTAATGTCAACGAGCTGCTCGACAGTCTCATCAATCAGAGCGTGAAGCTGATCGGGAAGCCGCCGGCACTGATGAATAAGGAAGAGAAGATCCGCGCGATCCGGTTCCTGAAGAATGCGGGAGCCTTTCTGATTACGAAGTCGGGCGACAAGGTTTCGAATTTTTACGATATCAGCAAGTTTACGCTTTACAGCTACATCGATCAGGCAGGTAAGAGATAAGGGGGCGCCGGTTGATCCGGGAAAGCTGCGTGCGAGGGGAATACACGTGCGCGAGTCATGAATGGATCAGCGCTTTCATAAATAAAAAAGGAGGGTGCAATGAATCAGGATGTAAAATGGGTTTTAAACCGGATGCCGAAGACAGAGGATCGGAATCTGCCGCTGATGTCTATGAAAGAGGTGAAGAAGGCGAGAGCCTTCCATGAGAGCTTCCCGCAGTACAGCGAGACGCCGCTTGCCGATCTTCCGCATCTTGCAGAGTACCTTGGCGTCGCGAAGCTTTGCGTGAAGGATGAGTCCTATCGATTCGGACTGAACGCCTTCAAGGTACTGGGGGGCTCCTATGCGATTGCCCGCTATATCGCCTCGGAGACAGGAAAGGACGTTTCCGAGCTGCCCTACAGCGTACTGACCTCAGAGAAGCTGAAGGAGGAGTTCGGAACGGCGACCTTCTTCTCGGCAACGGACGGGAACCACGGCAGGGGCGTGGCATGGGCAGCCAACAAGCTGCACCAGAACGCAGTGATCATCATGCCGAAGGGCTCCACAGAGACCCGTCTCCGGAACATCCAGAAGGAGAACGCGAAGGCGTGGATCTCCGATGTGAACTATGACGAGTGCGTACGGCAGGCTGCGAAGCTCGCGTCCGAGACCGAGCATGGCGTCGTCGTGCAGGATACCGCGTGGGAGGGCTATGAGGAGATTCCTGCGTGGATCATGGAGGGCTACGGCACGATGGCGGACGAGGCTGCGGAGCAGTTCGGAGAGCGTCCGACCCATGTCTTCGTACAGGCGGGGGTTGGCTCTCTTGCCGGAGCGGTGGTCGGCTACTTCGCGAACCGCTACAGGGAGAACCCGCCGATCATGACAGTAGTGGAGGCATCCGCGGCCGCCTGCCTGTATAAGGGCGCGGTCGCGGCAGACGGCGAGATCCGCATCGTGGACGGAGACATGGACACCATTATGGCTGGACTTGCCTGCGGTGAGCCGAATATCACCTCCTGGGATATCCTGAAGAACCATGTACGCTGCTTCATTTCCGCAGAGGACAACGCTGCGGCGCGCGGTATGCGCATCCTGAACGCCCCGCTGAAGGGGGATCCGCAGGTGCTCTCCGGTGAGTCCGGTGCGGCAGCCTTCGGTGCCTTCGCGACGCTGATGCAGTTCCCGGAATACGCGGAGCTCAGGGAAGCACTGGAAATCAAGAAGGACTCCCGCATCCTCTTCTTCTCGACAGAGGGGGATACTGACCCGGACAGATGGAAGAACATCATCTGGGAGGCGAAAGAACGCTGAATCCGATTTATCGATAGATTATCCTCTTGGCGCGCCCGGCGTTTCCGGGCGTGCCGCCTAAATCATGAGAACGTTGTGCCGGGGAACCGGTATTTCATAAAAGGAGAAGAAACATGGGAAAGCTGACACAGGCTGAGTTACATGCAATTAAGGAAAAGGCAGAGAGCTACCGCGCCGACATGACCGCATTCCTGCGTGCCATCGTACGGAATCCGGGTGAGTCCGCCGAGGAGGCGGCGCACGTCGAGACCATCCGCAGGGAGATGGAGAAGGTTGGCTTCGACGAGGTCAAGGTCGATCCGCAGGGCAATGTAATGGGCTTCATCGGAAGCGGCGAGACCCTCATTGCTTTCGACGGGCATATCGATACTGTGGGCATCGGCAATCGTGACAACTGGAGCTTCGATCCCTACGAGGGCTATGAGAACGAGACGGAAATCGGCGGCAGAGGCGTATCGGATCAGCTCGGCGGCACCGTTTCCGCAGTCTATGCGGCGAAGATCATGAAGGAGCTCGGACTGCTGGACAAGAAGTACCGCATCATGGTGGTCGGAACGGTACAGGAGGAGGACTGCGACGGTCTGTGCTGGGAGTATATCTGCAAGGAGGACAAGATCCGTCCGGAGTTCGTGATTTCCTCCGAGCCGACCGACGGCGGACTCTACCGCGGACAGCGCGGACGCATGGAGATTCGCATTGATGTCAAGGGCGTTTCCTGCCACGGCTCCGCACCGGAGAGAGGCGACAACGCGATTTACAAGATGGCGGATATCCTGCAGGATATCAGAGCGCTCAACAACAACGGCGACGCGGAGTCCACAGAGATTAAGGGTCTCGTGAAGATGCTGAACCCGAAGTTCAATCCGGAGTGGAAGGAGGCACGCTTCCTCGGACGCGGCACCGTGACCGCTTCTCAGATTTTCTATACCTCTCCGTCCCGCTGTGCGGTAGCGGATTCCTGCGCGGTTTCTCTCGACAGGAGAATGACGGTCGGCGAGACTTGGGAGTCCTGCCTCGAGGAGATCCGGCAGCTTCCGGCAGTGAAGAAGTACGGGGAGGATGTCAAGGTTTCCATGTACAACTATGACCGTCCGTCCTACACGGGTTTGGTATATCCGATCGAGTGCTACTTCCCGACCTGGGTCATCCCGGAGGATCATCCGGTCTGCACTGCGGCTGTGGCAGCCTATCATGATCTCTTCGGAGAAAAGCGGATCGGCGCAGAGGCAGTCCGTGCGGAGAGAGAGGTGCGTCCGCTCCTCGACAAGTGGACCTTCTCGACCAATGGCGTTTCTATCATGGGCAGAAACGGCATCCCGGTTCTCGGTTTCGGTCCCGGCGCAGAGGCACAGGCTCATGCGCCGAATGAGATCACTTGGAAGCAGGATCTGGTGACCTGCGCCGCCTTCTATGCCGCGCTTCCGAGCTACTACGAGAAGTAAACGCATTTCCCGCATCAGCAGGCAGGGAGGCGCTTGCGCCTCCCGCAGAAAACATATTTATTTATTTTAAAGGAGATCAGAAAATGGATAAGAAGCAGCTGAAAGAGTATATCGAGGAGCTGAAGGGTCTGGATTTTGATATGTTCCAGAAGGATTTTTTCCTGACATGGGAGAAGAGCGAGGATGAGCTGAAGGCGGTCTGGAATGTAGCGGATGCACTCAGAAATCTCCGCGAGAGAAACATTTCCACCAAGGTGTTCGATTCCGGACTGGGCATCTCCCTCTTCCGTGACAATTCCACCAGAACCCGTTTCTCCTTCGCTTCTGCCTGCAACCTGCTCGGACTGGAGGTACAGGATCTGGACGAGGGCAAGTCGCAGATTGCACATGGTGAGACGGTGCGGGAGACTGCGAACATGATCTCCTTCATGGCGGACATCATTGGCATCCGCGATGATATGTATATCGGCAAGGGCAATAAGTATATGCATGATGTAGCGGACGCGGTGCAGCAGGGACATGACGACGGCGTGCTCGAGCAGAGACCGACCCTCGTCAACCTCCAGTGCGATATCGATCATCCGACACAGTGTATGGCGGATGCGCTGCATGTCATCCACGAGCTGGGCGGCATAGAGAATCTGAAGGGCAAGAAGCTCGCGATGAGCTGGGCATATTCTCCGTCCTACGGCAAGCCGCTCTCCGTACCGCAGGGTGTAATCGGACTGTTCACGCGACTGGGCATGGAGGTCGTTCTCGCGCACCCGGAGGGCTATGATGTCATGGAGGATGTCGTAGAGGTAGCGAAGAAGAATGCGGCAGAGTCCGGCGGGTCCTTCCGTATCACCAATGATATGAAGGATGCCTTCAAGGATGCCGATGTCGTATACCCGAAGTCATGGGCACCGTTCGCCGCGATGGAGAAGAGAACCAATCTCTATGCAGAGGGCGATCAGGACGGCATCAAGGCGCTGGAGAAGGAGCTGCTCGCACAGAACGCGGAGCATAAGGATTGGGCATGCACCGAGGAGATGATGAAGCTCACGAAGGACGGCAAGGCACTGTATCTCCACTGCCTGCCCGCGGACATCTCCGGTGTTTCCTGCGAGGAGGGAGAAGTCGACGGCTCCGTATTTGATCGTTACAGAGACCCGCTCTACAAGGAGGCTTCCTATAAGCCGTATGTTATCGCCGCAATGATCCTGCTCGAGAAGTTCAAGGATCCGGCGAAGGTGCTGGAGGAGCTCGAGAAGAGAGGACAGCAGCGTATTTTCGAGGCATAATCACAGGAGAGGCGGGGGATCTGCCGACAGGCTGCTCCTGCTTTTCTATCATTGGTTTTTGAGGCATCTGGACAGGACTTCGTTCGAGATGCCTCATCTTCATTCAGGAGTAAAAAACATATGGAAAAGAAGAAAATCGTCATTGCGCTCGGCGGCAATGCCCTCGGAAACACCCTGCCGGAGCAGATGATCGCAGTGAAGACAACTGCAAAGGCAATCGTTGATCTGGTAGAGGATGGAAACGAGGTCGTCGTCGTACACGGTAACGGTCCGCAGGTTGGTGTTATCAACAATGCCATGACCGAATATGCACAGCAGGACGGTTCCAATCCGGCGCCGCTCTCCGTCTGTGTGGCAATGAGTCAGGCATATATCGGCTATGACATTCAGAATGCACTGCGCGAGGAGTTCCTGAACCGGGAGCTCGCAGTACCGCCGATCGCAACGATGGTGACGCAGGTGCGTGTAGACGCGGATGATCCGGCATTCCGGACGCCATCCAAGCCGATCGGCAGATTCATGAACAAGGATCTCGCACTGAAAGAGGCGGGAGAGAGAGGCTGGATCGTGAAAGAGGACGCAGGCAGGGGCTACCGCAGAGTGGTCGCTTCCCCGAAGCCGAAGGAAATCATCGAGCTCCCCGCAATCCGTGCGATGGCAGACAGCGGACAGCTGGTGATCTGCTGCGGCGGCGGCGGAATCCCGGTTGTAGCGGAGGGCAAGCACCTCGCCGGTGTTCCGGCAGTGATTGACAAGGATTTTGCAGCGGCACTGCTTGCGGAGACGATGGAAGCGGATATGCTGGTGATCCTGACGGCGGTAGAGAAGGTCGCGATCCGCTACGGCAAGCCGGAGCAGAAGTGGCTTTCCGACATTTCCGTGGCGGAGGCGGAGCAGTATGCTGCGGACGGCGAGTTCGCGCCGGGCTCCATGCTCCCGAAGGTGCAGGCGGCGGTCAACTTCGCGCGCTCCGGTGAGAATCGCACTGCGATCATTACCCTGCTTGAGAAGGCGAGAGAGGCACTGCGCGGCGAAACCGGTACGAGAATCAAGAAGTAATCCATACAGAGGCAGAAAAGAGGGGCTGTCGCACCATTTAGTGCGACAGCCCCTCTTTTCACAGCTTCAGAAGCTTTAATCCTCCTAATAGCAGATGACGTATGCTTTGATATCTTTTCCTCTTTCGGATATGCTGAGAGGAATCGTCAGGATATCCTTCCCGACTGCCCCCTTGTAATATTCCCTTGCAATACCGCCTTGTCCCTATTATGCTCTATGAAAGCCTTTTATAATACCTGAAATACGAAAAGAGAAGAAGCAATTTTACTGCTGTCGTATCGTGCTGTACGTGTTCTCTGCATGGAGAACCTTATACCTCCTGCTTCAGCTCCATATCCTTCGGCAGAACCAGATTCAGCACGAAGGCGACCACGAAGACGACGGCGACGACATTCGCGCCGAAAACCATCTGTACCATCTCCGGGAAGGATTTCCAGATCTCGATCTCAGAGGCAGTGGTGAAGCCGATGCCGACCGCGAGAGAAAGGGCTGCGATCGTCATATTCCGCTGGGTGAAGCCGCAGGCCGCGATCATCTGCATTCCGGAGACGACGATCGTCCCGAACATCATGATCGTGCAGCCGCCGAGCACGCACTGCGGCAGGGAAGCAAAGAAATTACCGACAGGAGGAAGCAGACCTGCGAGAAGCATGGCTGCCGCGCCGGTGGCGATGGTATAACGGTTTACGACCTTGGTCATCGCGATCAGCCCGACATTCTGTGAGAAGGAGGTGATCGGCGGACAGCCGAAGAGGGAAGAAATGCTGGACGCATAGCCATCACAGGCGAGGGAGCCGGAAATTTCCTTTTCCGTGATTTCCCGCTTCAGTCCGCCCGCTACCATGGCGGAGGTATCGCCGATCGTCTCTGCTGCGGAAACCAGGAAAATGATGCAGATAGAGAGAATCGCGCCGAGATGGAACTCCGGCTTAAAGAGCAGGAGATGCGGGAGAGCGATAAGGCCTCCGGAGAAGATTGTGCTCAGATCGACCTTGCCGGCGAAGATGGAGAGGATGTAGCCCGCGATCAGTCCCGCGAGGACGGAGAGCTGCTTGAGGTAGCCCTTTGCGAAGATTGTCCAGAGAATGCAGACGATCAGCGTAGCGCTCGCGATCAGGAGATTTGATATAGAGCCGAAGTCCTCAGCATAGCCGCCGCCGAAGGAACGCGCGCCCACGGTGAAGAGCGAGAAGCCGATCGAGGTTACGACGGTAGCTGCAACAATCGGGGAAATGAAGCGTTTCCAATACTTCGCAAGCAGTCCGAGCGTCCCCTCGAAGAGCCCGCCGATCATGACGGCGCCAACCACGGCAGGATAGCCGTAATTTGCTCCGATGGTGCAGAGTATCGTGACGAAGGTGAAGCTGACACCCATGACGATCGGAAGCTTCGCGCCGATTCGCCAGACGGGGAAGAGCTGTATCATTGTGGCGATGCCGGCGACGAACATGGCGTTCTGCAGGAGCATCGCGAGCTGTCCGGGTGCGAGACTCGGACTCGCCGCACCGGCGATAATGGTGATCGGCGTCAGATTGGCGACGAACATGGCGAGAACATGCTGCAGACCGAACGGGATGGATTTCAAAATAGGAACTTTCCCGTCCAATTGATAGATGTTTTGCATACTGACATTGGAATCCTTACTCATAGTAACCTCCTTCAAAATAGAATCCCCCAAACAGAAAAAAAGAAAATGGAAAACGCTTCTTTTTCGTTAAACTTATGATAAGAAAAAAGTTTTCTCAACCTAAAAAAAAATCTTGTAGCATACTTACAAAAAACCGAAAAAATTATTAGAGAAAACTATAGATAGATAATAACTTGGAGTTATTTTATAATATTTACAAAGAATATTTTTCAGAAAGACAGGAAATGAGAAAAAATTATCAAATTCTTTTTTGCCATAGGCAGGAGCATTCAGGAGGTCGAATATGAAGGTAGTCGGTCAGGAAAAGCTGCGAGTGGACGCTTGCGGGAAGGTAACGGGAGACGCGAAGTACAGTGCGGATCTGGAGCCGAGAAACATTCTCCACGGACGTGTCGTACACAGTACGATCGCGAACGGCGTGGTGAAGCGCTTTGATCTCACGGAGGCGGAGAAGGTGCCCGGCGTCGTGAAGATCGTGACTTGCTTCGACGTGCCGGACTGTCAGTTCCCGACGGCGGGGCATCCGTGGTCGGTGGAGGCGAAGCATCAGGATATCGCCGATCGCCGTCTGCTGAATCAGAGAGTGCGCATCTATGGAGACGATATCGCTGCGGTCATCGCGGAGGATGAGGTCGCGGCGGCACAGGCAGCGAGACTGATCAAGGTGGAATACGAGGAGTATGAAGCGATTCCTACCGTAGAGCAGGCGCTCGCGGAGGGGGCGACCCCGCTGCATCCGGATGTCCGGAAGGACAATGTGATCGTACACAGCCATATGACGATGGGCGGCGCGGACTTCACGTTCGAGAAGGCGGTCGCCGAGGCGAAGGAGAAGTACGGAGAGGACGAGCTGATTCTCATCGAAGAGAAGTACGATACCCCGCGGATCTCGCACAGTCATATCGAGCTTCCTGTTTCATGGGCCTATGTGGATACGAACGGCAAGGTGACGATCACCGCCTCGACACAGATCCCGCATATCGTCAAGCTCTGTACCGCGAAGGCGCTCGGGATACCTGCAGGACAGGTTCGGGTCATCAAGCCCTATATCGGCGGCGGCTTCGGCAACAAGCAGGACGTGCTCTATGAGCCGCTCAACGCCTTCCTTTCCATCAGCGTAGGAGGACGCCCGGTCCGCCTCGAGATCAGCCGGGAGGAGTGCATCTACGGTACGAGAACGCGGCACAAGATCACCGGCTACTGCAAGCTCCTCGCGAAGAAGGACGGTACGATCCTGGCGCGGAAGCTGGATGCCTATGCGAATAACGGCGGCTATGCCTCCCACGGGCACGCGATCTGCGCGAACTGCGGTACGGTCTTCAAGGATCTCTATGCGGACAGGATGGGTACGGAGGTGGACTGCAGCACGGTATATACGAGCTCTCCGACCGCGGGTGCGATGCGTGCCTACGGCATCCCGCAGTCAGTCTGGTTTACCGAGTGTCTGACGGATGACTATGCGGCGAAGATCGGCATGGATCCCTTCGAGATCCGGATGAGGAACTGTATGCCGGAGGGCTTCCGTGATCCGGGAAACGGCATTACCTTCCATTCCTATGGGATGAAAAAGGCGATGGAGCGGGGGCGTGAGCTCTCGCACTGGGACGAGAAGCGCAGGGAGTATGCGCATGAGATCGGCGACAGGAGACGCGGCATCGGTATGGCGATCTTCTGCTACAAGACCGGCGTGTACCCGATCTCTCTGGAGACGGCGAGCGCGAGGATGGTGCTGAATCAGGATGGCTCCGCACAGCTTATGATGGGAGCGACAGAGATCGGACAGGGCGCGGATACGGTATTCACCCAGATGGCGGCAGAAACAACGGGCATTTCGTACGAGAAGATCTACATTATTTCGACGCAGGATACCGATACGACCCCGTTCGACACCGGCGCATACGCTTCCCGGCAGACCTATGTCAGCGGCATGGCAGTGAAGAAGTGCGCCGGGGAATTCCGGCACAGGATTCTTGACTATGCGGCATATATGCTGAATCATACGATCAGCGACATTTCGAAGACGGTCTATAAGGATGTCGTGACAGAGGGAGAACGGCTGCTCCGTGCGGAGCTCGGACTCTCTATGGAGGAGCCGATCACAGAGGAAATGCTGGATCTCTCCGAGAGCTGGATCGTGAGCCGGGAGGGCAGGCAGAAGCTGTTCGGGCTCGCCGCGCTGGCAGACACGGCATTCTACTCCCTGGATCGTTCCATCCATATCACCGCGGAGGTGACGAACCACTGCAAGCAGAATACCTTCGCCTCCGGCTGCTGCTTCGCAGAGGTCGAGGTGGATATCCCGCTCGGTCTGGTAAAGATCCTGAATCTGGTGCAGGTGCATGATTCCGGCATCCTGATCAACCCGAAGACGGCGGAGGGGCAGGTACACGGCGGCATCGCGCAGAGCCTCGGCTTCGCGCTCTCGGAGGATCTGCTGGTGGATGAGAAGAGCGGTCGCGTGCTCAATGACAACCTGCTCGACTTCAAGATTCCGACCGCGATGGATGTGCCGGATATGACGGTGGAGTTCATCGAGCTCGAGGATCCGACCGGTCCCTACGGCAATAAGGCGCTCGGGGAGCCGCCTGCGATTCCGGCGGCACCTGCGATTCGAAATGCGATTCTGCAGGCGACAGGCGTACATATGAATGTCGCGCCGATGACCTCACAGAGACTGATCGAGGCATTCCGGGAAAACGGACTGCTGAAATAAGCCGGTGGCGGAAGAGAAGAGTTGAGCGGGAGAAGAGAAAGGAGCAAGCATGTTTGATTTACAATCCTTTTATGAGGCGAAGGACGCGAAGGATGCGGTGAGAGCGCTGGTGGAGAATCCGAACGCGGAGATCATCAGCGGCGGTACGGACGTTCTGATCCGGATGCGGGAGGGAAAGGATGCCGGTAGGGGGCTGGTCTCCATTAAGAATATCGAGGCGCTGAAGGGCGTGAAAATGCTTTCGAACGGAGATATCCTGATCGGCGCGGGCACGGCGTTTACGCACATTACCAATGACCCGATCATCGAGGAGCATCTCCCGATGCTGGGAGAGGCGGTCGATCAGGTGGGCGGCCCCCAGATCCGGAATATGGGGACGATTGGCGGAAATGTCTGCAACGGCGCGACCTCCGCGGATTCCGCGGCATCCGTCATGGCGCTGGAGGCAGAGGTACAGCTGCTGGGACCGGATGGGGAGAGGACGGTTCCGATCGACGAATTCTATACCGGACCCGGAAGAACCGTGCGCGATCGCTGCGAGGTCTGCACAGGGATTCTCGTTCGGAGAGAGAGCTATGAGGGCTGGTTCGGGAAGTATTTCAAATACGGCAAGCGCCGGGCGATGGAAATCGCGACGCTGGGCTGCGCGGTACGTCTCCGGCTTTCCGGAGACCGGAAGACCATAGAGGATGTGCGGCTCGCCTATGGCGTCGCTGCGCCGACGCCGATCCGCTGCCGGAGAGCGGAGGAGAGCCTCCGCGGGGCGGCGGTAGGAGACGACAGCGCAGTGGAGCGCTTTGCAGCGCTTGCACTGGAGGAGGTGAAGCCGAGAAGCTCCTGGAGAGCCTCGAAGGAGTTCCGTATCCAGCTGATCGGAGAGCTGGCGAAGAGAGGAGTCTACGAGGCGGAGCGGCTTGCCGGAGTGGAGAGCGGAGTCTGAGAGGGGGAGAAACTATGCTGAAAATTGTTCATATCAGGATTAACGGAAAGGATACGGAGCTGGCGGTCGACGACAGGGAGTCTCTGCTCGATACGCTTCGGAACCGGCTGGGGCTGACCTCGGTGAAGAAGGGCTGCGAGGTGGGAGAGTGCGGCGCCTGCACTGTCCTCGTGGACGGAGAGGCGATCGACAGCTGCATTTATCTCACGATGTGGGCGGACGGCAAGAGCGTTCTGACGACAGAGGGCCTCAAGGAGGAGAACGGAGAGCTCTCCTATATACAGAGAGCATTTGTCGAGGAGGCGGCCGTGCAGTGCGGCTTCTGTACGCCGGGACTGATCATGACGGCGGTGGAGATCGTCGGTACAGGCAAGAAATATGACCGGGAGGAGCTCCGGAAGCTGATCGCGGGGCATCTCTGTCGCTGCACGGGCTATGTGAATATCCTGAACGCGATGGAGCGAATCGTGGAGGAGACCTATAAGGCGACGCACTAGGTGCTTTGGGAGGAGAGATCTATGACAGGAAATCAGGAGGTATTCCGTTTCGTGGTGAACGGGACGGAGCGGGAATGTACAGAGGATAAGCCGCTGCTCCGCTATCTCAGGGACGATCTGAAGCTGAAGTCTGTGAAGGACGGATGCAGCGAGGGAGCCTGCGGCACCTGCACGATCATTGTCGACGGCAGAGCGACGCGCTCCTGTATCCTGACGACCAGAAAGGCGGTCGGCAAGACCATCCTTACGGTGGAGGGACTGAGCAGGGAGGAGAAGGAGGCGTTTGTATACAGCTTCGGGCGTGCCGGCTCCGTGCAGTGCGGCTTCTGCATTCCCGGCATGGTGATGGCAGGAAAGGCGCTGCTGGATCAGAATCCGAATCCGACGGAGGAGGATATCAAGAAGGCGATCCGCGGCAATATCTGCCGCTGTACCGGCTACAAGAAGATCATCGAGGGCATCGATCTCACGGCGAGGATCCTCCGCGGTGAGCTCTCTGTCAACAGCGGCTATGAGGAAGGGACGGAGGGCTATCATGTCGGCGATTCCGCCTTCCGCGTGGATGCCCGGGAGAAGGTGCTGGGCAGCGGCGAGTATGTCGACGATGTCGAGATGGAGGGCATGGTATACGGCGGTGCGGTGCGGACGGCATATCCGCGGGCACGGATCCTCAGGATCGATACGGCGGCGGCAGAGTCGCTTCCGGGCGTGCTGGCAATCCTGAAGGCAGAGGATGTACCGAGAAACAAGGTCGGGCATATTCAGCAGGACTGGGATGTCATGATTGCGGAGGGCGATATCACGAGATGCATTGGGGATGCGCTCTGTCTCGTCGTGGCGGAGAGTCCGATGATTCTGGACGCGGCGCGAAAGATGGTGAAGGTGGAGTACGAGGTGCTCGAGCCGGTGAGATGCATCGCGGAGGCGCGTGCGGAGAACGCGCCGAAGATCCACGAGAACGGCAATCTCTGCCAGCAGCGGCATGTCACGCGCGGCGACGCGAAGAAGGCGCTTGCCGAGTCGAAGTATACGGTGACGGACAGCTTCTCGACACCGTTCACGGAGCATGCGTTTATGGAGCCGGAGTGCGCGATCGCCTACCCGTACAAGGATGGGGTGAAGGTACTGACATCGGATCAGGGTGCCTATGATACCCGCAAGGAGATCGCCTACATGATGATGTGGGAGCCGGAGCGGATCGTCGTGGAAAATAAGCTGATCGGCGGCGGCTTCGGCGGGAAGGAGGACGTATCCTGCCAGCATATCGCCGTGCTGATGGCGCTGCGGGTACAGCGTCCGGTCAAGGTGAAATTCACGAGGCAGGAGTCTCTGAATTTCCATCCAAAGCGTCATGCCATGGAAGGAACCTTCACGCTGGGCTGCGATGAGAACGGGATTTTTCAGGGGCTGGACTGCGAGATCAATTTTGATACGGGAGCCTATGCTTCTCTTTGCGGACCGGTGCTGGAGCGTGCCTGTACGCATTCCGTAGGACCGTACTGCTATCAGAATACGGATATCCGCGGCTTCGGCTACTATACCAACAATCCTCCTGCCGGCGCGTTCCGCGGCTTCGGCGTCTGCCAGAGTGAGTTCGCACTGGAAATGCTGATCAACCGCCTCGCCGAGAAGGTCGGCATCAGCCCATGGGAAATCCGCTTCCGCAATGCGATCGAGCCGGGGAAGGTGCTTCCGAACGGACAGATCGCAGACCCCTCTACCGCGCTGAAGGAGTCGCTGCTTGCGCTGAAGGAGGTCTATGAGCAGCATCCGGGACATGCCGGCATCGCCTGTGCGATGAAGAACGCCGGCGTCGGCGTCGGGCTGCCGGACAAGGGGCGCGCGAAGCTGCTCGTTTCGGACGGCAGACTCGTGCTCTATGCTGCGGCATCGGATATCGGACAGGGGTGCAGGACAGTATTCCTGCAAACGCTGTCTACGGTGACGGGACTTCCGCTCTCCCTTCTTCGGCTCGGAGAGGGCGGTACGGAGACCTCGCCGGATTCCGGAACTACCTCCGGCTCCCGTCAGACGCTGATTACCGGCGAGGCGGTCAGGGGCGTCGGAGAGCTTTTCCGGAAGGATCTGGAGGAAAACGGCGGCGTGCTCGCAGCACTGGAGGGCAGGGACTACTTCTATGAGTTCTTCGATCCGACGGATAAGCTGGGGGCGGACAAGCCGTTCCCGAAGAGCCATGTCGCCTATGGCTATGCGACGAATGTCGTGATTCTCGACGACGAGGGCAGAGTGACCGACGTCTATGCCGCGCACGATGCCGGCAAGGTCGTGAACCCGATCTCGATTCAGGGACAGATCGAAGGCGGCGTGCTGATGGGGATGGGCTATGCTTTGACGGAGGACTTCCCGCTGAAGGACTGCGTGCCGCAGGCGAAGCTCGGAACGCTCGGGCTGCTCCGTGCGAACCAGATTCCGAACATTCACGCGACCTATGTGGAGCGCGAGACGCAGCTCCCCTTCGCCTATGGCGCGAAGGGTGTCGGAGAGATCTCCTCGATCCCGATCGCGCCCGCGATCGCCGGCGCATACTATGCACTGGACGGCAGGTTCCGGACGAAGCTGCCGATGGACGATACCTACTACCGTAAGCCGAAGAAGGCGTGAAATCGGCGCTTCCTAGACAACTTATACGGATTTTACCTTCCTGTTTGGGTGGATTTACACAAAAAGTGAAATCCGCCCTTTTTTTGCTTTTCTTTTCCGGCAACTTGTCGTATAGTTAGTTCCACACACTATATATAGTGTTTGATTGAGAAGATATGGCTATATTTAGCGATAGACACTAAGGAGCGGGATTTCATGGGGATTCCGGGATTTTTCGGAGAAAGCGTCCGCGGGATCGAAGAGAGGGGAAGGCAGATGGAGCAGGAGATCATCGTAAAGAGCAACGTCATTAAGCGGAACGGGCAGGAGGTGAAGTTCGACATTGAGAAGATCGCGAATGCGATCCGCAAGGCGAACAATGAGGTGAAGCCGATTCATCAGATGAACGAGTATCAGGTTCTGGGGATTGCGGACAATGTGGCGAAGCAGGTCGCCCATGTAGGACGTGCGGTCAATGTCGAGGATATTCAGGACATGGTGGAGACGGCGATCATGGAGATGCGCGGCTATGAGGTGGCGCAGAAGTATGTGCGCTACCGCTTCAAGCGTGAGATCGCGAGGAAGGCGAATACGACGGACGAGGATATCCTCTCTCTGATCGATCAGGCGAATGAGGAGCTGAAGCAGGAGAACTCCAACAAGAACCCGGTCATTAACTCCACCCAGCGCGACTATATGGCGGGCGAGGTTTCAAAGGATCTGACGAAGCGACTGCTCCTGCCGGAGGATATCGTGCGGGCGCATGAGGCGGGGATCATCCATTTCCATGATTCCGACTATTACGCGCAGAAGGAGCACAACTGCGATCTCATCAATCTGGAGGACATGCTGCAGAACGGCACGGTGATCTCGGAGACGATGATTGAGAAGCCGCACAGCTTCTTCACCGCCTGCAATGTGACGACGCAGATCGTGGCGCAGGTTGCATCAAACCAGTACGGCGGGCAGTCCTTCACGCTGGCGCATCTCGCGCCGTTTGTCGCGGTTTCCCGGGAGAAGCTCCGGAAGCAGGTGATCTCGGAGAGGGAGGACTGCGGCGAGTCGATGGACGAGGCAGTGATCTCGCGTATCGTGGAGAAGCGGCTGCTGGAGGAGATCAAGAGCGGCATCCAGACCATTCAGTACCAGCTTATTACCCTGATGACCTGTAACGGGCAGGCGCCCTTTGTGACCATGTTTATGTATCTGGACGAGGTGCCGGAGGGACAGGTCAGGGAGGATCTTGCGCTGATTATCCGGGAGGTATTGATCCAGCGGATGCAGGGCGTGAAGAATGAAAAGGGCGTATGGATCACGCCCGCCTTTCCGAAGCTGATTTACGTGCTTGATGAGGACAATATCTCTGAGGACTCGAAATATTGGAGTTTGACGGAGCTTGCCGCGAAGTGTACCGCGAAGCGGCTGGTGCCGGACTACATATCCGCGAAGAAGATGAAGGAATATAAGAACGGAGATGTCTACCCCTGCATGGGCTGTCGCTCCTTCCTGACCCCCGACAAGGTCGGACTGGGTGAGAACGGCGCGCATAAGTATTACGGACGCTTCAATCAGGGCGTGGTAACCATCAACCTCGTAGATGCCGCCTGCTCCTCCTATGGCGACATGGAGAAGTTCTGGGAGATCCTGGAGGAGCGGCTGGAGCTCTGTCACAGAGCGCTCCGCCTCCGTCACGAGAGGCTGCTCGGCACGGTTTCCGATGTGGCGCCCATCCTCTGGCAGCACGGCGCGCTGGCGCGGCTCAAGAAGGGCGAGCGGATCGACAAGCTGCTTTTCAACAATTACAGCACGATCTCTCTGGGCTATGCAGGTCTCTATGAGATGTGCGAGCGGATGCTCGGAAAGTCTCATACCAGCGAGGAGGGACGCAAGTTCGGGCTCCGGGTAATGCAGAAGCTGAACGACAAGTGCGAGGAGTGGAAGGCAGCCGAGAATATCAGCTACTCGGTTTACGGCACGCCAATGGAGTCCACCACCTACAAGTTCGCGAAGGCGCTGCAGAAGCGCTTCGGCATCATTCCGGGCGTGACGGACAAGAACTACATCACGAACAGCTATCATGTGCACGTCATGGAGAAGATCGATGCTTTCTCGAAGCTCAAATTCGAGGCGGATTTCCAGAAGCTCTCTCCGGGCGGGGCAATCAGCTATGTCGAGGTGCCGAATATGCAGAACAATATCCCGGCGGTGCTCTCGGTCATGAAATTTATCTACAATAATATTATGTACGCGGAGCTGAACACGAAGTCGGATTACTGTGCCTGCTGCGGCTATGACGGCGAGATCAAAATCATCGAGGACGATTACGGCAAGCTGATTTGGGAGTGTCCGAACTGCGGCAATCGCAATCAGGACAAGATGTCCGTAGCGCGCAGGACCTGCGGTTATATCGGCACGCAGTTCTGGAATCAGGGCAGAACGCAGGAGATCAAGGATAGAGTGCTGCATCTGTAAGAAGAGGGGCTCTGCTTGTCGGGATCCGATGGCGGGGAAGCACGAATTGAATCAGAAAGGGTATATGTCAACGGGCAGGATGCCGTGAAAGCGTGCGGAACGGCGGCGCGGCACAGGCTTTGTCCCCTTACAGGTCGGAAACGACCTGTAAGGGGACTTTTTATGTAAAAAAAACGAAAGAAGAGATACGGAAGCGAAAAAGTATGCTATTATTGGGTTAGAAAAAGCTAACCACATATCGGAGGCAGAGAATGACGGTACTGGAGGCGGAGAATCTCATAAAGGATTACCGGATGGGAGAGGTCTGTGTGCATGCCCTGAAGGGGGTGAGCCTTCAGGTGCGGGAGAGGGAGCTGATCGTGATACTGGGACCGTCGGGCTCCGGGAAGAGCACCACGATGAACATACTGGGCGGGATAGAGGCGCCCAGCAGCGGCAGTCTCCGCTACGGCGGAGAGGAGCTGGACTGGCATGATCCGGGGAAGCTCACAGCGTATCGGCGGAGGCATATCGGTTTCGTCTTTCAGTTTTATAATCTGCTGCCGGGGCTGACGGCGCTGGAAAACATCCAGCTGGCGGGAGAGCTGTCCGACGCGCCGCTCCCTGCGGAGCAGCTTCTCCAAGAGGTGGGGCTTTCCGACCGGCGGGATCACTTTCCCAGCCGTCTGTCCGGCGGAGAGCAGCAGCGGATTGCCATTGCCCGGGCGCTGTGCAAGAATCCGGATCTGCTGCTCTGTGACGAGCCCACCGGCGCGTTGGATTCCCGTACCGGTGTACAGGTGCTGCGGCTGATTCACCGCTTTTGCAGGACGTATGAGAAGCCGGTGGTATTGATCACGCATAACGCGGGAATCGCCAGGATGGCGGATCGGGTTTTTTACTTCAAGGACGGCAGGCTGGAGAGAACAGCGGTAAATGCACACCCGGTTTCGCCGGAGGGAATCGAATGGTAGGTAGGGACGATGAAGTATTACCGTAAGAGTGTGTTTCGGATGGCGCTCCGAAGCCGCGGCTCTGTAATGGGCGCCGTGCTGATCATCGGACTGGGAATCTTCGTGCTGGTCTCCATGATGGATACACTGTGGAATCTCCGCTCCCAGATCCTCCGCTTCTATCGGGAGCAGGGCATGGCGGATGTCTTCGCAGAGGTCTCCGCCATCAGCGACGTGGAGCTGGAAAGGATAAAGGAAATTCCAGGCATCGCGGAGGCATCCGGAAAGATCGGCAGGGATATCCGGATCTATGGGAAAGGCATGGAGGGGATCGTGACGGTGCATCTCCTGTCCTTCGACGATGCGGAGACACTGAACCAGCCGATACTGTCCCGGGCATTTGTATCGGATACGGATCTGTTTCTGGGAAAACGCATGGAGGAGGCGTACCACTACGCGTCCGGAACAGAGCTTCGGCTGCTCGTCGGAGGGGAAAGCAGGACATTTTATATGGCGGGAACGGTTGTGCAGCCGGATTACATCTACTCTGTGCCGCCCGGCGGCTCCATGATCCCGGATGGCAGGGTATATGATATTGCAATGATCCGGCGCAGCAGGCTGGAGGCGCTGACAGGGACACGCTCGCTGAATGAGCTGGGCTTCCGATTGCGTCCCGGTTATCGCTTCTCCGATGTCCGGATGCAGCTCACCGCTGCGCTGAAGCCCTATGGGCTGTCTTTGCTTTCGGAGCGTGCGGAGCAGACCAGCTGTCACATGGTAGAGGGAGAATTTCAGGAGCTGATCGCGACGGGGACTGTAGTGCCGCTCATCTTCATGGGGATATCCGTCTTTATGCTTTATGTGGTGCTGGAGAAGCTGATCCGACAGGAGCGGTGCAGGATCGGAACCATGAAGGCGTTTGGCATGACAGACGGGGAGCTTTTGTCGGGATATCTGCTGGAGGGGCTGCTGATCGGACTTTCCGGCGCGGTGCTTGGAGGTCTCCTCGCGGGCGGCTTCGGGCGCTATATGTTTGCCCTGTACTGCGATTATTTCAATCTGCCGGATACACAGTATCACGACTATCTGTATTCACGGCTTTTCGGCATCGGGATCGCCGTTTTCACGGCGACGCTGGCAGTTCTTGCGGGAATCCGGGAGATTCTCTGCATCACGCCCGCCATGGCGATGCGGCCGAAGAGTCCGGATCGGATCCGGGAGCTGCGGCTTCCGGACTGGGCAGAACGGAGGCTGTCTTTCCTGTCACGGCTTGCGATCCGGTCTATGGGACGGAACCTCCTCCGTTCTGTGCTCATCATCCTCGCGGCGGCGTTTCCCTTCGCTATGGCGTCGGTGCTGTTCTCTTTTCGGGGAATCGTGCGGAATATGCTCTCGGATGAATTTAACAGGACGGAGATTTATGATCTGCAGCTCGAGCTGGATCATTGCACCTCTCCGATCACGCTTCGGAATACCGGAAGAGAGCTGCGGGGCGTTTCCCGGTCGGAGGCGGTCTTTCAGGCGCCGGTGCTGCTGGAAAAGGGCGCGGTGTCCGAGTACAGTGTGCTGACAGGACTGAATGACGGAGAGGCGCTCTGGCGGATACTGGATCGGGACGGACATTTCCACGCTCCGCCGCAGGACGGCGTCATTCTGAATCGGAAAACTGCGGATAAGCTGCATGTGGAGAGAGGAGACGAGATCTATGCGACGCTGCCGGGGCACAGTGTACGGTCCCGTGCCGTAAGGGTGACGGACATCGTGCAGGAGCCGCTCGGAGACGGAGAATATGTTGCGCTTCCCGCCTTTCCGGAGGTGCTGGGAATCCCGCCTGTGGCGAACAAGCTTCTTCTGAAGGCGGAGAAGGGAGAACTCTCGCTGCTCAGGAGAGAGACGGAGAAGGCAAGCCGTCTCCGCTTCCTCGTGGATATGCAGAGGGCGGAGGGGAGCTATTCTTCCATGATGGGCTCCATGTATATTATGATGGATGCCTTCGCACTGATGGCTTTCGCGGCGGGCGCCATTCTGATCCTGAATATTTCTGCGATCAGCCTTCGGGAAAGGATGAATGAGATCGTGACACTTCGTATCATGGGGGCGACCCGCGGGGAGATCTCCCGTATGCTCCTCATGGAGCTGATCGCGCTGACGCTGGCGGGTATCCTGCTGGGCATCCCCGGGAACTGGGGGCTTCGGAGGCTCCTGGAGACGGTCATGATCTCGGACAGCTATGATATCCGGCTGCCGATGGATGGGGGCGCCTGCATGGCGGCGCTGCTGTTCTGCCTCCTGATGGCGCTGTATGCCTGGCATCGGGAGACGCATCTGCTGGACAGCATGCAGCTTACGGATGCATTGAAGGAACGGGAGTAGCAGCGAGGCTGCACAGGAGCGGATCGAAGAAAACCGGCGGGGTACTGCGGGAAAGGAGAGGCAATGAAGGAAAGGCTGCAGAGATGCTTCCGGAGGGCAGGGAGAAAGGGCGTGTCGGCACTGGCAGTGCTGCTTCTGCTGCTTCTTGTCATGGGGATGCATGCGCTCCGGGGACGGGGCGTGGAGACGGCGGCGGTCGTCCGGCAGGATGTGAGGAGCTGCTATACGGAGGAGGGCGTCATCAGCTTCGGTGAGCCCTATACCATCGTTTCGGAGGTGGGCGGAACGGTTCGGGAGCTCCGAAAGCAGGAGAACCAGAGGGTAGAAGCCGGTGAAGTAATCGCGGTGATCGAGGATACGGAATACAGCTACCGGAAGCGGCTCCTGGAAAGTCAAATCAGCGGTCTCGAGGCGCAGCGGGAGAAATGGGAGCTGGGGCAGCTCATGTCGGAAGCGCCGGAGGAGTATTTGAGCGGGCTGGAGCAGGAGGCGGGCAGGCTTCGCGCGGCGCTGGAGGCGGAGCGGAGCGCCTTTACGGCAGCAGAGAGCCTGTATCAGAGCGGGGATATCGCCAAAACGGAATATGAGAGACAGAGGGCTTCCTTCATGGCAGCAAGGTCGGCGAGCGAGCAGGCGGATCGCAGGGCAGAGGAGAGCCGGAAGGCACTGAAACGGCTGGAGACACAGGGGCTTAGCCGGGCGGAGCTGAACGATGCTTTCTACGAGGCAGATCGGGGGCAGCTCACGGCGCAGGAGGATTCGGCGAAAGAGCAGCTCTCCCATACGGAGGAACAGATCGCGAAATGCCAGATCCGGAGCGACAGGGCAGGAACCATTACGTCCATGCCGATCGCGGATCGGTCTTTTGTTAATGTCGGGGAGCCGATTTTGACCATACGTCCGGCAGGGGAGGCATTTGGAGAGGCGGAGCTTCTGAGCTCCGTGGCACCCTCCGTGCATCCCGGTGACCCGGCGACGCTACGGCTCAGCCTGCAAGGGACGGACGAAGTTTATCAGGGCGTCGTGTCAGAGGTCTATGACCATGCGGAAAAGAGCGTCTCTTCTCTGGGGACGGATGAATACCGGGTAAAGGTGAGAGTGAAAATAGAGGAGAAGGATGCAGAGGCGCTCTCTATGAGAAACGGCTACGGAGTATCCATAGAGTTTCTGGTCTATGACGGGAAAAATGTGCTGACGGTACCTGCCTCCGCGGTGTTCCGGGAGAAGGAGCACTGCTATGTATACTGTCTGAGGCAGGGCAGAGCCGTACAGACAGAGGTGCGGCTGCTGCACGAGGGGACTGAGCTCGCCGTGATCGGAGAGGGGCTCTCGGAGGGAACCGTGGTGATCCGGGAGGCGGACGCGGAGGGCGTCACAGAGCAGGCGAGGGTGTACAGCAGGGGATAATGTCGATAATGCCTGCCTGAGGGAGCCTGTCCGGAGAACTGCCGCACCGTCAGATAGGAAAAAGCTATGCATGCCATAAGTTGATTTGTATTTTACGATAGGGTGAGCTTTGTCTATAATGAAAATACTACAAGAGACGGCTTTGAATCTCGGCTGGTTTAGGCTATAATGAACTATAATCGAGATCGGCAGCGGGGGAGCACGGGCGACTTCGCCGGGAACAAAGCAAGCGGATGGAAAAGGAGGACTTTGATGGAAATTAAGAAACCTGCTGTAGCGGGCACGATGGAATCCAGTGACTGCCAGGTCACGATCGAGCCGGGGACGAACGGGATTGAGTTCGAGCTGAACAGCGTGGTGGCGCATCAGTTCGGGAACCAGATCAGAAAGGTGACGCTCGAGACACTGGACAGACTCGGCGTGCGGAATGCCAGAGTTTCCATCGTAGACAAGGGTGCGCTGGACTGCACGATCAAGGCGAGAGTCGAGGGCGCTGTATTCCGTTCTGTGGAGCAGTTTACCAATCTTCCGTGGGGAGGTGTGATTCGATGACAGAGAATCCGAATAAGAAGAGACTGAGAAGATCCATGATGTTCCTGAACGCGCAGAAGCCGTCGCTGATCAAGGACCCCTACATTTACAAGATTGATTCCCTGATGCTGGATCTGGAGGATGCTGTGGCGGTGACCGCAAAGGATGCGGCGCGTTTCTCCCTCTATCATGCGCTGACCTCCATTGACTACAGAGGCTCCGAGAGAGTTGTCCGGATCAACGGACTGGATACCGACCTCTGGGAGGAGGACATCCGCTGCTGCGTGGCAGGCGGCGTAGACGTCATCCGTATCGCGAAGACGGAGAATGCCGATATGGTGAGAGCAGTCGAGGAGAAGGTCGTCGCAGCGGAGGAGGAGTTTGACAGAGAGCCGGGCTCTACCCTCGTAATGGCAGCGCTGGAGTCGGCGAGGGGAGTGATGAACGCCTATGAGATCTGCAAGTCCTCCGACCGTATGATCGGTATCGCACTTTCCGGCGGAGATTACACGAAGGATCTGCAGACCCGGATCACCGGCACCGGCGTCGAGCTGATGGGCGCACGCCAGCAGATGATCATTGCCGCCCGTGCGGCAGGCGTACAGTGCTTTGACACGGTATGGACGAATCTGGACGACATGGAGGGCTTCCGCAGAGATGTCGAAACCATTCACATGATGGGCTTCGACGGCAAGTCCTGCATCAACCCGCGCCAGATCGACATTGTACATGAGGTCTTCACACCAACCCAGAAGGAGATTATCTTTTCCGAGAAGGTCATCAGGGAGATCGATGACAAGAAGGCGAAGGGCATCGGCGTATTCACCGTGGACGGCAAGATGATCGACATTGCCTTCTACGACGGCGCGAAGAGAGTGATTATGATGGCAAAGGCGGCTGGAGTATATAAGGGGGATCTTTAATTATGATAAATGCAGTAGGAAGAGATATACCTGAAGAGATTCTGGAACTGACCGGCAAAGATATTTTCCGCGGCACACATCATTTCGACGGCGTAGAGTTCCGGACGGCGACACATAAGGTGAAGCCGGTCATCAATTCCGGCGGCTCCAAGCTCCTGCCCTCCATTCACGAGGCGCTTGCTGCCTGCGGTATTCGGGACGGCATGACGCTCTCCTTCCACCACCATTTCCGGAACGGGGACAAGGTGCTGAACATGGTGCTCGAGGAGTGCCACAGAATGGGCGTCAGGGATCTGACTATCGCAGCGTCCTCGCTCGGCTCCCAGAACGACCCGATCGTCCCGTACATCGAGGACGGCACGATCACCAATATTCAGTCCTCCGGCGTCCGCGGCGGCATCGGCAAGGCGATCTCGGAGGGTAAGCTCAGGGGACTCGCGATCATGCGTTCCCATGGCGCGCGTGTCCGTGCGATTGAGACGGGAGAGACCCACATTGATATCGCGTTTATTGGCGCGCCGACTGCGGATGAGTACGGCAATCTCGGGGCGAATGGCGGCAAGGCGGACTGCGGTGTCCTTTCCTATTCCGCAGTAGACGCGCAGATGGCGGATCGGGTGGTGGCAGTGACCGACTGTCTGGTTCCGTTCCCGAATCTTCCGGCGCAGATCACGCAGACCTATGTGGACTATGTGGTGGAGGTAGATGAGATCGGCGATCCGACGAAGATCGCGACCGGTGCGGCGAAGCCGACCACAGACCAGAGGAAGCTGATGATGGCACAGTACTGTACGGACTTTGTCATCAATACGCCGTATTTCAAGGAGGGCTTCTCCTACCAGACCGGCGTCGGCGGTGCATCCATTGCCTCCACGATCTCGCTCGCCAAGGTAATGCGGGAGCGCGGCATTCATATGAGCTTCGGTGTCGGCGGTATTACGAAGCCGATGTGCGATCTCCTCGATGAGGGGCTGTGCAGGACGTTGGTGGATACGCAGGATTTCGATCAGGACGCGATTCGGAACATGTCCACGAATCCGCGGCACTTCTACATTACCGCCGGCGAGTATGCAAACCCCTTCAACAAGGGCGCCTATGTCAACAAGCTGGATTTCGTGATCCTCGCGGCGCTGGAGGTGGACACGCATTTCAACTGTAATGTCGTAGTGGGCTCAGACGGCTATATTACCGGTGCACAGGGCGGACATCCGGATACTGCGGCGGGCGCGAAGTGCACGATCATCATCGCACCGATCATGCAGGGCAGAATCCCGACGGTATGCACGGACTGTACGACAGTCACTACGCCGGGTGAGGACGTTGATGTCGTAGTTACCGATTACGGCATCGCGATCAATCCGAAGCGGCAGGATCTGATCGAGGCGACGAAGGACTCCGGGCTTCCGTTCAAGACCATCGAGGAGCTCCGGGACATCGCGTACTCCATCACCGGCGAGCCGGAGAAGGTGCAGTTCGGCGAGAGAGTGGTCGGCATCATCGAGGCGAGAGACGGCTCCATTATGGATGTCGTGCGTGAGATCAAGCCCTTTGCATTCAAGGATTGATTTCTCCCGGGCGAGAAGGTAAGCTTTACAAATCTATTTCAGATTCACAGCAATTATTTCTATTTCGGCGAATTGGGAATGGATTAGCGGAGCTGCAGAAATACAGGAACGAGAGAGGCGCCGGATTGATCCGGTTCCTCTCTTTTCTCATGTCTGAGGCGTAGGGATGTGCTATACTCTACGAATAGAAGCAGAAGGAGGGGATTGCATGAAAAGGATGGACGGGCAGGAGGAGCGGATCGCAGCGTATGAGCGATGCACACTCTGCCCGCGGGCATGCGGTGCGGCGCGAAATGACGGACAGAGCGGCATCTGCGGCGTGGACGCAGAGCTCTATGTCGCGCGGGCAGCACTTCATTTCTGGGAGGAGCCATGTATCTCGGGCAGCGAAGGGAGCGGCGCGGTCTTTTTCTCGGGATGCAGCCTGAAATGCGTATTCTGCCAGAACTATGCACTCTCGCGCGGCGGACGGGGAAAGCGGATCGGCATTCCGCGGCTCACGGAAATCTTCTTCGAGCTGGAGGAACAGGGTGCGAACAACATAAATCTCGTGACGCCGGACCATTATATTCCGTCGATAGCGCAGGCCATGCAGGATGCGCGGGAGAGAGGGCTGCGAATCCCCTTCGTCATAAACTGTTCCGGCTACGAGACGACGGAGCAGCTTTGCAGTCTTTCGGGACTCGCGGATATCTATCTGATGGACTTTAAGTACATGGATGCGGAGAAGGCGAGGCGCTACTCCGCTGCGCCGGACTATCCGGAGCGGGCAAAGGAGGCGCTTCGCGAGATGCTGCGGCAGGCGCCGGAGCCGATATTGGATGCAGCGGGGAAAATGCAGAGAGGCGTCATTGTCCGGCATCTTCTGATGCCCGGGATGGTGCGGAATGCGGAAGCAGTCGTGGATTATGTATACGAAAGCTATGGGGAGCAGGTTTATCTCAGCCTGATGCAGCAGTTTACGCCGCTCCCGCGGCTTGCGGAGTACCCGGAGCTCTGCCGCAGAGTGAGCCGCAGGGAATATGCGCGTCTCGTTGATCATGCGCTCTCGCTCGGAATCGAGCGTGCCTTCATTCAGGAGAGGGGAACTGCGGAGGAGAGCTTCATTCCGCTCTGGAATCAGGAGGGCGTCTGAGGCTTCTGCGTGTACTTTTGAAGATAATCCTATAAAAAAGGTAGGAAATCCTTGCGGGAAGCATTTTCCTGCGCTATAATGCCAAAAGTACAGGATGCCGGTGTATGCAGGCCGGCGCCGCATTTGCCTGCATGACAGGGACTTATACAGTAATTTCAGGAGAGCTCGATCATATTTGGAGGAATATATGACTGATTTATTAAATGTTAAGGGGCTTAATGTCTTCGTGGAGGAAAAGGAGATCCTCCATGATGTGAGCTTCCTCGTGAACCGCGGGGAGACGCATGTGCTGATGGGACCGAACGGCGCGGGCAAGTCTACCCTCGGGAATGCACTGATGGGGAATCCGCAGTACCGGATCAGCGGAGGGCAGATCCTCTTCGAGGGAGAGGATATCACAGAGGAGAGCGCGGATAAGAGAGCGAAGCGCGGCATGTTCCTTTCCTTCCAGAATCCGCTGGAGGTGCCGGGAATCACGCTCGCAAACTTTATCCGCTCCGCGATGGAGCAGCGGACAGGAAAGCGGATCCGTCTCTGGGATTTCAAGAAGGAGATGAAGGCGGCGATGGAGCTCCTGAATATGGCTCCGGATTATGCGGATCGGGATCTCAATGTCGGCTTCTCCGGCGGAGAGAAAAAGAAGGCAGAGATTCTGCAGCTTCTGATGCTGAAGCCGCGTCTTGCGATTCTGGATGAGACAGATTCCGGACTGGATGTCGATGCGGTCCGCACGGTATCGAAGGGCATCGAGGAATACCAGAAGTCCATGGACGGTGCACTGATCGTCATTACCCACAATGCACGGATTCTGGAGTCCCTGAAGGTGGATAAAACGCATGTGATGGTCAACGGAGAGGTGAAGGCGGAGGGGGGCGCCGAGCTCGTTGCAGAGATCAATCAGAGCGGATTCGAGCGGTTCCTGTAAGAGACAGCGCACAATAGTTGAGGTATAGAATGACGAAGGAAAGAACAGAAGTGGAGGATATCGACCGTTCCCTCTATGACTTCCGGTATGAGGAGCGGGACTCGGAGTTTTACCGCATTCAGGAGGGCTTGACGCCCGATATCGTGGCAGAGATTTCCGAGAAAAAGGGCGACCCGCAGTGGATGCGGGACTTCCGTTTGAAGTCTCTCGAAATATATCATAAATTACAGATTCCCAAGTGGGGGCCTTCGATCGATGGGCTGAAAATGGAGAACATCGTGACCTATGTCAGACCGAACACGAAGATGACCGCGGAGTGGGACGAGGTTCCGGAGGATATCAAGCAGACCTTCGAGAAGCTGGGGATCCCGCAGGCGGAGAGAGCGTCGCTCGCCGGCGTCGGTGCGCAGTACGACTCGGAGCTGGTCTATCACAATCTTCAGGAGTCTGTGGCGGAGCAGGGCGTGATTTATACGGACATCGAGTCTGCATTGCACGGGGATTATGCGGAGATGATTCAGGAGCATTTCATGCACCTCGTCCCGCCGACGGATCACAAGTTCGCGGCGCTGCACGGGGCGGTCTGGTCCGGAGGCTCTTTCGTCTATGTGCCGAAGGGTGTCACGGTGGAGATCCCGCTGCAGTCGTATTTCCGGCTGAACGCGCCGGGAGCCGGACAGTTTGAGCATACGCTGATTATCGTGGACGAGGGCGCGAACCTGCATTTCATCGAGGGCTGCTCCGCGCCGAAGTATAATGTCGCGAACCTTCACGCAGGCTGTGTAGAGCTTTATGTCGGGAAGGAAGCGCGGCTTCGCTATTCCACGATCGAGAACTGGTCGAAGAATATGTACAATCTGAATACGAAGCGCGCGCGCGTCGCAGAGGGCGGCAAGATGGAGTGGGTTTCCGGCTCCTTCGGATCTCACGTTTCCTACCTCTATCCGATGACGATCCTGAATGGGAGGGGGGCGCATGCGGAGTTTACCGGCGTGACCTTCGCGGGACATGGACAGAATCTGGATACCGGTGCGAAAATGGTGCACAATGCGCCGGATACCAGCTCCTATATCAATACCCGCTCGATCTCGAAGGATGGCGGCGCGTCCACCTATCGCTCGAGTGTGACGATCACGAGGAAAGCGAAAAATGCCAAATCAGCGGTTTCCTGCCAGTCTCTGATGCTGGACGACCGTTCCCGCTCGGATACGATTCCGGCGATGGATGTCCGCACGCAGCAGGCGGATGTCGGACATGAGGCGAAGATCGGACGTATCAGCGACGATGCCGTTTTCTATCTGATGTCCCGAGGCGTATCGGAGGAGGAGGCCCGCGCGATGATCGTCAGCGGTTTCGCGGACAACGTCTCCAAGGAGCTTCCGCTTGAGTACGCGGTGGAGATGAACAATCTGATCCGGCTCGAGATGAAGGGCGCGATCGGGTAGGGAGGAGGAAAGTCTGATGGAAGAAAAGAATAGGAAGATCAACGTCCTGCCGTCCCCTACCTACAGCTGGCTCCGGATGAATGAGGCGGAGATTGCGGCGCCCGCAGAGCTCCTGGAGGGGAAGCTGGAGCTCAGAGGGGGGACGGGCTATACGATTGCCCGATGCGATTACGGCGAGCTTTCAGACATTGCGGGCGGTATGGGCTATGATATGGATGTCCTGATGCGGGACAGCGTGTCCGGTGTGACGAAGCTGACGGCGGAGGGATCGCATGAGGAGGCGCTTCGTCTCTCCCTGCAGTACCACACGGGTGCAAGACAGGCGGACGTTCTCTATGTCGAGCTGAAGGACGGTGCTTCGCTTTCACTCGTGCTGGATTTTCAGTCCGATCCGGGTGCGGAGGGCTTCGCGGCGATCCAGCTCAAGCTCCGACTCGGCAGGAACGCGTCGCTGCGGCTCGCCCAGATCCAGCGGCTTTCCGGACCGATGACATTTCTGAATGACCTGGGCGTGAAGGCGGGCGAGGAGGCGCGCTTTGAGCAGATCCAGCTTTCACTATCCGGAGAGAACTGCTACTGGGGCTCCCGGACGGATCTCGTCGGCAGGAGGAGCTTCCTGAAGACGGATATCGGCTACCTGCTCTCCGGGAAGAACCGCCTCGATATGAATTACATTGCGAATCATATCGGGAAGAAGACCGAATGTGAGATCGTGGTGGACGGCGTGCTCCGGGAGGAGGCATTTAAGCTTTTCCGCGGCACGATCGATCTCCGAAAGGGCGCGAAGGGCGCAGTCGGGAACGAGCTGGAGACTGTGCTGCTGATGGATGAGACGGTGACGAACCAGACCCTTCCCGTCATTCTCTGCGATGAGGACGACGTAGAGGGCAATCACGGAGCGAGCATCGGAAGACTCGACGAGGGCCTGCTCTTCTACCTGATGTCCCGCGGGATGGATCGGGAGGCGGTCTATGAGATGATGGCACGGGCGAAGGTTGACGCGGTGATACAGAAGATTCCGGACGGAGAGACGAGGGAGAGACTGTTCCGGGAGCTGCACGGCAGCGAGTAAAGCAGTTTCCGGCAGGAAATAATTTCTATCCATTTTCAGGAAATGTGCAGTTGAGTTGGGAGAGAACAGTGAGAACGATTACGAAGGAAGAGAGAGTGAGAGAGGATGAGAGGATCCGGTCGAAGTTCCTGATCTTCCATACCGCGAAATTCACTTATCTGGACAATGCGGCGACGACCCAGAAGCCGGAGTGCGTATTGCAGGCAGTCAACAACTACTATCGGACGCAGAACGCGAATCCGCTCCGCGGTTTGTACAAGCTTTCGATCACGGCAACGGACGTCTATGAGAATGCCCGTGAGGAGGTTCGCCGTTTTCTGAATGCGGGATCGACGGAGGAGATTATCTTCACACGGAATGCCACAGAGAGCCTAAACCTCGTTGCCTACAGCTACGCGCGGCATTTCCTGAAAGAAGGGGACGAGATCCTGACGACGATCATGGAGCATCACAGCAATATGCTCCCGTGGCAGCAGGCAGCGAAGGCGGTTGGCGCGACAGTACGCTATATTCTCCCGGAGAAGGACGGCAGTATTTCCGAGGAGTGTTTCCGCTCCTATATGAATGAGCGGGTGAAGCTCGTCGCGATGACACAGATTTCCAATGTGCTCGGCTGCGAAAATGATGTGAAGACCTTTTCCCGCATTGCCCATGAGTATGGCGCGGTCTTTGTCTGTGATGGCGCGCAGTCCGTCCCGCACAGGCAGGTGGACGTGCAGGCGCTGGATGTGGATTTTCTCGCCTTTTCCGGGCACAAGATCTACGGACCGATGGGGATTGGTGTGCTCTATGGGAAGAGAGAGCTGCTGGAGAAGATGCCGCCGTTCCTTTTCGGCGGAGAGATGATCGAGTATGTGACGACAGAGGGCGCGAGCTGGAATGAGCTTCCGCACAAGTTTGAGGCGGGGACGGTGAATGCCGGCGGCGCAGCAGGGCTCGCGGAGGCGCTCCGCTATGTCCGCTCCATCGGCATGGAGGTGATTGAGGAGCGGGAATATCATCTGACGAAGCTTCTGATGGAGGAAATGCAGCGGATTCCGCATGTGCATATTTTAGGTTCAGGCGATCCGGCGAATCACCATGGCATCGTGACCTTCACTGTTGACGGTGTGCATCCGCATGACATAGCGGCGATCTTCGATTCCTGCGATGTGGATATTCGTGCCGGGCATCACTGCGCCCAGCCGTTGATGAAGTATATGGGGACGCCGAGTACGACGCGGGCAAGCGTCGGGCTCTACAATACGGAGGAGGACATCCATGCCTTCGTATCGGCGCTGCGGAGAATTCGAGGAGAGATGGGCTATGGCGACGAATAGTACATTTTACAATGAGGTTCTGACCGATCATAATATTCATCCGGGACACAAATTCCGCATGGAGGATGCGAGCTACTCTCTGGAGGGAGTAAATCCGAGCTGCGGGGATGATATCATCCTCTATTTGAAGCTGGATGAGAATCGTGTGATTACAGACGCTTCGTTCGACGGAGACGGCTGCGCGATTTCGCAGGCAAGCGCGGATATGATGTGCGATCTCATCATTGGAAAAGCGGAGCAGGAGGCGCTCCGTCTGTCAGAGATCTTTCTTCGTATGATTCGCGGCAAGGTGACGGCAGAGGAGAGGGAAGAGCTGGAGGAGGCGGGTATCCTGGAGGATATCTCCCATATGCCGTCCCGTGTGAAGTGCGCGGTGCTGGGCTGGCGTACGATGGATGAGATCCTCAAGGACGCCGCGGAGGGCAGGACGGACCGTTACTCCGGAAAGTTCGATTGAGAAAGGCCGGGGCTTGACAATTCTTCGGATTCAGTCTAAGATGACAGGCGATGAAAGACTGTGATGGTGCATAGTAGAAATGGGAGCTTTCTGAAAGAGAGGGACGTCGTCGGCTGAGAGCGTTCTGAGGAAGCCCGGCTCGAATTTTCACACCGGAGTTGTCCGAGGGAACGCGAAAGCCAGTAGTTCGGAACGTAGAGAGCGCGTAAAGCGAAAAGAGCGTCTGTCCCATAAGGGCAGGAACCAGGGTGGTACCGCGATGATGATTCGTCCCTGCGTATACTCAGAACGAGTATGCGTGGGGATTTTTCTTGTTTCATAAGGAGAGAAAATGGATAAGGGAAGGCTGGAGGAGCTGAAAAAAAGGGCAATGGAGCTGGTTCGGAACGCAGAGGATGCACAGGTGCTGAATGAGGTGCGCGTGCAGCTGCTGGGAAAGAAGGGGGAGATTACCCAGCTTCTGAAGTCGATGAAGGAGTTAAGTGCCGAGGAGAGGCCGGCATTCGGGCAGCGCGTGAACGAGCTCCGCGAGGCAGTGGAGTCGCGGCTCTCCGAGCAGCGGACGAAGCTGGAGCGCGCGCAGAGAGAGGCGAAGCTCAGGGAAGAAACGATCGATGTGACGCTCCCTCCGAGGAGGATACAGTATGGACATCCGCATCCGAATACCAAGGCGCTGGAGGAGGTGGAACGAATCTTCATCGGCATGGGCTACGAGGTCGTAGAGGGGCCGGAGGTAGAATTCGATAAGTATAATTTCGAGAAGCTCAATATCCCGGCGGGGCATCCGGCGAGGGACGAGCAGGATACCTTCTATATCACAGAGAATATCCTGCTGCGAACCCAGACCTCCTCTGTGCAGGCGAGGGTCATGGAGCAGGGCAGGCTGCCGATTCGGATGATCTGTCCGGGACGTGTGTTCCGTTCCGACGCGGTGGACGCGACCCATTCCCCCTCCTTCCACCAGATCGAAGGACTCGTGATCGACAGACATGTCACCTTTGCGGATCTCAAGGGGACGCTGGATGCCTTCGCGAAGGAGCTTTTCGGCCCGGAGACGAAGACGAAGCTCCGCCCGCATCATTTTCCGTTTACGGAGCCGTCCGCTGAGGTGGATGTAAGCTGCTTCAAGTGCGGCGGCAAGGGCTGCCGCTTCTGCAAGGGAGAGGGCTGGATCGAGATTCTCGGCTGCGGCATGGTGCACCCGCATGTCCTCGAGATGTGCGGCATCAATCCGAAGGAGTACAGCGGCTTTGCCTTCGGTGTCGGACTCGAGCGCATCGCTCTTCTGAAATACGAGATCGACGATATGAGACTGCTCTATGAGAACGACACCAGATTTCTGGAGCAGTTTTGAGCGGAGGAATCTGCATCGGCAGATTCCGGAGCGAAATGGCGACGATCGAAGATCGTTGTCCTGTGAAGCAGGATTGACCGAGGTCTACAGGACCGAGGGCAAACCCTAAAGCCCATAGACAGGGATTCTACAGGAGAAGAAAATGAATACTTCATTAAATTGGATCAAGGAATATGTCCCCGAGCTTGATTGCAGCCCGAAGGAATTTACGGACAGGATGACGCTGAGCGGTACGAAGGTGGAAACCTGTACCATATTGAATAAAAATCTGGAGAAGATCGTGACTGGCAGGATCCTGTCCATAGAGCCGCATCCGGATGCAACGAAGCTGGTAATCTGTCAGGTGGATGTGGGTGCGTCGGAGCCGGTGCAGATCGTAACCGGCGCGAGCAATATGAAGACCGGAGATGTAGTGCCGGTCGTGCTGGACGGAGGTAAGGTCGCCGGAGGACACGACGGCGGCGCGCTCCCGGAGGATGGAATCCGAATCAAGGCAGGGAAGCTCCGCGGCGTACCGTCCTATGGGATGATGTGCTCTATCGAGGAGCTCGGCTCCTCCCGGGAATTCTATCCGGAGGCACCGGAGGAAGGACTCTATATTTTTCCGGAGGGGACGGAAGTGGGGCAGGACGCGCCGACGCTGCTCGGGCTGAATGATGCCGTGCATGAATACGAGATCACCTCGAACCGCGTGGACTGCTACAGCGTGATCGGTATCGCGCGCGAGGCGGCAGCTACCTTCAGAAAGCCCTTCCTCGCGCCGCGGGAGGAGGAATCCGGCAACGAGGAGGACATTCATGATTTCCTCTCGGCAGAGGTGGAAGCGCCGGAGCTCTGTCCGCGTTATACCGCGAGAATGGTGAAGGATATCCGGCTGGGACCCTCCCCGAAGTGGATGCAGATCCGCCTTGCCTCTGCCGGCATTCGCCCGATCAATAACCTTGTGGACATCACGAACTATGTGATGCTTGAGTATGGGCAGCCGATGCACGCCTACGACTATGAGCGAATCCGCGGGAAGCGGATCGTTGTGAAGCGGGCGCAGGACGGGGAGCGCTTCGAGACACTTGACGGGCAGGAGCGGGAGCTGGATCACAGCATCCTGACGATCTGTGACGCAGAGGGTGCAGTCGGCATTGCCGGCATTATGGGAGGAGAGAACTCGAAGATTACGGATGAGGTGAAGACAATGGTCTTCGAGGCGGCTGCCTTCGACGGCACCAATATCCGTCTGTCAGCGCGAAAGGTCGGGAGCCGCACCGATGCCTCCGGCTGCTTTGAGAAGGGGCTGGATCCGAATCTCGCATCGAGAGCGATCAACCGCGCCTGCGAGCTTGTAGAGGAGCTCCGCTGCGGTACGGTGATCGGCGGCATGATCGATATCTATCCGGTGAAGAGAGAGCCGGTCACTGTGGCATGCACGGCGGCGGAGATCAATTCGCTGCTCGGGACTTCGCTTCGCGCCGAGGAAATGAAGGAGATTCTGGAGCGAGTCGAGCTCACGACAGAGCTGGACGGAGACAGGCTTATCGTTACAGCGCCGACCTTCCGGCAGGATATTCACAGGATGTGCGATGTCGCTGAGGAGGTGGCGCGCTTCTATGGCTATGACATGATTCCGCTGACTCTGCCGAGCGGCGCCGCAGCAGGCGGGCTCGCTCCGGATCTTGCGGTGAACGCACGCGTCCGGCACATGGCGCAGGCGCTCGGCTATTCGCAGGCGTATATGTATTCCTTCGAGTCTCCGAGGGTATACGACAGGCTTCTTTTTCCGGAGGACGCGCCGGAGCGCCGTCAGGTACGGATCTCGAATCCGCTTGGGGAGGACTTCTCTGTGATGCGTACAAGCCCCGCCAACGGAATGCTGAACGCACTCTCCACGAACTACAACCGCAGAAATAAGACGGTCAGACTCTATGAGATGGCGAATATCTATCTCCCGAAGGCGCTTCCGCTGACAGAGCTTCCGGATGAACGGATGCAGCTGACGCTGGGATTCCTCGGAGAGGGCGACTTCTTTACGATGAAGGGCGATGTCGAAGCCATTCTGCATCGTCTCGGACTGAGAGGACGCTTCCATTATGACGCAGCCTGCGAAAAGAGCTTTCTGCATCCGGGCAGAAGAGCCGGCATCGTCTATGACGGACAACGGATCGGCTATCTCGGGGAGGTACATCCGGAGGCGGCAGAGAACTATTCTATCGGCACGCGCGCTTACCTTGCTGTCGTGGATATGAGGTCGGTTTATCCTTATGTGAATGACGATACGAAGTTCACTCCGGTGCCGAAATTCCCGGCGGTGAGCCGAGATTTTTCTCTGCTCGTTCCGCTCTCCGTGAAGGCGGGAGAGCTGGAGGATGTGCTGGTTCAGAGGAGTGGGAAGCTGCTGGAAAGCGTCGAGCTCTTCGATATCTATGCCGGTACCAATATCCCGGAGGGGTATAAGTCCATGGCATATAAGGTGACGCTCCGTGCGAAGGATCATACCCTGACCGATGAGGAAATCAACGCTGTGGTAAAGAAAATTCTCAATGGATTGGAGCGGATGAATGTGGAGCTCCGGAGCTGAGAGCTGATGAAATCTCATGAGATAAGCTGCATAAGCCTAAAAGAGACCCTGATTTTCCGGGGTCTCTTTTTATGTGAATTTTTCACATGCCAATTTTACACTGTGAAAATAAACTATAAAAGTCCTGAGGAATGATATACTATTTATAGTATTGATGATTTTTTGGTATAATAAATCCGGGATATACTGTAAAAATAGGGGGGAATTAAGGAGATGAAAGGAAAAGTATGGAGAATATTTATAATTTTTAGTGCGATGCTTCTAATTGCAGGATGTGCTGCAAAGAAAATGCTTGATTTGAAGATGAAAAAAATTGTTGTTGTCCTGTCCGGCTCCAGAGATGATATGAGTTGGAATATGTCAAATATTGAAGGGATCCGGGCGTGTAATGAAAGCAAAAAGGTAAATATAGAGTATATAGAGCATGTTGTAGAAAACGATTATGAGAAGACATTTTCTGAATATGCAATGAGCGGATACGATATCATTATTGGCGCAGGCTCCCAATTTAATGATGCCATTGAGGCAATTGCGCCGAAATATAAAGCTACTCTTTTCTGTATTATAAACGGCACTGTGACGAATGTAGACAACGTGGTTTCCGTACGAGTTAAGGAATATGAAGTTGCGTATATTGCATCTATCATTGCGGGAAGAGAGACAAAAAATGGCGTATTCGCGACAATAGGCGGTTATCCCAATGTGCCAATGAAAAAAATGCTCGATGTATATGAAGCGAACGCAGTAAGGCTCGCAAAAGAAAGAGGCATAGATACCGCGCATAGTATGAGAGCCTATGCGAACAGCTGGGATGATGTGAAGCTTGGGTATGATATCACGGAGCAAATGCTTGAGGATGGCGCTGATACCGTACTGGTTTACGCAAATAAAGTCTGTATTGGATGTATCAATGCATTGAAGGGAAAAAATGCCCATATGATAGGGCTTGCGACAGATCAAAGCAGGATAAATTCGGGTGTGGTAATAGCTTCTGTTATTTTTGACTTTGAAAAATTGTACACGTGGGTATTGGACGAGTATGCCGCGGGGCGTTTGCCGGGAAAAAGGCAGTATGCTATAGGAATGAATCAGGATATGTTTTGCCTGTCATATACGGATCAAATATCGGAAGATACGGTGGATGCGGTGAATGCCGCCCTGCGTGATTTGAGGTCCGGAAAAATCAGATTGAATGAGGAATGATATATGTCTCTCTGGAAAAAGATCTCTGTGGTAGTTGTCTCTATAATTATAATAATAACGATCTCTATGGGAATTGCGTCCTATGGCATTGTGCAGAAATTGATTATAAAAAATAAAAAAGAAGACATGGAAAATATGCTCAATCTGATAGATATCAACATCACTGAGCAGATCGGAACCTTGAATAACCTGGTTGATTTTATAGCTGACTCTGAGAGTCTGTCGAATGCCTTATCGAGGGATGCGAATATTGATAAAAGAAACATGGAAGATCTGGAATACCTGGGAGAGCTTGTATCCACTTTTGAGGCGGTAAATAATTTGTATATCATAAATGACAGCAATGAACTCTTGTACCAATATAAGGAAGACAGCTTCGGTTCGAACATAGATGAGATAGCTGCTTATATAGAAAGAGCGAGGAATGAGCCGAATAGAAGCATCTGGGCGAATAGAAAAGAGGGAGACTCTATCATTCTGCTTACAAATATCAGTTCAGCCGACAGTGCATCAGGGATGCTGGCGATTGCATTTGATCCGGAAACATTTGCAAAGCTGCTTATCAATAATCTGAGTACATTTCGACATCAATATACTCTTATTGTAGATAAGGAGGGGAATACGATATGTTCCAATAATAGTATTAAAATGGATTATCTGAAAGCTGTGCAGGAACGGTACGATGCCGGAGAGAGAAGCTTTCAATTTCAATGGGCAGGGATTTCTTATTTTGCCTGCGGACAGTACAATGGGATAACGGGCTGGAAAATACTTTCAGTTATTGCGGCAGATGATATATTTCCGCAGCTGAGAATATTGAAGAGAAGTATATATTTCATCGTAATTGCAGCGGTTGTTATGGGATTCCTCATCAGCGTATCATTGGCGTGGACCGTGACCAAGCCGATGCAGCGGCTTTCGGATGCAATGAAAGAAACCAGAGCGGGAAATTTTGACATCAGAATTCATACTCGTAGAAAAGATGAAATCGGTACGCTCATAGATTCCTATAATTATATGATTGATGAGATAAATAGACTTGTAAATGTAGTGTATGAAGAGAAGATGGCGCAAAAAACAGCTGAGATCGGCGCTCTGCAGGCACAGATAAATCCGCATTTTTTATATAATACGCTGGATACCATTAACTGGATGCTGCTTGACCGCGGAGAAGAGGATATAAGTGATATTATCATAAATCTGGGAGAGTTAATGAAATATTCAATAGCGGGAAATAATGCTCTGGTTTCTCTGGAGGAGGAAATTAAATACATACATAACTACCTTAAGATACAGAAATGCCGCATGGAGGACAAATTAAAATATACGATATCGATATCAGAGGAATGCAGGGAATGTAAATGTCCGAAGCTTATTCTGCAGCCAATTGTGGAGAATGCCATCAAGCATGGAATAGAGCCGATGACAAGGACGGGGGAGATTGCCATACATGCGATCGTAGAAAATGAAGATCTGAGAATATCTCTAGCGGATAACGGAAGAGGGATGACAGAGGAAGAGATAAAGGGGATTTATTTGGGGGAGAGCGGTATCGGGCTGAATAATGTCATCAAGCGGATCAAACTTATATATGGGCAGAAATACGGACTTACCATCATTTCCGAAAAAAATGAAGGTACAAATGTAGAGATCACGATTCCGGCAGTGTTTGAGGTGCAGAAAATATGAAGATCATGATAGTGGATGATGAACCTAAGATAAGAAAAGGGATTAAAATGTTGCTCGACGGACAAATGGGATTCGATGTAGTGGGCGCTTATGACGGCGCCGACTCGGCACTCATGGATATACTGGAAAAAACTCCGGACGTTATTGTTACGGATATAAAGATGCCAGAGTACAGCGGACTGGATTTGATAGAGAAAATCAGGGAGAGAGATAAAAAAATATATATTATTATCATTAGTGGATACAGCAATTTTGAGTATGCACAGCAAGCCATAAAATATGGCGTTTACAGATATCTGACAAAGCCTACAAATCCCAGAGAGCTTATAGAGGTGCTGAGAGAAATAGAAAGAAAGCAAGAGCCGCAGTTATGCGGCAGTGAGCCGCCGGCAGGCATGTATGTAAACTCTGATGTGGGAAATCTTTTGGTGAGGAAGGCTGTCGATTATATAGAAATTCATTATGCGGAAAAGATAGGACTAAAGAGCATAGCGGAGGTGCTTTATATTTCTCCGAACTATTTATCGGATTTGTTCAGGCGTCATATGAAAGAAAACTTTTCAGACTACCTGATTGATTTCAGATTAAAAAAGGCCTGTATCTATTTGAAGATGCCGGAGTACAAGGTGTCCGATGTTTCACAGATGACAGGGTTCAGAGATGCCGCCTATTTCAGTACAGTATTCAAAAAAGCATACAATATGACGCCCTTGGAATTTAAAAATAAAGCTAAATAATGAAATAAAATACGAAATAAGCTTTAATTGCTGGAAATGGTGCACAATAAAATATAAATACAATTCGGATAGATGTAAATATTTAATAAAATAGTAGATTTTTCGCATATAGAAATGAAGCCAATACATATATACTTGAGACAGATAAAAAACCAAGCTGACGTGCTGAAAAGGAGGGCACTTTATGAGAAGAAATCTTTTGGCTTTTTGTGCAAGCGTATGTTTGGCAGGCACGGCGATTGCGGGATGCGGAAATACCGGAAGTGCAGGTACAAGCACAACGACGCAAAGTGAAACGGGAAATGTAAGCGAGGCGGCTCCGGCGAACGGCACAGAAACAGATACATATAAGGGCATGAAGATCGTGCTGATACTGCCGGGCAGTATTGATGACCAGAGCTGGAATGCAAGTAATAATGCAGGAGCAAAACAGTGCGACAAGGAACTGGGCACGAGTATTGAAGTGGTTGAGTCAGTTCCGGTTGAAGAATTTGAGCAGACGTTTACGGAATACGGAGAAAAAGGGTATGATCTTGTGATGGCGGCAGGAAGCCAGTTTGATGAGGCATGCGGTGCGGTCGCGCCACAATATCCGGAAACGGTTTATACGATTATAAACGGAACGAAGAGCGATACCGATAATATGGTTCCGGTATTTCCTAAGGAATATGAGGGTTCTTATATAGCGGGAGTCATTGCCGGATATTCTACTGCGAATGGAAATTTCGCAACGCTTGGAGGCGAGTCCAATATCGCGATGGTTCATCTTCTGGATACCTATGAGGCGGCGGCTGTGCAGGTGGCAAAAGAAAGGGGAATTTCCGATGCCAAGGCAAATAGATCTTTCCTGAATACCTGGACGGATGTTTCCATAGGGAAAGCAATGACATCGCAGATGATCGATAATGGAGCTGATACGATTTTCTGCTATTCCAATGAAGCGACATCAGGATCTATACAGGCTGCGGCAGAGAAAAAATGTAAGTTTGTAGGATTTGCGGCAAATAAGAATACAGAGAGTGATTGCGTGGTTGCTTCTGTGAATATGGCCTGGGCAAATGTATATCCGTGGATTATAAAGGGGATTAAAAGCGGCGAGCTGAAGGGTGCACAGGAGGTAGGCGTGAAGGAGGGCGTATTCGAGACGATCCTTACCGATCGATGCTCTGAGGAATGCAAGACGGCAGTAGAGAAAGCCACAGCGGATATCTCAAACGGTACAATTGATCTAAAGCAGTATTTTTCGGAATAAGGATACTGGATAAAGACGCCAAGTCAAAAGAAGGCAGTGTTTACCGACGCTGCCTTTTTATATAAATATCTGGGGGAAACTTTAGATGAAGAAAAAAACATTAGTAGAATTAAAGCATATAACGAAACGATTTGCCAAGGTGCTTGCCAATGATGATGTATCTATGGAGATTAAGGAGGGAGAGGTAGTAGCTCTTTTGGGAGAAAATGGTGCAGGAAAGAGTACAATAATGAAGATCCTTTATGGACTGTACCATGCTACATCGGGAGAAATATATATCAATGGCGAGAAGAGAGACATCAATTCCCCCAAAGAGGCGATCGGCTGTGGGATTTCTATGATCCAGCAGCATTTTTCATTGGTTCCGGCGCATACGGTTACAGAAAATATTATTCTGGGGAATTGTAAGGGAAAGATAGACTACAAAGCAAAGGAAAGAGAAATACAGGCTCTTGCGGATAAGTATCATTTCGACGTTCCTGCGGGAGAGTATGTGAAAAACCTTACAGTAGGAGCGCAGCAGAAGGTTGAGATATTAAAAGCGCTGTATTTAAACGCGAAAATTCTTATTATGGATGAGCCTACGGCTGTGCTTACGCCGCAGGAAGCGGAAATTCTTATGCTGTTTGTCAGAGATTATGTAGAAAAGGGAAATTCTGTCGTATTTATCACGCATAAGATGAAGGAGGTCATGGAAGTATCTGACCGCATCATTGTCCTTAGGAATGGAAGGCTCAGCGGGCTGGTTAATGAAGATGAAATTTCAGGAATTAAAGAAACAGAGCTTGTGAATATGATGATAGGTCATGATTTGGAGACATTAAAAGCAGTCGAAGGAATAGACTATGATAAGAAAAAGAAAAGGCTGTCTGTGGAACATCTGAGCATCATGCCTCGGAATGAAGTTCCGGTATTGACGGATATTACGTTTGATATACGAGAGGGGGAGGTGCTGGGCTTTGCCGGCGTATCAGGAAATGGTCAGCAGGAGCTTTGCGAAGCAATATATGGGGCGAGAACTATCACATCGGGGAAGATCGTCCTTGATGGAAATGAGATTACGCATCTATCTATAAATGAAAGAATAGAGAAAGGAATCGGCTATTTGGCATCTGACAGATACAGGTATGGCATGGTTGCGGATATGTCTCTGTCGGAAAACATTCTTTTGAAAGCAAGCTATCTTAAAAGATGGGTAGAACATGGGATTATTGATTGGAAGTCGGTAGACAATGACACGGAGAGGATCATTCGGGATTATAAAGTGAAAGCACCGGATCACAGCGTGACAATAGGGAGTCTTTCCGGCGGAAATCAGCAAAAAGTGGTAGTGGCAAGAGAAGTTGACATGGGGGAAAATCTGCTTATATTCGATCAGCCGACCAGAGGTTTGGATCTGGGAGCGATAAATTATGTTCATAAAACAATACTGAAAGAAAAAGCGCAGGGGAAGTGCATTCTGCTGGTTTCAACCGAACTATCGGAGATATTTGCCCTTTCCGATAGGATAGCTGTTTTGTATAAGGGTAGGATAATGGGGATTTATAAAAATGGAGAAATATCCACAGATCAAATAGGACTTCTTATGGCAGGGTATGAGCTGAAGGAGGTGAAAAATGAAAAAGAATAAAATCCTTTCGGAGCTTTTGCTTTGGACAGTCCTCGCGATCATACTCGGACTGATTGTCAGCTTCAGCTTTCTGCCGCTTCTGGGAGTAAATCCGTTTTTTGCGGTATTTGTAATGTTTTCCGAGACGTTTTCCAGTACCTTTAACATGGGAAATATACTCATAAAAACAGCTCCGCTTATATTAACAGGCCTTGCATTTGCCTTTACATATAAGGCGAATCTATATAATATCGGCGCGCAGGGACAGTTTTATACAGGGTGTATATGCGCGGCTGCCGTTTCTTTATTACTTGGCGGCAGATTGCCGGGTGCTGTGGTCATTGTACTGGCTATGGCAGCCGCTATGATGGGCGGCGCTATAATAGGATTCGTCATAGGCTTTCTAAAGGCAAAGTTTAATGCCAATGAGTTTCTGATAAGCATGATGTCGACCTATGTGATTCAATATGTGATGCAGCTTTTGCTTCGAACGCTTTTGCAGGAATCGAAGCATGAATACCTGAAAACGGATTATCTTGATAAAAGCGTCTGGCTGCCGAAAATAATACCCGGCACCTCAGTATCCTTGGGAATCGTAATAGCCTTGCTGACAGCTGTTTTCGTGTGGTATGTGCTGTACAGAACTTCTCTGGGGTACAGAGTTCGTGTTACAGGTATGAACCAGGACGCAGCCAGGATGTCCGGTATAAATCCGCAGAGGCAATATATGATTGCCTTTGCGGTAAGCGGAGCAATCGCGGGGCTTGCGGGGCTGGTAGAGGTGAATGGGATGCAGCATATGCTGCTGACGGGTTTTGATACACAGATCGGTTCATATGGCATAGGTATCGCCATTCTTGCGAATGCCAATCCGCTTGCAGTGATACCGGCAGCGTTTTTGTTTGGTCTTCTGCAGGTAGGGGGTACAGCACTGGGGCATGCATCGGATGCGCCGGCAAGCGTTATTGATTTACTGCAGGGCTTTGTAATGCTTTTTGTACTGATGTCCTTTTACTTTAGAAGAAAGGCTGAGCTGAACAGACTGAAAAAACAGAAGATAGCGATGGAGGAGGCATAGTATGAATAACCTGATAAATTTACTGGCGAGAGCATTCTTTATGAGCACTCCTTTGGTACTCGGCGCGTTGGGGGAGGTTATTGCGGAAAGAACCGGCATGATGGTTACTGCCGTAGAGGGTATATTCCTGATCGGCGCATGGGGAGGATTTATCGGCGCATATATCAGCGGAAGCATCTGGGGCGGATTTCTGCTGGCTATGCTGTGCGGGCTGATGGTTGCGCTTCTATATGGTCTGACGACGATATATATGAATCAGCATCAGATCGTAATGGGAACAGCAATTTCCATACTTATAACGGGATTTTGTACCTTTTTCTATCGGGTTATATTCGGCATTCAAACTACGCCGCTGAAGGTTGAAGTGCTTCCGCTTATAGAAATACCTGTCCTCAGCAAATTACCATTACTGGGAGATATCATATTTTCTCAGAATTTAATCACCTATATTACATATATAATGGTTCCGATCATATTTTTTGTGGTGTTTAAAACCTCGCTTGGGCTTACGCTCAGATCCTGTGGAGAAAATCCCGAGGCAGTTGATGCGGCGGGAATCAATGTGAGAATGGCGAGATTTGGGGCGGTTGCCGTAGCGGGGTGTTTAGGGGGGATCTCAGGTGCGTATTACTCTCTGTGTAATGTGGGGATGTACACGTCTGAAATTATAAGCGGACGCGGCTGGATTGCATTCGGGATCTGCTTTTTAGGGAACTGGAATCCGGTGGGAGCGCTGCTGTTCGGTATCGTATTCGGCATATCGGAAGCCATCGGAGTGTATGTAAAGGCGCTGGGGATGAGTGTTATTCCCAGTGAATTATTCAGCGCACTGCCGTATATGCTGGTAATCATACTGACGGTATGCCGGAAGCAGCTCAAAGTTCCGAATAAGTTGGGGGTGAAATATATAAAGGAGAATTAAATTCAGGGATTTTCGAGCCGGTAAGACTTCGATATCTTGCGGAGAAAGGCTGATTCCGATATTAGTATTAGTGCAGGTTTTTCATTTGCAGTCCGGCTTTGCAGAATCTCTTGCATCGGCACGGCAGATGTGGTATAGTCACTAAGGTTATGGCTGTGGATCATAGAAGAGGGAAAAAGATAAATGAAAATCGCACTTGTCATCATATTTGTGATATTAGGCGTTGCGCTTTCCGCCATTATCCTTATGCAGGAGGGGAAGAATCAGGGGCTCGGCGCGATTTCCGGCATGGCGGATACCTACTGGTCGAAGAATAAGGGGCGTTCCATTGAGGGTAATCTCGAGAAGTTTACGAAGTTTGCCGCAGTGGCGTTCTTTGCGATTGCACTGATTCTCGATATTATCTGGTAATTGCAATTGAAGCTTACTTTTTGCGCCTGCATACAATAATGTATGCAGGCTTTCGTTTTATTTTGGCGGAGCTGTCCGGTCTGACCGCGGCCTCTACGAGGGAGAATTATGCAGGAATTTCAGAAGGAAAGGCTCGCGAAGCGGATCGCAGAGCTGGTACGAGATCCGATTTATCGACCAATGCGGGCGAAGGATATGGCGGCGCTGATGGGTATTCCGAAGCAGGAGCGGCGGGACTTTCAGGAGGTGCTGGAGCGGCTGGTTTCGGAGGACAGGATCGGACTCTCTGTCGGGGGGAGGTACGGCAGGCGGGAGAATCTCACGCAAGAGGGGGTTTTTCATGCTAATCCGCGCGGCTTCGGCTTCGTAACGATTGAAGGGAGAGAACGGGACGTATTTATTCCGGCGGAGCAGGTGCATCAGGCGATGGACGGGGACATCGTGCGGGTTCTCCTTATCCGAGAGGAGGAGAGCGGCACGGCGGAGGGGCAGATCACACAGATTCTCACCCATGCAAACCGGACGCTGGTCGGTACTTACCGAAAAAACAAAACCGGCGGCTTCGTGCTGCCGGATAATCAGAAAATATTGCGAAACATCCACATTTCGCAGGGAAGAGATCTGCACGCCGTGAGCGGACACAAGGTCGTGGCAGAGATCACGAGCTATGGAGATGGGAGGAGTAATCCGGAGGGGGAGATCACGGAGATCCTCGGGCATGTTTCCGATCCGGGGGTGGATATTCTCTCCATCATCCGTGACAGCGGGATTCCGGAGCGTTTCCCGAGAGATATCATGGAGGCTGCGGCAGCGGTGCCGGAGACGGTTCCGGAGGAGGAGATCGCGCGGCGTGCACGGCATGATTTCCGGGCACTTCCGACGGTGACGATTGACGGGGAGGATGCGAAGGATCTGGATGATGCTGTTTCCCTGCAATATGATGAGACGCGGCAGATTTATACGCTCTATGTGCATATCGCGGATGTCTCGCATTATGTGGCGGAGCATGGGCTGCTCGATCAGGAGGCACTGAATCGGGGAACCTCCGTCTATCTCGTGGATCGGGTGATTCCGATGCTGCCGCGTGCGTTGTCCAATGGGATCTGCTCGTTGAACGAGGGAGAGGATCGGCTGGCGCTGAGCTGTGTGATGGAGATCGACGGAAAGGGAAGTATCCTTTCCCATGAGATATGTGAATCCGTGATCCGTTCAGACAAGAGACTGAGCTATCATGGCGTACACGCGCTTATCACGGGTGAGGAATGCTCGAATGGGGAGCGTTTTACGGACTATCTTCCGTACCGGACGCTGCTGCAAAGGATGGATTCGCTGTCCCGGCTGCTTCGCGGACGGCGGCGCGAAAGGGGCGGCATAGACTTTGCTTTCCCGGAGACGAGGTTCCTTCTGGATGAGAAGGGACAGGTGCAGGATATTTTCCCGTACGAGCGGAATGAAGCGCACGAGATGATCGAGGACTTCATGCTGGCGGCGAATGAGACGGTCGCGGAGGACTTTTTCTGGCAGCAGCTTCCTTTCCTTTACCGCGTCCATGAGAAGCCGGAGCGGGAGAGGCTGCAGGCGCTCGCTCATGCGGTCGGCGGCTTCGGGCATGTCCTCCGTATCCGGAATTCGGAGCAGATCCACCCGAGAGAGCTTCAGAAACTGCTCTTAGAGATAAGAGGGGAGCCGGAGGAGGCAGTGCTGAAGGCAATGACGCTTCGCTCCATGAAGAAGGCGCGTTATGCGACAGAGTGTATCGGGCATTTCGGACTCGCGGCACGCTATTATACTCACTTCACCTCTCCGATCCGGCGTTACCCGGATCTGCAGATTCACCGGATCATCAAGGAGGCACTGCGGGGAGGACTGCGCCCGAAGCGAATCGCACATTATGAGAGGCTGCTTCCGGCAGTGGCGGATCGCAGCTCCATGCTGGAGCGCCGCGCGGAGGAGGCGGAACGCGAGGTAGAGAAGCTGAAGAAGTGCCAGTATATGTCATCCCGCCTCGGCAGAGAATACGACGGAGTGATTTCCGGCGTAACGGCGCACGGTATCTATGTGGGGCTTCCGAATACCGTGGAGGGAATGGTGCCTGTCCGGGAGATGGACGGGGATTACTATTTATTCCGGGAGGAAACGCTCGAGCTTGTCGGAGAGCGGAGCGGGAGGCGCTACCGTCTCGGGGACAGGGTACGCGTCGTCGTGACGAATGTGGACAGACTGAGCCGTACGATAGACTTCCGGCTGCTGCCGAAGGAGGAGAAATGAACGAAACAGGAACCAAGCTGATCGCGAACAATAAAAAGGCATACCATGATTATTTCGTGGAGGAAAGCTATGAGTGCGGTATCGAGCTGGTTGGGACGGAGGTGAAGTCTCTCCGCATGGGGCAGTGCTCGATCAAGGAAGCATTCTGTCAGGTGCGGGACGGACAGGTCTTCGTTTACGGAATGCACATCAATCCTTATGAAAAGGGAAATATCTTCAACCGTGATCCTCTCCGGGATCGAAAGCTGCTCCTGCATCGGACGGAGATACAGAAGATCGCGGGAGTGCTGCAGCAGCAGGGGTATACGCTGGTGCCGCTGCGCGTTTACTTCAAAAATAGCCGGGTTAAAGTAGAAATCGGACTATGCCGGGGCAAGAAGAACTACGATAAGCGGGAAGCTCTGAAAAAAAAGGAACAGAGAAGAGCGCTGGAAAGGGAATTTAAGAGAGCGAACATCCGGCTCTGACAGGGGGTGAAAGCAGGAAAATGCCTATGAGCTTTACAGAACAGCAGCTTCGGGCGATTCGTCATACTGCCGGTCCGGCTCTCGTGCTTGCCGGCCCCGGCTCTGGAAAGACGGCGGTTCTGACGGAGCGGATACGGTATCTGGTTGAGACGGGAGCTGTCCCGCCGGAGCGGATTCTGGTCATCACCTTCACAAGAGCGGCTGCGCAGGAAATGGAGCAGCGCTATCGAAAGAAAGCAGAAGGAGCGGTGCGCTTCGGCACCTTTCACTCCGTTTCTTTCTCCATTCTTCGGGAGAAATACCATTATACGGCAAACAATATCATCAGGGCGGAAGAGCAGCGGCGTATCCTGACAGAGCAGCTTTCGGAGCTATCCCTGCCGCTGTCTTCGGACGAGGAATATCTCGCGGGGCTGCTTTCGGAGATTTCCCGTTACAAGGTATGGCTGTCCGGCATAGAGGCGGGCAGGGAAGAGAAGCGATGCGGGCTGCCCTTTCTGACGAGGCGGCGGGAAACAACAGGATTTTCCTTCGAACAGCTTCCGCAGGAGGAATTTCTCCGGCTTTTCCACGCCTATCAGAGAGAGCTTCATCTGCGGCGTTATCTGGATTTTGACGATCTTCTGTCTGAATGCAGGGCGGCGCTTGTCTCTGATCCGGCTTTCCTTTCTGCGCTCCGTGCACAGTATCCTTACCTTCTTGTGGATGAATTTCAGGATCTTTCGCCGATTCAATATGAGCTGCTCCGAATGCTCGCCGCCCCGCATAATAATCTTTTCATCGTCGGGGACGATGATCAGAGTATTTATGGCTTTCGCGGTGCACGGCCGGAGCTGATGCTGGGATTTCCGCGCGACTTTCCGGAGGCGGTTCGCATTATGCTTTCCGACAATTTCCGCTCTCGTCAGGAAATCGTAGACTACGCTTCACGGCTGATCCGGAAGAACCGGAGCCGCTTCGAGAAGCGGCTCTGTGCTGCGCAGGGGAGGGGAGGAGAGATCCATACCTATCTGCTTCCGGACACGAGAGCGGAATATGGGCTTCTCGCGGCGCATATCCAGGAGGAACTTGCGGCAGGCATTCCTCCTGAGGAGCTCGGCGTGCTGTACCGCACGCACCGGCAGGCGGCACCGCTCGCGGTATTCCTCTTCGGACAGGGGATACCGTGCTGCTGGAGGGAGGATGGCGGAAATGTGTTCCGGCATTTCATCGGGCGGGATCTGCTCGCTTATCTCCGGCTTGCAGCGGGAGAGGGCAGCAGAGCGGAGCTGCTTCGCATTCTGAACCGTCCGTATAGGGGACTGTCGGGAGAAGCGCTTCGGGAAAGAGGAGCAGGCTTTCCTGCGCTTCTCGAATATTATGCGGGAAGACCGGAAAAGGAGAGGGTAATCCACACGCTCCTTCGGGAGCTTAAGGAGCTTTCCGAGCTGCCCAGCGGGGCGGCGATCTGCTATATTCGGAAGAAAATCGGCTATGAGGACTTTCTCCGGGATTTTTGCAGGGAGAGAGGACAGGAGGCGGAGCCGTTCTGGGAGCTGCTTTCGGAGCTCTCGGATTTTGCCTGGCAGAAACCGAAGCTCTCGGATTTTCTTCATTTCCCTGAGGAATATGAGACGCTTCGACAGCGGATTCATGGGAAGGAGCGCACGGAGGGCGTCCGCCTGATGAGCTATCACAGCGCCAAGGGTCTGGAGTTTCGTACAGTCTATCTGCCGGACCTCGTGGAGGGGATCGCACCGTACCGGAAGGCGAAGGGAGAGAAGGCACTGGAGGAGGAGCGGCGCTGCTTCTATGTGGCGCTGACTCGGGCAAGGGAGCGTCTGCTGATCTATACGGTGAAGGAACGAAACGGGAAAAGCTGTCAGATCTCCCGCTTTCTTCGGGAGGCGGCAGAGCGCGTCTGCGCTTTTCCTTGCAGAAAATGGAATGCTGGGGTAAACTCAAGGAATCAATCGGAAAGGATAAGGGGCTTATGAAATTAGTGAGTTTTGCGATTCCCTGCTACAATTCCGCGGCATATATGCGGCATTGCATCGAGAGCATCCTGATCGGCGGGGATGAGGTGGAGATCATCATTGTGGACGACGGCTCGCAGAAGGACGATACGCTGGAGATCGCGAAGGAATATGAGCGGAAATATCCGGGGATCTGCAAGGCGGTGCATCAGGAAAACGGCGGACATGGGGAGGCGGTAAATACCGGACTTCGCAATGCGTCGGGGCTATTCTTCAAGGTTGTGGATTCGGACGACTGGCTGGATGAGGAGGTGCTCCCGAAGGTGCTCAGGAAGCTGAGAGAGCAGGTTATGGCGGGAACGCCGGTCGATATGTTCGTGGCTAACTTTATTTATGATAAGGTCGGACAGGAGCACAAGAAGGTGATGCGTTACCGCAGTGCCTTTCCGGAGGATCGGATCTTCGGCTGGCAGGAGGTGCGGCATTTTATGCTCGGACAGTATATCCTGATGCATTCTGTGATCTATCGAACAGAGATGCTGCGTGCTTCAGGGATGGAGCTTCCGAAGCACACCTTCTATGTGGACAATATCTTCGTCTATCAGCCGCTGCCCTATGTGAAGCGTATCTATTATATGAATGAGAACCTCTACCATTATTTCATCGGGCGCGAGGATCAGTCTGTAAATGAGACGGTAATGATCGGGCGGATCGATCAGCAATTCAGGGTTAACCGCATCATGACAGAGTGCTGCGAGCTTTCGAAGGTGCAGCCCACGAAGCTTCGCCGCTATATGTTTAATTATCTCGAGATCATCACGACGGTTTCCTCGGTGCTTGCCATCAAATCGGGGACGGAGGAGAATCTGCGGAAGAAGAAGGAGCTCTGGGATTACTTGAAAAAGAGGGATTTCAAGCTTTGGCTCAAGCTCCGTACGAGTTTCCTCGGGCAGGGTGTGAACCTGCCGGGCAAGGTCGGCAATAAGCTCACGATCGCGGCCTATAAGCTGACGCGGAAATTTTACGGCTTTAACTGAGAAAAAACGAAAAAATGGTTGACAAGTCGCCTCTGATTTTGTATTATACACAAGTCGTTACGAAAGAGGCGACACGAACGGGGTCTTAGCTCAGCTGGGAGAGCATCTGCCTTACAAGCAGAGGGTCATAGGTTCGAGCCCTATAGGCCCCATTTTTTCGGTCTGGACTGCGCTTCATGCGCGGCCTGGGTCGAAGAATTTAATAAGTGGCGAGATAGCTCAGCTGGCTAGAGCATGCGGTTCATACCCGCAGTGTCGAGGGTTCAAGTCCCCCTCTCGCTAGGAAAGAATGGCGCAGATACGTGGAATCCTTAGGAAAATCAACGTATTTACGCCATTTTTGCTGCAACAAAAAAGAGACACTTAATCGGGCAGGCAATCCGTCGGGACTTATATATTTGGTGGAGCCCTGCGAAGCAGGGCATGGACGTCTAGCCTGCTGACACGGAGAATTCAGAAAATAGCGGTAATACTGATAACACCGGCATCCGATCAGTTCAGGCTGTAGCCGAGCAGTGCCGGAAGATAGGTCGTCAATGCCGGAACGGTCGAAATCAGAATCAGGACGAGGATGTTGATCGCGATATAGGGAAGCGCGTGCCGGAAGATCGTGGTGACGGGCATGCCGTTGATCTTGTTACAGGCATTCAGGCACATTCCGACGGGAGGCGTCACGAGCCCGATCGCGAGCCCGGTAATTATCATCGCACCGAACTGGAGCGTTGAGAAGCCGTAGCTGTGCATGACGGGGAGAAGGATCGGCGTGAGCAGCAGGATCGCGGGCGATACGTCGATAAATGTGCCGATGAGGAGGATCATGATGACGAAGACAAGTGCGACGCCCATTCTCGGGAGTGCAAGTGCCTGGAAGAAAGCTGCAACGGTCTGCGGCACGCCCTCCATAGTCAGGATCCATGTGAAAATAGTCGTGAAGCCGATAATCAGCATGATCGATGAGCTGGAAACGAAGCTCTTTTTCAGTGCATCCCATACTTGCTTCCAGGACAGCTCACGGTAGAGGAAGAAGCCGACAAGCAGAGAGTAGAGGCAGGCGACACCGGCGCTTTCGGATGCGGTGCAGACACCGAAGGATACACAGAAAATGATGAATAGCGGCAGCAGGAGTGCGGGCAGACCGCCGAGCAGCGCGTCCTTTGCTTCCTTTCTGTCGAGCCGTTCTCTTTTCGGATGCCAGTGCTTCTTTTCCGAAAGAAGGTAAACAAGGAGAAGCTGGCCGAGACCGATCAGCAGCCCTGGTACTGCGCCTGCCATGAAAAGTGCCCCGACGGATCCGCCTGAAATCATGGAATAGACGATCATTGGGGTAGAGGGCGGAATGATCATCCCCATGGTGGAGGAGGCGACTGTGATGCCTGCCGCGACACCGCTCGGATAACCGGCGTCCTCCATAGCCGGAATCTCAATGGAGCCGAGGGCGGAGGTATCTGCTACGGAGGAGCCGGAAATTCCGCCAAAGATCATAGATGCCGCCACGTTAACCTCGCCGAGGCCGCCATTGATCGGATGAAGCAGCACGGTACAGAACCGCATCAGCCGTTCGGTCATGCCGCCGACATTCATCAGCTCGCCTGCCAGCATAAACAGCGGCATCGCGATCATCAGCTCGGAGAATGCGCCGTTCCAGATCCGCTGCGGCAGCATGGGGAGAAAGCTCGGATTGAAGAGCAGAATATAGGTAACGCTGGAGGCGCCGATCGCAAATGCCAGAGGAACACCGAGGATTGCGAAGAAAATCAGTAATATCAGAAGAATCAACATTGCCATAAGATATACCCCCTATTCTTCGGCCGCCGTTTCCCGCGGCAGGAACGATTCAAGTAACCGGATCAGGATGCAGACAGCACAGAGGATGCCGCTCAGCGGCATGATGCCGTACATATACTTCATCGGGATCTCCATTCCCATGCTGAGCTGTCTGCCCGCCATGGCGACATAGCGAAAGCCCTGTACCGTAAAGATGATATCAATGAGGAGCATGATGCTCAGGTTGAGCATGCGGACAATTCTCTTTATACCCGGCCGGAAGGCATTGTATAGAATGTCGATCAGGACATGTTCATTCTTTATCACATTGATACCCATGCCCCAGAAGGTGGTGAAGGCGAACAGGGTGACGTTGAACTCCGAAAGCTCTTTCCAGCTCTTGGAAAAGAAGTAACGCATGATCACCGAGAAGCAGACCAGTATCGCGAGGAGCGCGAGCGCTGCCACGCCGATGCTGAAATAAAGTTTGAAAATTTTATTTCCGATTTCTTTTAATTTAGTCTTAGTCACGGGAAAACTCCTATTGTACTGTATAAGTAGCGATGCGAGAGTGCAGCAGTTTTCATCAGGAAACTGCAGAACAATCTGGCGCAGACGAAGTCTGTGTCCGGCGAAGCCGGATTCACTGAGGTCTTGTAGACCTCAGTGAACCGCGGCACGGAGCAGCGCGCAGGACTTATATGATTGGCGGCGCCGAGGCTTCCGGCATGTGAATTGATTTCATGAAGAGGGGACTGCGAATTAAAGAAGGGACTGTGAAAAACACAGCCCCATTCCGGATTGCGCAGGCTTATTCCTTCGCGTTTGCGACGATTTCTATCATTTCCTCCATTTCTTCCTTGCTGCAAATCCCTTCCTGTACCATTTTTTCATATACAGGGGTGACTGCATCCTTGAATGCCTGCAGTTCTTCCTCTGATGGATCATAGACCTCCGCACCGCTTGCGATGATCTGCTCTCTGGCAGCCTCGGAATTCTCGTCGATCAGCTGGTCGTTATAGGCGCCCATTTCTGCGGCGCAGTCGGAGAGGATCTCGCGGTAGGACTCCGGAAGACTGTTCCACCACTGCGCATTTACATAGAAGGGATCCGGGTGGAATTGGTAATTCACTGCGGTGAAGTATTTCTGCACTTCATAGAATTTCATGCCGACGACGTTGACCCACGGGTTTTCCTGTCCGTCTGCGACGCCGGTCTTCAACCCCATGTAGAGGTCTGCATAGGGAATGGACACTGTGTTGGCGCCAAGCTGCTGGAAGGTCAGGTCAATGGTCTTCATGCCGTTTGTGCGCATCTTGAGCCCCTTCAGATCCTCCGGCTTCGTGAGCGGACGCGTATTGTTGGAGAACTGACGGTATCCGCCTGCGTCGCAGAGATTAATGATGACGGTGCCGGTGGATTTTTCCGCCTCGGCGCAGACGCTCTTTGCGAGATCAGACTGAAGGAGCGCGCTGACCTCCGCTCTCGTGTTGGTCAGAAATGGCGCCGTGAACATTAGGAGACGCGGGGAAAAATCAAACTGACCGCCGCGCATGCCCTGTACGGTTCCCTGCACGACCTGCTCAAGCATTTCTTTTTCTGTCCCGAGCTGGCCATTGCCGTAAACGGTGACCTTGACGTGTCCCTCTGTCCGTTCTTCGACATCCTTGGCAAACTTTTCCATAGAAATGAAACGGGGATTGCCCTCCGGCTGCGCATGCCCGACAATCATAGTAAAGTCGCCGGACGATTCAGAGGCTGTGCTTTCTCCCTCGGCAGCTTTTTCTGTTGTTTCCGCGGGCGTTCCGGCACTGCCGCTTCCTCCGGAGCCGCAGCCTGCAAGCATCGCTGCGGCAAGCGCTACCGTGAAAATCTGCGCCATGAACTTTCTCATACTTTCCCTCCTTTTGCATTTAGATTGGATGAATCCATGCTGCTTGTATACAGGTTACTGCTATGCCCTTATACTAAACAATACAGCATCTGCTGTCAATAGATGATTCTCATAATGTGCATATAAATATAGGCACGTTTTAAAAATATTTGTGAAATATATTCACAAACAGAGACTTGTCATGTACAATACAGTATGTTTAAATCGTGGATTTTGAGGATTTTGCATTGTTTCCACAGAAAGCATTCTGCTTTGCAAATTTGTATTCTATAGGATTTTTTGCATTCCTGTATACAGGATTGCGAGAAGCGCCTCGGGAATATGAGATGCACTGCGCATTTGAAATGGAGGACTGACTATGACGAGATACCATTCAGATGAGATATACAAGATACTGGAGAATGAAATCGTTTCCCTTCAGATCATGCCGGCGGAGGTACTAAGTGAAAATACTCTGTGTGAGAGGTTCCAGGTCTCCCGCACGCTTGTCCGGAGCGCGCTGCAGCGTCTGGCGCTTGCAGGATTTGTCGAAATCACGCCGTATGTCGGCACCAGGGTTACCGCCATCGAGCTGGAAGCGGTTTACCAGTTCATCTATCTCCGTATTTCGGCAGAGGTTTGTGTCCTGAGGGACTTCATGCGAAGTGCTACGCCGCCGCAGATCGAGGAGCTTCGTTTCTATAAGGATAAATTCGCGCAGGCTGTCCGGGAGGTCGGGGATCTGACTCTGCTGGATGCCGAAAAAACAGACTCGCTGCTCGCCTGCGATCTGGAGTTCCATCATTGCTATTTCCGTTTTACCGACAAGGAAATGGTCTGGAAATTCCTGACGCGGCCTCATCCGGACTATTCCAGATTTATCCGTCTGGATATGCTGGGCGGAAAGAATATACCGGATGTCCTTTCAGAGCATCAGGCGCTTATGGACATTATCGACAGCAGAGATCCGGCGGGGGTAGAGGAAAGGATTTCCGAGCATCTTTATGGTGGTACCCGCAGGCTCGCTCCGAGGCTCCTATCGAAGGAATTTCAGGCTTATATAAGAAGCGCTGTCGGGAAGTAGCAGACAGCAGTCCGGCAGCAGCCTGCTTTATTCCGTCCGCGTCTTTTCTGTGTCGAAGCATGGATCGCACACTGCACAATAAAATGCTATTGAAAAAAATATTTTTGTGCATAAAAAGATAAATCTTGTTTGAAAAACATCATTATGATAGAATTTGACCATAAATATCAGTCAGATTATCTTTTTATTTAAGCACAGGAGGTGTTTTTATGAAGGGCTATGCAATGCTGAAGATCGGCGAGTCCGGCTGGATCGAAAAGGAGCGTCCGAAGTGCGGACCGATGGATGCTATCCTTGCTCCGTTGGCTGTGGCGATCTGTACCTCGGATGTACATACGCTTTGGGAGGGCGCGATCGGCGAGCGCCATAACATGATTCTTGGACATGAGTGCTCTGCAGAGGTTGTAGAGGTCGGCGAGTGTGTGAAGGACTTCAAGCCGGGCGACCGCGTGCTGGTTCCTGCGATCACACCGGACTGGAACTCTCTGGAGGCGCAGGCGGGCTACTCCATGCACTCCGGCGGTATGCTGGCAGGCTGGAAGTTCTCCAACTTTAAGGACGGCGTTTTCTCCGAGTATTTCCATGTCAATGACGCGGACGGCAATCTGGCGAAGATGCCGGAGGGTATGGATCCCGTAGATGCCTGCATTCTCTCCGACATGGTACCGACCGGCTTCCATGGCGTGGAGCTTGCCGATGTACAGTTCGGCGACAGTGTGCTGGTAGTGGGTATCGGACCGGTAGGGCTGATGTCCGTAGCGGGTGCGGCGCTCCGCGGTGCGAGCCGCATCATCGCGGTGGGAACCAGACCCGTCTGCATAGAGGCTGCGAAGGGCTATGGGGCAACCGACTTCATCAGCTATAAGAACGGCCCGATCGAGGAGCAGGTGCTCGCGCTGACCGGCGGCAAGGGTGTGGATAAGGCTGTCATCGCCGGGGGCAGCGTGGAGACCTTCGCACCTGTGGTGAAGTGCCTGAAGGCGGGCGGAAAGATCGGAAACGTAAATTACCTCGGCAACGGCACCAGCATCGAGATCCCGAGAATCGAATGGGGCGTAGGCATGGGGCACAAGCAGATCAACGGCGGTCTGATGCCGGGCGGACGTCTCCGCATGGAGAAGCTGAGCTCTCTGGTATCCGCTGGCAAGCTGGATCTGCATCCTGAGGTGACGCATGTGTTTGACGGCTGGGATTATCTGGAGGAGGCGCTCTTCCTGATGAAGGACAAGCCGGCAGACCTGATCAAGCCGGTTGTTCGCATCCGCAAGTAATCTATGTATAAAGGATAGGATAAGGAAGTGAGGCTCTCCTCGGAGAATCTGCCTTGGCAGGTTTTCTGAGGGGAGCTTTTCTGGGAGAAAATATGAAAATACTGGTGATTTCGGGCTTTCTCGGGGCAGGGAAAACGACCTTTATCAAGCAACTGTGCCGGAAGTGCGGCAGGAATATCGCGGTAATGGAAAATGAGTACGGTGAGGTAGGGATCGACAAGACGCTGCTCTTGCAGGACGGCGGCGTGAATATCTGGGAGCTGACGGAGGGCTGCATCTGCTGTTCGGTAAAGTCGGATTTCGCCAGCTCCATCCTGACGATCGCGAACAGCCTCGATCCGGAATATCTGATCGTAGAGCCCACCGGCGTGGGAAAGCTCTCCCGCGTTCTGGAGAATATCCGTATGATTATGTATGAGAGGATACAGCTGCTGGAGCCGGTGACGATCTTGGATCCGGGGAGCTTCCGGCACTATCTGGAGCGGTATGGGGAGATCTATGCGGATCAGATCTATGCGGCGAAGCGTATCCTGCTGTCGAAGGGGGATCTGGGCGTACCGGCGGATATCGGCAGCGTGCTGGAGGAGCTCCGACGCATGAATCCGGAGGCAGAGCTCGAGACGGAGCACTACAGCAGAAAGCCGGACAACTGGTGGCAGGCGCTGCTGCAGGCGGAGTCCGGCGCTGCGGAGAGAGAGGCGGCAGGGGACGGGATCCGTCTGTATCGGAAAGAGGAGGAGCCGGAGCTGGAAAACATCAGCTTTACGGAGGCTTTCCTTTCCGGCCCCGAGCAGCTGCCGCTCTTTCTGGAGGAGCTGGTGCGCGGCGCGTATGGGGAGATCATTCGGGCGAAGGGCTTCATCCGCTGCGGCGCTGCGGCGCTTCGCTTCGATGTGGCCGACCGGCGATACAGTATTACCGGCGGGGAGGAAATGGCGAAGCCGTGCTGCGTCTTCATTGGCAGCGGAATCCGCCGGAACGCACTCAGGGAGCTGCTGTTTCCCGGCATTCGGCCGGAGGGGGAAAAACGGCCGAGCATCCGGATCGGTTATCCGGGAGGGAGAACGCCACCGTTGTAAACATCTGGTTTACCGGCTGCGGGGCATGCATACGGGAGATGCAGAGTCTGGAGGAAATTTCACAGGAGCTGGGGAAAAGGGCGGCAGCGTGCTGGGAATCTGTGTGGACGTCATCGTTTCGAAGGAATCGGAGACCATGCAGACGGCGGCAGAATGAACACAGCGGGAAGACTTGCAAGCTCTGCTGAATCTCAGTATAATCGCTATCGGAAGAGAACGGGGGCGGCTCCGGCGTGAGGACTGCGCGGGAGCGATGCTTCAGCCTCATTTTCAGAATAGGAGAAAAATGAAAAAGAGCATCAAAAAAGGAATATATACAGGGCTGCTGGGTCTCCTTTTGTGTGCAGGGCTTTCCGCCTGTCGGCAGGCACAGGGGGAGGCTCGGACAGAGCGTGCAGCGGAGAGCGCCGCTTCGGGAGAGAGAACAGCAGAGATGGGAAAGGACACGGAGAGCACGGCGGAAGAGAAGGCGCAGACGGAGGCCGCGGGGGAACCGCTGGATCTCACCGCTCTCAGCAGTACGATGGTGTATTCCGAGGTCTACAATATGGTGATGAGCCCGGAGCGCTATATCGGGAGAGAGGTCACGATGGAGGGCGAGTTCTCCGCCTTTTTTAACCAGCGAACAGGGAAGACCTACTTCGCCTGCATCATTTCCGATGCGACTGCCTGCTGTGCGCAGGGGATCGAGTTCTGCCTCAGGGAGGAGCGGATCTATCCTGATGACTATCCCGCGATTGGGGAGAAGATCAGGGTCACGGGCATCTTCGAAATCTATGAGGAGGAGGGGAAGAAATACTGCCGGCTTCGGGATGCGGAGATGGCAGACGGCGTATGACAGACAGGATACGCGGCACGCTGATTTCAGGAGGGGATGCACCGGATATCATACCCGGGGACGGGCGGGAAGCGGCACGGCAGGGAGGCGAAGCATGGCAAATGTGATTGCGGTGATATGGGATTTTGACAAAACGCTGGTAGACGGCTATATGCAGGATCCGATCTTTACGGACTATCAGGTCGATGCCTCCGCGTTCTGGAAGGAGGTACAGGCGCTTCCGGCATTCTATCAGAGAGAACAGGGCGTTCGGGTCAATCAGGATACCATCTATCTGAACCAGTTCCTGAAGGGCGCGAAGAGGGGAGGAAGATTTGAAGGGCTGAACAATGCGAAGCTCGCCGAGTACGGGAAACGCATGAACTTCTACCGCGGCGTGCCGGAGATCTTCAGCCTGACGAAGCAGATGATCGAGGAGGACAGCACCTTCAAGGAGTACGATATCCGGGTGGAGCACTATATCGTGAGCACCGGCTTCAAGGCGGTTATCGCCGGTTCCTCCGTGCGGGAGCATGTCGAGGCGATCTGGGGCTGTGAGCTGATCGAGCAGGAGACGGAGGACGGAGAGCGGATCATTTCGGAGATCGGCTATACGATCGACAATACCACGAAGACCCGTGCGATTTTCGAGATCAACAAGGGGATCCCGCAGTATCCGGAAATTGATGTGAATGCCCGCATGGATGAGGAGGTTCGCAGAGTCCGCTTCGAGAATATGATCTATATCGCGGACGGGCCGAGCGATATCCCTGCCTTTTCGTTAATTCAGAAGGGCGGCGGCTCTACCTTCGCGATCTACCCCGCGCGGGATGAGAAGGCGTTCCGACAGGTCGAGCAGCTCCGGAGAGACGGGCGGATCGATATGTACGCAGAGGCGGACTATTCCGAGGGAACCGCGGCGTATATGTGGATCAGCAATACGATCAAGGATCGTGCCCGGAGGATCTGTGAGCGGGAGCGGAATAAATTTTCGGATGCCGTCTCCGGCGTGCCGCGCCATTTGACGGACTGAGCTCTGTCTTAGGGAGGTCCTGATTTCTCCATGCCGAAATTTTCGGCTGTGCCGATCGTATAAGTCCTGCGCGTCATTCCGCTGCTTTGCAGCTTTCGTGCCGCTAACAGAGAAGCAACCGCAAACGATTGCTCTGAACCGCTCAAAGCCGTGTGGCTCCCCCGATCAGAGATCGGGGGGGGCAGGCAGGTATTTGCAAATCGCGCTGCTCACCATGTTCGCATCGCTTTTTGCGCATACCTGTTGTCCCGTCCGATAAATATGTGTCTGCCCGTGCAAGCACGGCATCCACATATTTGCCGTCCGGGGGACTTATACAGTAAAATGAGAAGTATTTTTATATTTTTTTAAGAAAAGCCTCTCTTGAAGCAATTTCCCGACTGTGCTAAAGTTACCAATTAGTTCTCTCGCCGACGGGCGGCAGAGTGCTATGGAATGTGAGAAGAGCAGGAAGGGCAGCATATGAATCACAGCTACAGATTAGGAATCGATATCGGCTCAACGACGGTAAAAATCGCCATTCTGGATCGGGAACAGCAGATTCGTTTCTCTGATTATCGGAGGCATTTTGCAAATATTCAGGAGACGCTCGCAGACCTTCTGACCGAGGCAAGGGAGAAGCTGGGAGAGATCTCCCTTGCGCCTGTGATTACCGGCTCCGGCGGACTGACGCTCTCAAAGCATATGGAGGCGTTCTTCTGTCAGGAGGTTGTCGCTGTGGCGACAGCGCTCAAGGCGTATCGACCAGATACGGATGTTGCCATCGAGCTCGGCGGCGAGGATGCGAAGATTATATATTTTAAAGGCGGTATCGACCAGCGGATGAACGGAATCTGTGCAGGCGGTACCGGTTCTTTTATTGACCAGATGGCATCCCTTCTGGATACCGATGCCGCAGGGCTTAACGAGCTGGCGAAGGGCTATCAGATGATTTATCCGATCGCGGCGCGCTGCGGCGTATTCGCGAAGACGGACATTCAGCCTCTGATCAATGAGGGGGCGGCGCGGGAGGATCTCGCGGCATCCATCTTTCAGGCGGTCGTCAACCAGACGATCTCGGGACTGGCGCAGGGGAAGCCGATCCGCGGGCATGTCGCCTTTCTCGGCGGTCCGCTGCATTTCATGCCGGAGCTCCGGCATGCCTTCATTCGCACGCTGAACCTGCAGGGGGAGGAGATCATCGAGCCGGAGAACTCGCATCTCTTCGCGGCGATCGGCTCCGCTCTGAACTGTCCGCCGGCGCAGCCGGAGACGGGGATTACCGCGCTCATCCGGAGGCTTCGGAACGGGATACGGATGAGTATGGAGCTGAAGCGTATGGCACCGCTCTTCCGGAACGAGGAGGAGTATGCGGCATTTCACGCCCGCCATGAGAGGGCGAGGGTGAGAACCGGGAAGCTCGAGAGCTATCATGGCAATGTCTACCTCGGCATCGACGCCGGCTCCACGACGACGAAGCTTGCCCTCGTATCCGAGGATGGGGAGCTGCTCTACAAGTTCTATTCGGGGAATGACGGCTCGCCGATCGCGACGGCGATTCGATCCGTGAAGGAGATCCGGGCGCTTCTGCCGGAGGACGCACACATTGTCTACTCCTGCTCGACCGGCTACGGAGAGGCGCTCCTGAAATCCGCCTTTCAGATGGATGAGGGCGAGGTGGAGACGATCGCGCACTACTATGCGGCATCCTTCTTCGAGCCGGAGGTGGACTGCATTCTCGATATCGGCGGACAGGACATGAAGTGCATCCGCATCAAGGATGGAACCGTCGATTCGGTGCAGCTGAATGAGGCCTGCTCCGCAGGCTGCGGCTCTTTTCTCGAGACCTTTGCGAAATCGCTGGACTTCACTGTCATTGACTTCGCGAGGGAGGCACTGTTTGCGGAGAATCCGACCGATCTCGGTTCCCGCTGTACCGTGTTTATGAATTCCAATGTGAAGCAGGCGCAGAAGGAGGGAGCGAGTGTCGCGGATATTTCTTCCGGGCTTGCCTATTCCGTGATCAAAAATGCGTTGTTCAAGGTCATCAAGGTGACTGACGCGAAGGAGCTCGGCAGGCATATCGTCGTGCAGGGCGGTACCTTTTACAATGACGCCGTGCTTCGCGCCTTTGAGACGATCCTCGGACAGGAGGTCGTGCGGCCGGATATCGCCGGCATCATGGGCGCCTTCGGCGCAGCGCTCATTGCTCGGGAGCGCTATCATCTCGAGAATGAGAAGCTGAAGAAGCGGAGACCCACAGAGGAGGCGGGGAAGCCGCTGACTGCCTACGGCAGGGTACAGAGCTCCATGCTTTCTCTGGACAAGATCATTGCGCTGCAGTACACGACGAGGATGACACGCTGCAAGGGCTGCAACAATTCCTGCGTGCTGACGGTGAATCAGTTTGGGGCGGGGAGGAGCTTCATTTCCGGAAACCGCTGCGAGAAGGGACTTGGCAGGGCGAAGACGAAGAGTGAGATTCCGAATCTTTTCGCGTACAAGCTGAAACGGATGTTCGACTATGAGCCGCTCCCTGCCGACCTCGCGGTGCGCGGGGAGATCGGTATTCCGAGAGCATTGAATATGTATGAGAATTATCCGTTCTGGGCGACCTTCTTTCGGGAGCTTGGGTTCCGTACCGTGCTCTCGCCTGCCTCGACCCGCAGGCTCTACGAGCTCGGGATCGAGTCTATCCCCTCCGAGTCGGAGTGCTATCCGGCAAAGATCGTGCATGGGCATATTGAGTGGCTGATTCGAAAGGGTGTGAAGACCATTTTCTATCCCTGCGTGCCCTACGAGCGCAATGAGAGCCCGGAGGCGGGAAATCACTATAACTGCCCGATGGTTACCTCCTATGCGGAGAATATTAAGAACAATATGGAGTCGCTGGGCCTGAACAGCATTTTCTTTATGAAGCCCTTCGTGGCGTTTACGAATGAAAAGATCCTGACGGATCAGCTCGTTCGGAGCTTCCTGCATCCGCAGAATATCGAGGAGATCGTGCGGCCGGAGGGGGAGCTGACGAAGGAGCGGATCGGCGAACAGTTCCGGCGGTGGAATTTCACGGAGGAGGAGCTTCGAGGCGCGGCGCATGAGGCGTGGAAGGAGCTTTTGCAGGCGCGGCGCGATATGGAGAAGAAGGGCGAGGAGACGCTCCGCTGGATGGAGCAGACCGGACACCGCGGGATCGTGCTGGCGGGGCGTCCCTACCATGTGGATCCGGAAATCAACCACGGCATCCCGGAGCTGATTACTTCCTTTGATTTTGCTGTCCTGACGGAGGACGCTGTCTCTCATCTCGGAGAGGTGGAGCGGCCGCTGATCGTCACCGACCAGTGGATGTATCATACCCGTCTCTACCGTGCAGCGAGCTTCGTGAAGACGAGAGAGGATCTCGATTTCATCCAGCTCAATTCCTTCGGCTGCGGACTGGACGCGGTGACGGTGGATCAGGCGCGGGATATTCTGGCGGGCTCTGATAAGATCTACACCGTCCTGAAAATCGACGAGGTCAATAACCTCGGTGCGGCGCGGATCCGCGTGCGCTCGCTGCTCGCGGCGATTCGTGTCCGGGACGAGAAGGGCTATGAGCGGACGATACGGGATGCCGCCTATGAACGGCGGATCTTCACGAAGGAAATGCGGGAGGAGGGCTACACCATCCTCTGCCCGCAGATGTCGCCGATCCACTTCGAGCTGATCGAGCCGGCGATTCGCGCGGCGGGCTATAATCTGGTCGTGCTGGAGAATGCGAATCGTTCCGCGATCGACACGGGGCTGAAATATGTCAATAACGACGCCTGCTATCCGTCCATTATCGTCATCGGACAGATCATGGATGCGCTCTGCTCCGGGCAGTATGACCTTTCGCGGACGGCGGTCATCATGTCCCAGACCGGCGGCGGCTGCCGTGCCTCGAACTATATCGGCTTCATCCGTCGGGCACTCGAGAAGGCGGGAATGGGGCAGATTCCGGTGATCTCCCTGAACGCGAACGGCATGGAGAAGACGCCGGGCTTTCGGATCACGCTGCCGCTGCTCACGAAGGCGATGCAGGGCGTCGTCTATGGGGATGTCTTCATGCGGGTGCTCTATGCGACCCGTCCGTATGAGCGCACGCCGGGCAGTGCCGACCGGCTTCACGAAAAGTGGAAAAAGCGTGTGATCCGCTCGCTTTCCACCTCCCATGCGCACATGGGGGAGTTCGCGAAGAATGTCCGCGCCATTATCCGGGATTTCGACGTGCTGCCGATTCATGAGGATTGGAGGAAGCCGAAGGTCGGGATCGTCGGGGAGATCCTCGTGAAGTTTTCCCCGCTTGCCAATAACAATATCGTGGCGCTTCTGGAGCGGGAGGGTGCAGAGGCAGTGATGCCGGATCTCATGGATTTTCTGCTCTACTGCTTCTATAATGAGAACTTCAAGCATGAAAATCTCGGGACGAGCTGGATGGGAAAGACCATCGGCAATACTGCGATCAATCTCCTCGAGTTCTTCCGGAAGACCGCGAGGAAGGAGCTCTCCGCATCGCGCCGCTTCACCGCGCCGGGCAATATCCGGGAGCTTGCGAAGATGGCGCGGGAATATGTCTCCCTCGGCAACCAGACCGGAGAGGGCTGGTTCCTGACCGGCGAGATGCTCGAGCTGATCGGGGAGGGCGTAGATAATATTGTCTGCACGCAGCCCTTCGGCTGCCTCCCGAACCATATCGTCGGGAAGGGCGTCATCAAGGAGCTGAAAAAGCACAATCCGTCCGCCAACATTATCGCAGTGGACTATGATGCCGGTGCCTCTGAGGTCAACCAGCTGAACCGTATCAAGCTGATGCTGACGGTGGCGCAGAACAAAATCAGGGAAGAGGGCTAGAGGGGGAGAAGCCGCCGGAAATCGTACCGGCGGCTTTCCTTCGTAAGCTGTGCTTCGGATTCGCTCTTGAAAAATATGCCCTGTACAAGTATACTTTTCTAAGCTTTACGGCGGAACGGCTTCGGATTTTTCGGGATAGAACGGAGCGGTCTTCGCACGGTGAGACCTTGGAAAGGAGATCTTATGACATTGTATCAAAGGCTGGAAAGGAAGCTTGGAAGATATGCTGTACCGAATTTGATGAAATATATCTGCGTGATGTATGCCGTTGGCTTCCTGATCCAGCTGAGCAATCCGTTATTCTACTATTATTATCTGGATCTGGATCCGGAGGCGATCCTGCACGGGCATATCTGGCGGATTCTGACCTTTCTCTTTTACTTTCCCAGCCGGAATCCTCTCTGGGCGATACTGGGAATCTGGGTTTATTACAGTCTTGGACAGACGCTGGAGAGAATCTGGGGAACCTTTAAATACAATTTTTTCTTTTGGACAGGCGTGCTCCTGCTGGTGCTCGGCAGCCTTCTGGCTTATCTTTTTACCGGGATTTCGTTCCAGCTTGATCCGACCTACATGAATTTCAGTATTTTTCTGGTTTATGCGCTGACCTTTCCGAATGCAACCTTCCTGCTCTACTTCCTGATTCCGATTCAGGCGAAGTATCTGGCGATCTTTGAAGCGGTGCTCTATGGGATTTTCTTTTTCCAGAGTCTGCTGGGAGGAGATTTCGGAGGTGCGCTCGCCATCCTGCTGAGCTTTCTGAATGTCGGGCTCTTCTATTACCTGACGACCCGGAAGCCGCGGCGGAGAGGAAATACCATAGACATTAACGCGTTCCGATAGGAGAGCCGGCACGGAGGGGACCGGCGGAAGCGGGACATAAGAGTGAAAGGAGATTTGCAGACAGAATGAGAAGAACGAAGATCGTATGTACGATGGGACCGAATTCTCAGAACTATGAGGTAATGAAGAGGCTGGCGGGGCAGATGGATGTGGCACGCTTTAACTTCTCGCACGGCGATTACGAGGAGCACCTCGGCAGGCTGGAGCTTCTGAAGCAGGCACGGAAGGAGACCGGCAGACAGGTGGCGGCGCTCCTCGATACCAAGGGACCGGAGATCCGTACCGGTGAGCTGGAGGGACATCAGAAGCTCACGCTTCTGACCGGAGATGACTTCATTCTGACCACCGAGAAGTGCATCGGGACGAAGGAAAAGGTCTACATCAACTACGACGGCCTCAATGAGGATGTGAAGGAGGGAAATGTCATCCTGATCGATGATGGGCTGATCGGGCTTCGTGTCAAGGCGGTTCGCGGTGCGGAGATCCTCTGCACCGTCGTAAACGGCGGCGAGCTCGGGGAGAAGAAGGGCGTCAATGTGCCGAACGTACCGATCCGTCTTCCTTCCCTGACGGAGAAGGATATGGAGGACATCCGCTTCGGCATCGAGCAGGGCTTCGATTTCGTGGCAGCGTCCTTCATTCGGAATGCGCAGGCGATCCGGGATATCCGCAAGCTTATTGCGGATGCCAATGCGCACATGAAGATCATTGCGAAGATCGAATCGCAGGAGGGGCTGGATAATCTGGACGAGATCATCGACGCTGCAGACGGCATCATGGTAGCGCGTGGAGATCTCGGCGTGGAGGTCGATGCGAAGAAGCTTCCGCAGCTTCAGAAGGAGATGATACAGAAGGCGAATTTCAAGGGCAAGATCGTCATTACCGCGACGCAGATGCTGGATTCCATGATCCGGAACCCGCGCCCGACCCGCGCGGAGGTGACAGACGTCGCCAATGCCGTATACAACGGAACCGATGCCGTGATGCTCTCCGGTGAGACAGCGAACGGCAAGTATCCGGTCGAGGCGCTCGAGATGATGGCGTCCATCGTGGAGTATACGGAGCAGTTTATCGACTACAAGTCCTTCCGCACCCGGAAGGTTGAGCGGAACCTCTACGAGGACATCAGCAACGCCGTCTGCGCTGCGACCGCGACGACCGCGCATGAGCTGCAGGCGAAGGCGATTATTGTTCCGACCATGTCAGGGAAGACCGCAGAGCTGCTCTCCAAGTACCGCCCGAGGTCTGTGATCGTCGCGCTCTCTCCGAGCCAGGCGACAGCGCGGCAGATGATGCTGCTCTGGGGCGTATGTCCGATCTGGGCGCGCCGCGCGGATACGACGGACGAGCTTTTCGAAACCTCGATCGAGGAGACGAAGCAGTATGGCTATATCGAGGCAGGAGATCTCTGCATCATTACGGCAGGGGTCGTCGACGCGATGCGGAGAAGAGCGGTCGGCATCACAAACCTGATGCGGGTGATCCAGGCATAGGGGAGAAAAAATGGCATTGAAGAAAAAGCCGGTTACCGGCATGAAGGATATCCTGCCGGAGGAGATGGCGCTCCGACAGTACGTCCTGTCAGAAATCAGAAAAACCTATCGGGAGTTCGGCTTCACGGAGATCGAGACGCCGGTGGTGGAGCATATCGAGAACCTGCTGAGCAAGCAGGGCGGCGACAATGAGAAGCTGATCTTCAAGGTGATGAAGCGCGGAGAGAAGCTGGAGAAGGCATTTCAGAGCGGAGATGTGGACAGTGTGGCGGATTCCGGGCTCCGCTATGACCTGACGCTGCCGCTGTCCCGCTTCTATGCTGAGAATCAGGCGAGTCTTCCGAGTCCGTTCAAGGCACTGCAGATCGGGCCGGTTTTCCGTGCCGACCGTCCGCAGAAGGGACGCTTCCGGCAGTTTTTTCAGTGCGATATCGACATATTCGGCGACGGCACGAATCTCTCCGAGATCGAGCTGATTCTCGCGATCGGCACGCTCCTGAACCGTATCGGCTTCGGGGAGAAGCACCCGTTTCGGATCGTACTGAATGACAGGGAGATTCTCCGCGGGCTGCAGTGCTATGCGGGCTTCCCGGAGGAGGATTTCGAGAAGGTCTGCATCAGTCTGGACAAGGCGGACAAGATCGGGGAAGCGGGCGTGAGGGAGGAGCTCCTCTCCCTTGGGTATCCGGAGGCGGCGATTGATCGTTATCAGTCGCTGCTTGCGGAGCTCGGTACCGGTGCATCGGATATCCGGAGGCTGGGAGAGCTGCTCCGGGAGGTGATGCCGGAGTCGATCTGTGAGAATCTCGCGGAGATCATGGAGGCGGTACAGCAGATATCGGCAGTGCGGCTCAGGGTGGAGTTTGATCCGACGCTGGTGCGCGGCATGGGCTACTATACCGGTCCGATTTTCGAGATCCGGGCGGAGGACTTCTCCGGCTCGGTCGGCGGCGGCGGACGCTATGACCGGATGGTCGGCAGATTCACCGGACAGGATACGCCTGCGGTGGGCTTCTCTATCGGCTTCGAGCGGATCATTACCATTATGCTGGACGCGAAGGAGCAGGTTAAGGACAGCCCGAAGAAGACGGCGTTCCTGCTCGAGAAGGGACTGCCTGCGGAGAGAACCATAGAGGCAGTGAATGCGGCGATGGTGCTCCGGAGGCGGGGCGAGATCGTGCTGCTGTCCCGTATGAATAAGAACAAGAAGTTCCAGAAGGAACAGCTCTCGGAAGAGGGCTATACAGAATTCAGAGAGTTTTTCAGGAACTAGGGGGGAAGGAAAAATGGCGGAATCCATGCAGGGACTGCACAGAACAGCGAGATGTGCAGAGATAAATGAGTCCTATATCGGCAAGGCTGTGACGGTGATGGGCTGGGTGCAGAAGTCGAGAAACAAGGGCGGGCTGATCTTCACGGATCTGCGGGATCGCTCCGGCATTCTGCAGATCCTCTTTGAGGAGGCGGACTGCGGAACAGAGGTCTTCGAGAAGGCGGCGCGGCTCCGCTCGGAGTTCGTGATCGCAGTGACCGGCACGGTGCGGAGTCGCGGCAAGGATGCCAATGCAGAGCTCGCGACCGGATCGATCGAGGTCTCTGCGAGAGAGCTCCGCATTCTCTCCGAGTCTGAGGTGCCGCCCTTCCCGATCGAGAACGGTATCAAGACCAAGGAGGAGATCCGGCTGAAATATCGTTATCTTGACCTCCGGAGACCGGAGCTTGCGAAGCGGATCATGACGAGAGCGAGGATTGCCTTCCTGATCCGGCAGTTCATGACGGAGAACGGCTTCCTCGAGATCGAGACGCCGACGCTGATCAAGTCTACGCCGGAGGGGGCGCGCGACTTCCTCGTACCGAGCCGTATGCACCATGGTTCCTTCTATGCGCTGCCGCAGTCGCCGCAGCTCCTGAAGCAGCTTCTGATGGTTTCCGGCATGGATCGCTATTTCCAGCTCGCCCGCTGCTACCGTGACGAGGATCTCCGTGCGGACAGACAGCCGGAGTTCACGCAGGTGGATATGGAGCTCTCCTTCGTGGATGTTGAGGACGTCATCGAGCTGAATGAGCGGCTTCTCCGGTATCTGTTCCGGGAGGTCTGCGGCGTGGAGCTCACACTTCCGATTCCTCGGATGCGCTGGATCGATGCGATGAACCGCTACGGCTCCGACAAGCCGGATATGCGCTTCGAGCTGCCGCTTCTCGATGTGAGCGAAGCAGTTCGTGACTGCGGCTTCTCTGTATTTTCGGGCTGCGTGCAGGCGGGGGGCTATGTTAAGGGGCTCTGTGTCAAGGGGCAGGCAGGAATGCCGAGAAAGCAGATCGACGCATATACTGAGCTCGTCAGGGGCTACGGTGCGAAGGGGCTCGCTTATCTTACGCTCAATGCGGACGGAAGCCGCAAGAGCAGCTTCGCCAAGTTCCTCTCGGAGGAGGAGCTCTCCCGGCTTATCGCTGCGGCGAACGCGGAGCCGGGCGATCTGCTCTTGTTCGTATCGGATACGGAGCGGGCGACGGTATGGAATGCGCTCGGCGCGCTGCGGATCGAGCTGGGTAAGAACCTTGGGCTGATCGATAGGAGCGCATGGAAATTCCTATGGGTGACGGAGTTCCCGATGTTTGAGTGGTCGGAGGAGCTGGGACGCTTCCAGGCGATGCACCATCCGTTCACGATGCCGATGGACGAGGATCTCGGGCTGCTCGACAGCAATCAGGGAGCGGTTCGTGCCAAGGCGTACGACATCGTTCTGAATGGCACAGAGCTCGGCGGCGGCTCGGTTCGTATCCATCAGGCGGAGGTGCAGGAGAAGATGCTTGAGAAGCTAGGCTTCACGCCTGAGAAAGCGAATGAGCAGTTTGGATTCCTGATGCAGGCATTCAAGTACGGCGTACCGCCGCACGCGGGGCTTGCCTACGGGCTGGATCGTCTCGCGATGTGGATGGTTGGCTCTGATACGATCCGTGATGTCATTGCCTTCCCGAAGATCAAGGATGGCTCCGACCCGATGATGGACGCACCGGCTCCGGTCTTCGACGAGCAGCAGCTCAGCGATCTCGGCATCGCCGTGCTGGGCGAGGAGAACAGTGAGCAGTGAGGCGGCATCCATAGGGGGACTGCGGAGCGATCGGATACTGCTCCGTGTATCCGGCAGGGCGGATGCACGGAGCACAGCAGGCTTGGGACAGCGCCGAGGCTGTGAAGTTTTTTTGAAATCAAATTGCAAATAGTTCCTCCCGGCGGGGTTTCATGGTATAGTTAGGAAATGGATTGTACTTGACTAGAGATGGGACGCTGTCAGGAGGTCTTGTTGTTTTTATGGAAGAGAAGAGGAGAGGATTCAGGTGATAAGAGACGAGTTTCTCCGGAGACTGAGAGCAGAGCTTCTGAACTCCGTGTCTGATAGCGTGATACGGGAACAGATCAACTATTATTACAGCTATATCCAGGATGGGATTTCTGCGGGCAAGACCGAGGAGGCTGTGGTTTCCGAGCTTGGAGACGTGCGGCTGATCGCGAGATCCATCATGGATGCCGCGGAAGCAGGCGGGGATCGGGTCGCTGCGACGACACCCTTCCGCTATTCCGAGGAGGAGATCAATTACAATACGGACGAGGAGGATCTCGCGTATCAGGGCGCGCAGCAGGACTCTGTGTATACGGAGGAGCCGTTTCAGAGCTTTGGGCAGCAATCGGAGAGAGAAACCAGATACCAGAGCCGTGAGGAGAGCGCCGACGGGCAGACTGTGGAGAATGAGAGCCGCGGGCAGGCAGAACGGCCGTTTATGCCGGGTGCACATTTTTATCAGATGGGGAATGCAGGCTGCTTGATCACGGCGGTGCTGCTTTTCCTCCTGCTGTATGGGCTGATGGTGCTGATCGGGGGCGTGTTCCGGCTTCTGTCGCCGATTCTGATGCCGCTTCTCGTAGTGCTGGTGCTGCTTTGGTTCTTTAAGGGGATAATGGATAATTAGGATGAAAACGTATGAATTGATACTGCCCTGCCATTTCGGACTGGAGGCGGTGACAAAGCGGGAGATCACGGAGCTCGGCTACGAGACCACGGAGGTTATCGACGGCAGAGTCAGCTTCCTCGGGGACGCGGATGCGATCGCTCGGGCGAATGTCTTTCTCCGGACGGCGGAGCGGGTGCTCCTGAAGGTCGGGAGCTTCCGTGCGGAGAGCTGGGAGGAACTGTTTCAGGGCACGAGGGCGCTGCCGTGGGAGGCGTTCCTCCCAAAGGACGCGAGCTTCTGGGTGACGAAGGCGAGCTCCATTAAGTCGAAGCTCTTCTCCACGAGGGATATCCAGTCCATTATGAAGAAGGCGATGGTCGCACGGATGGGAGAGTATTATCATGAGAGCTGGTTCGAAGAGCACGGCGCGAAGTATCCGGTTCGCGCCTTCCTTCACAAGGATCTCGTGACGGTCTGTCTCGATACGAGCGGGGAGTCTCTGCACAAGAGGGGCTACCGTCTCAAGATGGGAAAGGCGCCGATCACGGAAACCCTCGCCGCGGCGCTTATCCTGCTCACCGGCTGGCGGGCGGATCGCCCGTTTCTGGATCCGATGTGTGGCTCCGGCACCTTCCCGATCGAGGCGGCGATGCTCGCGGCGAATATCGCGCCGGGAATGGATCGTGCCTTTCTTTCCGAGGCATGGGAAAATCTGATTCCGAAGAAGCTCTGGTATGATGTGCTGGAGGAGGCGAACGAGCTGGTGAATCGGGAGCTTCTTCGGAACGGCGTCGATGCGTCCGGGAAAAGAGTGGACATTCAGGGCTACGACATAGATCCGGAGATCATCCGGGTCTGCCGGGAGAATGCGGAGCGTGCCGGCGTGGAGAAACTCATCCACTTTCAGACGAGGGATGTCGCAGAGCTGTCGCACCATGGGAGAGGCGGCACGCTGCTCACGAATCCGCCCTATGGAGAGCGGATCGAGGATAAGCGCAATCTCCCGATGTTCTATACCGAGCTGCGGGAGGGCTTCGAGGGACTGGATCATTGGAATATGCACCTGATTACCGCCTGGGAGGACGCACAGAGGTATCTCGGGAAGGCGGATAAAAACCGAAAGATCTATAACGGGATGATGAAGACCTATTTATACAGCTACAGGGCGAAGGCATGAGAATCATTTTTGCGACACATAATCAGAATAAGCTGATGGAGATCCGCCAAATTCTGTCGGATACGGCGGAGGAGATCGTATCCAAGGGGGAGCTCGGAATCTCGTTCGAGCCGGCGGAAACCGGGCGGAGCTTCGGGGAAAACGCGGAGCTGAAGGCTGTGGGCATCCGTGAATATATGCGTCTGCACGGGCTGCTCCGGGAGGGCGATATCATTCTGGCGGACGATTCCGGACTCTGCGTGGACTGGCTGCGGGGGGCGCCGGGAATCTATTCCGCGCGCTATCTCGGAGAGGCGACCGGTTATGATGTGAAGAATCGTCACATCATCGAGAAGCTCCGGCATGCGGAGGGAGAAGAGAGAGCCGCGCACTTCACCTGTAATATCTGCGCGGCATTCGCGGACGGCAGGGTCTTTCACACGGAGGGGATTTTCCCGGGACGGATCGCAGAGGAGCCGAGGGGAGAGAACGGCTTCGGCTATGATCCGATCCTTTACCTGCCGGAGCTCGGCAAAACCTCCGCTGAGCTTTCTCCGGAGGAGAAGAACCAGCTTTCGCATCGGGGGAAGGCACTTCGGGAGATGCGGAGAGTGCTGCAGTCCGTTATGGAGAATGATGAGAAGCTGCGAGCGCGGATCGGGCAGCCGGAGAAGCGGAAGGGGAGGAGGATACTGGTTGTCAGTGATTCGCACAGAAGCCACGACGGGCTGCTCCGGCTCATCCGGGAGCAGCAGCCGATCGATGTACTGATCCATCTCGGAGATCTCGAGGAGGATGAGGGAATCTTCCGGCGAGCGGCAGGAGAGCACTGCGCCTGCTATTTCGTCGAGGGCAACAATGACTTTTTCAGCTCGCTTCCCCGGGAGATCGAGCTGAATCTCGGACGGAAACGCGCTTTCCTGACGCATGGGCACAGCTATCGGGTCGGACTGGATGTGACGAGACTGGCGGAGGAGGCGCGGGCGAGGAACTGCCAGATCGCGATGTTCGGACATACGCATAAGCCCTTCCTCAAGGAGGTTGACGGTGTGCTCTGTCTGAATCCGGGTTCTGTCAGCTTCCCGCGGCAGGCGAACCGCACGCCGTCCTATATGCTGATCGAGGAGACAGCGGACGGGGAGCTCCGCTATCATCCGGGCTACCTTAGCTGAACTGCTACTGAACAGTTCCGTTCTGCGGGATTTCTGCGGGAAAGCCCTTGAATGCGGGAGCGGAATCGTTTATAATGGGGTACGAATGATAATGTAAACGCTTTCATAAAACGTGCTGTATGTAGAAGGAGATAAAATCATGACAGAGTTTATGCAGAAGCTGGCTGATATTAAGGTTTGTCCGGTAGTCGTTCTGGATGATGCGAATGATGCGGTGCCTCTCGCGAGAGCACTCGCGGCAGGCAGTCTTCCTATGGCGGAGGTGACATTCCGTACCGATGCTGCCGCAGAGTCGATCCGTCGGATCGCAGCGGAGTGTCCGGAGGTTTGTGTGGGAGCCGGTACCGTGCTGGACAGAGAGCAGGCGGCGAGAGCCGTTGCGGCAGGCGCGCAGTTTATCGTCAGCCCGTCCTTCTCAGATGAGGTGGCGCAGTATGCGATCGGACATGGCATTCCCTACTGCCCGGGCACCTGTACGCCGACCGACATTGCGAATGCGCTTCGTTATAATCTTCCGATGGTGAAGTTTTTCCCGGCGGCAGCTTACGGCGGACTGAATACCATCAAGGCGCTGGCCTCCGTATTCCCGAATCTCAAGTTCATGCCGACAGGCGGCGTGAGCCCATCCAATGTTAACGAGTATCTCGGCTTCAGCAAGATCATCTGCGTGGGTGGTACCTGGGTATGCAAGAAGGATCTCGTAAGCGCAAAGAGCTGGGCAGAGATCACGAAGCTCTGCCAGGAGGCATACGATCTCACGCACTGATTCGGACGGCTCCGCGAGCAATTCATTGAAATTAGAATTTAAATTCATGGTATTGCTTCGACGAATTGCGAACGGCGTAGCTGAACTTTATATTTCCGGACATACGGAAGCGACGGATTGAAGAGGAAAGCCTTGGCTTTCCTCTTCAATCCATGCTATAATTCATACCTGTTCCGTATCGGACGCGCGGATATGGCGGAATTGGCAGACGCGCCAGATTTAGGTTCTGGTGGGAGACCGTGCAGGTTCAAGTCCTGTTATCCGCAGAGTGACAGGGGCTCAGGCAGCATTCAGGCTGTATGGGCTTCTGTTTTTTTTTCTTGGATTCTCGGGGCAGGAGACGACAGCCGTTTTGCTGCGGGCAAGCTGCCTCCGCCCGTAAAGCAGGAGATCTAAGGAAACGCTGATTAAAACGGAAAAAGTTCCGAAGTTTCCTCATGGAAATTTCGGAACGATCTGGAGACAGGCGAAGCCTGTTGTTTTGCGCAGCGAAAGCGTGCGATGTCTTCCGGACAGAGCACGACTCGGGCAGACTCGGAGTGTATTTGACCACATTCAGAGAGATGTGCCTCCCGATTGCCCCGGATCCTTGATCGGGGAGAGTTGATCGGGGGGAGCCATGCGGCTCTGCGCAGCAATCGCTTGCGATTGCTGCGCAGAGGGGGGCGGCTGAAGCCTCCCGGGCGAAGCCGAGTCCCCATGAGAGTGCCTTTTGAGGTACACGTCCATGGTACGTGAGTTATGAATAAATCAGTGTTTCCCTAAGGCTATGACAGAATCGTATGGACTGCAAAAAACGGCGTCCTCTTCAGGATGCCGTTTCCAAATCAAAGCCGGTTATTAACAATTATGAATACAGAAATGCCGTAAAGTGAGACACGCGGGAATCGAACCCGCGACAACTTGATTAAAAGTCAAGTGCTCTACCGACTGAGCTAGTGTCTCATAATCAAACAGGGCCAGTTGGATTCGAACCAACGAGTGCAGGCGTCAAAGGCCTGTGCCTTACCGCTTGGCGATAGCCCCATAAATGCCTGCCGGCATAATTTTCAGAAAAGGGTGGATACTGGGACTCGAACCCAGGACCTCCAGAACCACAATCTGGCGCGATAACCAACTACGCTATACCCACCATATCAGACTTTCCTTACCGCGGAAGGAAAGTGAGCCAGAAGGGATTCGAACCCCCGACCCACGGCTTAGAAGGCCGTTGCTCTATCCAGCTGAGCTACTGGCTCAATCGCGCCTCCCATGAAGCGCCTCAAATATAATATCTAAACGACATAGAAAAGTCAAGGACTTATTCTTTTTCTGCTGCGCTTTTTCCGCGCCGGTTTCGCGGGATATAGAAAAAGCTGTTTAGCTGAATTGCTGCCGTTTTTTGAAAATCGGTAACAGAAGTTTCACAAAGTCATGCTATACTGTATAAATTATAAGAGGAGGAGATTATTTATGTACGGATATTTTTATGATTCTACATACATTCTGGTACTGCTCGGCGCGCTTATTGCGATGTGGGCGTCATGGAATGTGAGGAGCAGCTTCCGGAAATACGAGAAGGTCGCGAACCACGGAGGGATTACCGGCGCGCAGGCGGCGGAGGCGATTCTTCATGGAGCGGGGATCTGCGACGTTCGGGTGGAACACATTTCCGGCAGTCTGACGGATCATTTCTCGCCGGAGGAGAGAGTGCTGCGGCTTTCGGACAGCGTCTACGGCTCCCGCTCTGTGGCGGCGATCGGCGTCGCAGCGCACGAATGCGGACATGCCATGCAGTATGAGGCGGATTATTTTCCGATTCATGTCCGCACTGCCGTCATTCCGATGGCGAATATCGGCTCGCAGCTTTCCTGGCCGCTTATCCTGGCAGGTCTCCTGCTGGGTTGGGCGGGGCTTGTCAATATCGGCATTGTCCTCTTTGCACTCGTAGTGGTTTTTCAGCTCGTGACGCTGCCGGTGGAGTTTGATGCCAGCGGACGGGCAATCCGGGTTCTGCGGGAGACCGCGATGCTCAACGAGCAGGAGCTGGAGGGCGCGAAGCGGGTTCTGACCGCTGCGGCACTTACCTATGTGGCAGCGCTTGTCTCCTCTGCCCTGCAGCTCTTCCGGCTCGTGCTGCTTTCGCAGCGGCGTCGGAGGTAGCCTTCGGAAAAGTTGTACAAAAGAAGGCTGCCGCAGTTTGCTTTTATAGCAAGTATTTGCTATAATGAGGTCCCCGTCGGGGAATACTTTCAGGACAGAGGCAGGAATGGACAATAAGAATTTGATTCGCGCGGCATTTGAAGCACGCGGCAGGGCTTACACGCCCTATTCTCATTTTCAGGTCGGCGCTGCGCTGCTTTCCGCAGATGGACAGCTTTTTCAGGGCTGCAATATTGAGAACGCATCCTACGGCGTATCGAACTGCGCGGAGAGAACCGCGCTGTTCAAGGCGGTCAGCGAGGGCGTGAGGGAGTTCTCGAAAATTGCTATCGTCGGCGGTCCGGAGGGGGCGGAGCACTTCTCGATCTGCGAGCCCTGCGGGATCTGTCGGCAGGCACTGGCAGAGTTCTGTGATATCGATCGGTTTACGGTTCTTCTCGCAAAATCGGAGGAGGACTATGAGGAATATCTGCTTTGCGAGCTGCTGCCGCATGCATTTCTGCCGGCTCATCTGGGGAAGTAGAGGAAACGGCGTTTCTGCCGCAAAATAAAGGAGAAGACTATGCCAACACCACATAATGCTGCCCAAAGGGGTGATATCGCGAAGACTGTGCTTTTGCCGGGCGATCCGCTTCGCGCGAAGTTCATCGCGGATAACTACCTCACAGAGGTGCGCTGCTTCAACATGGTTCGGAATATGCTGGGATTCACCGGTATCTATCAGGGGAAACGTATTTCCGTCATGGGAGGCGGCATGGGCATTCCCTCGGTTGCCATCTATTCCTATGAGCTTTTCCATGCGTATGATGTGGACAACATTATTCGGATCGGCTCTGCAGGAGGACTGCAGAAGGATGTGAATCTGAAGGATGTCGTCATTGCGATGGGAGCCTGTACGGATTCCAACTATGCCTATCAGTACGAGCTTCCGGGTCTTTTCGCGCCGATCGCGGACTTCGGGCTTTTGGAGAAGGCAGTGAAGGCGGCGAGAGAGCTCGGCATAGAGCCGAAGGTGGGAAATGTCGTCTCCTCGGATATTTTCTACAATCAATTTACGGATGTAAATAAGAAGTGGGCTTCCATGGGTGCGCTCTGCGTCGAAATGGAGGCGGCGGCGCTCTATATGAATGCAATCGCCGCGCACAAGCATGCCCTTGCGATTCTGACCATTTCGGATCACCTCTTCAAGGCAGAGAAGCTCTCTGCGGAGGAGAGGCAGGTCGGTTTCCGGCAGATGATGGAAATCGCGCTGCGGATCGCGGAGTAAGGGGGGCAGAAATGATCAATTATTCAGAGTCGGAGCGACTCTATCATATCGATGTAGCGCCGGGAGAGGTCGGGAGATATGTGCTCCTTCCGGGAGATCCGAAGCGCTGTGAGAAGATCGCCGCTTACTTCGAGAATCCGGTGAAGGTCGCCGATCATCGGGAGTATGTTACCTATACCGGGATGCTGGACGGCGAACGGGTGAGCGTCTGTTCGACGGGAATCGGCGGACCTTCTGCCTCAATCGCCTTAGAGGAGCTCACGATGTGCGGGGCGGATACCTTTATCCGTGTCGGAACGGCGGGAGGGATCGATCTCGACGTGACGGCGGGTGATATCGTGATCGCGAATGGTGCGATCCGTATGGATGGAACGAGCAAGGAGTACGCGCCGCTGGAGTGGCCTGCGGTTTCGGATTTCGCGCTGACTGCGGAGCTCGTCGCAGCGGCGGAGGAGCTGGGATTCCGCTCTCATGTTGGTGTGGTGCAGTGCAAGGATGCCTTCTACGGACAGCATAAGCCGGCGGAGCTTCCGAACAGCACGGAGCTTCTCAGGAAGTGGGAGGCATGGAAGCGCCTCGGCTGTAAGGCTTCGGAGATGGAGAGCGCGACGCTCTTTACTGTGGGGGCTTATCTCCATGTGCGCGTCGGCGCAGTGCTCTTCATCATGTCGAATCAGGAGAGACTGAAGGCGGGACTTCCCAACGAGATCGAGCATGACACGGACAAGGCGATCCGTACCGCAGTTTCGGCGATTCGCAGGATGATCCGCAGGGACAGAGGAAAGGACAGGGCACAATGAGATTTAAAAGGATTTTCCTGATCGTGCTGGACTCTCTCGGCATGGGTTCGGCGAGGGATGCGGCGGACTTCGGGGACAGCGGGGCGGATACCTGGGGACATATCGCGGAGAGGAATCCGAATATGAAGGTGCCGAACCTGCAGGCGCTCGGGATGGCGAACCTGAAGGAGCTGACGGGGATTCTGCCGGTGGAGAGGCCGATGGGGTACTTTCTCCGGCTGAATGAGGCATCCAGAGGTAAGGACACGATGACCGGACACTGGGAAATGATGGGACTCAGGACGGAGAAGCCCTTCATTACTTTCACGGAGCACGGCTTCCCGAAGGAACTGATCCGTGAGCTCGAAGAGCGAACCGGACACAGAGTGATCGGCAACAAGGCGGCATCCGGCACAGAGATTCTGGATGAGCTGGCAGAGGAGCAGATCCGGGACGGAAGCATGATCGTCTATACCTCGGCGGACTCGGTGCTGCAGATCTGCGGACATGAAGACGATAGGATTTTCGGCTTGCAGGAGCTCTATCGCTGCTGCGAGATCGCGCGGGAAATTACCATGCGGGATGAATGGAGGGTGGGACGCGTCATTGCCCGCCCGTATGTCGGGATGCGGAGAGGGGAGTTCAAACGAACCGCCAACCGGCACGACCTCGCAGTGAAGCCCTTCGGCAGGACGGTGCTCAATGCCTTGAAGGATGCGGGATTTGATATGATTTCCATTGGAAAGATCAATGACATCTTCGTCGGAGAGGGTGTGACGCGGGCGATTCATTCCGTGAGCTCCGTCAACGGAATGGAGCAGACGATAGAGGAGGCAGGGACAGACGATTTCACGGGGCTCTGCTTCGTGAACCTTGTGGACTTTGACGCGCTCTGGGGACATCGCAGAGATCCGAAGGGCTACGCAGAGGAGATCGAGCGCTTCGATCGGAAGCTAGGGGAGCTGCTTCCGCGCCTTGGGGAGCAGGATCTTCTGATCCTGACGGCAGACCATGGCAATGATCCGACCTACAGCGGGACGGATCACACCAGAGAGCAGGTACCGATGCTGGCATACGGCAAGGGACTCGCGGGAGGGCTTCTGCCGGAGCAGGAGAGCTTCGCAGTGATCGGTGCGACAATCGCGGAGAACTTCGGCGTTGCTATGCCGGAGGGAACGATCGGTGCGTCGCTGCTGGGACGCTTGCAGTGAGCCGAGGAAGCATAGAAGAGAATATGACGCAGGCGGAAAAGGATGCATACTTCATGCGTCTTGCCATTCGGGAGGCACGGAAGGCGGGGCGGAACGGGGATGTGCCGATCGGCTGCGTGATCGTCTATGACGGAAGCAGACCGGACAGCATGGCGGATCGGAATGCGGAGACGCTGGGGATCGTGCCGGGGACTGTCATCGGCAGGGGCTATAACCGCAGGAACCGAGACAGGAGTGCGCTTGCGCACGCTGAAATTCTCGCGATCCGGAGTGCGTGCCGTGCTTTCTCGGACTGGCGGATCGAGGACTGCACGATGTATGTGACATTGGAGCCCTGTCCGATGTGCGCAGGCGCTATCCTGCAGGCGCGCATTCCCCGGCTGGTGATGGCGGTGCGGAACGCCAAGGCGGGCTTCTGCGGTTCTGTGCTGGACGTGCTCCATCTGCGCGAACTGAATCATCGGGCAGAGGTTCGGGAGGGGGTTTGCCGGGAGGAATGCAGCGCACTTCTGTCGGACTTTTTTTCGCACATGAGAGGGAAGATATGAGCAGAATCGGCGGCAGGCGCTGTATCATCGCCGGCGCGGGAGATTTTTTCGGGATTCCGGCGGGACTTCGGATCGATCCGGAGAGAGATCTCCTGATTGCCGCGGATGCCGGCTATGAAAATCTGTGTGCGGTGGGGCTTCGGCCGCAGCTGATCGTCGGAGACTTCGACTCGATGCGGGTGGAGGGGGTCGCAGGAACGACCGGTGAGGTCGCGGGACTCTCGATCTTTGCCGATGCGGAGAAGGCAGAGTATATTCATCATCTGAGAAAAACGGAGCTGGATGGGATTGAGACCCGGATCATTGATCCGGTCAAGAATGACCCGGATCTGCTTGCCTGTGTGCGGATCGGGCTGGAGGAGGGCTGTACAGAGTTTCATATCCTGGGCGGCACCGGGAAACGAATGGATCACAGCATTGCCAACCTGCAGATCCTCGGATTTCTGGCGAAGCGGGGCTGTCATGCGTATCTCTATGGGAGAGAGCAGCTTATCACGGCGATCCACAATGAGGAGAGATGCTTCCCTGCAGGGCGGAGAGGCTACTTCTCGGCGCTGTCGCTCAGCGACGAGAGCTGCGGTGTGAGCGAGGAGGGCTTCAAGTATATTATCCGGGAGGTGACGCTGAACAACCTGACGCCGACAGGTCTCAGCAATGAGTTTGTCGGGATGGCGGCGCGGATCTCGGTAAGAGAGGGAACGCTGCTGCTGATCTACGATATTGTCCCCTGAAAGCGGCTCTTGCGAAAGATAGCTTCCTTTGCTATAATGCAGATACAGAGAAACTTCTGGGGCGTGCGTGGCTGCACAATTTGAACCTACAAATATGACATACGGGATTCCGATATTTGAGGTATTGATATAATGCCTTCCCAAGGGTAAAGGACTATAGATGTATCCGTGAGGTAACCCACCTGGCTGCGAGCTAGGAGTCAAGCGTGCAGTACGGCGTTCTGGGGTCTCTGAAATGAGAAGAACTGCGGCTCCCTGTCTTTCCGACAGGGAGCCTTTTGCTGTATAAGTCCCCGTCAGGCGACCGAATGGCCGCCGTGCTTGCACGAGCGGGCATTCGGTCATCTGACGGGACAACAGGCATGAGCAAAAAAGCGATGCGAACACGGTGAGCAGAGCGATTTGCGAATGCCTGTTGGCAGCACGGAAGCTGCGAAGCAGCAAAGTGCTGCGGGGACTTATACAGGCGATGGTGATGGAGAATGGCCGCCGTGCCTGCACGAGCGGGCATTCGGTCATCTGACGGGACAATTCGAAAGGAATATTTACATGCTGCGATGCGGCAGGGAGAGACGATGAAGAGGGAGAAATGGGAGGAGCAGATCAAGTGGGGGCTTACCGCGTTCTTGGTTTTGGCGGCGGCGGTGGCGGTATACCTTTTGAGCACGAATCTGAAAACAATTCAGGCGGGACTGAGCACGCTTCTGATGATCCTTCGTCCGATTATTTACGGGGCGGTGATGGCGTACCTGATGGCACCGGTCTATGACTGGGCGGCAGGCGCGGTGCGAAAGCGGCTCTCGCTGCTGTCTTCGGCAGAGAGAGCACAGACGGGGAAGCCTTCGGATAAGGGAATTGCGGAGCGGCTCCGGAAGCGGGCGGACAGAATGGAGGGGATTGCGAGGCTTACAGGGACACTTGCGGCGCTGCTGCTTCTCATCACAGTCAGCACCGGACTGGTTTCAATGGTGATCCCGGAGCTGCTGAAATCCGTCACGAACCTGATCAATACCTTTCCGTCAACTGCCGGAAATTTCTATGACAGTGCAAGTCAGGCCCTCTCCGGTTATCCGGAGGTTCAGACGACACTGGAGAATCTCTATGAGGAGCTGTACAGTTTTGTCTCCGGTTTTATGAGCAATACCCTGCTTCCGAATATACGAAATATCGTTGGTTCCCTTTCCAGCGGGATTTTATCCATGGTGAAATGGCTGATGAATCTGCTGCTCGGGTTGATCGTGATGGTATATCTCCTGAATATGAAGGAAAAGCTGGTCGGACAGTTCCGGAAGCTGCTTTTCGCCTTTTTTCCGCAGCACATGGCGGAGGCGGTTGTATCGGAGCTGAAGTATATCGACAGGATGTTCGGCGGCTTCATCGTCGGAAAGATCGTGGACTCCGTGATCATCGGCTTCCTCACCTTCTTCGTACTCAGTGTGATGAAGATGCCCTACGTCATGCTGGTGTCGGTGGTAGTGGGTGCGACCAATGTGATCCCCTTCTTCGGCCCGTTCATCGGCGCGATACCTAGCTTTGTCCTGATCTTCCTCGCCAGTCCGATGCAGGGACTCTATTTCCTGATCGTGATTCTGGTGATTCAGCAGCTTGACGGTAATGTGATCGGACCGAAGATTCTCGGGAATTCTACCGGCGTTTCGAGCTTCTGGGTGCTGTTTTCGATCCTGCTCTTCGGCGGACTCTTCGGCTTCGTGGGTATGATTATCGCGGTGCCTACCTGGGCGGTGCTGATGAACCTCCTCCGCCGTTATGTGAACCGCAGGCTCCGCGAGAAGCGTCTCCCGGAGGATGCGGCGGCATATCAGGAGCTATGAGGAGGAGAGGGGCGGCAAACGAAAACTTGTAAGGCATTGATAAATGTAGTACACTTGAGACCGTGCGCAGATGCAGAAATGGAGGTTCATAGATGGAGATTCGTTACAGCGCCAATCCGGAGGATGTGAAGAGATATACGACAGAGGAGCTTCGCCGGGAGTTCCTGATCAGCGATTTGTACCGCTCAGACGAGGTTACGGCGGTTTATTCCCATGTGGATCGGATGGTTACTTTCGGCTGTATGCCGGTGAGGGAGGAGGTGCCGCTGGATAAGGGAATCGACTGCTGGCATAATTTCGGAACACACTACATTCTGGAGAGACGGGAGATCGGGATTTTCAATATCGGCGGTGCAGGCAGGATCATGGTGGATGGTACGGAGTACCGTCTTTCCTACAAGGACTGCCTTTATATCACGAAGGGGGCGAGGAAGGTCAGCTTCCGTTCGGATGAGCCTTCAAAGCCGGCGAAGTTCTACATGGTCTCTGCCCCGGCGCATATCAGCTATGAGACGAGGCTGATCACGATGCAGGAGGCGAACCATCGCCCGGTCGGTGAGCGGGCGCTCTCCAATGAGAGAGTCATCAATCAGTTCATACATCCGGATGTGCTGAAGACTGCGCAGCTCTCGATGGGGATGACAGAGCTCAAGGAGGGCTCCGTCTGGAATACGATGCCGAGCCATACGCATGAGCGCAGGATGGAAATCTACACCTATTTCGAGGTGCCGGAGGATCAGGCGGTGTTCCATTTTATGGGGCGTCCTCAGGAGACGAGGCATCTCGTGCTCCGGAATGAGGAAGCGGTAATTTCGCCGTCGTGGTCGATTCACAGCGCGGCAGCGACACACAACTATACCTTCATCTGGGCAATGGGCGGAGAGAACCAGGAATTTGACGATATGGATACGATCCGTACACCGGATCTGCGATGAGGGGTAAAGGGAAACGCTGATTGGATTGTAAGCTTATATGCCAATGGGATGTGAATTACGAATTTATCAGTGCTTCTAAAGAGCGCGGCGCAGAATCCGGTGAAGCAGTGGAGCGGCGCGCAGACTTTACAATATGCGGCGTGATTTACCACATTCGGATTACATGAAAATTGAGGAGAAAACAGCATGGCAACATTACTGGAAAACTGGAGAGTGCAGGCCTACGGGGACGGACGCGCGAAGGCGGAGCAGGAGAAGCTCTGGCAGGAATACTTTGCGTTGGAGAAGGGCTTCTATGCGGAGGTTCTGAAGGATCCGAGCCATGTCTTTACCGGCTCTGTACAGGAGCTGGCGGAGCACTTTGGCATCAATGTCTTTTACTTTACCGGCATACTGGACGGCATCGATGAGTCTCTGAAGGGCTTCCATAACCCGATCGAGACGATGGATGAGAACACCGAGGTTCGCATCGAGATCGACCCGGAGAAGCTTTATTACAATATGGTGGAGGCGAAGGCGAGCTGGCTCTACGGGCTTCCGGAGTGGGACGGCATTCTCTCCGAGGAGAGGCGCAGGGAACTGTACAAGGAGCAGAAGAAGTCCGGCACTGTCCGCAGAGAGTCGAAGAAGATTTACCCGAACGACCCGTGTCCCTGCGGTTCCGGAAAGAAGTACAAGAAGTGCCATATGCGGCAGGACGAGGAGATGGCAATGAAGGCGCTCTCTGAGGAGGCTTGATGGGAGAGAACTATGTGATCCGCGCGACGGCGATGCAGGGACAGATCCGTGCCTTCGCCTGTACGACCAGAGATGTCGCAGAGGAGCAGAGGCGCGTACACAATACTTCTCCGATCATCACTGCGGCGGTCGGCAGATGCATGAGCGCCGCAGTGATGATGGCGGTGGATATGAAGGGAGACAAAGACCTCCTGACGCTCTCGATCCGGGGAGACGGACCGATCCGAGGCATCACGGTGACGGCGGATACGCACGGACATGTGAAGGGCTATTGTCAAAACCCGAATGTCATACTTCCCGCGAATGAGGCGCATCATCTGAATGTGGGCGGTGCGGTCGGCAGCGGGCTGCTTTCTGTGATTCGGGACAGCGGACTGAAGGAGCCCTATGTCGGCCAGACCGAGCTCAGAACCGGAGAAATCGCAGAGGATCTGACCTATTATTTCGCGGCGAGCGAGCAGGTGCCGTCCTCTGTTGGACTCGGTGTGCTGATGACAAAGGAGAATACCGTGGATCAGTCCGGCGGCTTCCTCATTCAGCTCCTGCCGGGGGCGGAGGAGGAAGTGATCTCCCGCTTGGAGGCACAGCTCTCTGCGATTCATTCCGTGACGGATATGCTGAAGGCGGGGATGCGCCCGGAGGAGATGCTCCGGCATATTCTCGGCGATATGGAGTTGGAGCTGAAGGACAGAACCGAGGTCAGTTATCACTGTGACTGCAGCAGGGAGAGGGTTGAACAGGTGCTGCTTTCGATCAGCCGGAAGGATCTGCTGGAGCTTGCCAATGAGGGGAAATCGCAGGAGGTAAGCTGCGATTTCTGCGGGAAGCGTTATCTTTTCTCTTCGGAGGAACTGAAAATGCTGCTGAACCGCAGTCACCTCACTTCGATAAAGAGCGTGGGCGGAATGAAAGAAACAAATTTCTAAAAAAAATATAAACTCCTTAGAGGCGGAATTGACCGCGGGATGGGGATTTGATAAATTATTATCTGCCGCCGTACCGAATTCCGGCAGGCACTGCGGGTACGCTCCGGCGGCATCGGGATTCCGATACGGTAATCTATTAAAAAGGGATGGCGGGGGGACTGCCATCTGAAAAGGAGAGAGGATTATGAAGAAAATTCTGACAGCAGCAGCGATTGCCGCCCTGGGGCTTTCTCTTGCAGCCTGCGGCAGCAAGGCAGCAGAGAGCACTGCGGCCGCAGCGGAGGCGGAGACATTGACCGGCTCTGCGGAGGGCTTCGGCGGGGTGGTCAGCGTCAGCCTGAGCAGAGTGGGCGGCAAGATCACGGAGGCGAAGCTCACGGGAGACGGCGAGACCCCTGATATCGGCGGGAAGGCACTTGCGGAGCTGGAGAAGCAGATCGTTAGCGCGAACGGCGCGCAGATCGACGGCGTTTCCGGCGCGACGGTTACCAGCACCGCGGCAAAGAATGCCGTGAAGGCGGCTCTTGGGGAGGAGCCTGCGACAGAGGCTTCCGAGACTTCTTCTATCACGGCAGAGGCGACAACAGCTGCAGCAGAAAAGACGGTCGGTGAGAACGGGCTGTCAATTGGGGAGGCATATACCGCGCCGAAGTCCTCCAAGGGCTTCATACAGACCGTGGCGGTCGTGCAGGATGATACAGTGGTAGCGGCATATATTGACGAATTCCAGTTTATGCCGACAGATACCGAGGGGATCGTCGGTGTGCCGAACAGCGACGCGGACTTCGGCGCGGGCTATGCAGAAGGACAGGTTCTTACTTCGAAGAGGGAGAACAATCGTGTCTACAGCGATCAGATGATGCAGTATGCGCAGTCTACCCATGACATCGCGGACGGCTTCGATACGATACAGAAGTTTGTAGCCGGAAAGACTCTGGCAGAGCTCGAGACGCTTGCCGGGAAGGAGGATGCCGTAGATGCCGTATCCGGCGCGACGCTAAAGAATACCGGATATTACATCCAGGCTATCGTGGATGCAGCGAAGGCCGCACAGATGAATCCGGTTGTTTCCTATGACGGAGAGCTGGATAAGCTGAATTTGAAGGTGATTCTCGGTGCTGCACACGGCACAAAGTGCTTCTCTACAGCGGCTGTTCTGACGGATGGTGAGAATATCATTGACAGCTATCTGGATGAGTTCCAGTTTGTAGATGCAGACGCGCAGGGTATCACCCCGATTCCGTATACAGATGATGAGTTTAAGAACGGCCTCGCGGCGGGGAAGACGCTGATCTCCAAGAGGGTGAATGATGCTTTTTACAGTGCACTGATGGCAGAGAAGGCGAAGGCGACCCATCATATCGCGGAGGGCTACCAGCTCATCGAGAACGCGGTGAACGGACACAGCATCGCGGATGCGGAGGTACTTGCCGGCAAGGACAATGCGGCAGACGCTGTATCCGGCTCTACTCTGGCAGATACGACCAACTATATCGCTCTGATCGTTTCGGCTGCGAAGCAGTGATTCGGCACAGACATTCCGGACGGGCTCCTGCGGGAGTCCGTCTTTTACTGTTTCCCCGGAATCCGGAGACGGATGATGGCAAAAGAGGGGAAAATCAGAGAGCGGAGAGTGCTAAAATATGAAATCGGTTTCTGGAAAAGGATAGGGAGGCTGAGATGGGAAAGAGAAATGGGATCGTCGTTTTCGGCGCGGTATTTGTGGATATCAAGGGCTATCCTATGGCGCAGTTCAATCCGGGCGGCAGAAATGTCGGAAGGGTTCTGCAGGTACATGGCGGAGTCAGCCGGAATGTCGTGGAGGATATCGCGAATGTGGAGCTGAAGCCGACCTTCGTCAGCGTCGTGGATAACAGCGGCATGGGGGAGGAGGTCGTGCAGAAGCTGAACCGGCATAAGGTGAATACGCGCTATATCCGGCGCGTCGAGGGCGGGCTCGGTACCTGGCTGGTGATCTTTGACAATGAGGGAGACGTGGCGGCCTCCATTTCCAAGCGCCCGGATCTATCTGCCGTAGCGAGTGTGCTGGAGGAATCGGGAGATGAGATTATCAGCGGCGCGGACAGCGTGGTGGTGGAGATCGATATGGAGGCCGCGCTTCTGAAGCGGATTTTCGAGCTTTCGGCAAAGTATGGGAAGACCGTCTATGCGGTCGTCTCGAATATGTCCATCGCGATGGAGCGAAGAGATCTCCTGAAGCAGACCGGCTGTATTGTCTGTAACGATCAGGAGGCAGGGCTCCTGTTTTCCGAGAACTATGAGGATCTGGATGGACAGCGGCTCGCTGCCGTCATGAAGGAGAAGGTGAAGCTCGCGAGGATCCCGAAGATGGTGGTGACGATGGGGGAGAAGGGCGCCGTCTATGCGGAGGAAAACGGCGAGTACGGCTTCTGCCCGGCGACGCGGGTCAGTGTCGTGGATACGGCTGGAGCAGGAGATGCCTTCTTCGCGGGAATCGCAATCGGTCTCACCTACGGGAAGACTTTGCGGGAATCCTGCGGGATCGGAACACGGCTCGCCTCCTCTGTCATCAGCACGAAGGAGAATGTCTGCCCGCGTTTCCTGCCGGCGGAGCTGGGACTATGAGAGATTAAGAGATTGTCCCGTGCTCCTGATCCTATACGCCGGCGGCGGACAGCTTTGCGAGCAGCATCGGGATTTCGGGCTCGAAGCATACGCCGCAGCGGCTGTCTCGCCCCTGGCTTTGGCTTGCCTTGATGCAGGAAACGGTGAAGTCTGCGGCGAGCGAGAGTGACTGCCGCAGGGGAAGCCCCTTCGCGAGTGCGCCGACCGTGACGCTGGAGAAGATATCCCCGGTACCGTGATAGCCTGCGCCGCACTTCTCATGGCTGTAGGAGAAGAATTCATGCGAACGGAGATCCAGACCGTACACACCGGTTCGTCCTGCCTCGGCGGAAACGCCGGTCAGGACGATCGCCTGTCTCGTGCCGAGAGGTATGAGCGCCTCCAGGACGTCCCGGAGGTAGTCCTCGTCATAGCTTTCCCGGTATGCTATGCCGGAGAGCAGCGCCGCCTCGGTCAGATTCGGCGCGATGATGTCCGCGGCGGCGCAGAGCTGCGCCATTACAGCAGGAAAGGAGGGGGAGAAGCCGGAATAGAGTCTCCCGTTGTCTGCCATCGCGGGATCCACGAAGCGAAGCGGGGTGTTGTCGGAGAAACAGCGGAAAAAGTCGATCGCGAAGCGAACCTGTGACTCGGAGGCGAGGTAGCCGCTGTAGATCACATCGAAGCGGAGCCCGAGGCTGCTCCAATGCTCGCTGATTTTCGGAAGCGCCGCATCGAGTCTCATACAGTGCGCTCCCGGAAATAGCGTGTGCGTGGAGAGAATTGCGGTTGGGAGCACCGCGGTCTCCGCGCCCATGGCGGAGAGCAGCGGCAGAGCGACGGTGAGGGAGCATTTCCCGAAGCAGGAGAGATCCTGTATGGTGACAACCTTAGGCATGAGATTTCCTTTCCGAGGCTTTTGGGATGGCGTTATTTACGATCCGTATGCCATGGACATGTGGCTTCCCTGATTTAATCCGTGTTTCCCTGAAGAAACACGGAGGGATTCGAGGCAAGGTGTCATTGGCGGATCGCGCTTCTGCAATACAACCATTATAAACGAGCTTCGGAAAGAAGGAAAGGCTCGGAAAATTCTGTCAGCCCATCACAACGCGGACGGACAGCTCCCGCTTCCCGAGGAGGCGTTCGCTCGGGAGCAGATTCCTCTCGAGACATTCTTCGTCAACACAGCGAATTCCTTTCCGTATTTCAAAAACATTCCGGCAATGAAGACGGACTCCGCGATTGATCCCTCGCTCGGTCCTGTGGTCTGGAAGCTCTCACCCGGCGTTTCCGAGGAGCAGTTCAGATTCAGACAGTCGTTCCGGTCGGCTCTCCCGATCAGCGGCAGGCGGTGCGATTCATGCCTATGCCTTCCGCCTGAAAAAATTCATGCTCACCCTCATCCTGATGCTCCCGGAGCAGGTTATGGCGCTTGGCTTCGTGCAGCTCGTCGGCCGGATGAAGCGGGTGGAAAGCGTACTGTCGCTGTCTCTCGTGGAGGCGGCGCGGATCAATGGCGCGGGAGAACTGCATATCTTCAACAGGATCGTGCTGCCGCTGATGAAGCCGGCGGTCGCAGTGCAGGCGATCTTTGCCTTCGTTCCGTTAAGTCATTCGCTGAAACAGAAACGATTGCTGTGAATTTGAAATGAAATTTCGGCGAATTGCAAATAAAAGCATCTGCCATCTGCGCCGCTTTTGTGGTATGATAAATACTATCTTCCTCACGGATCATGGGAATCGCTTAGCTGTCGGACGGGTGCCTTGGGGAAAGAGAGGGAATTTCGGAGAGGGGCTGCGCTTCATGAGGGGGAAGCCCTTGGAGGAGAGAAGATGTCGAAAATCTGCTTCCCGAAGCCGGGAAATTTTGTTTATCCGGTACCGGCGGTGCTGGTCAGCTGCAGAGGGAAAGATGGGCAGAGCAATCTGATTACCGTAGCATGGACGGGCACCGTCTGTTCGGATCCGCCCATGGCGTATATCTCTGTGCGGAAGGAGAGGGCGAGCTATGCGATCTTACGGGAGAGCGGAGAATTCGTTATTAACCTTCCGAGCCGCGCCATGGCGCGAGCCGTGGATTTCTGCGGCTGTACGACGCTGCGCAAGCTGGATAAATGGGAGGCGACAGGACTTCATGAGGGCGAGAGCCGCATGATCTCTGCACCGACCGTGGAAGAAGCGCCGGTCTCCATTGAATGCAGAGTGACGCAGGTGCTTCCGCTGGGCAGTCACGACATGTTCCTCGCGGAGGTCGTGGCGGTGCAGGTGGAGGAACGCTATATGGACAAGAAGGGCGGCTTTCGCATGGAGAAGGTGGATCTCATGGCGTATTCCCATGGAGAATATTATGCACTCGGAGAGCTGCTCGGCAGCTTCGGCTATTCGGTGCGGAAAAGAAAGCGTGAGGAAAAATAAAAAACTATTGCCAGAAACCGGGGAGTCGTGTTAGAATATATTTGTTGCGGATATAGTACATCGGTAGTACATCAGCTTCCCAAGCTGAGGAGGCGGGTCCGACTCCCGTTATCCGCTGTAGGAAAAAGGCTCGGAAATACGTCAGAAACGGCGTAAATCCGAGCTTTTTTGATGCCTTGGTGTGCTCGCTTTAATGGCGTACTCGCCGCTGCATTAGCGCTGCGAAAGCTGCGAAGCAGCGGAGCAGCGCACAGGACTTATAGGATCGGTGGTGCCGAAGCTTTCGGCATGGGGATTTGTGGTGAAGATACCCGTCGGTCAGAAGGGCTCTTCACCATCTGTGTTTAATAATATAGATGTGAGATGGCGAAACGGCTTACAGCCCTGCGCCCGGTCCTACGAGGATAGTGTCTGCGGAGAGCGGAGCGGCGGCTGTGCTCTCCCGTGTCGTTTCAGCGGTGGTGCTTTCAGCGGAAACGTTCTCTGCCGGCGCTGTATCGGTTGGGGGCACTGCCGTCGTTTCGGCTGCGGCTGTTTCGCCGGAGGCGGACGGCGCTGCGAGCGGGGGGAATTTCTTATACTGCTTGCCGTTTCCTCCGGTGACACCCTCTCCGCGGAGTGCGATCAGCTCGGAGACAGTTACGAACTGGTAGCCCTGTGCGGCGAGCTCCGGAATCAGGGTCTTGCAGGCATCTGCCGTGCTCTGATAGAGAGAATGCATCAGGACAATGTCGCCGTCATGCACCTTGCCGCGGATCTCGGAGATAACATGGTCGGCACGGCGGAATTTCCAGTCCTCGGTGTCGATGGACCAGTAGATCATCGGCTTTTTCAGAGCGGTGCGGACATTATCTGAGATATTTCCACCCGGAAGGCGATAGAGGAGCACTTCCTTTCCGGTGATGCTCTGAAGCGTCTCATCCGTTTTGGTGAATTCATTCCGGATATAATCTACGTCCTTTTTATTCATCTTGGTATCATGATCCCAGGAATGATTGGCGATCTCATGACCGTGCTCCGACATCTGCTTCACATGCTCTGCTGCGCTGCCTGTCCGGTTTCCGATGAGGAAAAAGGTAGCTCTGCCGTTGACCTGCTCCAGCGCATCGGTCAGCTGCTGCTCGATTTCCGTCTTGGGGCCGTCGTCGAAGGTGAAGGCGATCATCGGCTTCGTGCTGTCAATATAGCGTCCGCCGGAGAGGATGTGCGTCGGGTCAGAGCTGTCTAGCTCTCCATCTCCTGCACCGGAGGAGGGTGCAGCTGCACTCTCTGCGGGAAGCGTCGCATCCGACTCCGCCGGAACAGCCGCAGCCGCTGCAGTTGCAGCAAGACTCGGAACCTCCTCAGCGAGCTTTCCCTGTGCGGAATTTTCCACAGTCTCTATCGTTTCTTTGCTTCCGCGCTGCGCTTCCCGGCTGGCTTCGATATAGCCGAGGATCCCCGCCGCGGCACGAAAGCTCAGCAAAAGCAGCATAAAAAGGACGAAAAGCAGTATCATGCGGTTCCTGCGGGCAAGCTGCTTCCTTCTTTTTAAATAAGCGCGCTGTGCAGCCCTGCGGCGTTCCTCGTTCGGATTCGGATTTCTTCGTCCCCGGAGAGAGGGAGAGCTGCTGTACCGACCTGTCGTTCCCCGTCCGGAATCGCCCTGCCTCGCTCCGGGATGACTGCTTCGGGGGCGCATACCCTGCGTTTCCCCGCGTGTGGGCTGTATCCGGGGATCTCTTTGCTGTGTTGCTCGTCTGAGATTTTCCATTCCACTTCCTGTCCGGGGAAGACTGGAAAACTTCCCCTTTTAAATCTTTATCAGATAGTATATCATGAAAAAGCGACAAAATAATTTATAATTTTTACCGGTCTAATCATATCATAAAATTCACGGGATTTTTGGATTTAAGGAACTTGTAAGGAAATAAAGAGGAATAGAGGAATGGATAAAAAAGCGATAAACGAGGTCAAAAAATGTTTTAATAAGAACGATTGCCGGATTGACTGGATGCGTGCCTGCTATGTCAATGAAGAGGGGGAGAAGCTGGAGACGCTGCACGATACCTTTTTGGCGTTGCAGGATGAGGAGATGGCGAAGTACTGCGAGCTGTTCCGCCGCGCGCTCTCAGGGAAGCTCGGCCGGAATCTGTTTAATGTAGCGTTTCCGCTGGCAGAGGAGCAGGCAGGCGGGCATCAGGAATTCCTTTATCGTCTCCGGGAAAGCGCGCTGAAGGACGACGCGCTGGTGCAGGAATTTTTTGACCGCGTGATCGGAAGCGCAGAGCTTCCGGGGAAATATCTGATCGTACTGGTACATGGTGTCTACGACATTCCGAAAAAGACGACGGACGGACTGACGATGGAGGATGCCTCCGAGGAGGTTTATCGCTTCCTGCTTTGTCTTATCTGCCCGGTGACGCTGCTCCGCGAGGGGCTCTGCTATGACCGCGCGGCGGGAACCTTTCTGAGCCGTACCGACGACTGGGCGGTGCAGAAGCCGGATGCGGCATTCCTCTTTCCCTCGTTTAATGAACGCAGTACGGATCTCCATGAGACCCTGTTTTATGCGAAGAATCCGAAGGAACGGCACGAGGAGCTTGCCAGAGGGATTCTGGGAACGGAGCTTCCGAGAGCGGAGACGGAGCAGCAGAATGTTTTCCGCGATCTGATTGAGACGACGCTGGATCGGGACTGCGATTTCGAGGCGGTAAAGAACATTTCGGACAGCCTGCAGCAGATGATTCGGGATGCGGCAGAGAGTGAGAGTCCCGCCGCAGTCGGGAAGCCGGAGCTTCGGCGGCTGCTCGCGGAGAACGGCGCGGGAGAGGAGCAGCTCCGGAAATTTGAGGTGATCTATGAGGAGGCAATGGGGGAGGATTCCTCGCCGCTCCTCGCGGAAAATGTGACGGACAGCCGGAGTCTCGTGGTGAAGTCGGACAATGTGAAGCTGAACGTCAAGGCGGAGGCTTCCGACATTGTGGAAACCCGTATCCTCGACGGACGGGAGTACCTCCTGATTCCGGTTTCTGACAATATCGAGGTGAACGGAATCCGGATCCGGATGCGAAGCGCGGAGGAGAGCTAGAAATGCGGCTGGATCGGTTTTTATCCGATATGAACGTCGCCAGCCGGAGCGAGCTCAGAAAGGCGATTCGAAACCGGCAGGTCACGGTAAATGGGGAAACGATCCGAGATCCGGGCTTTCTGCTTTCGCCGGAGGAGCAGCCGGAGGTGATCTGCCGGGGGAAGTGCGTCGAATATCAGGAGCTGCAGTATTTCATGCTGAACAAGCCTGCAGGGGTAATCTCGGCGAGCGAGGATCGGAAGCAGAAGACGGTCGTGGATCTGATCGGGGAGGAGAAGCGGAGAGACCTTTTTCCGGTCGGAAGGCTGGACAGGGATACGGAGGGACTCCTCCTCCTGACGAATGACGGACAGCTCGCGCATCGGCTGCTCTCTCCGAAAAAACAGGTGGATAAGCAGTATTTCGCCCGCATCAGCGGGAAGGCGACGGCGGAGGACAGCGCGCGCTTCGCCGCGGGAATCCGCTATGATACAGAGCTGACCGCGCGTCCCGCGAGACTGGAGATCCTCACCGCCGGGGAGGAGAGCTCGGAGATTCTCGTGACGATACAGGAGGGGAAGTTTCACCAGATCAAGAAAATGGTGGCAGCGCTTGGAGGCGGAAAGCAGGTTCTCTACCTGAAGCGCCTCTCGATCGGGGCGCTTCGTCTGGACGAGAGCCTCAGACCGGGGGAATACCGGAGGCTCCGGCAGGAGGAGCTGGCTGTGCTCTGAGAAAAGGGGAAGCGATGGAATATCAGAAATGGATAAGGTGTAAGGACGGCAGGGAATGCTGCCTTCGGAACGGGACGGAACGAGACGGCAGGCTATCAGGAACTCGTATATATGAGGCTTGAATATCCTGTTTAATCCCGCTATAATAATTACTGCGCTTTTCGGAGAAAAGCCGCGGGTTAAGGCAACGTCCCGGAAGGGGACAATTAGGAGGAAGCTTATGAGAAAAGTTCTTTCAGTTCTTCTGGCAGGCAGCATGGCGGCATCCGTGCTGGCAGGCTGCGGAAGCAAGGAAGCGGCAGAGACGACGGCTGTGACGGAGTCTGCAGCAGAGGCAGCGTCTGAGAGCGCCAAGGAGTCCGCGGAGACAGCGAAGGAGGTCAAGACGATCGATACGCTGCAGGTTGCGTTCGTTCCGTCCCGTGAGCCGGAGGAGATCGTCACGGTGACCGAGCCGCTCAAGGATATGCTGAAGCAGGAGCTGCTTCCGCTCGGCTATGATGTCAAGAATGTCAACATTACCGTAGGCACGAATTACGAGGCGGTCGGAGAGGGGCTCACGGCAGGCACGATCGATGTCGGCTTCATTCCGGGCGGCACCTATGTCCTCTATGACGACGGCGCAGAGGTGATCCTCACGGCGACGCGGGACGGACTTTCCATCGATGACGATGATCCGAAGGTCTGGAACCAGAACAAGCCGACGGAGGCCTCGGATCAGCAGGTAACCTTCTACCGCGCGCTGATGATCGCAGGACCGTCTGAGGCAGGACGCGCTGTTGCCGCGAAGGTGAACAACGGTACGGAGCTCAGCTGGGAGGACTTCGACGGTCTGAACTGGGGCATCATGAGCCCGACCTCCTCTGCCGGCTACATCTATCCGGCGCTCTGGATCCAGCAGAGGTTCGGCAAGAATATCACGGATCTTTCCCATGCCGTACAGTGCGATTCCTACGGTACCGCCTTTGCCCGTCTTGCGCAGGGACAGATCGATGTGCTCTGCACCTATGCGGATGCCCGCCGCGACAATGCGGAGAAGTGGCAGAAGGAATATGCCATGACGAATTCCATCTGGGATGATACGGATGTGATCGGCGTGACACCGGGGATCTACAATGATACGATCTCTGTTTCCAGAACCTCCGCTGTGATGGATGATGACTTCAAGGCGGCGCTGCAGCAGGCCTTCATCAATATCGGCAAGACCGACGCCGGCAAGGATGTCATCAAGATCTACAGTCACAAGGGCTATGAGATTGCGAAGGATTCTGACTATGACTCTGAGCGTGAGGCACAGAAGATCATTCAGGAGCTTCGTGCGAAGTAAGCAGGGCGGATGGGAGGAGTCCAGAGCGGCTCCTCCTTTTTTCTATCGGCTTTGCCGGAACGGTTATGGCTTTGGACAGGAAACGCTGAAAGACAGAGCATACTGCAGGCGTTCGGGTACGCTGTGCTTTTCAGGGCTTCCTGACAGATGGCCGGGCGTTTCGTGAAGAACGGCGGCTGGTGCCGCATGGGGGCAATGCATTTATGGACGGGAGTATAGCGTGATTAAGTTTGAGGATGTTGGGAAAAAGTACTCGAATGGCTATGAGGGGCTGAAGCATGTAAATCTTTGTATTGAGCAGGGGGAGTTCGTAGCGATCATCGGTCTGTCCGGCGCAGGGAAGTCGACCCTGATCCGTACCATTAATCGTATGCACGATGTGACGAGCGGCAGGCTGACCGTGGATGAGGTGGATGTGATGACGCTGTCCGGGAGGAGTCTCCGCCGCTTCCGCAGGAGGATCGGAATGATTTTTCAGTCCTTCAACCTGATTACCCGGACGACAGTGATCCGGAATGTCCTGACTGCTTTCGTGCCGGATATGCCCTTTTTTCGTTCCGCCTTCGGCATTTATACAAAGGAAGAGAAAATGAAGGCGCTGGAGGCGCTGGACAAGGTCGGCATATTGGATAAGGCGTTCGTGCGGGCAGATCAGCTCTCCGGCGGACAGCAGCAGAGGGTCGCGCTGGCACGGACGCTGGCACAGAACCCGCAGATCATCCTCGCCGACGAGCCGGTGGCGGCGCTGGATCCGCTTACTGCGAAGCAGGTGATGGACGATTTCAGACGGATCAATCAGGAAATGAAGATTTCCATCCTTCTGAATATCCATCATGTAGATCTCGCGCTGGGCTACTGTGACCGCGTGATCGGCATCCGCAGCGGGGAGATCGTCTATGACGGCCCTGCGGGGGAGGTTGACCAGGATGTGCTCCGGCTGATCTATGAGGGCGGAAAGGAGCAGGCATGAGTCTCTACGACAGGCTTTTCCCGCCGAAGCGCTACCGCCTGCCGAATGGAAAGGAGCTGTGCGAGCGGCGCAGCAGAGCGCCGCTCTATGCGCTTCTCATCCTGCTGCTTGCGGCGCTCTCCGTGAAGGTTACGGGCTTCGAGCTCTCCGTGCTGCTTCGGAGAGGCAGTCAGTTTTTCGTGATCCTGGGGCAGATGTTCCCGCCGGAGCCCTCTTACCTCGCGAAGATCTGGGGGCCGATCTTTGATACCATCAAGATGTCTCTGCTCGGCTCGGCGCTCGGCTCTCTGCTTTCGGTTCCCTTCGCAATGCTGGCGGCGACAAATGTCTGCAGGAATCGAGTGGCAGTCAGCCTGGTGCGTCTCTTGTTCAGCATTGTACGGACGCTGCCGACCTTGGTCATGGCGTTGATCGCAACCTTTATCTTCGGATTGGGAACCATTGCCGGAACGATCGCTATCGCGGTCTTCTCCTTTTCCTATATCGGGAAGATCCTCTATGAGGAGATCGAGACGGTGGATATGGGGGCCTTCGAGGCAATGGAGGCGATGGGCGCTGCGAAGACGAGCGCCTTTTTCACGGCGATCGTGCCGCAGGTGCTTCCGAGCTTCCTGTCCAACAGTCTCTATAATTTCGAGGGAAATGTGCGCTATGCGGCAGTGCTGGGCTATGTCGGCGCAGGCGGAATCGGACTGATTCTGAACGAGCAGCTCGGCTGGAGAGAGTATCCGAATGTCGGCATGATATTGATTGCGCTGTTTGTAACGGTATTCATGATCGAAAGCATCAGCCGCTATGCGCGGAAGAGGCTGGTATAGGGAGGGCATATGAACGAAAGAATCGAAAAAGCCTATGCGAGCCGCCCGAAGGATTGGGTCTACCATACGGCGCTTGCCGTCATTGTCCTCGGACTGCTGCTCTGGAGCCTGACGGCGATGGAGACCGCGGGAACGACGCAGAACGGGGCGAAGATGGCGGGCAACATCCTGCGCGGCATCCTCCATCCGGATACGAAGCTGCTTTTCAGTCTGGGAAACAACGGCGTACCCTATCTCCTTCTCGAAACCATCTGCATTGCCTTCATGGGCACGGTGGTCGGCGCGATTTTTTCCGTGCCCCTTGCCTTCCTCTCGGCGAGCAATCTGACGCCGAAGCCGGTCGCCTTTCTGGGACGGCTCCTCATCATGGCGATTCGTACCGTCCCGGCGTTTGTGTATGGGCTTATGTTTATCCGGGTAACCGGGCCGGGACCCTTCGCGGGATTGATGACAATGTCTCTGACCTCGATCGGAATGGTATCCAAGATGTATATCGAGGCGATCGAGGATCTGGACACGAAGATCCTCGAGTCGCTGGATGCCGCGGGCTGTACGACCTGGCAGAAGATCCGCTACGGCATCCTGCCGCAGCTCATGCCGAACTTCGCGTCCACCGCGATCTACCGTTTCGACATCAACCTGCGGGATGCGACCGTGCTCGGACTTGTCGGCGCGGGCGGCATCGGCGCGCCGCTGATCTTCGCGATGAACGGCTATCGCTGGAACGAGGCAGGCTCGATCCTGCTCGGTCTGGTCGTGCTGGTGCTGCTGGTGGAGTGGCTCTCTACGAGAATCCGCGTAAAGCTGGCGAGAGGCTGAGCGCGGAGAGGGGCGCCTTGTTGTGTGACGGAGGCTGCCGCAGAACTGCGGCGGCCTCTTCGTTTGACAGATGTCAGGGAAAAAGGGCGATAGAATGAAAAAAAACTTTGAGATTTACTATACCTCGGATGTGCATGGCAGCATCTTCCCTGTGGACTATGCCGGCGGGCGGGAGAAGCGCTGCGGTATCCTGAACTATGCGGCGGAGATCGTGAAGACCGGAAATACGCTGGTGCTGGACGGCGGAGACAGCCTGCAGGGAACGCCGCTTCTGAGCTACTATCTGGAGCACCGGGAGGACTTCCCGTACCAGCCGATGGCGGAGGCGTTCGGGGAGGCGGGACTGGACTGCTTCACGCTGGGGAACCATGACTTCAATTTCGGCTATGCTCCGCTCCGCGACTATGTCTGTGCGCTGCAGGAGAAGGGCACGGACTGTGTCTGCGCCAATGTCAGAGATCTCCGCGGCGGGCTTCCGCTTCTGCCGTATGTGATCCGGACGCTTGAGAATGGGCTTCGGATCGGAATCACCGGATTGGTGACAGATTCTGTCAAGGTCTGGGAGGATCCGGCGCATCTCGTCGATCTGGAGATCACGGATCCGTTGGAAAAAGCGGAGGAAATGCTGCGAATCCTGCGGGGGCAGTGCGACGTGACGGTCTGCATCTATCACGGAGGATATGAGGAGGAACTCGAAAGCGGGAGAAGGCTTAGCGAGTCAAAGGAAAACGTTGCCTGCGCGCTCGCCCGCCGCTGCAGCTTCGACCTCCTCCTGACCGGACACCAGCATATGGCGATAGAGGGCAGGCGGCTCTATGGGAGCTATACCGTACAGCCCGCAGCGAATCTGGAGCATTACTTCCATATATTCGGGGAGGCAGAGCTTGCGGGCGGAACGCGTACGGCACTTATTCTCCGGAGTCAGAGAAAGCCGTTAGGGACAAAGCATGGAGCGGATTGCTTCCGACGGCTTTCCGAGCTGGAAACGCGGACAGAAGCATGGCTTTCGGAGACCATCGGGAGGCTCCCGGCGGCGCTGCCCCCGGAGGATAAGCTGGAGATCGCGCTGCATGGCAGCAGGGTGGCGGCACTCTTCAATCAGATCCAGCTTCTGGAAACGGGCGCGGATTTCTCCTGCACAGGGCTCGGCAACGCACCGATCGGTCTGCCGCGGGAGCTCAGCATCCGCAGCATCTATACCGCGTACCCCTTCGCGAATACGATCATCGTGAAGGAGGTGACGAGAGAGAGCCTGAGGGCGGCGCTGGAGCGCTGTGCGATGTATCTGGAGCTGGACGGGGAGGGGAAGCCGCGCTTCTCCGATGCCTTTATGAAGCCGAAGGTCGAGCATTACAACTATGACTTCTATGCCGGTCTGGACTATGCCTTCGACCTCAGGAAGCCTGCCGGGGAGCGGGTGGTGCGGCTCAGAAGGCTGGACGGTACGGAGCTTCAGAGCGGAAACGTCTACCGTCTCGCGCTCAGCAACTACCGCGCGACGGGGACGGGCGGCTATCCGATGCTGGGAGCAGCACGCGAGGTCTACAGCGGCGCAGATAATGTGCAGGATCTGCTGATCGCGTATATTCGTCGTGCAGGAGAGCTGTCGATTCCGGAGAACTACCGATTTTCGGTGAGATATTAGGGGACGCATCTATTTTCAGGAGGAAAGAGCTGTGACGCGGCTGCAGGGCAGGCGGACGCGGTCTAAGGGCAGCAAAAAGCGGAGCGGGCGGAGAGAATTTCTCCGTTCACTCCGCTCTCAGTATCGTCCCGCCGCCGACGACGTCCTCGCCGTCATAGAGGACGACCGCCTGTCCTGCAGCGATTGCGCGCTCCGGTATGTCGAAGCGAATGCGGACGCTGCCGTCCGGGAGGGGCTCCGCGGTGGCGGGAACCTCCTTTGCCTTGTAGCGAGTCTTCGCGGTGACGCGAAGCGCAGCGGGCGGCGTCTCATACTTGATCCAGTTAAAGCTCCCGGCGAGGAGGCTGTCCGAATAGAGGAGAGAACCTGTTGTCAGGATGACGCGGTTCTCTGCCATGTCCTTCCCGGCGACGTACATCGGAGCGGGAAGCGAGAGCCCCAGCCCCTTTCTCTGTCCGATGGTGTAGCGGATGATGCCGCGGTGCCTGCCGAGTAAGTGTCCCGCCTCGTCCACGAAGTCACCCTCCGGATACTGCACGCTGCGGTATTTCTCGATGAAATCTCCGTAATCTCCATTTGTCACGAAGCAGATGTCCTGTGAGTCATGCTTCCGGGCGTTCAGGAAATGATACTGCGCCGCGCGGGCGCGCACTGCCTCCTTACTCTCGAACTCTCCGAGGGGGAAGGCGCTGTGAGAGAGCTGCTCCTGACTGAGGAAGTAGAGCACATAGCTCTGATCCTTCGCAGCATTCCTCGCTTTTTTCAGGAGATAGCGGCCGCTCACAGGATCCTGTTCGATGCGGGCATAGTGGCCGGTGACGATCAGATCGCAATGAAGCGCTGCCGCGCGGCGGTAGAGCTTTTCGTGCTTCATATAGCGGTTGCAGTCGATGCAGGGATTCGGTGTCCCGCCCTGCTCGTAGATGCGCACGAAGCGCTCGATCACCTGCTTTTGAAAATCGTCTGTGAAGTTCAGAACATAGAAGGGAATATCCAGCGCATCGGCGACCTGCCGGGCATCGGCGGCGTCCTCGGCGGTGCAGCAGGTATTGCTCCGGCAGCCGCCTGCATCCTCTCCCGAATAGAGCTTCATCGTGACGCCGATGCAGTCATAGCCCCGCTCCTTCATCAGCGCGGCGGCGACGGAGCTGTCGACGCCGCCGCTCATGGCGATCAATGCTTTTTTTGCCATTGGGCTGTTTTTCTCCTCTTTTCCGCGGATATACCGCTTAATACTTCACCTTCCCCTCCGCGACAGCGCGCAGGTGCTGCCCGTAGGGGCTTTTGCCGTAGCGCTCTGCGGAGCGCAGCAGCATTTCCCTGTCGATCCAGCGGTTGATGTAGGCGATTTCCTCAGGCGCGGAGATCGTGATGCCCTGCAGCTCCTCGATCGTATGAACGAATTCCGCTGCCTCCAGAAGGCTCGCCATTGTCCCTGTATCGAGCCATGCGAAGCCGCGACCGAGGCGCTGTACATTGAGTCTGTCTTCCCTGAGATACATCTCATTCAGCGACGTGATCTCGAGCTCGCCTCTCGCAGAGGGCTGTACCGTATGCGCCTTCGCGCTGACGCCCGCCGGGTAGAAGTAGAGACCGGTTACGGCATAGTTGCTCTTCGGCTGCGCCGGCTTCTCCTCGATCGAAACTGCGCGGCCCGCTGCGTCGAATTCGACAATGCCGAAGCGCTCCGGATCATTGACATAGTAGCCGAAGACCGTGGCGCGTCCCGCCTCCGCGTCTGCCGCAGCGGTTCGCAGGATCCTGCCGAAGCCGTTGCCGTAGAAGATATTGTCGCCAAGCACCATCGCGCAGGCATCCGAACCGATGAACGTCTCTCCGAGCGTGAACGCCTGTGCGAGTCCGTCCGGAGACGGCTGTACCTTGTAGGACAGACGGACGCCGAACTGACTGCCGTCACCGAGCAGCGCCTCGAAGCGCGGTGTATCCTCCGGTGTGGAAATGATCAGGATGTCCTGAATGCCGGCAAGCATCAGTGTGGACAGCGGGTAGTAGACCATCGGCTTGTCATAGACCGGCAGGAGCTGCTTGCTGGTTACCATGGTGAGCGGATAGAGACGGGTGCCGGAGCCGCCTGCGAGTACAATGCCCTTCATCGATCCAGAACCTCCTTCTTCCCATACATTTCGGCGTAATAGTTCTGGTACTCACCGGAGATGATATTCTCCCACCACTCACGGTTGTCGAGATACCATTGAATCGTCTTCTTGATTCCGTCTCGGAACATGGTTTCCGGCAGCCAGCCGAGCTCGCTGTGGATCTTTGTCGGGTCGATGGCGTAGCGCTGGTCGTGTCCCTTCCGGTCGGTGACATGCTCAATCAGGCTCTCCGGCTTCCCGAGCGTCTCGCAGATCAGCTTCACGATCTCGATATTCTTCATCTCATTGTGTCCGCCGATGTTGTAGACCTCGCCGACGCTGCCCTTCCGGAGGATCAGGTCGATCGCCTTGCAGTGATCCTCCACATAGAGCCAGTCGCGGACATTCTGTCCTTCTCCGTAGACCGGAAGTTTCCGGTCGGCGAGTGCATTGGCAATCATCAGCGGGATCAACTTCTCCGGGAACTGATAGGGACCGTAGTTATTGGAGCAGCGGCTGATCGTGACCGGCAGTCCGAAGGTTCTGTGATATGCCATGACGAGCAGGTCTGCGCTCGCCTTGGAGGAGCTGTAGGGGCTCGAGGTGTGGAGCGGCGTGTCCTCGTGGAAGAAGAGATCCGGACGGTCGAGCGGCAGGTCTCCGTAGACCTCATCCGTGGAAACCTGATGATAGCGCCGGATTCCGTACTTCCGGCAGGCATCCATCAGGACTGCCGTGCCGATGATATTGGTCTGGAGGAAAATCTCCGGATTTTCGATGGAGCGATCCACATGGGACTCTGCCGCGAAGTTCACGACCATGTCCGGCTTTTCCTCCTCGAAGAGACGGTATACGCCCTCCCGGTTGCAGATGTCCAGCTTCACGAAGCGGAAATTCGGCTCGTCGAGCACGCTCTTCAATGTAGACAGATTTCCGGCATAGGTCAGCGCATCCACGCAGACAATGCGATCCTCCGGGTGCTTTGCAAGCTCCAGAAAGACGAAGTTGCTTCCGATAAACCCGGCGCCGCCGGTTACGATAATAGTCATGAGTATTCCTCCTAAGCGTTTTCTTCTGCTGATTGTAGCATAAAAGCTGCCCTTAGGGCAGTCGTAAGGTTTTTTTTTGATTTTTTTAATTTTCCGTAAAACTTTACAGAATATTTATTTGCAATCTGCTATATTAAATTTTATGGTGCAATAGTATCTCGATAGATCGGAAAAGTCACGTGCCATGGGCGTCATGAATAAAGCGGCGTTTCCTTAGAAATGGAAATAGTCTTTTGCGGTACGGGAGGAAGGATGAGAAAGAAATTCAGGAAAACTTTTTTTGCTTCGGCCTTGCGGCTTTGCATGGGAGCCGGAATGCTTCTGCTCTTCAGAACAAACGTTCTCGCCGCGGATGCGGGCTGGAAATATGAGAACCATGTGTGGAAATATTATAAGGAAGATAAAAGTCCGTATCTTGGCTGGCTCAATACGGGCACGGACTGGTATTATCTGGATCCCGCAAGCGGAAATATGAAAACAGGCTGGATCCGGCATTCGGACGGAAGGTGGTATTTTCTGAATACCGGCTCGGGGAGCGCGCTCGGAGCCATGCTGAGGGGCTGGCAGTGGATAGACGGATACTGCTATTATTTTGATGCTGTCTCGGGAAGAATGTATGAAAACGAGGCGACACCTGACGGATACAGGGTGGACGCGCTGGGCAGATGCCTCGACAGTACCGGCGGGAGTCTGTTTCTGGAGGGGAAGGGAATTCTTAGCGGAAAAGAAGCGGCAATGCCTGCAATGGCATCTGCGGTGTCAGGCGGAGGCGGGATAAGCAGCAGGAGCAGCAGCGGCGCAGGGAGAGGCGGAAGCACGGGAAGCAGCGGTATCGGCAGAGGCAGCGCGGGCAGGAGCAGCGGGGGAGGCAGTGCCGGAAGAAACGGCGGCACGGGCAGAAGCAGCAGTTCCGGCGGGGGAAGCGCAGGCAATGCGGGAAATGCAGTTGGGGACAGCATAGAGCGCGGCGAAACAGATACGAAGAAAAACGAAAATCGCATCGCCGATATACCGAAGAGAGAGACGGATTCCAACAGCAAAACGGAATCGAGGACGGAAGAAAAGCCGGAGCTCCCCAAGATCCCGGAAAAGAAGGAAAACATTGCCACAGGCTCGGAGATCCCCAAGGAGCATACGGAAGAACGGAGCACAGAAGAGAAAAAAACGGAAGAACAGCCTGTGGGGGAAGCGCAGGAATCGGAAGAACAGCAGCCGAAGAAGGAGCAGAAAACAGAAGAAGCAGGCACGCAGCATACAGAGGAACAGCATAAAGCAGAAGAACAGAGCCCCGAAGCAGAGCCGGAAACTGAAGAAACAGCAGAGTCGAAATCGGAAGAAGGAACAGAGAAAAAGACAGAAGACAAGAATGAAGGTGACGACACGGAATCCCCGTCTGAGGAGAGAATGGCAGAGGCAGAGCGGATAGAGAGGGAAAAGGCGGATAAGGTATATAAGGAGCTCAGCAGCCGCTCCAATCAAAATGTGGAGCAGTATAAAGCAGACGACGGAACGGTACATACCATAATCTGGGTACAGGGGATCAATGCCCCCAGAATGGGGGAGAGCGGAGATTTCAGGAAAGAGATCCTGAAGCAGGGCGACGATACCTATGTGGACTATATCGCGGAATATGCACCCGGGAATTCATGGTTTGACGTAAATAAGTCGGACATAGGCTCTGCGGAATATGAGAGGGACAAAAATCTGTGCTTCGCTGCTTCGGCTTCCAATATGCTGCACTGGTGGATGGAGCAGAATGCGGCGTATATTACGGCGTATGAACAAAAAAACGGGAATCCCGCAAGGGCAGTCGGAAATAAAATTTATACGCTGGAGGATCTGAGGACAGCTCCCGCAAGCCAAACCGAGAGTGAGGTATTTGCGTTCTTTAAAGACATCTATGGAAACAATGAAAAAGGATTCTTTACGGATCTTTTGGCAGATCTCTTCATAAACGGCTATACACCGAAGAAAAACGGAGGAACCAATCTCGAAAGGGAGGATCTGGAGCCGGATACAAGAGCGGGATTTTTCTATGAGGTATTTCAGGGAGGCCTTCTTACGGACAGAAGCTATAGAGGAGGATATCGGGACTTCGGAGAGTCCCTGAAGGAAATACTCGGAGGCGGACAGATTGCAGGCGTTTCACATACGGTAGTAAACAACTACAATCATGTGATCACGATCTGGGGGGCGGAATATGACCTTGATGGCAGGATTGTCGCCATATACGTGACGGATTCCGATGACCGTGAGGGTGTGGAAATAGGGATGAAGCGCTATGGCGTAAGGAATGCAAACGGAAAAGCCAAGCTCAGTACCAATATCAGCAATAAGGCGCATGGGTCAAATGTGGGATATCTGTATATGCTTTCTCTGGGAAAGGAAAAGTGGAAGGAATATCTGGAGGAATAGCCGGAGAGAAAACCGTCTGCCTTGCGGCAGGCGGTTTTTCTGTCAGGAAAAACAGAAGACTTATGACGGGGGGCTGCGGTTGCAGGAGCTGCTGCATATTGTATAAAAAAAAAAATATGCTACAATTCTAAAATAATCAAGATGAAGCTTCGAAAGGAAGGATTTCCATGAGGATATTTGTAACAGGCGTGGGAGGGCAACTCGGACACGATGTGATGAATGAGATAGCAGCGCGCGGACATGAGGGGATCGGCTCCGATCTTATGGAGCGCTACAGCGGAATGCAGGACGGGAGCCCGGTCTGCACCATGCCTTATGTACAGATGGACATTACGAATCGCGCGGAGGTCGAGCGCGTGCTCGGTGCGTATAAACCGGACGCAGTTATTCACTGCGCGGCGTGGACTGCGGTGGACAAGGCGGAGGAGGAAGCATTCCGGGATAAGGTCACGGCGATCAATGTGGACGGCACACGGCATATCGCGGACTGCGTGAAGCGGCTGGACGCGAAGCTGCTTTATATCTCTACGGACTATGTCTTCGACGGGCAGGGGACGGAGCCGTGGAAGCCGGAGCAGAAGAACTATGCGCCGCTCAATCATTACGGCAGGACGAAGCTCGGCGGAGAGCTTGCGGTCTCGGAAACACTGGATAAATACTTCATTGTCCGCATCGCGTGGGTCTTCGGGCTGAACGGGAACAACTTTATAAAGACTATGCTGCGGGTCGGGAAGACGCACGATACGGTACGCGTCGTGAACGACCAGATCGGCACACCGACCTATACGCTGGATCTCGCGCGGCTGCTTGTAGATATGGCAGAGACGGAGAAATACGGCTATTATCATGCAACCAATGAGGGCGGCTATATTTCGTGGTATGAATTTACGAGGGAGATCTACCGGCAGGCGGGTTATACGACGGAGGTACTGCCGGTGACGACAGCAGAGTATGGAAAGAGTCTGGCAGCGCGTCCGTTCAATTCCCGCCTGGATCGCTCGAAGCTTACAGAGCAGGGCTTCACACCGCTTCCGGACTGGAGAGACGCGCTGGCGCGCTATCTCCGCGAGGTGCGGCTCGAGGAGTGAGCAGGGCAGGGGACGGAAAAGCGGCGGACAGGGAAGCGGGGGCAGGGAAGCCCGAGCTGCTGCGGGTACGAGGGCAGAGCCCTTTTTGTGGAGGAGAGGATACGATGGGAAAGTATTTCGGAACGGATGGCTATCGAGGAGAGGCGAATGTGGATCTGACGGCGGATTCTGCGTTCCGCGTCGGGAAATTCCTGGGCTGGTACTACCAGAGGGGATTAAAGCCGGAGGAGCGATGCCGTATCGTGATCGGCAAGGATACGAGACGCTCGAGCTATATGTTCGAGTATGCGCTTGCGGCAGGCATCACAGCGGCAGGGAGCGACGCCTATCTGATGCATGTTACGACGACGCCGTCGGTGAGCTACATCGTCCGCTCGGAGGACTTCCAGTGCGGCGTGATGATTTCCGCCTCCCACAATCCGTTCTATGACAATGGCATCAAGGTCATCAATGAGAATGGAGAGAAGCTCGGAGACGAGGTGATCGCGGAGATCGAGAGCTATCTCGACGGACGGACGCCGGAGGTACCGCTCGCCATCGGAGAGGGGATCGGCAGGACAGTGGACTTCGCGGCGGGGCGGAACCGCTATATCGGCTATCTGATTTCTCTCGCGACGCGCAGCTTCAAGGGGCAGAAAATCGCGCTGGACTGCTCGAACGGCTCCGCCAGCTCCTGTGCCAAGGCGGTATTCGACGCGCTGGGAGCGGATACCCATGTGATCCACAATGCGCCGAATGGTCTGAACATCAATGCGGACTGCGGCTCGACGCATATCGAGAGCCTGCAGCGCTATGTCGTATCGGAGGGCTGTGATGTCGGTTTCGCCTATGACGGCGATGCAGATCGCTGCCTTGCGGTGGATCAGGAGGGAAATCTGGTAGACGGTGACCAGATCATGTACGTCTGCGGCAGGTATATGAAGGAGAAGGGGCAGCTTCACGAAGACACGATCGTGACGACCATCATGTCGAACTTCGGACTTTACAAGGCTCTGGACGAGGCGGGAATTCGATACCGGAAGACGAAGGTCGGCGACCGCTTCGTCTACGAGGATATGTCGGAGAACGGCTTTTCGCTCGGCGGAGAGCAGAGCGGTCACATCATTTTTCTGCGGCATGCAACGACAGGAGACGGCATTCTGACTTCTCTGAAGGTCATGGAGGCGATGCTCGAGAAGAAGGAGAGCCTGAAGAAGCTCTGTGAGGGCTTCCGAGCTTATCCGCAGGTTTTGAGGAATGTTCGTGTGAAGGACAAGGCACAGGCGCAGAACGACCCGCGTGTGCAGGAGGCGGTGGAGCGGGTGACGGCTGCGCTCGGCACAGAGGGGCGGGTGCTGCTCCGCGCCTCCGGCACAGAGCCTCTGATTCGTGTGATGGCGGAGGCGCAGACGCTGGGGCTCTGCGAGAAATATGTGGATGAGCTGATCGAGGTGCTGCGGGGGGCGGGACTGCTGCTCGATCAGGAGCAGGCAGCAGGAGGACAGAAAAGATAAGAATATAAAGCTATAGGAAAAGGATGAGAAATAATACCGGGGAATGTCTGCATTCCCCAAATAGATATATCCGGAAAACAGATTCGATGATATAATCTCAGGCAATATTAGTCTGCAAAGACATTACTTATATTGAGGAGGGAAAGCCGATGTTGAACTATCAGCGATATAAAAAATTTCCGATTTTTCACTATCCGGAACGAAGCTGGATGGACAAGGAGATCACAAAGGCGCCGGTATGGTGCTCAGTGGATCTTCGGGATGGGAATCAGGCGCTCGTTGAGCCGATGTCTGTCGAGGAGAAGATCGAATTTTTCAATATGCTGGTGAAGCTCGGCTTCAAGGAGATCGAGGTGGGATTTCCGGCGGCGAGCCAGATCGAGTATGACTTTCTCAGGAATCTGATTGAGCGCAGACTGATTCCGGACGATGTCACCGTGCAGGTGCTCGTTCAGTGCAGAGAATCTCTGCTTGAGCGAACCTTTCAGTGCCTCCGCGGGCTCGGGAGGGCGATCGTCCACATCTACAATTCCACCTCGGTGCTGCAAAGAGATGTGGTCTTCGGCAAGTCCCGGGAGGAGATCACGGATATCGCGCTGACCGGCACAGAGCTCGTCAAGCGCTATGCGAAGGACTTCGACGGAGAGATCCGGCTCGAATACAGCCCGGAGAGCTTCACCGGTACGGAGATGGATTATGCACGTGATATCTGCAATGCGGTCATCGAGGCATGGGATGCCGGGGAGGGTAGGAAGATCATCATTAACCTGCCGTCTACAGTGGAGCTGCATACACCGAATGTCTATGCCGATCAGATCGAGTATATGTCGAGAAATCTTTCACGCCGGAAGCATGTCATCCTCTCCGTACACCCGCACAATGACCGCGGCGAGGGAGTCGCGGCGACGGAGCTCGCGCTGCTTGCGGGGGCGGATCGTGTCGAGGGTACGCTTTTCGGAAACGGGGAGCGCACCGGAAACGTCGATATCCTGACCATTGCCTACAATATGTTTTCGCATGGGATAGACCCGCGGCTGGAGCTCGGCAATGTGCGGGAGATCCAGGAGGTTTATGAGAGGTGCACGAAGATGAATGTGCCTCCGCGGCACCCCTATGCCGGCAAGCTGGTATTCACGGCATTTTCCGGATCACATCAGGATGCCATCAACAAGGGCGTGCAGATGATGACGGAGCGGAGGAGCCCGTATTGGGAGGTGCCCTATCTTCCGATCGACCCTGCGGATATTGGGAGAGAGTATGAGCCGATCGTCCGGATCAACTCGCAGTCCGGGAAGGGCGGTGTCGCCTTCGTGCTCGGCTCTCAGTTCGGCTACAAGCTCCCGAAGGCGATGCAGAGAGAGTTTGCGGACTACATCCAGCGGCTTTCCGAGCAGCAGGGAGAGGTCAGCCCGGAGCAGATCTTCGATGTCTTCCGCGCGGTATATATCGAAGCGAAGGAGCCGATTCACTTCAAGAACGTCCGCATTACCGATACAGACAACGGGGACGATACCTATACCTCTCTGGTCAATGTAAGCTACCTGAACCACGGCGTGATGAAGAGCTTCAGCGGCGCCGGCAATGGACCGATCGATGCGGTGCAGGCGGGACTGGATCAGGAGCTCGGCATCGAGGTGAAGGTGCTCGACTATTCCGAGCACGCTCTGACCTCCGGCTCCGGTGCGAAGGCGGTTTCCTATATTCACCTGCTGGATGAGAAGAGCGGCAGAACCTCCTATGGTGTCGGAATCTCGTCCAATATCACGCGTTCCTCAATCCGCGCCTTCTTCAGCGCGGTGAACCGGATGTTCTATCAGGAGGAGACAGAGAAAGCGGGCAGGCAGCGCGTCGAGGAATCAAAGGGAGCGGGAAGCGCAAGCTCTCTCTACTCCGCTCTCTGACAAATGCTCCGGCGGAGGAGCTGTATATCTTAAACTTTGCGTCATAACGATGCAGGTAGCGGTTTTTTATGCTATACTGTGCCGGTATGACGCTTGTTTTATCAGGGGGCGGAAAGGAGAAATGACAGCTATGAATATCCTGTATGCTTCGGACGACGGATTCTGCCGGCATCTGGCGGTTTCCATCTTCTCTTTGATCGAGCATAACCGCGGGGAGGCGCTCTGCTTCCACATCCTTTCGGACGGAATCGGGGAGAAGAACCGGGAGCTTCTCCGGCAGATGGTAGAGGATGAGGGCAAGGAGATCCGCTTCTATCCGCTTTCGGATCTGGATGCACAGCTCCGGAGCAGAGTCTACGGCATGGATACGGGGCGCTTCCGAAGCACGATCCTGGCGCGGCTCCTGATGGGGAGCCTGCTGCCGGAGACGGTGACCAAGCTGCTTTACATCGACGCGGACACCGTAGTGCTTCGTCCGATTCATAAGCTATATGCTCTCCCGCTCGGAGAGCATATCGGCGCGATGGCAGCGGAGCCGACGATCTATCCGGAGGTGAAGCGCTTTCTGGGACTTGAGGAGACGGAGCCCTACTTCAACTCCGGTGTCTTCCTCGTGAACCTCTCACGGTGGAGAGAGGAGAAGCTCGAGGAGGACTGCTTCTCCTACTATAACCGTGTGGGCGGGCGGCTGCCGTTTGCGGATCAGGATATTCTGAATGCCGTGCTGCGCGGCAGGATACTGCGGCTGCCGCAGCGTTTCAATTTCTTCAGTAATTATTATTATTTCCGCTACAGCACGCTCTGCGGCATGGCATGCTGGTATGGGGAAAGTGAGACGCGGGAGAGCTTCTTCGTGGCGAAGCATCATCCGGTGATCGCGCATTTTGCAGGAGCGGAGCGGCCGTGGATCCGAGGGAACCGGAATCATTACCGAAGAGCCTATCGTCTATACCTGTCTCGGACACCCTATGCCGGCGCGAAGCCGGAGCGCGGGAAGCGGCTTGCCATGTGCGCCTATCACATGATGAATCTGCTGACCTTTCTCCGGCCGGATATCCGGAAGCTTCTTTCCGAGCTGTATTACCGGCGGTATATCCGGAGGTTGCTCGAGAAATGAGCGGTCTTGCAGTGGTGGTTCTGAACTACAATGATTATGACAATACTTCTGCACAGGTGGAACGCATCCTCGGATATTCTGTGGTAAATGAGATCATAGTGGTAGATAACTGCTCACCTGACCGGAGCGGAGTACGCCTCAGCCGGGCGGCGGCACACTGGAACGCTGCGGAAGAGAGGAAGGGGAGGGGCAGACGGGTCGCCGTGCTTTGCGCAGGTCGAAACGGCGGCTATGGAGCCGGCAATAATCTGGGGCTTCACTATGCGGCACGGCAGGGGATGCGTCATGCTCTGATCGCGAACCCCGATACACGCTTCTCTGAGGCTCTGCTCCGCGCGATGCTCGCCGTCTTTTCCGAAGCGGAAAGACGCATAGAGCGGGGAGAGGATACAGCGCCCCTCGGTGCGATCAGCGCCCGAATGCAGGACAGACAGCATGGCAGACAGCAGAGCGCGTGGCCGATCCGGGGCTTCCTCGGGGAGCTGCTGAATTCAGGACCGCTCTGCCGGAGACTGTTCCGTCCGTTTCTGAACTATCCGGAAAGCCTGTTCCGGGGCGGAAAAATCTGCGCGGGGCAAAGGCTTATTGAGGTCTCTGTACTGCATGGCTCGCTTTTGATGCTGAATATCGATGCTTTTTGGCAGAGCGGCGGCTATGACGAGCGGATCTTCCTCTACGGAGAGGAGAATATCCTCGCAAGACGCCTTCGGGCGGCGGGCTTTCGGAGCGGATTGCTGCCGGAGCAGAGCTACTTCCACGAAAACGGCGGCAGCACCGAAAAGAGCTATCAAGCGCTGCTGCCGAGGCAGCGGCTCCGGCAGCGCTCGGAGCGCTATTACTATCGGCAGTATCTGCGGATCGGGACAGCAGCAGAGCTTCTGACGCTGCTGTTTCAGGGTGTTGTCCTTCTGGAGACAGCGGCAGCGGATCTTTGGAAGCGCAGCGGTAGCGATTGATATCTTTCTTGCCATTCGCTGAAATTCCGTTTAAATGCATGGCAATCGTTTCTGTTTCAGCGAATTGGCGGAATGATTATATCTGTGGAGGATGTTCTCCCGGGGATAGCCGGGGGGAACGAGGCGCTCTGCCCGTAGGGCAGAGCGGAACCCATGAGTAACAGGAAGGCCAATGGTACGGATTTTTTTGTGCTCCTGCAATGGAGAAAAATATATCAGAGAGCAGGTGGAATCGATTCTCCGGCAGGAGACATCGGAGCCGTTCCAGATCCTTGCCTCCGACGACGGTTCGCAGGACAGAACGGCAGAAATACTTTCTGCTTTGCAGGCGGAGGCGGGAGAGGAAAGGCTCAGGATACTGCGAAGAGAGCAGCCGAGCGGCTGTGCCTGGCGGCATTTCCTTAGTCTCTTTGCCGAGGACCGCTGGAGAGGAGCGGACTATGTCATGCTCTCCGATCAGGACGATGTCTGGGACTGTGACAAGCTGGAGCGGACGCTCCGGGAGATGAAGCGGGAGGAGGCGAAGACGCCGGGACTGCCGCTGCTGCTGCATTGTGACTCCCGTGTAGCAGACAGCACGCTTCGGGTGCTCGCGCCGTCCTTCGTTCGCTACCAGCGGATGAGTCCGGAGCGAAATCGCTTTTCCCAGCTTCTTGTTCAGAATAATGTCGTCGGCGGCGCGGTGATGGTCAATGCTGCGCTTTCGGAGCTGCTGCGGGAGGTGCCGGAGCACGCTGTGATGCACGACCAGTGGATGGCGCTTGTCGCGTCCGCCTTCGGCAGGGTGGTATTCCTGCCGGAAAGCCTGTATTGCTATCGTCAGCATGGCGGTAACGTGCTCGGCGCGGCGAAGGGCTCGCGGCTTTGGGAGGTGCTGGGGCGGCTTGGGCTCCTTCGGAACGGGAAAAGCAGGGCGGAGATGGATGCCCATTCCCGAAGCGTATATCAGGCGCTCTTTTTGCAGGCAGAGGACTTCCTCCGCATCTACGGCGCGGCACTTCCGGAGCGGGAGCGAGGCGTGCTCAGGGCGTTCCTCGCGATCCCGGAGAAGAGCCGGATCGGCAAGGCGGTACAGATTCTCCGCTATGGCTTCACCTATAACATGCTGCACAGGACGGCAGGGGAGCTGATGTTTATATGACGAGAGAGATCATGGTAAGCGTTCTGCTCGTGACCTATAATCACAGCAGATATATCGGGGAGTGCCTGGAGCATATCCTCGGACAGAAACGGGACTTCAGTATAGAGATCCTGCTCCACGACGATGCCTCCACGGATGGCGCGCAGGAGATTATACGGGACTACCAGAGACGCTATCCGGAGCTGGTGAAGCCGATCCTCCGGACAGAAAACCAGTATTCCAGAGGGAAAACGAATATCACGGGGCTTTTCAACCTGCCCCGCGCTGTCGGGAAGTATGTGGCGACGCTTGACGGAGACGATTACTGGTGCGATCCGTATAAGCTGAAAAAGCAGATCTCTTATATGGAAGCGCATCCGGATACGGCGCTCTGCTTTCATGCGGCGCGGGTGCTCCGGGAGGACGGAGGGCCGGTCAATACGGCGCTTATGACGCCGTTTCCGAGGAGCCGGGAGCTCGATCCCCGGGAGCTGGTGGATCACGCCTCGGGAGCTGCCTTCGGCAGCTTTCTGCTTCGACGGGAGATCCTGCTTCCGCTGCCTGCCTTTTACTTTACCTGTCCGGTGGGGGATCGTCCCTTGGAGCTGATCGCGGCGGCACATGGAAAAGCGTATTATTTTCGGGAGCCGATGAGCGTTTACCGCTTCCATACGGCAGGCTCGTGGTCGAGCGGGCAGTTCTCCGGGGATTATGCGGAGAAGCAGCGCCGCTATGCGGCGCAGATGGCGGAAACCTACCGGGAATTCGACCGGGAGACGGACGGGCGCTTCCATCGGGAGACGGAGAATGCCGCTGCGCGGCTTCGTTTTCTGACGGAGCTGAACCTCCGGAATTATCCTGAAATCTATGCGGAAAGGAACCGCGGCTATTACCGGGAGCTCTGTCTCCGGGACAGAGCCTTCCTCCGCTTCGAGCAGCGGCTTCCGGCACTGTACCGGCTGCTGCAGGCGCGTACGCGGGAAAAACAGGAGAAAGCATGACGGAACAGAGTTTGAAGGGAAGAGTCGTGAAGGGGCTTTTCTGGAAGCTGCTGGAGCAGGCGGGCTATCAGGGCATACAGTTTCTGGTGGCACTGCTCCTGGCACGGCTTCTGACGAAGGAGGAGTACGGCACGGTCAGCCTGATCATGATCTTCATCACCATCGCCAACACCTTCGTCCAGTCCGGCTTCGCCACGGCACTGGTGCAGAGGCGGGAGCTTCTGCCGGAGGATTATTCCTCCGTCTTCTGGCTCTCGCTGCCGCTCTCCCTCTTCTGCTATCTGCTGCTCTTCCTGAGCGCGCCGTGGATCTCCTCCTTCTACGGACTGCCCGTGCTTGCGCCGCTGGTGCGGGTCATGGGACTCGTGCTCTTCCCCGGGGCGGTGATTTCGATTCAGACCGCCTTCGTTTCGCGGAACCTGCAGTTTGACCTGCTGTTCCGCGCGACCATGACGGCGGTGCTCGGCTCCGGCGCGGTTTCCATCGGGATGGCGTACCGAGGCCTCGGGGTCTGGGCGATGGCTGCGCAGCAGCTGCTCTACTATTTCATACTGATGACAGCGCTTTTCCGGACGCTTCCATGGCGGCCGGGTCTCTGCTTCCGGAGGGGGCGGGTTCTGTCCCTCTTTTCCTTCGGCTGGAAGATCCTCGTCTCCGGACTGCTCGATACGCTCTGGCAGAATGTCTACGGGCTTCTGATCGGCAAGAGGTACTCGAGTGCGGAGCTTGGCGTTTATACCCGGGGAGAACAGTTTCCGAAGCTGCTGACGACGAATCTGACGGCGGCGATTCAGTCGGTGCTGCTGCCGGCGTACGCGAAGCTGCAGGGAGACGCCGCGGCGCTCCGGAGCGCCGCGCGGCGCTCGGTTCGTCTCTCTGCCTTCCTTGTCTTCCCGATGATGGCAGGGATGTTTGCCACTGCGCGCCCGATGGTGCGGCTGCTGCTCACAGACCGCTGGAGTGCGGCGGTTCCGTATCTCTGCCTGATGTGTGTAAGCTATGCGATCCTTCCGATCCATTCGATCAATCTGCAGCTCCTGAATGCGATGGGACATTCGGAGCTTTTCCTCAGGCTGGAGCTCCTGAAGAAGCTGCTCGGCATCCTGATTCTGCTGCTGAGCCTGCCCTACGGTATTTTTCCGATGCTGCTTCTAAAGGTGCTGGATGAGTATCTCTGTCTGCTGCTGAACGCCTTTCCGAACCGGAGGCTGCTCGGCTACGGACCGCTCCGTCAGCTTATGGATATGCTGCCGGCGCTCCTCTGCTCCGTGCTGATGGGCGGCATCACCGGCTCCCTGCTGTTGCTGAGCCTGCCCGCTGCGGGGACGCTGCTTCTGCAGATTCCCGTCGGGGCGCTGTCCTACCTGCTGCTCTCGCTGCTTTTCAACAGAGAGCCGCTTTGTTACATATATAAGCTCCTGCATAATACCGGCGAAAGGGTTTCGGGAAGAGAGGCTGAGAGATGGAAAAACTGAAGATTCTGATTGTGGACGACGAGGAAAGGATGCGGAAGCTGCTCTCCGACTTCCTGAAGATTCGGGACTTCACCGTTCTGGAGGCAGGGGACGGGGAGGCTGCGGTTGAGCTTTTCTTCGAGCAGCAGGACATCGCGCTGGTGATACTGGATGTGATGATGCCGAGGATGGACGGCTGGCAGGTACTGAAGGCGATTCGGGAGCACAGCAGGGTGCCGGTCATCATGCTGACAGCGCGTTCCGAGGAGACAGATGAGCTTCGGGGCTTCGAGTACGGGGCGGATGAATATATCTCGAAGCCCTTCTCTCCGAAGATTTTGGTCGCGCGGGTGGAAGCGATTCTGCGTCGCTCCGGCATGAATGCCGCGGAGAAGCTGAAGCTCGGCGGCATCGAGATCGATAAGTCCGCGCACACGGTTTCAGTGGAGGGGAGAGACATAGAGCTCAGCTTCAAGGAGTACGAGCTGCTGCTCTACTTTGTCGAGAACAAGGGAATCGCTTTGTCCCGGGAGAAAATTCTGAACAATGTCTGGAACTACGACTATTTCGGAGATGCCAGAACGATCGACACGCATGTGAAGAAGCTCCGCGCGAAGCTTGGGGACAAGGGAGAATATATCCGCACGGTCTGGGGAATGGGCTATAAGTTTGATCCGGAGGAGAAGGCATGAGGCTTTTTCAGAAATGCCGCTATTCGATCACCTGGCGCTTCACCTGCATTTTCGTGGGCGTGATTTCCTTTTTCCTGCTCGCGGTGATCGGCGCGAATACCTTCCTGCTGGAGCGCTACTATACGAAGGAGAAAGTGCGGGTACTGGAAAACGCTTATCTCACGGTCGACAGCATGATACGGCAGGCGGACGGGAGCGGGGAGGGTGTCGAGGCGCTCTTTCCCGAGGACTACAGCGCCGGGGACAGTGCTACGGAGACAGCGGCAACGCGTTATATCCGAAGTCTGACGGAGAGCGGGAATATCTCCGTCATCATCGTGGATACGAAGACGGATCACAGCTTCACCTCTGCGGTGAATTCCGATTTCCTGATGAAGCGGCTCGCCGCCAGTATTTTCGGAAATCGGGGACAGGGCGGGAGGCTCCTGCGCCGCTTCGAGAATTATTCGATCGAGCAGAGCCTCGACCGGAGCGGAGGAGGCGGCTATCTCGAGAGCTGGGGCTATTTCAGCGATAATACGACGAGCTTCATTATGTCGATGCCGATGTCCAGCCTGCGGGAGCCGGTCGCATTTTTCAACCGCTTCCTGCTGCTGCTCGGGATATTCGCACTGCTGCTCAGCACCGTTATCGTCTATCTCACGAGCCGGCAGATGACGAAGCCGATCAATGCGCTGGCACGGCTCTCGGAGCGGATGTCGAAGCTGGATTTCTCGGCGCGCTACTGCGGCGCTTCGGAGGATGAGCTGGGGACGCTGGGACACGCGATGAATGAAATGTCGGAGCGGCTGGAGAAGACGATCGCGGAGCTGAAAACGGCAAACAATGAGCTGCAGTCCGACATTGAAAACAAGCGGAGGATCGACGAAAGGAGGCAGGAGTTCGTAGCGAATGTCTCTCATGAGCTGAAAACGCCGATCGCGCTGATTCAGGGCTATGCGGAGGGGCTCATGGACGGGCTCGCCGAGGAGCCGGAGAGTCGGGACTACTACTGCGGCGTGATCGTGGACGAGGCGAAGAAGATGAACCGGATGGTGCGGGAGCTGATGAATCTCTCTGCGATCGAGCAGGGTAAGGAGCTGCCGGAGTTTTCCCTCTTCCCGCTCCGGCGGATCGTGGAGGAGGTGCTCAGCTCCAGCAGGCTGGTGCTGGAGCAGAAGGGAGCGAAGCTGGAGGTGGATATCCCGGAGGATCTGAAGGTCTGGGCGGATCCCTTCCAGCTCGAGGAGGTAGTGACGAACTACCTGAGCAATGCGCTGAATCATCTCGAGGAGCCGAACCAGATCAGCATTTACACGGAGAAGGAGGGCGAGGAAAAGATTTCTCTCCATGTGATGAATACCGGCAGGCAGATACCGGAGGAGAGTCTCGGGCATATCTGGGAGAAGTTCTACAAGGTGGACAAGGCGCATACCCGAAGCTATGGCGGCTCCGGCATCGGGCTGAGCATCGTGAAGGCAATCGCAGATGCTCATCATCAGAGCTGCGGGGTGAAAAATACCCGCACCGGCGTGAACTTCTGGTTCACGCTGGACAGGGAGAAGAGCGGCAGAGCGGTGCGAAACTAGAAAGGGCGGAGAGAATATGCAAAGAGAAATGGAGCTTTCCGACCTCGCGAGGGAGTATTCTGCGGAGGATATCGTACATCTGGATGCGGGAGGGTGCCGGGGCTGCTCCTACTGCTGTGAGAATGTGGGACGGTCGATCGTGCTGGATCCCTATGATTGCTTCCGCCTGTGCTGTGGGAGCGGGAGAAGCTTTGCGCAGCTGCTCTCAGAGGGACTGCTGGAGATCCATATCACAGAGGGGCTGATGCTTCCGAACCTTTCCATGCGGGGCGGGAGGGGCTGCGGCTTTCTCGAAGCGGGGCGCTGTACGATCCATAGCGCGCGGCCGGGCTTCTGTCGTCTGTTCCCGCTGGCGCGGATTTACCATGAGGGCGGCTTTTCCTATATTGTACAGAGCGGACAGTGCCGGAGAGAGCTGACCGGGCTTCGCCGGATCGCGGACTGGATCGGGGAGGCGGAGCCTGCGCGTTATGACCGCTTCCTGCTCTCCTGGCATGACTTCCGGAAGGCGCTCTCCATGCGGATCCCGGAAATGACGATGCGCGCCCAGCGGATGCTGGGGACGTATCTTCTCCGGAAGTTCTACCAGACCGCGTACTCCGACAGGGACTTCTATTCAGAGTATGAGGAGCGGCTTCAGCGCGCGGGGGAGGCGGTGCAGAGGCTCTATGGGAAATAAGCATCGGAGAGAAGAGGGGTAAGGAATGGGAGCGTATGAGGGAAGCGATCGGGACGAGCGCGAGCTTCAGGCATGCAGAGCCGAGCTTCGAGAGCTGCTTCTCGAGATGGAGCTGCACCATGAGCGGGATTCGGAGGCGGCGTTCGAGGAATGGTGGCGCAGCGAGGGAAATGAACGGCGCTATTTTGAGCGGAAACGACAGCTCGAGATCCGGGAGGAGACGATATACCGGATGCGGATGCTCGCGGAGCTTGAGCCGGAACGGCAGGGAGACACAGCGCAGGGCGCAGGCGGTACAGGCGGGGAGGAAGAATGAAGATCGAGCCGAAGCATATATGCAGTCATTGCGGGACAGAGGTTCCGGAGGGGGCAGAGTTCTGTCCGGGCTGTAAGAGAAGGATACGCCGAGAGGAAAGGGCAGGGGCGCAGGGAGAGAAGGACAGCACAGAGCCGGAGCCGTCCGGAGAGAGCGGAGAAGACAGCGTGCGGAGCGAGGCATATGTCTGGGCGCAGGCGGTACTGCCGGCACTGCTCGCGCTCAGCTTTTATTTCCTGAAGGCGGAGGAGACGGCGGAGCATCTCCGGAGGACGCTGCTGCTTTTCGGCGGGCTCACCGCGCTGTTCGGGCTGATGGATACCGCGGAGCTCAACCGCCGTCTTCATCAGCGGGGTATGCGGCTCTCCGATGAGCTTCGCTTCCAGCTTGCGTTCTTCCCGATCCTCGGTCTATGGAAGCGGAGAATGCTCCCGGGGATGGATCGGACGGCGGCATATCCGCATGTACACAGCATCCTGCTGCTGCTCTTTGTGTTTCTGATTTCCTCCGGCGGCAAGCTGGGACTTTTGCTCTATACCTGAGGAAAAATCTGAGGGAAAAGGACTACGGGAGAGGGAAAATGACGATAGAGGAAGAGGTTTTCGGAAGACGGCAGGCGATCCCGGAGAGGCTCCTTGCCTGCGGCTTCCGGATGTCCCCGGAGGACGGGACGCTGCAAAGGGAATACTCTCTCATGGATGGGCAGTTCCTCGCGCGGATTCGCATTACAGGGAATCGGGTGCATGGGAGGGTATATGAGACGGAGAGCGGCGAGGAGTATTTGCCGTTCCATGTGCGTTCGCAGAGGGGGAGCTTCGTCACGGCACTTCGGGAGGACTATATTCGGATTCTCAAGGCGCTCTCTATGCAGGGCTTCACTGCACCGTCCTTCGTTTTTGCGCAGAGCAATCGTCTCAGCGAATGGATAGAGGAGCGCTACGGGGACCGCCCGGAGTATCCCTTCGCTTCGGAGGATACCGGCGCAGTTTTCCGGAATCGAAGAAACGGGAAATGGTATGGGCTGCTGCTCTCGGTAGGGAGATCAAAGATAGAAAGACCTGTGGAGGCGGAAGGCGGCAGAGGGCAGGCAGATAATGTACGAAGAGGCAGCGGGAGCGGGCAGGCAGCAGGCCGGAAGCAGAGGAAAAGGACGCAGGAGCAAGGAGAGGAAAGCGCAGCGGAGGAAAGGGTAGAGGTGCTCAATGTGAAGCTGCCTCCGGAAAGAATTCGGGAGCTTCTGGAGCGTCCCGGATACTTTCCCGCCTACCACATGTCGAAGAAGAGCTGGCTCACGGTGATTCTGGACGGGACGCTTCCGGACGAGACAGTCAGAGCGCTTCTTAAGGAGAGCTTCGAGCTGGTCGAGCGGGGGAAGGCGAGGAAAAAAAAGGAGATTCACTGTTGGTTGATTCCGGCGCACCCGAAGTACTATGATATCGTGAGCGGTTTTCGGGAGCAGGCGGTACACAGCTGGAAGCAGAGCGCGGCGGTGCACGCCGGGGATATGGTATATATCTATGTCGGCGCGCCGGTTTCCGCGATTCTCTACCGCTGCGTCGCGGAGGCGGTCGATCTGCCTGCGGAGCAGGAGGAGGCACTCCTGAAGACGGTGCCTGCGAAAAAGCGGAGTCCTGCACGGCAGATGCGCCTCCGGCTGCTCGAGACCTACTCGGAGACGCGGATGCCGCGGAAGAGGATGCAGGAGCTCGGCGTCTACGGCGTGCGGGGACCGCGCGAGATGCCGGAGGAGCTGCTGCGGGCACTCTGGGAGGAGACAGGAGAAGAATGCAGATAGAGCTTCAGGAGGCGCTCAGCCTCGAAAAGATCATGGACAGCGGACAGTGCTTCCGGGCATGCAGGCTGGATCAGTACGAGGCGGCGGGCGGAATACCGCTTTACCGCTTCATTACGGGGGAGAATGTACTCTATGCGAGACAGCTCGGAAGGAGCACGCTCGGGCTTTCCTGTACGGAGGCGGAGTGGGAAGAGGTCTGGACACCGTATTTCGATCTCGGGGAGAGCTACAGCGCTCTCTGCCGAGAGACGGATGCCGGAGATGCCTATTTGCAGGCATCTATTGTCTATGGGGAGGGAATTCGGGTACTGCGGCAGGATCGCTTCGAGGTGCTGATCTCCTTCCTCCTCTCCCAGAGAAAGTCGATTCCGGCGATTCGTACCTCCGTGGAGCGGCTCTGCGAGGGCTTTGGCAGGAGAAAGCAGACAGAGTACGGCAGTGTGGCACTCTTTCCGGACGCGGCGCGCATTGCGGAAATGTCGGACGGCGAGCTTCGGGACTGCGGACTCGGCTACCGCGCAGCCTACGTGCGGGATGCGGCGGAACGGGTGCTCTCCGGCGCGCTGCCGCTTTCGGAGCTTGACGCGCTTTCGGATCAGGAGCTCTATGAGGCGCTCTGTACCGTGCGGGGGGTAGGCAGAAAGGTTGCGAACTGCGTGATGCTCTTTGCCTACCATCGGGTCGAGCGGGTGCCGGAGGACGTCTGGGTGAATCGGATCGTCGAGAAGCGGTATCAGGGGCGGAATCCCTTTCCTGCTTACCGGAAGGCGGGGCTCCTGCAGCAGTATATGTTTTACTATGCGATTCAACACAAGACAGAGATGAATGGATAGGAGTGAGGGATGTCATTTTCCTTTTTTGCGGCGATGTCGCGGCTGAAATATATTGAACGCTGGGCACTGATGCGGAATTCCAGAGCGGAGAATCTGAGCGAGCACAGTCTGGAGGTTTCGATGCTTGCGCACGCGATTGCCGGGATCGGACGGGTTCGCTACGGGCGGACGGCATCGATCGATCGGGCGGCGGTGCTCGCGATGTATCATGATGCCTCGGAGATCATCACGGGGGATCTGCCGACTCCGGTGAAGTACTACAGCCGCCAGATCAAGGAGGCGTACAGGGAGGTCGAGAGACGGGCGGAGCGGCAGCTCCTTAAACGTCTTCCGGCGGATCTCCGGCCCCTCTATCAGGAACTGTTTTTTTCGGAGGACTCGGAGGAGGAGCGCTATCTTCGAAGCGTGGTCAAGGCGGCGGACCGCCTCTCCGCCTATATTAAGTGCATCGAGGAGGAGCGCGCCGGAAATACCGAGTTCCGAAGCGCGAAGCAGACGATCTGGGAGGATATTCAGGAGCGGCAGGAGCAGCTGCCGGAGCTTCGGGACTTCCTCAGGGACTTCCTCCCATCCTATGGGAGGACGCTGGACGAGCTGGAGCTCGGTGCGCAGGCGGATGCAGGGGAGCCCGGAGATGCCGGGGCGTGAGAGTTCGGCATTCCGGAGGGAAGAGAAAGGAAACCGCGAAAACGCATGGGCTTTGTATACGAGATAAAAGAGGGGACGGAGCCCTATATAGAGCTTAGGGGCTATGAGGGCAGGATCGAATATCTGGAGATTCCGGAGCGGCTTTCGGATCTTCCGGTTCGTGTGATCGCGGCGCGCGCCTTCTGGCGGCGGCAGGATATCCTTTCGATCTGCCTCCCGCCCTCTGTGCGGGAGCTTCATGCCTTTGCTTTCTACAATTGCCGGAATCTCCGGCATCTGTCTCTCAGTGATTCGGTGAGAGATTACCATGACGGCGTTCTGAAGCTCTGCGAGGCACTGCGGGAAATCGAGATCGACTTCCGCGAGGGGGACTTCCGTCTCCTGAAGGAGCTTCTGGGGGATCATGACGGGGGAATTCGCTGTCATCTGCATTTTCCCGATGGACAGGAGGCGGAGCTGTATTTTCCGGATTTCGCGGATGACTTCGAGGAGGACACCTATGCGAGGGCACTGCATGAGCGGATCGAGGGCAGCGGATATATGTACCGGCAGACCGTGAAGCGTACAGAGCTCGACTTCCGGCAGTATGACAGGATATTCGAACGGGGGAAGCATGAGGCGCTGGCAATTGCCGCGCGGATCGCCCTTTCCAGGCTGCGTTACCCCTACCGGCTCTCGGAGGAGGCGGCGCTTCCGTATAGAGCCTATCTGATGGAGCGGAATGCCGCGTTGCTGTCCCTCCTCCTTGCAGAGGGAGAGGAGGCATCGATTCGTTTTCTCGCCCGGGAGGGGCTTCTGACGGAGGAGGGGATCGCAGCAGCGCTGCCGTTCTGTGCGGAGCGGAGGCTTGCGGAGCTCACGGCTGTGCTGCTGAACTATCGGGAAGCGCACTTTATGCGGCGAAGCGCGCCGGAAACGTTTGTGCTGTAGGGGATACCGGTGGTTCGGTTGGTACCGATACTTCGTTTCGTACCGGTGGTGGGATCGTACAGTCCGCCGAAACAGCCGGAACAAAGGACGATAGAGCATTGGAAAGGGGGAGAGGATGAAGACGAGACTTGCGCTGGACAGGATGGGGAAGCAGATCCTGAACCAGTCCCGGACGGAGCTGCTTCTCGCGATGCGCTTCATGGCGCGTCCGCTGAACAGTCTCTCCTATGAGATGGATCTGCGGACGCAGCGCGTCGGTACCGACGGGGAGCGGATCCGCTTCAATCCGGAGTTTCTGCTTCATCTCTTCATCGAGAGTCCGCAGAAGCTGAACCGGCTCTACCTGCACCTCCTCCTGCACTGTTTGTTCCGGCACCTTTACAGCGGGGATGGCAGGGAGGCGGCGCTCTGGAACCTCGCCTGTGATATCCATGCAGAGTCAGTGCTGGATTCGATGGACTATGCGCTCATTCATCGTCCGCCGGGTGCGTTCCGTCAGCAGAGCTATGAGACATTGACGGCGCGCTGCCGGGTGCTGACGGCAGAGCGGCTTTACCGGCACTTTCTCTCCGCGCCTCCGGAGACGGCGGAGCTCCATGCCCTGCAGCAGGAGTTCACGAAGGATGATCATCAGTTCTGGATACTGCCGGGAGAGCAGGGGGAGCAGGAGCTGCCGGAGGGCGCGGCATCTCCGCAGGACAGTGCGGGGGGAGTGGATGAGGAAGATAAGAGCCGGGATGCGCCGCAGCAAGAGGGAAGAGACGGAGGCGACGGTGATGTGACAGAGGAGCCGGGAGAAGAGGAGAAAGGGAAGGAAGGAGAGGGCGGAGGGGCCGCCCGCGCCCGGACGCGGCGCAGAGAGCGGGAGGAGCAGTGGAGAGAGGACGGAGAGCGGCTGAAGTCAGAGCTTCGCACGCTGGGATCTGAGGCAGGGACGGAGCTCGGGAGTCTGCAATGGCAGCTCGAGCTGCAATATAAGCGCTATCCGGACTTCAGGGATTTTCTTAAGTATCTGATGGTGGAGCGGGAGGAGCTTCGGATCGATCCGGATTCCTTCGATTATGCATATTACCATTACGGCATGACGATCTATGGCAATATGCCGCTGATTGAGGAGAACGAATACCGTGACGCACGGAAAATCGAGAAGCTGGTTCTCGCCATCGACACCAGCGCCTCCTGCAAGGATATACTGGTGCAGAAGTTTCTGAATCAGGCGGCGGGAATCCTTTCGGACAGGGACGGATTTTTCCGGAGGGTGGAGGTTCACATTCTGGAATGCGATGACCGCATCCGGCAGGATATCGTGCTTCACGATGTTGCGGAGCTGGAGCACTACAGCAGAGGCTTTTCTCTCCGGGGCGGCTACGGAACAGACTTCCGTCCGGTCTTCTCGGAGGTGGAGAGGCGGATGCGAGACGGGAGACTTTCGGGGCTTCGGGGGCTTCTGTACTTTACGGACGGCTACGGCAGCTATCCGCAGAGACCGACGCCCTACCGGACGGCGTTTGTCTTTCCGAAGGACGAGGATTACAGTGATGAGGACGCCCCGGACTGGGCGCTGAGGTTATATCTATGAATATCAAAGAGGCGAAACAGGAGATTATTCATACGGTGCAGGCATATCTCCGGAAGGACGAGACGGGAGCATACCGGATTCCGATGGAGAAGCAGCGCCCGATCTTCATGCTGGGTGTGCCGGGGATCGGCAAGACAGCGATCATAGAGCAGGTCGCAGAGGAGCTTAATCTGAATCTCGTATCCTACACGATCACCCATCATACCCGGCAGTCCGCCATCGGGCTCCCGTATATTTCCAGACGGGAATATGGAGGACAGGAATATTCGGTTACGGAATACACGATGTCGGAGATCCTGGCCGCGGTCTATGACAGCATTGCGCGCTCCGGCGTGCGGGAGGGGATTCTCTTTCTGGATGAGATCAACTGCGTATCGGAGACACTGTCCCCCACGATGCTGCAGTTTTTGCAATACAAGACCTTCGGCATGCATCATGTGCCGGAGGGCTTCGTCATTGTCACGGCGGGGAATCCGCCGGAATACAATCGTTCGGTGCGGGACTTCGATATCGCGACGCTGGATCGCGTGCGGCTGCTCCGTGTGGATGAGGATTTCGGGGTATGGAAGGAATATGCTTACCGTGCCGGCATACACGGGGCGGTGCTTGCCTACCTCGAAATCAAGAAGGATCATTTCTATCGAGTGCAGCAGGAGATCGAGGGGAAGCGCTTCGTGACGGCGCGGGGCTGGGAGGATCTGTCCCGCATTCTTCAGGTCTATGAGGAAATGAAGCTTCCGATTACGGAGGAGCTGGTTTCGGAGTATGTCGCGGATCGGGAGATCGCGCGGGACTTCGCGCTCTACTATGAGCTCTATCAGAAATACCGGAACAAATACCGCATCCCGGAGATACTGGGCGGAAGCTTCCCGGAGGACACGACGACGATTCTGAATGCGCCCTTTGATGAGAAGCTGTCCCTGCTGTCTCTCCTGCTTGACAGTCTGAACCGATCGTTTCGCCGCTATGCGGAGGACAGAAACGTCTATCGGCTGGTGTTTTCAGAGCTGAAGTCGATCCGTGCCATGGCAAAGGAGGGACAGGAGGTCAGAACGCTTCTCCGCAGCACGATCGAGGAGAGAGTGCGGCGGCGGGAGGCGAGAAAGCGCACGAAGACGCTCGACCGGACGGAGGAGAGGCTGGAATCGCTTAGCCAGAGCCTGCTGGAGGAGCTCGAAAGGGAGCTGGTCACGCAGGGAGAGTACAGCTTTGATTTCCTGAAGGCATGCTTCGAAGAGAGGGAGGCAGAGCGGCAGCGGCAGATTCGAGAGAGCGGCGACAGACTCACGAATGCTTTTGAGTTCATCCGGCGGACATTCGGGGAGGGGCAGGAGCTGGTGCTTTTCCTCTCGGAGCTGTCCTCCGCCTATTACAGCCTGCAATTCCTCAGCGAGGTCGGAAACGACGCCTATTACAAATACAACCGCTACCTGCTGATGCAGGATCGGAAAACAGAGCTTCGCAGGGAGATAGAGGAGATGCTGCTGTGAAGCAGGGAGGATGGGAACACAGCGGAAGGAGCCGTTGGCGCTGTTCGGGGAAGGGACTGGATTTTTTGCTGTATAAGAGGTAAAATCTATAGACGTTCCTGTCCTTCGGGCAGGGCAGCATTACGAGGATGGATCCTACGCCGCACTCCGGCGGCAGAAAGAGGAAAACATGGCAAAGAACTATTCAATGGAAACGATTGTCTCTCTCGCGAAGTCCAGAGGCTTCGTATACCCGGGCTCCGAGATCTACGGCGGACTTGCCAATACCTGGGATTACGGCAACCTCGGCGTCGAGCTGAAGAATAATGTCAAGAAGGCATGGTGGAAGAAATTCATTCAGGAGTCGAAGTACAATGTCGGCATCGACTGCGCGATCCTGATGAATCCGCAGACCTGGGTCGCCTCCGGACATCTCTCCAGCTTCTCCGATCCGCTGATGGACTGCAAGGAGTGTCACGAGAGATTTCGTGCGGACAAGCTGATCGAGGATTTCGCGGCAGAGCATGCCATCGCGCTTTCCGGCTCCGTGGACGCCTGGTCCAGAGAGGAAATGGAGCAGTTCATTGCTGCGCATCAGGTGGCATGTCCGACCTGTGGCAAGCACAACTTCACCGGTATCCGACAGTTTAACCTGATGTTCAAGACCTTCCAGGGCGTGACCGAGGACGCGAAGGACGCGGTCTACCTCCGCCCGGAGACGGCGCAGGGCATCTTCGTAAATTTCAAGAATGTACAGAGAACCTCCCGAAAGAAGCTTCCGTTCGGCATCGGACAGATCGGCAAGTCCTTCCGGAATGAGATCACACCGGGCAACTTCACCTTCCGCACCAGAGAGTTCGAGCAGATGGAGCTGGAGTTCTTCTGCAAGCCCAATACCGATCTCGAGTGGTTCGCGTACTGGAAGGAGTTCTGTCAGAACTGGCTGCTGTCCCTCGGGATGCCGAAGGAGATGCTGCGCGCCCGCGATCATGAGAAGGAGGAGCTGTCCTTCTATTCCAAGGCGACGACAGACCTCGAGTTCCTCTTCCCGTTCGGTTGGGGCGAGCTCTGGGGCATCGCCGACCGGACGGACTACGATCTTTCCCGCCATCAGGAGGTTTCCGGCGAGGATATGAGCTATTTCGACGACGAGAGCGGCGAGCATTATCTGCCCTATGTCGTGGAGCCGTCTCTCGGAGCAGACCGTGTGACGCTCGCCTTCCTCTGCGCCGCCTACGATGTAGAGACGCTGGAGGGTGGGGACGAGCGTACCGTGCTGCGCTTCCATCCGGCGCTGGCGCCGGTAAAGATCGGCATCCTTCCGCTGTCCAAGAAGCTCTCCGCTTCTGCGGAGAGGGTTCACGAGGAGCTCTCGAAGTACTGGTATACGGAGTTCGACGACAGAGGAAATATCGGCAAGCGCTACAGAAGACAGGATGAGATCGGGACGCCGTACTGCGTGACTTACGACTTCGACTCGGAGACGGATCACTGCGTGACCGTCCGGGAAAGAGACAGCATGAAGCAGGAGCGGGTAGCTATCTCGGAGCTCAAGGCATACTTTGAGGAGAAGCTCGCTTTCTGAAGGCTTACCTGAACTGCTGCCTTTTTGCTGTGCGGACAAGGGGCTTGACAGGGAATACGGGGGAGCGGGACGGCGGGTTCGGCTCTCCCTTTCCGTATCTGCGCCCGGTTCGGGGCTCCACGCGGTGGTACTAAATTCACACTTCGTTCCACTCGTGTTCCTTAAGTACCGGCGTCCTGCATGCTTTTGCAGCATCCCGCCTGTTGGCACATAGCTTTTCGGATTTAATCAGTGTTTCCTTAAGTACCGGCGTCCCGCACGCTTTTGCAGCATCACGCCTGTTGGCACGTAACTTTTCCGATTTAATCAGTGTTTTCCTAATTTACAGGAGGCGTCAATGCGTTCTATGAGTCTGATCGGCAGACTGGCGGTCAGCTTCGGACTGAGCACGGTCGTGCCGATTTTTCTGATGTACCTTTCCTTTCGGGGCTTCACGACGATGACGACCAACGTCGTCATTCTGATGTTCGTCGGGCTCTTCTTCGTCGCGTGGATCTACAGCGGGATCCTGAAGCCGGTGGGGGAGCTGAAGGACGCAGCACAGCGGATCGAGGGTGGAGATCTGGATTTCACACTGGAGGCGGAGACGAACGACGAGTTCGGCGAACTGATGCAGGCGTTTGAGCAGATGCGGATGCGCCTGAAGGAGACGCAGGAGGAGAAGATCCGGAATGATCTCGAGAACAAGGAGCTGATCTCCAACATTGCCCACGATCTGAAGACGCCGCTCACGACGATCAAGGGCTATTCCGAAGGAATACTGGATGGCATTGCGAAGAGCCCGGAGCGGCAGAAGAAATATTTGCAGACCATCTGCAGTAAGGCGAACGAGATGAATCGGCTGATCGACGAGCTGAACTACTATGCGAAGATCGAGACCAATAAGATCCCGTACAATTTCCAACACCTGAATGTCGCGGCGTATTTCTCGGACTGCGCCGAGGAGATCGGGCTGGACATGGAGTCGCGGGGCTGGCGTTTTCACTATGAGAACGGGGTGGAGGAAAAGGTGGAGATCATTGCCGATCCGGAGCAGCTTAGGAAGGTCATCAGCAACATTATCTCCAATTCCGTGAAATATATGGATAAGGCTGCGCCGGAGATCGGAATCGTCCTGAAGGACGCGGGGGATTTCGTAGAGGTTTCGCTCTCCGACAACGGGAGGGGGATCGCGAAGGCGGACCTCCCCTATGTTTTCGAACGCTTCTTCCGTGCCGATTCTTCGCGGAATTCTACGAAGGGCGGCTCCGGCATCGGGCTTTCTATCGTTCGGAAAATCATCGAGGACAGCGGCGGACGGATCTGGGCGAACAGTGCGCCGGGGAAGGGAACGACTCTGCATTTCGTGCTTCGGAAATACATCGGGCGAAGGGACTTCGAGAGCTGAGACAGGACGGCGGCATCGGGAACGGTGCCCGGAAAGGAAGAAAATGGACGAAAAAAAGAAAATTCTGATTGTGGAGGATGAGGAGAGCATCGCTGAGCTGGAACGGGACTATCTCGAGCTTTCCGGCTTCTTAGTGGATATCGAGGCGGACGGGGAGCAAGGGGCGAGACGGGCGCTCGAGCAGGACTATGATCTCCTGATCCTCGATCTGATGCTGCCGGGGAAGGATGGCTTCGAGATCTGCCGTGAGGTTCGGGAGCAGAAGGACATCCCGATTCTGATGGTCTCTGCGCGGCGGGACGACATTGACAAGATTCGCGGGCTGGGACTCGGGGCGGACGACTACATGACGAAGCCCTTCTCCGCCAGCGAGCTGGTGGCACGCGTCAAGGCGCACCTCTCCCGCTACGAGAGGCTGCTGGGCTCCGGCAGGGAGGAGAACAGCACGATAGAGATTCGCGGGCTTCGCATCGACAGCACGGCGCGCCGCGTCTGGGTCAACAATGAGGAGGTGGGCTTCACCTCGAGAGAGTTTGATTTGCTGCTCTTCCTCGCGTCTCACCCGAACCATGTCTATACCAAGGAAGAGCTGTTCCGCGAGATCTGGAAGATGGACTCTGTCGGCGACATCGCAACGGTGACGGTGCACATCAAGAAGCTGCGCGAGAAGATCGAGCAGAACAATGCCGCACGGCCGCAGTATATCGAGACGATCTGGGGTGTCGGCTACCGGTTCAAGGTCTGAGCGTGCGGGAATGGTGTGGGCAAAGCGCTGACAAATGCAGGCGGCTTTTTCCGAATATTCTTCCGTATATGCCGAAATTATTGTTTGGAAACGCTTACATCTATCTTCGCACTTTACTAAAATGCTTCTGTCACGTATAATCTTTTTGGTGATTTTGTAGAAGGAATCATCATTTGATCAGGATTTTAGATGGAGGATGAGAATGGCTAGAAAATGGGTTTACTTGTTCACAGAGGGAAATGCCGATATGCGCGAGCTGCTCGGCGGTAAGGGCGCGAACCTTGCGGAGATGACGAATATCGGACTTCCGGTGCCGCAGGGCTTCACGATCACGACCGAGGCCTGCACGCAGTACTATGAGGACGGACGTGAGATCAACGACGAGATCATGGGACAGATCAATGAGTACATCGGCAAGATGGAGGAGATCACCGGCAAGAAGTTCGGCGACCATGAAAACCCGCTTCTGGTATCGGTTCGCTCCGGTGCGCGCGCTTCCATGCCGGGCATGATGGACACCATCCTGAACCTCGGTCTGAATGAGGAGGTCGTCAAGGTCATCGCGGAGAAGTCCGGCAATCCTCGCTGGGCATGGGACTGCTACAGAAGATTCATCCAGATGTATTCCGATGTCGTAATGGAGGTCGGCAAGAAGTATTTCGAAGAGCTGATCGACAAGATGAAGGAGGAGAAGGGTGTGAAGCTCGACGTCGAGCTCTCCGCAGAGGATCTCCATGAGCTTGCGAACCAGTTCAAGGCAGAGTACAGGGAGAAAATCGGCGCAGACTTCCCGACCGACCCGAAGGAGCAGCTCTACGGTGCGATTAAGGCGGTGTTCCGTTCCTGGGACAATCCGCGTGCCAATGTATATCGCCGCGACAACGATATCCCGTATTCCTGGGGAACCGCTGTCAACGTACAGTCCATGGCGTTTGGAAACATGGGCGACGACTGCGGTACCGGCGTTGCCTTCACGAGAGATCCGGCAACCGGAAGCAAGGGGCTGTTCGGCGAGTTTCTGACCAATGCGCAGGGAGAGGACGTTGTAGCAGGCGTGCGTACCCCGATGCACATCCGTGAGATGGAGCAGAAGTTCCCGGAGGCATTCCGTCAGTTCGTCGAGGTCTGCAAGACTCTCGAGGAGCATTACAGAGACATGCAGGACATGGAGTTCACAGTGGAGCATGGCAAGCTCTATATGCTGCAGACCAGAAACGGCAAGAGAACCGCGCAGGCAGCGCTGAAGATCGCCTGCGACCTCGTGGATGAGGGCATGAGAAGCGAGAAGGAAGCGGTTGCCATGATTGACCCGCGCAACCTCGATACGCTTCTCCACCCGCAATTCGATCAGAAGGCACTGAAGGCAGCTACGCCGCTTGGCAGAGGACTCGGCGCATCTCCGGGCGCAGCCTGCGGCAAGGCGGTTTTCACAGCAGATGATGCGGCTGCATGGGCTGCAAGAGGCGAGAAGGTCGTTCTCGTTCGTCTGGAGACCTCTCCGGAGGATATCACCGGCATGAAGTCCGCACAGGGAATCCTGACCGTGCGCGGCGGTATGACGAGCCATGCGGCTGTGGTTGCCCGCGGAATGGGAACCTGCTGTGTATCCGGCTGCGGCGACATTGTCATGGATGAGGCGAACAAGCGCTTCACACTCGGCGGACAGACCTTCACCGAGGGCTCTGAGATCTCCATCGATGGTACGACGGGTGCAATCTATGCCGGGCTGATCCCGACGGTAGATGCGACAATCGCCGGAGAGTTCGGACGTATTATGGGCTGGGCGGACAAGTTCCGTAAGCTCGGCGTGCGTACCAATGCGGATACGCCGACGGATGCGAAGAAGGCAAGAGAGCTCGGCGCTGAGGGTATCGGTCTCTGCCGTACCGAGCATATGTTCTTCGATCCGGAGAGAATCGCAGCTTTCCGTGAGATGATTTGCTCCGATACGGTAGAGGAGAGAGAGGAGGCGCTCGCCAAGATCCTTCCGTACCAGCAGGGAGACTTCGAGGCGCTCTATGAGGCGCTGGAGGGCAATCCGGTGACCATCCGTTTCCTGGATCCGCCTCTGCATGAGTTCGTGCCGACCGAGGAGGGGGAGATCGAGGCGCTCGCCAAGGCGAAGAACAAGACCGTACAGGAGATCAAGGACATCATTGTCTCCCTGCATGAGTTCAACCCGATGATGGGACACAGAGGCTGTCGTCTCGCGGTAACCTATCCGGAGATCGCCGCAATGCAGACCAGAGCTGTGATCCGTGCGGCGCTGAATGTACAGAAGAAGCATCCGGACTGGAAGGTGGAGCCGGAGATCATGATCCCGCTCATTACCGAGCTCAAGGAGCTGAAGTATGTCAAGAGGGTCGTGGTAGAGACTGCGGATGCGGAAATCGCGGCTGCCGGCGTAGCACTCAGGTATCAGGTCGGCACCATGATCGAGATCCCGAGAGCCTGCCTGACCGCAGATGAGATCGCGAAGGAAGCGGATTTCTTCTGCTTCGGTACGAATGACCTCACACAGATGACCTTCGGCTTCTCCCGCGATGATGCCGGAAAGTTCCTGAACGCGTACTACGATGCGAAGATTTTCGAGTCGGATCCGTTTGCGAAGCTGGATCAGGAGGGCGTCGGCAAGCTGATGAAGATGGCGATCGAGCTGGGCAGACCGGTGAATCCGAAGCTGCATATCGGTATCTGCGGAGAGCATGGCGGAGACCCGTCTTCCGTAGAGTTCTGCCACCGGATCGGACTGGACTATGTGTCCTGCTCGCCGTTCCGCGTGCCGGTAGCGAGACTTGCTGCTGCACAGGCAGAGATCAAGAACCCGAGAGCCTGAGGGGAGCTGCGGCCGGAGCGTATAGGATAAGAGGGGGTGTCGGAGGAATCCGGCACCCCTTTCAGCTTCAATCCCGGATCGAAGCTTACAGAATGATGAAATCCGGCGGAAGCTGTCACGGGATTGTTCCTTACGTACCGCTGTTCCGCACGCTTTTGCGGCATCACGCCTATTGGTACGTATCTTTTCCGATTTAATCGGAGTGAACAATAAAAAATGACATCCGACAGAGGAAATCAACTATTTCCGGTGGGGGGCAGGAGTATGGGAAATCTGCAAACGATATCAGGCATCGTGGAAATGGCGGGGATCATCGCTTTTTCTATTTCCGGAGCGATGATTGCAGTGGAGGAAGAGGTCGATTTATTCGGCATACTGCTGCTGGGGCTGATTACGGCAATGGGAGGAGGTGTCATGCGGGACGTATTGCTGGGGCTCTTCCCGTCCGCAAATTTCTATAACTATCCGGGCATCATCGCCTCTCTCGCGAGCTCCGCGGCGGTCTTCATCATAGCCTATACGCATAGAGATTACTATTTCCGGCACAGCGGAAGAATCGCAGCGATCAATAATGTGGTGGATTCGCTGGGTCTTGGTCTCTTCAGCGTCACCGGAGCGCATACGGCGATGCAGGCGGCTGGCGGTGAGAATATCTATCTGCTGGTTTTCATGGGAATGCTGACCGGTGTCGGAGGAGGACTCATCCGGGATACCATCGCGGGGCGGAAGCCTGTGATCCTCACACGGCACATCTATGCGGTTGCGTCCATTCTCGGCAGTTTCTGCTACTGTCTTTTTGTATTATACGGGCTGCCGGGCGGCGAGGCGTCCGTTCTTGGCGTGACGCTGGTTTTCGCGATCCGGATTTATGCGACGAAAAAGTGCCTGAATCTGCCGCGGGTGAGCCGAAACAGCTGACAATTCCGACCGGAGACAGCTTCCTTCCCTCCCGTATACAGAGGCTTGTGCGGCTGCTGCCGGGAAAGGGGGGAGGAGGGAAGCTGGGATGTGTGGCTCTGGAATTTATGGAATGGAGAAGTATAGACCGGAAAAGGGTGAGGAATTGTGAAAGCTGTCCTTTCCGCTGGAGGATTCCGGCAGGAAAAGAAAAGTAAGTTGTGGGAATCTCACAAAATAGCGGAAAAAAGGGCGGAAAAGCGCGCAGCCGCCTGCAGATGCTGGGCAGGATTACGAATAATTGGCGCCAATCCGATTGATTGGGAAAGAAATTTTGTACGAATTAACAAACATAAAAGCGAAACAGCACAACATGTCCAATTTTCCTCTTGTTTTTTCGGAATTTGTTCCGTAGAGAATTCGTTTGCAAAATAATAAAATAACTGACAAGATATAGAAAAAATATTTTCTATTGGAGCAGCATTGCTTTACTAAAAGGAGAAGAGATATGTCTAGTGTACAGCTTAAAAATGTGGTTAAGAAGTACCCTAACGGCTTCGTAGCGGTTAAGGACTTCAACCTGGAGATTGAGGATAAGGAATTCATCATTTTCGTAGGACCGTCGGGCTGTGGCAAATCCACGACGCTCCGTATGGTAGCGGGGCTTGAGGATATCAGTGACGGCGATCTCTACATCGACGGCAAGAGAATGAACGATGTGGAGCCGAAGGACAGAGACATCGCGATGGTATTCCAGAACTATGCGCTGTACCCGCACATGACCGTTTATGATAATATGGCGTTCGGTCTGAAGCTCCGCAAGGTGCCGAAGGACGAGATCGACAAGAAGGTGCACGAGGCAGCGAGAATTCTGGATCTCGAGCATCTGCTCGACAGAAAGCCGAAAGCACTTTCCGGAGGACAGAGACAGCGAGTTGCTATGGGACGTGCGATCGTCCGCAGACCGAAGGTATTCCTGATGGACGAGCCGCTCTCCAACCTGGATGCGAAGCTCCGCGCGCAGATGCGAGTAGAGATTGCGAAGCTGCATAAGTCTCTCGAGACGACCATTATCTACGTTACGCATGATCAGACCGAGGCTATGACGCTCGGCACCCGCATTGTCGTACTGAAGGACGGTGTGATTCAGCAGGTCGATACGCCGGAGAACCTCTACGACACGCCCTGCAATAAGTTCGTTGCCGGCTTTATCGGATCTCCGCAGATGAATATGATCGATGCAGAGTGCAAGGAGGAGAACGGAGACGTCACGCTGACCTTCGCAGGACATACGATCGCGCTGAATGAGAAGAAGGCGAAGTCTCTGAAGGATAAGGGCTATATCGGCAAGACCGTGACCCTCGGCATCCGTCCGGAGGATATCCACGATGACGACGAGAGCCTCGCAGCGCACGCGAAGTCCATCATTTCCGCAGAGATTCGCGTATATGAGATGCTTGGTGCGGAAACTCTTCTCTATTTCGATCTCGGAGACGCTTCCTGGACGGCCAGAGTCAATCCGAAGACGAAGGCGAGAACAGGCGATACGGTGAAGTTCGCGATCGACGAGAACAAGATCCATATCTTCGATAAGGAAACAGAGCAGACAATCACAAACTGAGCTGCTGAAGCAGAATAAAACAGATCTGAAGGGGCGGAACCGGCGAGAGGTTCCGCCCCTTACTGTATAAGTCCTGTGCGGCAGTGCACAGGACTTATACTATTGCTGAAGCCGGTACTTCCGGTATTTGGAGCTGAAACGGGACAGAGAGATTTTTCGGAGAAGCGAGGGAAGAGGTTGAAAAAAAAAAGAAAAATGAGTATATTATGAAAAAGATGATGTGGAAAACGGATGGTTTTGTACAGATTGGAGCACAGATGATTTCAAATCAGGTTTTACAAGGTACGATCGATTCCTTGAAGGGGATTACAAGAGTAGATATCGCGATTGCGGACATTGACGGAAAGGTACTCGCGTCTACGCTTGCCGAGGAGCAGGAGATCGGGGACATGGTGGTTTCCTTTGCAAATTCGCAGGCGGATTCACAGGCGGCGGGCGGTTTCCAGTTCTTCAAGATCTTTGACGAGCATCAGCTGGAGTATGTGCTGATCGCGCGCGGGGATACGGACGATGTCTACATGGTCGGAAAGCTCGCGGCGTTTCAGATCCAGACGCTGCTCGTGGCGTACAAGGAGAAATTCGATAAGGATAACTTCATCAAGAACCTCCTTTTGGACAACCTTCTGCTGGTGGACATCTATAACCGGGCGAAGAAGCTTCACATCGATATCGGTGTTCGCCGTGCGGTCTTCATCGTAGAGACGAAGAACGGGGCGGACAGCGGGGCACTGGAAGCACTGAAGACCCTCTTTGCCGTGAAGACGAAGGACTTCGTGACGGCGGTGGATGAAAAGAATGTCATCATCGTCAAGGAGCTGAAGCCGACGGAGAGCTATGAGGATCTGATGCGGGTTGCCGAGACGGTGCTCGATATGATGAACACGGAGGCAATGATTCAGGCGAAGGTTTCTTTCGGAACCATCGTCAATGAGATCAAGGAGGTTTCCCGTTCCTATAAGGAAGCGAAGATGGCGCTGGAGGTGGGGAAGATCTTCTATGTGGACAAGGACATCATTGCCTACAATTCCCTTGGCATCGGGCGTCTGATCTATCAGCTTCCGATCCCGCTGTGCAAGATGTTCATCAAGGAGATTTTTACCGATATCTCTCCGGATGAGTTTGACGAGGAGACGCTCGCTACGATCAACAAGTTCTTCGAGAACAACCTGAATGTATCCGAGACCTCGCGCCAGCTTTATATCCATAGAAATACACTGGTGTATCGTCTGGACAAGCTGGAGCGCTCCACGGGACTGGATCTCCGTGTATTCGACGATGCGATCACCTTCAAGATCGCACTGATGGTTGTGAAGTATATGAAGTATATGGAGACGGTAGACTTCTGATAATAAGCCCCGCTCTGCTGAAGCAGAGCGGGGCTTACGGATTCATGGAGAAACAGCTTTACTGGTCTTTTTCCCTGCGCTTACGGATCTCTTCGATTTTGTCGCGGTAAAGCGCTGCTTCCTCGAAGTTGAGTTCTGTCGCGGCAGCACGCATTTTTTTCGTCAGCTCTCGGATCAGCTTTTCGACCTCCTGCCGGTTCATGGACTCAAGATCCTTACGGATGCCCTTCGCATCCTCAGCATCTGCGGCCCGTGAGATCGCGATCAGGTCGCGGACTGCCTTTCGGATGGTTGTCGGCGTGATTCCGTGTGCTTCATTGTACTGCATTTGGAGCGCGCGGCGTCGTTCTGTCTCCTCTATCGTCCGCCGCATCGAATCCGTGATGTGATCGGCATACATGATAACGTGTCCCTCGGCATTTCGTGCCGCTCTGCCGACGGTCTGGATCAGGGAGGTCTCCGAGCGGAGGAAGCCCTCCTTGTCGGCATCCAGAATCGCAACCAGCGTGATTTCCGGGATATCCAGTCCCTCTCTGAGCAGGTTGATGCCGACCAGCACGTCGAATTTATCGAGCCGCATATCCCGGATGATGCTGGCGCGCTCCAGCGTATCGATATCCGAATGCAGATACTTCACCCGGATTTCCGATTCCTTCAGATACTTGGTGAGATCCTCCGCCATCTTCTTCGTGAGAGTGGTGACGAGGATCTTGTTTTTCTTCGCGGTTTCCCGATGGATTTCTGCAATCAGGTCGTCGATCTGCCCGTCGATCGGGCGCACGCTGATCTCCGGATCCAGAAGACCTGTCGGACGGATGATCTGCTCGGTTCGGAGCAGCTCGTGCTCTGCTTCATAGTCTCCCGGTGTCGCGGAGACGAAGAGAAGCTGATTGATCTTCTGCTCGAATTCCCCGAAGCTGAGAGGACGGTTGTCCAGTGCGGACGGAAGCCGGAAGCCATAATCCACCAGCGTCATTTTGCGGGAGAGATTGCCGTTGTACATTCCGCGGATCTGCGGCAGGCTGATATGCGACTCGTCCACGATGATGAGGTAGTCCTCCGGAAAGTAGTCCATCAGTGTATAGGGAGGCTCTCCGGGTTCGGCGAAATTCAGATGCCGCGTATAGTTCTCGATACCGGAGCAGAAGCCGGTTTCCTTCAGCATCTCCACATCGAAATTCGTGCGCTCCGCGATGCGCTGCGCTTCGATCAGTTTATCCTCTTTTTTGAAGTAGCGGACGCGCTCCTCCATCTCTGCGAGGATATTTTTGCAGGCGAGCGTCAGTTTTTCCTGTGAGACGACATAGGGATTCGCCGGATAGATCATCGCGTGGGAAAGGATTGCCTTGGATTTCGCGGTCAGCGGGTCGATCAGCCGGATGCGGTCGATCTCATCGCCGAAGAATTCAATGCGGTAAGCCTGTTCGCTCTCCGATGCGGGGAAAATATCGACGACATCCCCCATGACGCGGAAGCTGCCTCTTCGGAAGTCGATGTCATTCCGGTTGTATTGGATGTCAATCAACTGGCGGAGCAGAGCATCTCTCTCCTTCTGCTGCCCGGGGCGGAGAGAGACTGCCATGTTCAGGAATTCCTCCGGTGCGCCGAGTCCATAGATACAGGAGACGGAGGCGACGACGATAACATCCCGCCGCTCGGAGAGCGATGCCATGGCAGAGTTCCGCAGCTTGTCGATCTCATCATTGATATCAGAGTCCTTCTCTATATAGGTATCTGTCGAGGGAACATACGCCTCCGGCTGGTAGTAGTCGTAGTAGGAGACGAAGTATTCTACGGCATTTTCCGGGAAGAATTCCTTCATTTCCGAGTAGAGCTGCGCGGCCAGCGTCTTGTTGTGAGAGATGATGAGCGTCGGCTTCTGCAATCGCTGGATCACATTCGCCATGGTAAAGGTCTTTCCCGAGCCGGTAACACCGAGCAGGGTCTCGAACTGGTTTCCATCCGTGAAGCCTCTGGCCAGCTCGTCGATCGCCTGCGGCTGGTCGCCGGTGGGTGCGTAGTCGCTGTGCAGCTTGAATTCCATGAGGGAATCCTCCTGTTACGTTTTCGTAAATGGGCATGCAGCCCCGTCACTCTGATTATATCTGTCGTGCCGAAGGAAGCATTGATTGAGTCGGCAGGCGATTCATGAATAAATCAATGCTTCCCTGAGCTTTTACCTATACTATATAGCATAGTCCCGGGTGGAAGGGAAGTGCTTCGGGACAGCTTGGGGAGAATGTCCGGGATGCGCTTTCGCTGCTTGACTATGATATAACTATAGGATATTATAATCTTCGGTGATATGAAAAAATGAAAGGCAGAGTATGCCGGGGTGGGGAAGAGGTTTTCCTGCCGGTATACGAACATACCGTGGCGAACCGTCGCGGCGATATAAGTATAGATCATACAGGACAGGAGCAGGCTATGAGGGCAGACATCATTATGCTTCCCGGAGACGGGATCGGACCCGAGATCGTCGCAGAGGCGAGGAAGGTGCTGGAAAGGACGGCGGTACGCTTCGGACATGAATTTCATTTTCAGGAGCTGTTGATCGGAGGCTGCTCGATCGATGCCTATGGAGAGCCGCTGACGGAGGAGACCATTGAGCGCTGCTGCAGAGCGGATGCGGTGCTGATGGGGGCCATCGGCGGCAGAGTCGGGCAATCTCTGTGGTATGAGCTTCCGCCGGAGAGACGGCCGGAGGCGGGGCTTCTTCGGCTTCGAAAGTCTCTTCGGCTTTTCTGTAATCTCCGTCCGGCGAAGCTCTATTCGGAGCTTCGGAACGCCTGCCCGCTTCGGACGGAGATCGCGGAGCGGGGCTTCGATGTGATGATGGTGCGGGAGCTGACCGGAGGGATCTATTTCGGTACACACAGTACAGAGGAGCTGGACGGGGAGCTCGTAGCCACGGATACGCTGTGCTACAGGGAGAGCGAGATCCGGCGGATCGCGCGGAAGGCGTTCGAAATCGCCGAGAAGCGGGAGGGCAGGCTTTGCTCTGTCGACAAGGCAAATGTGCTGGCTTCCTCCAGGCTCTGGAGAAGGCTGCTCACGGAGGAGGCCGCGCGTTATCCCTCTGTTCGTCTCAGCCATGCGCTGGTGGATTCCACCTCCATGCAGCTGGTGCGGGATCCCGCACAGTTCGATGTGATCGTGACGGAGAATATGTTCGGAGACATCCTTTCGGACGAGATGGCGGAGATCACAGGTTCTCTCGGGATGCTGCCGTCGGCGTCGCTCCGGGAGGATTCGTTCGGGCTCTATGAGCCGAGCGGCGGATCCGCGCCGGATATCGCCGGACAGAATGTCGCGAATCCGCTCGCGGCGATTCTCTCTGCAGCGATGCTTCTCCGCTATTCTCTGAATCTCACGACAGAGGCGGAATGCATCGAGGAGGCAGTGGAGGAGGCGCTGCGGAGGGGCTTCCGTACCAGAGATATCGCGGAGCGGGACAGCGCTGGCGGCCAGCGTGTGTTGTCCACCAGCGAGATGGGAGACAGGATCGCAGAGCAAATCTAAGGCAGGTGCCGGCAGAGTTTCCTGTCAGGAATGGCTGCGATAAGCAGCGAAGCGGGTGGCGAAAAGTTTCTGAAAATCCGATTGACAAGCCTCTGAGAAAGTGCTACAGTACAGAAAATTAAATACCAAACCGATGACAGAGAGTAGTAGTCTATTGAAGAAGTCACAGAGAGCCGCCGGTGGTGGGAGTGCGGTACGGATGAGATAGGTGAATGGACTCTGGAGGGCGTCTCAGAAAGAGCGATCAAGTAGGAGACGACGGGTTCTGCACCGTTATCAGGCAGCGTATATGCTGGTATACGAAAGAGGTCGATTGATTTCGGCAAGATGAGTGGCACCGCGGACTTTCAGGGTTCGTCTCATGTAGACATAGTCTATGTGAGGCGGGCCCTTTTTCTGATCCAGGAGGGAGACGGGGCAGGCGGGGCTGTGCGGCGGACTCCAGCGAGTATCTTTATTCCAAAGGAGGAAACGATGATGAAGAAGACGATGATGGCAGCGCTTACGATGGTATCCGCAGCGGCGGTGCTCACAGCCTGCGGCGGCAGCGCGCCCGCGGCAAGCACAGCAGCAGAGACAGAGAGCACGGCGGCGATTGCGGGAACGGAGAGCAGTGCCGAGCCCTCTAAGGCAGAAGGAGAGGGGAAGGTCTATAAGGTAGGCATCCTGAAATTCGTGGATCATCCTTCGCTGAACCAGATAGAGGACAATCTCTGCGCTGAGCTGGACAGCCTTTCCGGAGACGGGGTGAAGTTCGACTATGCGGACTACAGGCTGAACGGACAGGCAGACGGCAGTGTACTGAACCAGATGACAGCGCAGCTTCTCGCGGATGGGGTCGATGTCATTGTACCGATCGCGACACCGGCGGCACAGATTGTGCAGGCAGCGACGGAGGGGATGGATATCCCTGTGGTATTCTCCGCAGTTTCCGATCCGGTTTCGGCGAAGCTGGTGGATTCCATGGAGAAGCCGGGGAAGAATATCACGGGAACCTCGGACTTCCTGAATACGGATGCAATCATGGATCTGATCTTCGCGGCGAATGCGGATACCGACTATGTGGGACTGCTCTATTCGAAGAGCGAGGATGCCTCTGCGGCGCCGATCCAAGCAGCGAAGGCGTATCTCGATGCGAAGGGCGTGAAGTATATCGAGAAAACCGGCACGACGACCGACGAGGTCTCACAGGCGGTGGATGCGCTGATCGCGGAAGGGGTGGATGCGGTATTTACGCCGACGGACAATACGATACAAAAGGCGGAGCTTGCTTTCTTCGAGAAGCTGCAGGATGCGAAGATCCCGCACTTTGGCGGCGCGGATTCCTTCGCGCTGAACGGGGCTTTCGCAGGCTATGGAGTGGATTACGCGAAGCTAGGAAGGGCTACGGCGGATATGGTGGCGGAAATTCTCGATAAAGGCGCCGTACCGGCAGAGACTGCCGTACAGACCTTCGACAACGGCATCGCGACGATCAATACGGAAACGCTGGACAAGCTCGGCATGAACGACGCGGAGATCAGGAAGGCGTTCGCGCCCTACTGCACCGAAATCGTGGAGACGCAGACAAAGAAGGAATTTGCCAAATAAGTCCCTGTCAGGCGCCAGAATGTCCACCATGCTTGCATGAGCGGACATTCTGGCATCTGACAGGACAACAGGGATGAGCAAAAAAGCGCTGCGAATGAAGAGAGCGGCGCGATTTGCGAATAACTGTTTGCTGCGGCACGGTAGCAGCGAAGCGGCGAAGTGCCGCAGGGACTTATTTGGAACGCAGGTGACAGAATGGAATTGCCATGCTTGCATGAGCGGACATTCTGGCATCTGACAGGACAAATTGTTACATATTCTGGAGGATTTATGACAGGATTTCTGACGGCAGGTATCATTCGGACAGCGCTGGAGGTGGGCCTGATTTACTCTCTTGTGGCGCTCTCTCTCTTCATCAGCTTCAGTATACTGGATATCTGCGATCTTTCGACAGACGGCTGCTATACGCTGGGCTGCGCTGCAGGAGCGGTCGTTACGATCGCCGGGCACCCTCTCCTGGGCATTCTTGCTGCAATGGCGGCGGGGATCGGCTCCGGTTTCCTCACGGCGCTCCTGCAGACCCGCTTCGGCGTGGCGAGCATCCTTGCCGGCATCATCGTGAATACAGGACTTTATACTGTCAATCTGGCAGTGATGGGCTTCTCCTCCAACCTCTCGATCTTCGGCACGGATACGATCTTTTCCCTGTTTAAGGGGCTGAATGAAAGCGCATTCTGGGCGGACTGGAGTACCCTCCTTTTGCTGGCGGCGCTGCTGCTCCTCGTCTGTGCGGGACTCCACTGGTTCCTGAGCACCCGGCTCGGACTTTCCATCCGCGCGACAGGGGACAGCCCTGCCATGGTTCGTGCCTCTTCGATCAATCCCGCGTTTACGATCACGGTTGGGCTCTGCCTTTCCAATGCACTGACCGGACTCGCAGGCGCACTGATCGGGCAGTACAATAAGTCGGCGGATATCAATCTGGGAACCGGAATGGTGACGATCGCACTCGCTTCTCTGGTGATCGGGGAGACGCTGTTCGGAAGGGGGAGAATGTCTGTGAGGATCCTCAGCATGGTGCTGGGCTCCTGTCTCTACCGCTTCATCATGGCGATCGCACTGCGGCTCAGGGTGCCGACGGAAGCCTTCAAGCTGGTTTCCGCCCTGATCGTCGCGCTTGCCATTGCGGCGCCGGCGGCGAAGAGGATGCTGCAGGCGGAATACAAGAAAAGGAAATCCATCAGGGAGCGGAAGCGGGGAGGAAGTCATGCTTAAAATCCGGAATATTTCGAAGACCTTCTACCCGGGGACGGTAAATGAGAAAAAAGCGCTGTGCAGGCTGAGTCTCAGTCTGGAGGATGGGGACTTCGCGAGCATTATCGGTTCCAATGGCGCAGGGAAGTCCACACTCTTCAATGCCATCGCAGGCAGCTTCCTGACGGATCAGGGCTCAATCGAGCTGGACGGAGAGGATATCACCTTCCTGCCGGAGCATATCCGCAGCAGGCAGATCGGCAGACTCTTCCAGGATCCGCTGATGGGAACCGCGCCGCATATGACGATAGAGGAGAATCTCTCGGTGGCGTATCTGCGTGCCTCGGAGCATAAGAGAGCGGTATTCAGCAGAGTGAACCGGGAGGACAGGCGGAGGTTCCGGGAGCAGCTCAGCCTGCTCGATATGGGGCTGGAGGATCGGATGACACAGCCGGTCGGGCTGCTCTCCGGCGGACAGAGACAGGCACTGACGCTCCTGATGGCGACGATGGTGACGCCGAGACTGCTGCTGCTGGACGAGCATACGGCGGCGCTGGATCCGGGGACGGCGGCGAAGGTGCTGGATCTGACGAAGCGCATCATCCGGGAGCGGCAGATCTCCTGCCTGATGGTCACGCATAATATGAATCAGGCGCTGGAGCTCGGGAATCGCACCCTGATGATGAATGCCGGGGAGATCGTACTGGATGTCAGCGGAGCGGAGCGGGCGGAAATGACAGTGCAGACGCTGCTGGAGCGCTTTGCCAGCGGAGCAGGCAGGGAGTTCAACAATGACCGCATCCTGCTCTCTACAAAGGAGGGAATCTAGCAGATCTCGATTTCCATGCCCGGGAATGCGTCCTCCAGCGCTTCCCGCCTGGCGGCAGTCTCCTGCAGTGTCTCGTCGTAGCCGTTCAGCGCGGCGAAGGGCGCAAACTGCGCGGCACGATCCCGGAGAGACATTCGGGGATGTCGAGGGGATTGATGATGCGGATGGAAAAGAATATCCTCATAGGGAAAGTCTTTTTTATCGTCTTTTCGCTCCTCTTTCATGCCTTATGGCCTCCGATCTGCCGGTTTCGTTCGATCATCGTAGCGCCGTCCCGGTAGTTGAGACCGCGCAGCACCGCATTTTTTCCGTAACGGGTCTTGATTGAGAGCATTGCCTGCTGCAGGCTCTGCTCTTTTTTTTCGTTTTTATCATTTTCCTGCCGTGCCTGCTCCTGTGCGGTGTAGTCCGTGAAGAGCGTAAGCTGTTCGAAGGCGGGAGCCTGCGGTAGCTCCCCTGCACGGCGGACGTGGTTTGCGACGAGGTACATTCTGCGAATCAGGAGACCCGGCTCTGCGATGCGGTCGAATAGCGCCGCGGCGGCGTGCAGAATCCTCCGATTTGAAACGGTATAACATCCGAGATTCTGAGAGGAGTGGGATGACTTGGGAACTGCTCTGCCGTAGCGATCCTGCTCGATCGGCCCGTGATACTGTGCCCTGCGCACAGGATCCTGCAGGTTCTCGATATCATAGCCGATGCTGAGGACGAGCTGATCGCTCAGCAGCTTCTTTTCCAGAAGCTCGAAAACCAGTGCGTCCGCCATTTCCAGCAGGACGGTTTTCGCCTGCTTCAAGCCGTAGGGCCTGGACAGAACCTGTCCGGAACTCAGACTGTGCATAGCGGGACGGTAGCTCCGGATATCGGAGATACGGGTCGGTTCATAGCCCCAGGCGTGGTCGATCAGCAGCTCTGCGTTGACGCCGAAGCTTCGGTAGAGCAGCTCTTCATTGTAGAAGTCCTGCGCGCCGCCCTCGGAGCAGCGGGCAATGTCGCCCATGGTGTAGAGCCCGAGAGCTTCCAGCTTTTTCCGGTAGCCGCACCCGACGCGCCAGAAGTCGGTCAGCGGCCGGTGCGTCCAGAGAAGACGGCGGTAGGAATGCTCATCAAGCTCTGCGATGCGGACGCCGTCCTTGTCTGCGGGGAGGTGCTTCGCGACGATATCCATTGCGACCTTCGCGAGGTAAAGGTTCGTTCCGATGCCGCAGGTTGCAGTGATCCCGGTCTGCTGCAGGACATCCCGGATCATTGTCATTGCGAGCGCATGCGCGCTCATGCCATAGGTGCGGAGGTAGCCTGTGACATCCGCGAAGATCTCGTCGATGGAGTAGGCATGGATATCGTCGGGAGAGAGGTACTTCAGATAGATATTGTAGATCTTGGAGCTCGTCTTTATATAATGTGCCATGCGCGGCGGCGCCGTGTGGTAGCAGAGAGAAAGCGATGGATTCCGGGAGAGCTCGGCGATGTCTTCGGTACTGCCGAGGAAGCCCCTCGAACCGGCGTTTTTGCGCCGTCCGGCATTGAACTGCCGTACCTGCTCGACGACCTCGAAGAGCCGCGGGCGTCCGGGAATGCCGATCTGCTTCAGTGCGGGCGTGACGGCGAGGCAGATTGTCTTCTCTGTGCGGCTGGGATCCGCGACAACGAGGCAGGTTGTGAGAGGGTCGAACCCCCGCTCTACACATTCTGCGGAGGCATAGAAGGACTTCAGATCGATCGCGAGATAGCGTCGTCCTTCGGGGGATTCGATTGAACTTTTTTCTGTGTGCATGGCAGGGATGTTTGCTTCCTTTTTGCGTACATATGTTTTTTCTTATAGAAACAGAATATCACAGAACTTCTGTTTTTGCAATACCGAATGGAAGGGATTTTCCGAAACGAGGGCTGGAATACAGGATGGGATATGCTATAATAGGATAACAATGCAGGCAGGAAAACCGCCGACGGCGGGGGAACGGCTGCGGAGTGGAAGAAGAAAAATACGAAAGAGGAGAAAAAGATGAAGAGAATCGGAGCAGGAATCCTTGCGATGCTGCTGGCGGCATCTGTATTCGCGGGCTGTGCCGCGAAGCCGCAGGAGAGCAGCGCCATAGAGACGACGCCAAGTGCTGCAGAGACGAGCGCGGAGCAGACGGAAGCGAGCAAGGAAGCGGTAATTGAGCCGAATGCGGAGCCGGTGGATGTCCGGGTATCTGCGATGAAGGGACCGACGGCGATGGGAATGGTAGAGCTGATGGATCTCGTCGACAGGGGAGAGGTCAGCAGCAACCGCTATCACTTCGAGCTGCTCTCCGCTGTGGATGAAATCGCGCCGAAGATCGCGAAGGGAGAAGTCGACATTGCAGCGGTTCCGGCGAACCTTGCCTCGGTGCTTTACAACAATACGGAGGGACAGGTGCAGACGCTTGTGATCAATACGCTCGGCGTGCTCTATATCTGTGAGACCGGAGATGCGGTGCATTCTGTCGCGGATCTGAAAGGAAAGACCCTCTATGCGAGCGGAAAGGGAGCGACGCCGGAGTATGCGCTGCGCTATATTCTGGAGAAGAATGGCGTGAATGCGGATACGGATCTCCGGATCGAGTGGAAGAGCGAGCATGCGGAATGCGTTGCAGCGCTGGCGAGCGACCCGGAGGGGATTGCCCTGCTTCCGCAGCCGTTCGTGACAGCGGCACAGGCGAAGAACGACAAGATTCGCGTCGCGCTGGATCTGAATGAGGCGTGGAATGCGATTCAGAATAAGGACGACGCGTCCAGACTTCTGACCGGAGTGGTCATCGTAAGGAAGCAGTTTGCGGAGCAGAATCCGCAGGCGGTGAAGGATTTTCTGGAGAAATACAAGGCATCTGTGGCATACACGAATGCGAATGTGGCTGCCGCCGCGGCGCTCTGCGGCAGCTATGATATCATCGCAGAGCCGGTGGCGAAGAAGGCGATCCCTCTCTGCAATATCGTTTATATCGACGGTTCGGAGATGAAGGCATCTCTCGCGGGGTATCTCGGTGTGCTCTTCCAGCAGAATCCGAAGTCGGTGGGCGGCAAGCTTCCGGCGGATGACTTTTATTATGGCGCGGAGTAAGCGCCGGGAAATGAAGATACAGACTGTGCTTTTCTGGCTCCTTGTCTGGGAGCTGGGGAGCCGCAGTCTCCATCAGGAGATACTTCTGGTATCTCCTTTTTCTGTTATCCGGAGATTTTCTGTGCTGCTGCGGGAGAGAGAGTTCTATATATCCGCCCTGCTCTCGACGGGGCGGATACTGCAGGGCTTTTTCCTTGCGGAGCTCTTCGCACTTTTTTTGGCCGCGCTTTCTGCCCGTTTCCGTTTTGCCGCGGAAATGCTGCGGCCTCCGATCGCTGCGATCCGTGCGGTTCCGGTAGCCTCCTTCATTATCCTGATCCTGGTCTGGGTGCCTTCCCGTAAGCTTTCCGCAAGCATCAGCTTTCTGATGGCGCTGCCGATCCTCTATGAGGGTCTGCTGACGGGGATCCGGGAGTGCGATCGGGAGCTTCTGGAAATGGCGCAGGTTTTCCGGCTTTCCCCATGGGAGCAGCTAAAAACGATATGGTTTCCTGCGGTACTGCCGTATTTCCGGAGTGCCACGGTCACGGCGCTGGGACTCTCGTGGAAGGCAGGGATCGCCGCGGAGGTGATCGGGCTCCCGAAGCATTCCATCGGAGAGCAGCTTTATAATGCCAAGATCTATCTCGATACGGCGGATCTCTTCGCATGGACGCTGCTGATCGTACTGCTCTCGGCAGGACTGCAGCGGCTGTTCGAGACTATGCTCCGCCGGGGTATGGAACGGATGGAGAGGTTACAATAAAGCGTTCACCATGTGCGTTTACGATGAAAATACCACATAAAAAACAAAGAATTTCGCATGGTTTCATTCTCGATACAATGCTAAAATTATTTTAACTATAAAATAAATATTTTTAATAAGGAGGAGAGGAGATGAAGAAAAGCTTATTAAAAAAATGCATTGCATTGGGAATGACTCTGGGGATGCTTACGGGAACGTTGGCAGCCTGCGGATCTCCTGCGTCGGAGACGAAAGCGGCGCAGACGGATATGGCAACGGCAGGGAATGAGGATAACGGCAATGGCGGGGAGGTTACGCTTCGTCTGGTTCATTATATGGGGGAGCAGGCCAAGAGAGATGCTCTTGACCGGATTATCACGAAGTTTAATGAGCAGAACCCGAATATCAGGATAGATATTGAGATTGTAAACTCCGCGCAGTATATCGCTACTTATAAGAATTATATTGCGGCAGGCGACGCTCCGGATATCATGTTCGGCAAACCACAGAATATGACGGAATTTGTAGAAGGCGGTTATTTCATGGACTTGAAGGGTGAGGATTGTATGAAGAATGTCCTTCCCCTGCTCGTCAGGGAATGTACGCTTAACGGTGGTGTTTACGGCTTTCCTATCGACGCACAGGCCAAAGGCTGCTTCTATAATAAAAAGATGTTTGAGAAAGCTAACGTTTCGGTTCCGACGACTCGAGAGGAGTTTTTTCAGGTTTGTGATAGCTTTATGGATAAGGGCACCTATCCGCTGATTCAGCCGTATAACTTTATTCACGGTGTATTTCATGAACTGGATGCCTACTTTACAAGTATGGCAATCGCAAGAGGAATGCAGAGAGTGTGGATGGATTCTCAGGGTGGGGTCGCGATGCTATCGGACAATCCTGATGTGAAGGAAGCTTTTGAGATTTTTACAAAGATTTCCCGGTACAAGGATCCGGGGGACACGGCGGTGGATCAGGCACAGGGGATACAGAACTTCGCCGCGGAGCAGAGACCGATGTATATTAACGGCGGATGGCTGATTGGCGATACCATGGCAGCAAATCCGGACGGCAGCTTTGGCATGTTTCCGGTACCATGGTCCGATAATGCGGGAGAGAACAAGCTCTGGATCGGCATTGACGATTGTTTTGTGGTTTCTGAAAATACAGAGCATAAGGATGAGGTTATGACCTTTCTTACTTATCTTGCAGGCAATGAAGCATCAGAAATATGGATGGACACTGCAAAGCTGATGTCCAGCAATGTGAATGTATCTACAGACGGTGCGACACCGCTGATACAGGATATCAAGACATATATTGATGAGGATAAGATCGCTGCAAAGGCGGATGTTCCGGACTATACCTCCGAGTACTCCACAGCATTCCGTACCATCCTTCAGGAGTATGTTGCACTGGAGGCAGACCAGCAGGATGTTGCGATACTGCTTAAGGATATAGATGATGAGATCGCATCCATTAACGCGCAGAAATAAGCGCTTTTAGGGGGACTGAAAATCAGGGATGGTTATGGAGAAATCCATGCCTCTCTGATTTTTTTAGAAAGAGGAAGAAAATGAACCATAAGACGATAAGACGATTGGAGGAATTTTCATTTGTACTGCCAGCCCTCATTATGTTCATGATATTTGTAGCTTATCCATTTCTGCAAGGTATTCCGATGTCCTTTACGAACTGGGACGGTATGAGTGCAACCCGCATTTTCGTTGGATTAAAGAATTACCCCATGCTTTTTCAGGATAAGAATTTCGTTAACGCTACGAAGAATACATTGCTTTTCACCATACTTGCAATGGTATTTTCGAATATCCTGGGTCTTCTTTTTGCAGTTATGATTTCTAAAGCATCGAAGCTGAACAGTCTGCTGAGAACTTGTATTTTTATGCCATATTGTCTGAGCCTTGTGCTCTCCTCTTACATCTGGAGATATGTATACAGCGATGTTTTTTATGATAAGTTTGGAATTCCGAGTCCGCTGGGAAGCATGACATGGGTAATGTATGGACTGACGGTGATTTCAGTTTGGAGAGATGCGGGATACTGTATGGTTGTATATATCGCCGCGATGCAAGGGGTGTCGGAGGATTATTATGAAGCGGCAGATCTGGAGGGGGCGACGGTCTGGCAGAAATTCAGGATGATTACGATTCCGATGATCAGGCCTGCGATTACAGCCAACCTGACGCTGACGCTTGCCTGGGGAATGAAGGTATTTGACTATCCGATGGCGGCAACTGCGGGAGGACCCGGCAGAGCCTCTGAAACGCTTGCTATGCTGATTTATAACAATTTGTTTATCTACTATAAGGCCGGATATGGGCAGGCAATTGCGGTGATTTTCACTGTAACGATTTTTATTTTAAGCGCAGTTGTTTCGAGAATGCTGAGGGCAAGGGAGGTGGAGCTCTGATGTGTACGGGAAAAAACATAAAAAGCGGGATTTTCACAATTCTGAAGTGTGCGGTTGCGCTTCTTGTCGTATCTCCTTTTTACATTGCAGTCATTTATTCCCTGAAATCAAAGCCGGAGCTGGTGCAGAATCGATTGGCTTTTCCTAAAGCGATTCATTGGGAAAACTTTACGAACGCAATCAAAAGCTCTAATTTTGGGCTTGCTGTTAAAAACAGCTTGCTTTCAACCATGATTGCGGTTTTCTTTATTACAATTATCTGTTCCATGGCCTCCTATATGATTGCCAGAAAGAATAATCGCTTCTACAATACGATTTACTATATTTTTGTCGGGGCTATGATTATTCCGTTTCAGTCCATTATGACTCCGCTTTATGTCAATATGTTCCATTGGAGATTATTGAATAGGCTAAGCGGATTCGTCCTTGCGAAGATAGGCTTTCAGATTGCCTTCACTGTCCTTCTGGTGTCCGGGTTTGTGAAGAGCATTCCGAGAGAACTGGAAGAAGCGGCGGAAATTGATGGAGCCGGGGTGTATCAAGTATTTTTCAAGGTAGTATTTCCGCTTTTAAAGCCGATTATTGTCACATCTCTGGTGCTGAATACACTGAATGTGTGGAATGATTTCCAGATGTCTCTCACTCTGCTGCAAAGAAAAGAGGTGCGGAATGTTCCGCTGACGCAGTATTTCTTTTTTGGAGAGAATAACATTGAGCTTGGCTTGGCATTCGCATTATTTATTTTGTCTATGCTGCCGATTTTGCTTCTGTACCTGAGCTTGCAGAAATATATCATCAGCGGGATTACTTCCGGAGCAGTGAAGGGATAGTTTGGAGGAAATATGAAGCAGAATAGAAAAAGCGAGCAGAGAGACGAGAGAATTATCCCATGGAAATCTCTTTATTTTCGAATATTTCTTTTTGTTTTGCTGTACAGCTGTGTCTTTTTGTTTATGCTTCTTTATGTGTACCGGAGGAGCTATCATCAGTTTCGGTTGGAAAGTACGGCGCGCGCGGATGAGCTGACGGATCAGGTGCGAATGAATATAGGCAATACGCTTGCGAGTATCGCGGAAGACAACTTTCCTCTGTTCAGAACAAATGAGACCTTCGGAGCTCTGCTGGGAGTGAGGGAGAATAATGGTCTGAGCCTGCGGGAAGAGATTCAGCAACGCGTTGACCTTCAGAATGGGATGGTTCAGCTTCTGAATGAAAGCAGAAATATAGAGTGGATCGCATTGGCGGATGCGAAGGGAAACATTCATCTTGAAAAACATTCGCGACTTTCCTCGGCACGTATTACGGGGGACAGCATTTATCAAATTTATGAGGAAAAGTGCTGCTTTCTTCAAGGACGCAGGGGACACACCTATTGGTTTCTGAATCCCGAGACAGGGAATCCGATTCTTGCGAGAGCAATCTTTGATTACAGCGCGATGAGGTTTACCGGATATTTGCTTGCGGAAATCAATCCGGAGGTATTTAAAAGCATTTTTAAGAATCTTGATGAGAATTATACGGGAATATTCGGCGTGTATGGAATAGACGGAAGACTTTTTTACCAGAGCATCCCGGGTGGTCTGAATCAGACGCTAAAGCTTGAGGATGTGCTCCGACTGTATCGGGAAGAGGGAAAAATTCTGGCGATTTCTTATCCGCTCAATGGAGGAGAGGTGCAGGTTCTTAATTTGCTTGATGTGGAACAGCAAAGTATTACATACATTCGTCCTGTCAATGACTTTGCTGCTACGGGAATTGGTATGAGTATTCTGCTGATAGCGATAGGTGCCGCGGTAATGTTTGGCAGCACATCCCGTAAAATCAGGGTGATTATTCGAAACCTTACGAATATTTCTGAAGGAAGATTTCATGAATTTCAGACCTTCAAAAGAAAAAACGATGAGCTTTCTGTTATCAATACCAAGATTGAGGATACCGGAATGCGAATGGAGGTATTGCTCAGGGAACTGATTGCGGAGAAAGAAAAGCAGGAGAAGAAGGAATATGAGCTTTTGAATACTCGGTTCCATGAACTGCAATCACAGGTAAATCCTCATTTTTTGTTTAACAGCCTTCAGGCTATTAACGGGGTGGTTTTGATTAAAGGGGACAGGGAAGCCAGCCGTATGATCGGTATGCTTGCAAGGTTTCTGCGAGGTAGTCTGGAAAGAAAGGCAGAGACATGCAGGCTTAGAGAGGAAATACAGTATGTAAAGAACTATCTGGAGTTATGCAAAACGATTTATCCGGATCGACTGGAGCTTAAGTGGGATCTGGAAGAATGTCTGAACAACATGGAAATTCCCACATTTATTTTGCAACCAATTGTAGAAAATTCGGTCATGCATGGAATGATGGAAAAAATTGATACCTGCACGATAGAGATCAGAGCCTACAAAGAAAGTGGGAGGATGGTATTGAGCGTGTATGATGATGGGGTTGGGATTCCTGATAAGAGACTTGCAATGCTTCAGAACACAATGATGCAGTCAAAGCGGATCGGACTAAGCAATGTCAGAGAACGCCTTCAATTGGTATTTGGGGAGGATTTTTCATTAAAAATCAAATCGAAATACCGTAAGTATACACTTGTAAAGATTATTCTGCCGATGACAGAAGCTATCGATACTGTAGAAAATCCTGAACAAATTCAGGGCTGATAAAAGGAAGAGAGGGGAGCTTTGTTTTCCGTAGTGCTTATTGACGACAATAAAATCGCAGTAGAGGGTATCTGCAGATCCACAGACTGGAAAAAGTTCGACTGTGAGCTGATTGGAAAAGCATATAATGGGTTGGACGGATTAAAACTGATCTATAGAACAGATCCGGATATTGCCGTTATTGATATCAAAATGCCGGGGTTCGATGGGCTGGAGATTATTCGCAGACTGCATGAAGAGACGTATGATACACAGTTTATCATTATTTCCGGCTATGATAATTTTAAATACGCTAAGGATGCAATGCATTATGGGGTCAGTGATTATCTCTTGAAGCCGGTCATGGTAGAAGAGCTGGAGAGTGCTCTTACAAATGTTATTGCAAAAATACAGAAAAACGGCCGACATCAGATGGTGCGGAAGATGAGGGACATGCGTGGTGCGGAGCAGCAGCTCTATGCTATTCACTCGCGGCTTTCCTCGCTATCTCCGTCTGTCACAGAAGCGATACGCTATATTGATCGGCATATCGATCAGAACATAGCGTTGTCTGATATCGGAAAAGAGCTTGTCCTATCGACAGCTTATTTCAGTAAAATATTCAAAAAAGAAACGGGGCTTAATTTTGTGCAGTATGTGACACTGGTAAAGATGGAAAATGCAAGGAAACTTCTGCGTAATCCAAGGAATCGGGTCAATGAAGTGGCGAGAATGGTGGGGTATAAGGACTATCGCTATTTTTACGATGTTTTTAAAAGAATATATGGACACCCCCCGCATGACATCAAGGCATGAATAAACCGGAGGGCATACAAAAAATCAGATGGAGGCCAGTATGAATATTCATCATCCGGAAAATAAGAGAAAAGTGCCATCCGCATTGAGGTGTCTGGATGGAACAGAGGTCAGAACAGCGGAAGAGTGGCGTAGAAAGAGATGTCCGGAGATTCTGAAAATGTTCCGAGAGGAGGAATATGGATTACTCCCGGATCTTAAAAATATGAAGGTGGAAATCCGACTGGTGGATTCCCGCCGGAATCAGACCTTTATGGAAGGACAGGCGATTCGGCAGACGGTCGAGGTAGAAGCTGTACGAAATGGGAGACATTTTATTTTTTGTTTTACGGTATTTATTCCAGCGGGTGCGGAGAATCCGGTTCCCGCTTTTGTGACGGTGGTAAATCGAGGAATCAAGGACAGTGATCCATGCAGGCATTTCATGAGTCCGTTCTACCCGGCGGAAATGATTGTGGCAAGAGGCTATGCCTGTGCGGCATTTCGTACCCAGGAGATCGCACCGGACTATGAGGAGGGATTTACGACAGGGTTTCATCGTCTTTTTCCGGAATATGTGAAAAATCGTCCCAAGAATGCATGGGGGGCGATTGCCGCGTGGGCTTGGGCTGCCAGTCGGATCATGGATTATTTTGTTGAAGATCCGTTGATTGACGACAGCAGGGTTGCGGTGGTTGGACATTCCAGGGGCGGAAAGACGGCCCTCTGGGCAGCAGCACAGGACGAACGCTTTGCGATGGCAGTCAGCAGCTGTGCCGGCAATAGCGGAGACGCGATTTCAAGAGGTCCTAAGGGACATTCAGAAACCATTGCCGACATTACAGGCCGTTTTCCATATTGGTTTGCAGAAAATTACCGGAAATATGCGGGACAGGAGAACCGGCTTCCGTTTGACCAGCATATGCTGATTGCCCTGATTGCACCGCGGCATGTGTATACTACATCCAGAAGCTTTGATATCTGGGCGGATCCGGCGGGACAATTTGAGGCTTTGATTCAGGCGACACCGGTATTTGAGCTGCTCGGCGTTCCGGGGCTTATGACCTTTGAATATCCGCATAGCGAGCAGCCGCTTCATGAAGGACACATTGCGTACCATAGGAAGACCGGAAATCATGATATGGATGAATATGATTGGAATCAATTTATGGATTATTTTGACAGATTCGTGAGGTAAGCGCATATCGGGCGGGATCTATATCTTCCGGCGGCAGAGTTTCCGGCACCGGAAGCGTTTTATGTACGGTATGATTCCTTTACCTCCTGCAGGGGCAGCTTCGGGGCTACTGTCATAGAGTAGTTTGTATGGTAAATCACGAAGCCCGGTGCGGCGTTCGGCACCTTGCGGAGATTCTTCCGGAGCGTATAGTCGACATCTACCTTCGCAGACTGCCTCTGGGAGGAGAAGTAGGCGGCAAGAGATGCAGCTTCCTCGAAGAGCGAATCGGGGAGGGACTCGAGGGAGGCGCCGCCGGTCTTTACGATGACGTGGGAGCCGGGAACATTTTTCGCATGAAACCAGAGATCTCCGCCGTCTGCGAGACGGAAGCTGACTGCTTCATTCTGATAGTTGTTCCTCCCGACATAGATGTCGTAGCCGGTTCCGGAGACGAAGTGGTAGGGCTGTGCTCTGTCCTGCGCACGAACCTTTTCCCGGGAGACGCCGGACTTTTTCAGGAAGCCGAAATCCGCCATCTCCTTTCGGATCTCGCGGAGGTCTCCCTCGCCCTCGGCGAGATCCAGAGAGCTCAGGATGGACTGGAGGTGCAGAAGCTCCTGCCGGGATTCCGCGAGCTGGACATGGAGATTCTGCTCGGTGCGCTTCAGCTTGTCATACTTCTCGAAGTAGCGCTTCGCGTTTTCCTGCGCACTATATTCTGTACGGAGCGGGATCACGATTTCCTTCCCGTCATAGTAGTTTTCACATACAAGCTCCTTCTCACCGCCCTGAAGCGAATAGCCGTAGGTGTTGAGCAGCTCTCCGTAAATGCGGAACCTGTCTTTTGACTCACTGTCCCGGAGCTGCTTCTCCTGCAGGCTGAGCTTCTTCGTACAGCGCTCCAGCAGCGTGTGCAGGATCTTACGGAGATCTGTGGATTTCTGCCGGACACGGGAGCTCCTGTCCTTCTCTATGTGAAAGGTCTCGATCACTGCGGACATGGAGTCAAAGCTCTTCTCGCTGTAGCCGGCACTTCCCAGATACATTTGAAGCGGGATTGCGGAGAAATCCTGCGGTGCTTCCCCTCGGTAGAGGATACAGGGCTTCGTGCCCTGCTCCAGAACGGATTTCCTTATTATAGAAGAAAAGACCTGATAGAGCTGCCGGAGCGAGGATGCCTCCAGGCTGTTCGCCGGGAGATCCGGGTCTACGGCGGCGCGATAGCAGATTTCATTTGCGGTGAGGGCGCTGAGTCCGGTGAAATGCTGGTAGAGTGCCCGAAAAACGGGCTCGCCTGTGCCTTGCATGCCGGAGAGAAAATCTGCCTCGGAGACAGTGAGCGGGTTCTGCTTCCCGCTTGCGTCCGGAATGAAGTATTCGCGGTTCGGAAGAACCTCACGGACAGAGGACTGGGAGGCGGAGATCCGCTTGATGGCATCGATGATGCGATTATCCTCCCGAAGCAGAATAATATTGGAATGCTTTCCCATCAGCTCTATGGAGAGGAAACGTCTCCCAAGGTCTCCCATTTCGTCCAGATGCTCGATCTCGAAGAGAATGACGCGCTCGAGCCCGTCCTCCGAGAGATCCTGCGACGGCTGCCGGATCGAGAGAATGCTGCCGTTTCCGATGTGCTTCCGGAGCGTCATGCAGAAGGCGGGCGCGGTGAGGGGGGCTGTCCTGTTCTCTGTTGTGAAGCAGCAGAGCGGGAGGGAGGGGTTCACCGAGAGCTTCAGGCGGAAGCTCTCCTTCTGACGCCGGATCATGAGATGAATCTCGTCCTTCTCCGGCTGGGTGATTTTCGCAATCTTTCCGCCGAGCAGCTGCTCCCGGAATTCCTTTATGCTGGCGCTGACCACAAGTCCGTCGTAAGCCATATCGTTTGCCTCCTTAAATAAATATTCATGCGAAATATTTGTTTCTTGAAATGTGACGTTTTCACGCCGACTGACAGGGGCTTATACGGAATATTTATACTTGCCGATCCCTGCGCATATACGTTATACTTAAAGTTAAGCCCTCAGAGCGGCTTCCGCTGAAGTGCTTCAAAGCGGAAGCCGGGAGATTGCGGAAATCGGGAAGCGACAGGCAATCCGGATCTTAGTGTAAATGAAATCTGAGGAAAAAACAACTATGGCTCCGGACGGCCGTCGGGAGCAGGACAGGAGCAGGCATGGATTTAAGGAGCATGACCGGCTTCGGCGGGGCGGAGTCTTCCAGTGCAGACAGCAGGATCTCTGTAGAGCTGAAGTCGGTAAATTCGCGTTTTCTGGATCTCAATATCAAGATGCCGAAGTGCTTGAATGCGCTGGAGGCACGGATCCGTCAAAGGATAAAGACGAAGCTCGCGAGGGGGAAGGTCGATCTCTATATCACCTATGAGGATTATTCCGAAAGGGGGAGGAAGCTTCGGCTGAATATGGAGCTTGCGAGGGCGTATTTCGAGGCGATGCAGCAGATCGGCACGGAGCTTGGGCTCTCCCGGGAGGTTTCGGTTCGGCAGATCGCCATGCAGCCGGAGGTGCTGCAGCTCTCGGAGGAGGGGGAAGAGCCGGAGGCGCTCTGGGAGCAGCTCCGGCCGGCGCTGGATACGGCGATACAGCATTTCGTGGAGGCGCGGACGCTGGAGGGAGAGAACCTCGGAAGAGATCTCCTCACGAAGCTTTCCGAAATGGAGGAGCTTGTCTGCCGCATTGAGCTTCGAGCGCCGGAGATCGTCGCCAACTACGAGAAACGGCTTCGGGACAAGGTGACGGAGCTTCTCGGCGGGAGCGGGATAGAGGAGAGCAGGATCGTGCAGGAGGTTACGGTCTATGCGGACAAGGTATGCACGGATGAGGAGCTCGTCCGTCTGCACAGTCATGTGGATAATATGCGGAAGAAACTCGGACAGGGCGGAGAGGTCGGGAGAGAGCTGGATTTCCTCGCGCAGGAGATGAACCGTGAGGCAAATACGACGCTGTCCAAGGCGAACGATCTGATCGTCTCGGAGGATGCGATCCGGCTGAAGACCCTGATTGAGAAGATTCGGGAGCAGGTGCAGAACCTCGAGTAGGAGAAGGGAAGGGTATGGAAAAAGGCTTATTGGTGGTGGTATCGGGTTTCTCCGGCGCCGGAAAGGGAACCATTATGCGGGAGCTGATGGAGAGCTATGACAATTACGCGCTCTCTGTCTCCGCGACGACAAGAGCGCCGAGACCGGGAGAGGTGAACGGGAAGTCTTATTTCTTCGTTTCGAAGGAGGAGTTCGAACGGATGATCGACGCGGATCAGCTCGTGGAATATGCAAAATATGTAGATAACTATTACGGGACACCTCGGCAGTTCGTCGCAGAGCAGCAGGAGAGGGGGAAGGATGTCATCCTCGAGATCGAGATGCAGGGCGCGCTGAAAATCAAGCAGAGATTTCCGGAGGCGCTGCTGATCTTCATTACTCCGCCGAGCGCAGGCGAGCTTCGGAGCCGTCTAATCGGACGGGGGACGGAGACGGAGGAGGTCGTGAACCAGAGGCTCGGTCGTGCCATCATTGAATCCGAGGGCGTGGAGACCTACGACTATATATTGGTGAATGACCAGGTTGACACCTGTGTCAAAAAACTGCATAATCTAATTCAGGCTTCCCATGACAGGGCAAGCGTACATATGGATATTATTGAACAGATTAGAAAAGATTTGAGGAGGAACGAATATGCTGCGTCCAACATATAATGACCTGATCGGCGCTCTGAACGAGGGGGAGGACGACTCTGCAAAGGAAGTAGAGTCCAGATATTCCGTAGTGATCGCGAGCGCGAAGCGTGCGCGGCAGATCATCGATGGGGAGCCGCCGCTCGTGCCGGGGGAGGCGGGCAGGAAGCCGCTTTCGATCGCAGTGGATGAGATCTCGAAGCATGCGGTGACGATACAGAAGGGCTCCGAGGTAGACGACGAGCCGGTTTCTCTCAGCATGGAGAGAGAGGATTTTTCACAGTACGCGCTGGATGACGAGGAGGAGACGTACGAGGAGGAAGAGGAGAAGGAAGAGGAGGACGGAGACGGCAGAGAAGACGAGTACGAGGCAGAGTCCGACAGCGAGGCGGAATGAAGCTGTACATGGTATCGCTTGGATGCGATAAGAACCGGGTGGATTCCGAGAAGCTGCTCAGTAATCTTCTGGAGAAATACCCGGATTCCTCTGTGACCGGAGATCCGGAGGAGGCGGATATTGCGGTGGTCAACACCTGCTCCTTCATCGGGCCTGCGAAGGAGGAGAGCATCCAGACCATTATTGAGCTGGGGGAGTATAAGAAGACGGCGAGATTGAAGAAGCTGATCGTCGCCGGCTGCCTCGTAGAACGCTATCGCGACGAAATCCGGAAGGAGCTGCCGGAGGTGGATGAGATCGCCTCGGTCAGAGATTATGTGGATCGGCTGGACACCCAGATGGCGAGGGTGGAGAGCGGAGATCGTTACAGCAGCTATCTGAAAATCGCCGAGGGCTGCGATAAGTACTGTACCTACTGTATCATTCCGAGACTGCGCGGGCATTACCGCTCCGTGCCGATGGAGCATCTCCTCAGAGAGGTGCGCTCGCTCGCGGAAAGCGGGACGAGGGAGCTGATATTGGTAGCGCAGGAGACGACGCTCTACGGCACGGATCTCTATGGACGGAAGACGCTTCCGGAGCTGCTTTCCGGGCTCTCCGGGATAGAGGGGATAGAATGGATACGCATCCTTTACTGCTATCCGGAGGAGATTGATGACGCGCTGATCCGGGCGATCCGGGAAAATCCGAAGGTCTGTCATTATCTGGATATTCCGATCCAGCATTCCTCCGACCGTATCCTTCGGGCGATGCATCGTAAGACCCGTGAGGCGGAGATCCGCGAGCGGATCGCGAGGCTGCGCGCCGAGATTCCGGACATCGCGCTCCGGACGACGCTGATTACCGGCTTCCCGGGGGAAACAGAGGAGGACTTCGAGAACGTGAAGCGCTTCCTCAGAGAGCTTCGCTTCGACCGGCTGGGGGTATTCCCCTATTCGCAGGAGGAGGGAACCGCGGCGGCGCTGCTGCCGGGACAGCTTCCGGAGCGGCTGAAGAGACAGCGGCAGGACGAGCTGATGCGCCTGCAGCAGGAGATTGCCTTCGAGAAGGCGGCGGAGCAGGTCGGACGGCATCTCCGGGTGATGGTGACCGGCTTCGATCCGGAGAATGGGATCTACCTCACGCGTTCCTACATGGATGCGCCGGATATCGACAGTGTGGTATATGTGGCTGCGGGAAATGCGCGGAACCTGCTTTCCGGAGATATGTTCACAGTGCGCATCGTGGACAGCGACGGGTATGATCTGATAGGAGAGTTTGATGAATCTGCCGAATAAGCTGACAATGCTTCGGGTGCTGCTGGTGCCGGTCTTCGTGCTGCTCCTGCTCTGGGAGGAGGGGGCGGTGCAGGCGTTCCGGCTCGCGGCGCTCGCCGTGTTCTGCATCGCGTCCTTTACGGATTTTCTGGACGGACAGATCGCACGGAGATGCCATCTCGTGACAAACTTTGGAAAGTTTATGGATCCGCTGGCAGATAAGCTTCTGGTCTGCTCGGGGCTGGTCTGTCTGATTCAGCTCGGGCAGCTTCCGGCATGGTATGTTATTCTCGTCATCGCGAGGGAATTTATCATCTCCGGCTTTCGTCTGGTGGCGGCGGGCAGCGGTGTGGTGATTGCGGCATCCTGGTGGGGGAAGCTCAAGACGGTTTCGCAGATGCTTCTCCTGATGCTGCTGATCCTGAAGCTGCCGCAGATGTCGGCGCTGACCCGATTTTTTTACTGGCTTTCGCTGCTGCTGACGCTGCTGTCGCTTTTTGATTACATTGCGAAGAACCGCAGGGTGATTACAGAAGGGGGAATGTGATGGGAGAGAAAAGGGAGAAGAAGCTGCCGCAGCACTATGATGAGAGCGATCCGATCGAGGAGCAGGTCGTCAGACTCCTGCTGGAACGGGGACTGACGCTCACGACGGCGGAGAGCCTGACCGGAGGGCTGATCGCCGCGGCGGTCACTTCGGTGCCGGGTGCTTCCGAATGCTTCAAGCTGGGCTTCGTGACCTATTCCAACAAGGCGAAGCGCAAGCTCCTTTCGGTAAAGAAGGAACTGCTGAAAAAGGAAGGTGCGATCTCCGAGCAGACTGCGCGGGAGATGGCGATCGGCGCGCTCATGGAGTCTGAGGCGGATATCAGTGTATCCGTAACCGGCAACGCCGGTCCGGACGCGATGGAAGGAAAGCCGGTGGGGCTGGTCTATATTGGCTCCTGCGCGAAGGGGAAAACCAAGGTTTTGGAGTGCCGGTTCGAAGGGAACCGCCGGGAGATCCGGGAGCAGACGGTGAAGGAGGCGCTCCGGCTCGTTCGGAGGCTGATCCTCAGCCGCTTTGACTGATATGATTTTTTCGAAATCCATGTACTGGGGGGAGCATGCCGAGGGGCGCAGGCACTATATTCTCGAGAATCTACGGGAGCGCAGGCTCCAGATCGGCGCTTATGTGATCATCGCAGGACGGAATGGAAACCTCTATGAGATCCACCCCGCCGCATCGCTCTGTAACCCTGCGCTGGACAGTTCGGACTGGGAGATACTCGGTATCGGCTACGGATACCGGGATACCCTGCGGCTTCTTAAGAGGATGGTGGAGGAGAGATTTCAGAGATGATAGTATTGACAGTACTGAAGTGGATAGGGCTGTGCCTCCTCTTTCTGCTGCTGTTAATACTTTTTTTGCTTTTGCTCCTGCTTTTTCTTCCGTTCCGCTATGAGATCACCGCCGAGCGGGATCGGGAGCTGCCGGAGGGGGGCGAGAGGCGGTACCTGCTGGAGCTTCGTGTCGGCTGGATGCAGCGGCTGCTCAGCTTCGTTTTCCATATGGATAATGCAGGCAGCGTTTACCGGCTGCGTCTCGCCTTTCTGACGCTTCTCTCGGATGAGGAGCGGGGAGGAGAGCCGGATGCTGCGGAGACAGCGGAGAGAAATGCGCCGGAGGAGCTGTGATGGGAAGAATCAGAGATGCCGCGGGACGGCTCCGAATGCTTCTGAGAGAGGAGAACCGGGAGGCACTGCTGCTCCTCCTTAGGGAATGCGGCAGACTGCTTCACTATGCGAGGTTCCGGGAGCTGACCGGTGTGGCAGAGCTCGGGATGGAGGACCCGTACAGGATGGGGCAGGTTCTCTCTCTTTGCAGCTTCCTCTTTCCTCTCTATGGGGAGCAGCTTACGCTTACACCGTACTTTGATCGAAACGAGCTGTCCGGCAGGGTTCGGGCACGCGGGCAGCTCCGGCTGATTCACCTTCTGCTCGCACTCTTCCGGCTGCTTCGAAACCGGGAAATCAGGGTGCTGCTGTTCCCGGAGGGTTCGGGCAGGGCGGGGGAGCAGCAGGAAAAGTCAGAGAGAGAATACAGAAAGGAAGAAGCTCGATGACAGAGAACAATAATACAAAGGAAATCATGGAAGGCATCTTCCGGGGGATGGACGGGCTGATCAGCTCGAAGACAGTCGTTGGAGAGCCGATTACGGTAGGGGAAACGACCTTGATTCCGCTCATGGAGGTCAGCATGGGCATGGGCGCGGGCGCCTTCGCGCAGGACAAGGCGGCGAAGGGCAGGGGCAACGCGGGCGCGGGTGCGCTCAGCTCGAGGATCGTGCCGACGGCAATGCTGCTCTTGCAGGACGGCAAATGCAAGCTCATCAACATCAAGAATCAGGACACAATGACGAAGCTTCTGGATATGCTGCCCGACCTCATCGAGCGCATCAGCGGAGGCAGCAGAGTCTCCAGGTCTTCGGAGGAGAAGGCGCGGGAGCTGCTTTCGGAATCGGAGCCGGAGTTCACGGCGGAGGAGCTTTCGCTCGGATAAAAAAATGAAGAAAGGCTTGCATTCCCCTTGATTATTTGCTATCATACCTTAGTCGTGAATTTATGCGGCAAATTTTACAAGAGGGAGGTGCAACCATGGCTAAGTGTGCAATTTGTGAGAAGGCAGTTCACTTCGGAAATCAGGTAAGCCATTCACATAGACGTTCCAATAAGGTTTGGAAGGCAAACGTTAAGTCAGTCAGAGTTCAGGTAAATGGCGGTACAAGAAAGATGTATGTATGTACTTCCTGCTTAAGATCCGGAAAGGTTCAGCGTGCTATTTCCGGCTCCTCTGGAGCATCCGAAGTAGAGAATGCTTAATTTATCATTGCGTTATTGAGACACCGCGACTTAGCTCGCGGTGTCTCTTCGTATACTGCTTCTGCCCTTGACCGGGGCAGGTGAGGGGCTCCGTGCGGCTCGGAGCAGGCGCCTGCGGACGCCTCTCCTATGTTTCGCTTTTCAGAGGTTCCGACATAGTGTATACTTAGACTGTATTCCTAGGTTTATCGTTCGCTGTAAGAAAGGAAGATATATGAAGGGCATCTACACATCGAAAATGGGTGAAGTACAGATCACTACAGATGTTATCGCGACCTATGCGGGAACCACGGCGGTGGAATGCTTCGGCATCGTCGGCATGGCGAAGGTATACACGAGGGACGGCGGCATCGCCAGACTTCTGAAGAAGGAGAGTCTGACGAAGGGGATTTCCGTGCATATCGCCGAGAATGAGATCAACCTTGATTTCCATGTCATTGTGGCTTACGGCGTCAGCATTCAGGCTGTCGCGGACAACCTGATCGAGAATGTCCGCTATAAGCTGGAAGAGTTCACCGGAATGCGCGTGAACCGGGTCAATGTGTTTGTTGAGGGAGTGAGAGTGATCGACTGAGGCACAGCCGAAGGATTGTGAAGGAGGACTTTATCTGTGGGTAATCAGATAAATGCAAAAGAGCTGCAGGACGCCTTTCTGGCTGCTGCCGTAAATCTGAATGCGAAAAAGGATTATATTAACGAGCTGAATGTATTTCCGGTACCGGACGGAGATACGGGTACGAATATGACGATGACCATCCTGTCTGCGGCGGCAATGGTGCAGGAGATCGCGGAGCCGACCGTGGATAATGTCTCAAGAGCGATGGCATCCGGCTCTCTCCGCGGTGCGCGCGGTAATTCCGGTGTTATTCTTTCTCAGCTGATCCGCGGCTTCACAAAGGAACTCAGGGAGTGTGGGGAGACCGTAGACAGCCTGACCCTCGCCAGAGCCTTCAATCGCGCGGTGGAGACTGCATATAAGGCAGTAATGAAGCCGAAGGAGGGGACGATCCTGACCGTAGCGAAGGGCATGGCGGAGAGGATCACTGCGCTCTCTGTGAATGAGGAGGACTGCATTTCGCTCCTCGGGAAGGTGCTCGACTACGGCGATGAGGTGCTGGAGAAGACCCCGGAGATGCTTCCGGTTCTGAAGGAGGCGGGGGTCGTGGATTCCGGCGGACAGGGCTTGATGTGCGTTCTGAGGGGCGCGCTCGCCTCTCTCCGCGGAGAGAAGGTCGAGGGAAGCCTCACGCTTCATGCGGACAGCTCTGCGGAGGGGGCGCCGAGCCTCGGCACGGAGAGAGTCAGCCGGGGAGAGATCTCTACGGCGGATATCCGCTTCGGTTACTGCACGGAGTTCATGGTGAACGGGGATCACGAATTCACGGATGAGGAGGTAGAGAAGCTCAAGGAATGGCTGAACGGTGTCGGGGATTCGATCGTCTGCTTCTCGGATGAGAATGTCATCAAGGTGCATGTGCATACCAACCACCCGGGCGATGCCTTCGAGAAGGGGCTCACGATGGGCTATCTTTCCAAAATGAAGGTCGATAACATGCGGCTGGAGCATCATGAAACGCTGATCAAGGACGCGTCGAAGCTTGCCGCGATGGAGAAGCTCGCGGCAGAGCGGAAGATGGCAGAGCCGGAGAAGGAATTCGGCTTCATTGCCGTCTCCGCAGGAGATGGGCTGAAGGAGATCTTTACGGGGATCGGTGTGGACTATGTGATCTCCGGCGGGCAGACGATGAATCCGTCCACAGAGGATATCCTGAAAGCGGTGGAGGCGGTTAACGCAAAGCATATTTTCATTCTGCCGAACAACAAGAACATTATCCTTGCGGCAAATCAGGCAGCGGAGCTCGTGACGGACAAGGAGCTGCTCGTAATTCCGACGAAGACGATCCCGCAGGGCATCACCGCGATGATCGGCTACGATTCGGAGGCATCCGCGGAAGCAAACCGGGCGGCAATGACGGAGAACATCGGCTCTGTCGCGAGTGCGGAGATCACCTACGCGGTTCGTAACACGACGATCGACGGACACACGATCCGCGAGGGAGATATTATGTGCCTCGGAGATCACGGATTGCTTTCGGTGGAGAAAACGATTCCGGAGGCAGCGAAGACGGCGCTCCGGAAGCTCGTGAAGGAGGACTCCGAGATCATGACGCTGTACTATGGCAGAGACACGGAGGTATCGGCGGCAGAGGCGCTTAAGAGGGAGCTGCAGGAGAGCTTCCCGGGCGTAGAGGTGGAGCTGCAGAATGGAGGACAGCCGGTCTACTACTACTTTATTTCCGTAGAGTAGTCTCCGGAGCAGGTGGTACGGAAGAGGACAGAGAGGAGCTGCCGCAGCCGCGGCGGCTTTTTTGGATGGCGTCCCCGTCGTGCTGCCGCTCCGAATGGGCAGAGCAGTGCGTAAGGGCTGCTGCAGCAGCCGGGCTGAAGAGAGGAGAGGGATGCGCTTAACGGAGCTTCGGGGAATCGGAGAAAAAACGGAGAAGCTGTTTCAGAAGCTCGGTGTGAAAACGGTGGGAGAGCTGCTCTGTTATTTTCCGAATACCTATCTTTCCTATGAAAAGCCGGTTCCGATCGCGACGCTCGAAGAGGGAGAGACGGCGGCAGTGCTGGGGATACTCGAGCGGGATGCGGCGGTACTTCCCCGGAACGGACGGAAAATGACGACAGTCACCGTACGGGATGACAGCGGAAGGCTGCAGCTCTGCTGGTTCAATGCGCCCTTCCTCCGTTCTGTGCTGAGGGCGGGCACCGCCTTTGTGTTTTATGGAAAGCTTCGACGTTATCGGAGCAGCCTGACGATGAATCAGCCGCGGATCTTCCGGCAGGAGGAGTACGCGGAGAAGGCAGGCAGATTGGAGCCGGTCTACGGGCAGACGAAGGGGCTCGGAAACGGGGCGATACAGAGGGCGGTGCGGCAGGCAGTTACGCTCCTTGGCGAAGAAGGGGCAGTGCGGGTATCGCAGGAGGATTTTTGTCTCGGGCGGCTGCTCCTTGACTTCGTGCCGGAGAGCATACGGTATAACAGGCGGCTGCTCCCGATTCGGGAGGCAGTGCGAAGCATTCACTTTCCGGATACCATGAAACAGTATCAGGAGGCGCGGCGGCGGCTCTCCTACGATGAGCTCTTTCTCTTTTCGGCAGCGCTTCTGGACAGGAAGCGCCGTACGGAGGATTGCCCTTCGGATTACCGGATCGAACGGCAGCCGGAGAGCTGCGCGCTCCTTAAGCATCTGCCGTTCCGTCTTACGGACGGGCAGGCGGCAGCGCTGGAGGAGATCCGGACGGATCTCGCCTCCGGCTATGTGATGAATCGTCTTTTGCAGGGGGATGTGGGCTCCGGTAAGACCATCCTTGCCTTTCTCGCGATGCTGGATACAGCATTGTCCGGCTTTCAGGCGGCGCTGATGGCGCCGACGGAGCTTCTCGCCCGCCAGCATTATGATAAGCTCTGCGCGCTGCTTTTGCAGCACGGGCTTCCGCTCAGGGCTGTGCTTCTGACCGGCGGGATGAGCGCGGGGGAGAAGCGGGAAGTGTATCAGCGGATCGCGGATGGCACGGTGCAGCTCGTGGTCGGGACGCACGCGCTCTTTCAGGAAAGAACAGAGTACCGGCAGCTTGCTTTGGTTGTGACCGATGAGCAGCACCGCTTCGGTGTATTGCAGCGGAGGGAGCTAACGGAAAAGGGAGGCAGACCCCATGTCCTCGTAATGTCGGCGACGCCGATTCCGCGGACGCTGGCTCTGCTGCTCTATATCGATATGCAGGTGTCCCGGATCACAGAGCTTCCGAAGAATCGGCTCCCGATCCGGAACGCGGTGATTCAGGATCAGGAGCGGCAGAAAGCGTACCGCTTCCTCTACGGAGAGATCCAGAGGGGCAGACAGGCATATTTGATCTGTCCTATGATCGAAAAAAATGATACGATAGAGCTTCGGAATGTGGAGGAGGAGCTGCCGAGGTTACGCGCTGTCTTCCCGAAGGAGGTGCGGATCGCGGGACTTCACGGCAGGATGAAGGCGGAGGAAAAGGAGCGGGTCATGGCGGCGTTTCTCCGCCATGAGATCGACCTGCTGGTGTCCACGACGGTGGTGGAGGTCGGTGTGGACGTTCCGAATGCGACGGTGATGCTGATCGAAAATGCGGAGCGCTTCGGTCTGGCACAGCTGCATCAGCTTCGGGGGCGCGTTGGCAGATCGGAGCTTCAGAGCTACTGCATTTTTCTGGATGAGAAGAATTCAAAGAGCTCCAGAGAACGTCTTTCAATTCTTGCCGCGAGCAATGACGGCTTTCATATCGCAGAGGAGGATCTCCGGCTGAGAGGGCCGGGCGACCTCTTCGGTATCCGGCAGTCCGGAGAGCTGCTGTTTACGATGGCAGATGTGTATCAGGACAGGGAATTACTCGCGCAGGCGGCGGAGGATGCGCGCTATCTCTTCTCGAAGGACGCAGAGCTGCGGCTGCCGGAGCATGAACCGCTTCGGCTGCGGCTCGCCGCGTATCTTGAGGAAAGCGGGACGCTGTAGCGCGGCAGCAGGAGTAAGACGCGCGGCTTACGGGCGTGCGCATTGAATGAGAAATGAGGGAAAAATGAGAGTAATTGCAGGGACGGCACGGCGGCTTACGTTGAAGACCTTGGATTCGATGGATACCCGCCCGACGCAGGATCGGATCAAGGAAACTCTTTTTAATATGCTGCAGTTTGACATTCCGGACGTGGAGTTTCTGGATCTTTTCGCCGGTTCCGGCGGTATCGGGATCGAGGCGCTGTCCAGAGGCGCACGCTTCGCGGTCTTCTCGGACAATAATAAGGCGGCAGCAGAATGCATACGGGAAAATCTGCGTCACACACGGCTTACGGAGCGGGCGGAGCTGATTCAGGGCGACTATATGATGGCGCTGAACCGGCTCCGGAACCGGGGACATCATTTCGGCATCGTTTTCATCGATCCGCCCTACGGGCAGGGGCTGGAGCGGAAGGCTCTCTCCCTCCTTCACGGCATGGATTATGTTTCGGAGGATACTCTTTTTATCATCGAGGCGGCGCTTCGGGATGATTTTTGGGATGCTGAAGCGCTGGGCTATGAGATCATCCGTGAAAAGATCTATAAGTCCAATAAGCATGTCTTCCTGAGACAGAAATAAGAGGCGGCGTATGAAGATAGCTCTGTATCCGGGCTCTTTCGATCCGGTGACCTTCGGGCATCTGGATATTATCGTGAGAGGCTCGAAAATTGTCGATAAGCTTGTGGTCGGTGTCCTGACAAACAGTGCAAAAAGTCCGTTGTTTTCCATGGAAGAACGTGTTAGAATGATTAAGGATTTGACGAAAGACATGGAAAATGTAGAGGTCGCGGCTTTCGACGGGCTGACGGTGGACTATGCCAGACGCTGCGGTGCGACGATCATATTGAGAGGGCTGCGTGCAGTCACGGATTTTGAATATGAGTTGCAGCTGGCGCAGACGAACAAGGTGATCGCAGCGGATATCGATACGATCTTTTTGACGACGAATCTGAAATATTCTTATCTGAGCTCCAGTACGGTGAAGGAGATCGCCAGCTTTGGAGGAGATATCCATGCTTTTGTCCCTGAAAATGTGATGGAAAAAATGAAGGATCGATGGAACAGGTGAATAGGGATGAGTAGCAGAATAGAACAGTTGATCGGCGAGATTGAGGATTATATTGACAGCTGTAAGTATCAGCCGTTATCCAATACGAAGATTCTGGTAAATAAGGAAGAGATGGAAGAGCTTCTGGTCGAGCTGCGTCTTCGTGTGCCGGAGGAGATCAAGAAGTACCAGAAGATCATTTCCCAGCAGGAGGCGATCCTGCAGGACGCGAAGGTGCAGGCGGACGGGATGCTGAAGGATGCGAAGGCGCAGACGGAGGAGATGATCTCGGACAATGAGGTGATGCAGCAGGCGTACCTTCGCGCGAATGAGCTGGTGCAGCAGGCGCAGGCGCAGGCAGACCTGATCGTAAACAATGCGGTTGCGGACGCGAATAACATCCGCAGCAATGCCATCAAGTATACGGATGAGATGCTCGCGAGTCTGGAGACGATCGTGAGTCACAGCATGGGAGAGGCGCAGAGCCGCTTCAATGCCCTGCTGTCCTCCCTCCAGAATTCCTGCGATATCATCACGAGCAATCGGAGGGAGCTGTCGAAGTCCTTCGTGCAGCAGGGAGAGAATACTGCGGAGGGAGCTGCCCAGGAGCCTGTACAATAATCCCCATGCCGAAACCTTCGGCACTGCCAATCCTATAGCTCCTGCGCGTCATTCCGCTGTCAAATGTCCGAATACTCGCGCAAGCAGGCTTGCCTTGCGTTGGTCTGCTTGACAGGGGACTTATATAATAAAAGTATTGACAGTGGATAGCTGATCTGATATGATACATGGGTCGCAGCGCGGGAGATACAGCAAAGCGACTCTGATATGGCGAATTGGTCAAGCGGTTAAGACGCAGCCCTCTCACGGCTGAATCCCGGGTTCGATTCCCGGATTCGTCACTTGTTTCGAAAGAAACGGTAAAAGCTAAGATCTATGGCGAATTGGTCAAGCGGTTAAGACGCAGCCCTCTCACGGCTGAATCCCGGGTTCGATTCCCGGATTCGTCACGAAAAACCCTCCGAGTTTTCTCGGAGGGTTTTTCTATGGCAAGCTGCTCTGCTTCATGAAGGAAAGCCGAGCAGCATAAGGAAGAGAATATCTGTGCCGGAGGGATTCAGCGTCCCAGAAGCGCCGCAATTTCATGCGGAAGCGGACGCATCCGCTCGAAGCTGTAGACCCGCCGATACCCCATTTCCCAAAGCTCCTCCAGCGTCTCCCGCAGATAAGCGCCGAGGTGGGCAGGCTTATGGCTGTCGCTGCCGATCGTCAGGAGCTCTCCGCCGAGCGAGCGGTAGAGATGCAGGATATCGCGGGATGGGGTCAGATCCGGAAGACCGTAGCGGTGGCTTGAGGTGTTGACCTCGATGCCCTTCCCGTCCCGGATCACGGTTTTCAGAATTTCCGAGAGCAGGAGCTTCCGCTTCTCGAAGGGATAGATGCCCTGCAGATCATAGCGGACGATAGAGTCGAGATGTCCGATTACGCTGTAGTTTTTGTATCGCCGGATGACGCGGAGCGTCTCCCGGTAGAAGCCCTCATTATATTCCTGCTGGCTCTTCCTCCTCTGGTAGTCCTGCGTCCAGAATTCCTGATCATCTATCTGGTGCAGGGACATGATGATAAAATCGAAGGGATAGCGGGTGAAAAGCCGTTCGTATGCCGGGATCGTGTGAACCTGCATTCCGAACTCCAGTCCCAGCCGGAGCGTAATCTCCGACCGATATTTCTGCTGCAGCGTGCGAAGCTCCGAGACATAGCGGGGATAGTCGACATTGGCATTCGCTACCTGCACAGGCTCTCCGATGTCTCCCCGTCGGTATTCGATGCCGCGCGGATCATCCCAGTCCCGCTTAACGCCGTAATCGACATGATCCGTGAAGCAGAGCTCGCGGATGCCGCGCCGGATCGCATCCTGCACGACGGCTTCCATCGGATAGTCGGAATCGTCGCTGTATGCGCTGTGGACATGGTAATCAAGCATTTGAGTCTCCTTCCATATCGCCGATTTCCTGCTCCAGTCCATGTAGAAGGATCGCGACGGCGAGCATGTCCGCCGCGCCGCCGGGACTGATATTTCTCCGGATGCATTCCTGATTCAGAATAGAGAGTGCGGAGAGCCCCTCCTCCCGGAATGCGCCGCCTGCTGCGAGGATTTTCGCTGCCCGCTGCCGAAGGAGGAGCATTGTTTCCGGGTTGCTCCGGCTCAGGACATTCGTATCGTTTAGCTTCGCCATGACAGCGAGAAGCGTGTTCAGGCGGACAGCGTTCAGGAGCGTCGGAGGGAGCGCCGCGCCTCCGGTGCGCTCCAGTGCATACGCGGTATAGCGCCGGATCGCCGGAAGCGCAGTATAGCGCAGGATCGGGAAGCCCTCAATCGCCTGTCCGCGGATGCCTCTCTCCCCGAAGCGGCGGAAGAGCCGTTCGCCGTAGGTTTTGGGAACGGAATGCTGCATTTGTTCGAATTCCGCAGTGAGGATCCGTGCTGTCATGCGCCCTGCGGTCTCGAGGACAGACTCTGCCGGCACAGCGCGGAGAGGATGCGTGCAGGAGGAAGACGAAGGCTCCTGCGCGGCGGAAGAGCCGTCTGCCGCGGGCGGCAGCACCTGAAGCATGTTGCCGTAGGCGGCGAGCGCGATTCCCATGCTGAAGAGCATTCCCTTATGCGTATTGACACCGCCGGTTGCCCGGAGCATCGCCTGCTCCGCCTCGATGCCAGTGCGGCGGATAGAGAGGAAGAGCCGCTCTGCTTCGGTACAGTCGTCCTGAGGCTGCCCTGCTTCCTGATAAGGGCGCGCGCAGTATCCCTGCTCGAACATCCGGGAGAGGAAGGGGGTGATCGCCGCTGTGCTTCGTTCGAAGGTGTGGACATCCATGTCCCGATGCGCGCCGTTGTCGTGGAGATCGACGAGCCCCGGCTTGGGCGTCGTGTAGACCTCGCCCAGCAGTGCATCGTGGATGCGCAGCTGCATCGCTTTCCGCAGCTGTCTGTGCTGTTTATCTTCTGTCATACGTTTCCTTTTCCCGCCCGAAACGGCAGATACGAAAAGAAGCGGACGTATTATGTCCGCCCGCTGTCCTTGACATTTTTTGCAGACTGCTTCTCGGCGAGCTGTGAAAGGCGCTTCACATCGCTGCAGAACGCCGCACCGCCGCAGCCCGTGCAGCCCTTCCCGCAGTTTTTTGACTCCGGTGCGTCCTGCCGGAGACCCCTTCGGAAGATCAGACAGCTCAACGCTCCCATTGCGAGGAGCAGAAGCAGTGCCAGAATTTTAATCATGGTTTTTCCCTTTCTCTTTTCGCGCAGCTAACAATCATTCGCACTCTCGCGATGCTTACACGTCGCTTCGTGTGACGTGGCTTCGCCTGCGGGATGGATACGGAATGCACCGCAGTTCATTACATGGGGAATCCGTGTTCCCCTAATAATGCGTGACCTTTCGCACTTCGCGGAGCTGCCGGAGGACGGACTCTGCCTCTTCAGAGCGGAAGAAGCGATAGGTGCTCTCGGGAACGAGCGGACGCAGCCGCTCGAAGTCTCCTTCCCGGAGCAGTGTCCGGACAGTGGAGGCGGAAACGGGGACGCCCTCGTGCATAAGCCGCGGGAGGACACGGCAGGCTATTCCTGCCTCCGGCAGGGCGGTTTGCATGAGCTCGTTGTAGAGTCCGGTCACGAAGGAGCTGGGCTCTGTGCCGACATAGCGTGTGCGGATGCCGAGAAGAGGGGAGATCTCGGTGAAGATCCGGAGATCCAGACTTGCCTGACTCCGTATCACCGATTCCTGGTCCTTCTGGAAGTATGCCGGAAAGGTGGCGGAGCTGATGATGTAGGAGCCGCTGTCATGGAAGACGATGTTCCGGAGATCACTGCAGCCCTCCAGCACGAGCTTCTTTCGAACCGCATAGGGGATGAGACTGCTGTCCTCCGAGACCAGAAAGAGATGGAGCAGCTCGGATTCCGCGAGCGCTTTCTCAATCAGATAGCGGTGCCCCCTCGTGAAGGGGTTGGCGTTCATCACGATCGCACTGATCCTTGGCATAGCGGCGGAGCCGCCGCAATCCTGTCCTTCCTCACAGCAGCGCGGTATGGGGAGGAAACGTGCACAGTCTATGCCGCGCTCGATCAGCTGTGTCTTCGTTTCACTTCGGAGCCCGGCGAGATAATTCCGGAAGCCGGAGGGTCTGTTCTCCATGAAGACCAGCTGCTCCGGAACGCGGATGATCTCGTAAAAGCCGAGACTCCCGAAGAATCTGGAAGCGCTGCATTTCGTATAGAGGAAAAGGTGGTAATTGCCTCTCCGGTACTGCTCCTCAATCAGATGGCTCACGACATCGTTCATCAGCGCCTCGCCCTGATGCGTGCTGTCGACCGCGAGACAGCGGAGGGTGTTTCGAAAGAGGCTTCCTGTCGCGATGACCTGTCCCTCCTCATCCAGCATGGCACAGGTATAGTCGAGATTTCGGTCGCGGCGGAGCTGCTCCCGGCGGAGAAGGCGGTCGACCTCTTCATTTGTATAATGATCCTTTTCAGAAACGGCGGTGATACGATATTCTGACATGGCGCTCCTTAGAGCCCGTACCGTGGCGGGCGAAGAAAAAGCTTATCTGCAGGGCGGTATAAAATCTTGCGAACCGATGAAGCAATTCAATAGTATGCTCTATCCAATATTACTCTGAATCAGGAAGAAATTCTACAATTACTTTCTCCGGATACTATGTGAATTTACAGGAAGCTTTGAACAGGTTCCCTTGAGAAAGAGACCTCAGCTTTGCTTATAGGATCAAATGAATGGGTGAAATATGGATTTACAGCCCGCATTTCACCCCGAAAGAGGAAAATGCAAAGGGAAAGCTTGCGCTTCGGGCGCTTTTATATTAGAATATTTCAGTGTTTATGGGCAGACAGGGATACTATGCCCACCCGCCCGGTGCGGATCTTCGGAAGCGAACGCGCATTGACGGGGAATCGGGGGGACAGGCAGGCGGTTCCTTTAGAAAAGCTTTTTGTGAATTTTAGGAGGATTTTATGGTTTCAGCAAGTGATTTCAGAAACGGCGTTACACTGGAAATCGAGGGACAGGTCGTACAGATCATCGAGTTCCAGCATGTTAAGCCGGGGAAGGGCGCCGCGTTCGTCAGGACGAAGCTTAAGAACGTCATCAACGGCGGCGTGACCGAGAGAACCTTCCGCCCGACCGAGAAGTTCCCGCCGGCACACATCGACCGTGTGGATATGCAGTATCTTTATGATGACGGCGAGATGTACAACTTTATGAACAATGAGAGCTTCGAGCAGATCGCGCTTTCCCATGAGCAGATCGCGGATTCCATGAAATATGTAAAGGAGAATGAGATCTGCAAGGTGGTTTCCTATCAGGGCAATGTGTTCTCTGTGGAGCCGCCGCTGAAGGTCACCCTCGAGGTTACCCACACCGAGCCGGGTGTGAAGGGGAATACCACTACCGGTGCGACGAAGCCGGCGACACTTGAGACCGGCGCAGAGATTCAGGTTCCTCTGTTCGTGAATATCGGAGACAAGGTCATCGTTTCCACGGTAGACGGCGAATATGTTTCCAGAGGGTAAGAGGATATCGTTCTGATGAGGACGGCTTCCCGCAGGGGGAGCCGTTTTCCGTTTCAGGGGGGCTCCGCATGATTCCGAGCGGCGGTGGCGATGCCGAATGACGACAGAGCCGGGAACGGACTGTATTTTGCATTTCTAAGAAGAAAAAGGAGTGGGAGCATTGACGACATTACAGAATCGGATCGCGGATGCGGTTCGGGCCGCCTTTTCGCTGGCGGGCTATGATGAGGCGCTTGGCAGGGTGACGGTATCCAACCGTCCGGATCTCTGTGAATATCAGTGCAACGGCGCGATGGCGGGTGCGAAGCGGTATCACGAGAAACCGATGGAGATCGCCGTAGCGGTGGCAGAGAAGCTTACAGGCATGGAGCTTGACGGGGAGCGGATTTTCTCGAAGGCAGAGGCGGTTATGCCGGGCTTTCTGAACCTGCGTCTGAACCCGCTCGTACTGGACAGCCATCTGAATCGAATGAACTTCGAGGAGGGGCTGGGGCTTGAGCCCTACGGGGCTGCAGAGACCATCGTGGTGGACTACGGCGGCGCCAATGTAGCGAAGCCGCTGCATGTCGGGCATCTGCGTTCGGCGGTCATCGGCGAAGCACTGAAGAGAATGGCGCTTCGTATGGGTAAGAAAGCCATCGGAGACGTACACCTCGGAGACTGGGGCCTGCAGATGGGATTGATTATCGCGGAGCTGGAGGAGAGGGGAAGGCTCGGGGAGCAGCTCACGATCGCGGAGCTGGAGGAGATCTATCCGGCGGCATCGAAGAAGGCGAAGGAAACGGATGAGGAGGGACGGCTCCTGCATCCGGATTTCGCGGAGAAGGCGCATGCGGCGACGCGCCGGCTGCAGGGAGGAGACGCGGAATGCCGAAGAGTCTGGGAGCAGATCATGGCGGTGTCCGTGGAGGATCTCAGGAAAAATTATGATGCACTGGATGTACATTTCGACCTCTGGAAGGGGGAGAGCGATGCGCAGCCGTATATTCCGGGGCTGATACAGCGCCTGATTGAGCAGGGGCTCGCTTATGAGTCGCAGGGGGCGCTGGTCGTCGATATCACGGAGCCGACAGACGCGAAGGAGCTGCCGCCGTGCATGATCCGGAAGTCGGACGGCGCGGCACTCTACGCGACCTCCGATCTGGGCACGATACTGGAGAGAGAGGAGCTGCTTCATCCGGATCGTTATATCTATATTGCGGACAGCCGGCAGGCGCTGCACTACACGCAGTTTTTCCGCGTGGCGAAGAAGGCGGGCTTCGTAAAGCCGGAGACAGACCTCACCTACATCGGCTTCGGCACGATGAATGGAAAGGACGGCAGGCCGTTCAAGACCAGAGAGGGCGGCGTGCTCCGTCTCGAGACGCTGATTCGGGAGACAAATGAGAGAGTGCTGGAGCGGATCCGGGAATCACGTTCGGATATGCCGGAGGCAGAGGCGCGGGAGAATGCGAGGACCATCGGGCTTGCGGCGCTGAAATACGGCGATCTCTCCAATCAGGCGACGAAGGATTATGTTTTCGATCTGGACAAGTTCACTGCCTTCGAGGGAAATACCGGCCCGTACATTCTCTATACCATCGTCCGTATTTCCTCGATTCTCCGGAAGTATGCGGCGGCGGAGCGGCTCGAATGCGGCAGGATGGAGGATTTCGTGAGAGAACACGCGACCGACTTCCGGATTCTCCCGATCGCGGCGAAGAGCGGTCACAGCCTGCAGCTGCAGCTCGGCCGGTATCAGGACACGATGAATACAGCATGGGAGGAGCTTGCGCCGCACAAGATCTGTACTTATATTTATGAGACGGCGAATTTCTTCAATTCCTTCTACCATGATGTGAAGATTCTGGCGGAGGAGGACGAGGTGCAGAAGAAGAGCTATCTCGGCACGCTGCTCCTGGCATGGAAGGTTCTGACCGACTGTATTCATACGCTGGGCTTTTCGGCGCCGGAGCGGATGTAGGACTGAAATTTTCATAAATTGTTCGGTTTTATTTTATGCATTTTTGTGCTATCATCATTGCATAAAGTGGGAAAAGGCTGCATTCATAAGCTTGTATTTTGAATAGTGCGGGAGGGAAGCATGGCGCAGAACGAAGAGAGAAAGTCCCATGTAGTGTATACGAAGGAGGAGCAGGGCTCCGTTGTGATCGCGGACGAGGTCGTAGCGATCATATCCGGGATCGCGGCGACCGAGGTGGAGGGCGTCGATTCCATGGACGGCGGCTGGTCGGGAGAGATCATTTCCCGCATGGGGATACGGGATCTCGCGAAGGGCGTTAAGATCGAGATCGAGGACTACCATGTATCGGTGTCCCTGAACCTCTGCGTGAAGTATGGCTACTCGATTCCTGAGGTTTCCAGAAATGTGCAGGACAGGGTCAGCCAGGCGATTGAGAATATGACCGGGCTGAATGTGCTGGACGTCAATATCAGAATATCCGGAGTGGCAACGAAAGACAATGAATAAGAGAGAAGAGAGAGACCACAAATTCAAGCTGCTGTTCTCCGCGCAGTTCTATCCGGACGGAGAGATTCCGGAGCAGCTCGCGCATTATTTCGAGTCTCCGGACTATGAGGACGGCGACCGGCTTATCCGCATTGAGGCGCTTTCCGAGGAGGAGGAGCGCAGTCTCAGGACAGAGGTGGGGAAGATCGTGGAACGGCTGCCGGAGCTCGACCGTGAGCTGGATAGGGCGGCAGAGGGCTGGACGACGAAGCGGATGTCCAGAACAGACCTCACTGTGCTGCGGCTCGCGCTCTATGAGCTGCACTATGATGAGGGAGTACCGGAGAAGGTCGCACTGAATGAGGCGGTTGAGATCGCGAAGAAGTACGGCGGCGCAGAGTCCGGCTCCTTCGTGAACGGCGTGCTCGCGCGTATCGTGAGCCCGAGAGAGGATACGGCAGCGGAGAAGACGCCGCGCAGTCGGAAGGGAGAGCTGACGGAGATGCGGCAGGGCGGCAAGAAGATGCACGTTCTGGTGAATAAAAAGGAATGAAGGAGCAGAGCTACACCGTATCGCAGGTAAACCGTTACCTCGCACAGCTCTTTTCCGAGGACTTCTCTCTGCGGTCTCTCACGGTTTCCGGCGAGATCTCCAACCTGAAGTACCATCCGTCGGGACATATCTATTTCACACTGAAAGATGCGGCTTCGCAGCTCTCTGCGGTTCTTTTCGCCGGAGAGCGGGCGGGGCTTACATTTACCTTGGAGAATGGCAGGAGGGTGCTGGTTTCGGGACGGATCGGCGTCTATCAGAGAGGCGGCTCCTACCAGCTCTATGCGATGCGGATCCGTCCGGACGGGATCGGTGAGCTCTATCTCCGCTTCGAGGAGCTGAAGCGGGAGCTCTCCGAGATGGGGATGTTTGACCCGCTCTATAAAAAGCCGATTCCGCGCTACGCACAGCGGATCGGCATCGTGACGGCAAAGTCCGGCGCAGCGGTGCGGGATATCATTCAGATCGCGAAACGGCGGAATCCCTATGTGGAGCTCTGGCTGTTTCCGGCGCTCGTACAGGGGGAACATGCGGCGGAATCCATCGCAGAGGGGATAGAAACGCTGGATCGCATGGGATTGGATGTGCTGATCGTCGGCAGAGGCGGAGGCTCTATTGAGGATCTCTGGGCGTTCAATGAGCGCGTGGTGGCGGAGGCAGTGTTCAATGCGGATACGCCGGTCATTTCCGCCGTCGGGCATGAGACGGATACGACGATCTGCGATTTCGCTGCGGATCTCCGCGCCCCGACGCCGTCCGCCGCAGCGGAGCTCGCGGTCTTTGACCTCAGGGCACTCCTGCAGGAGCTCACGGAGCGGAGAGAACGGCTGGATTCGGAGATGCTGACGCGGATCTTCGACCAGCGGCAGCGGCTTGGTTATCTTCGGCAGCGGCTGTCCCGGGAGAATCCGTCGGCGGTTCTTCGGCAGGAGCGGCAAAGGCTTGATCATATCGGAGAGCGGCTGCGCGGGCAGCTTTCGACCGCGCTGGAACGGAGCCGGCAGCGGCTGCTCCGCTACCCGGCATTTTCAGAGTGGATGGCGCGGCGGCTGGAGCGAAGTCGAAATGCGCTTTCGCTTCGTGCGGAACGGCTGGAAGCGGTATCCCCGCTCCGCAAGCTTTCTGCCGGCTATGCGTACCTTCAGGACGCGGAGGGGCGCAGAGTGGACAGTGTGGACAGCGTCGCGGCGGGAGAGCTGCTACGGATCTCGCTCCGTGACGGAGACATTCGGAGCCGAGTGGAGTCGGTGGAGAAAATGACGAAGGGAGGAGGCGCGTGACGAAGGAGATGCAGAAACAGACGGCGGAGGCGGAGAATACGGCAGCTTCCGGACGGCAGGAGGCAGCGCATACGGAAAAGAAGCCTCACCGCCGCAGCGGGAAGAAGGCAGAGGATGCGGCAGTGCAGGAGGAAGAGACGCAGCAGAGCCTCGAGGAGATCTTTACGCTGCTGGACAGCCTGCTTTCCGAAATGGAGAATGCAGAGAGCCTCGAGAAGTCTTTCCGGCTCTATAAGAGAGGCGTCGAGCTGATCCGGCAGGCAAACGAGAGCATAGACAGGGTAGAGAAGCAGGTGAGGGTATTGGATGAAGAAGGAATTCTCTCTTGAGCTAAGGGAACGGACAGAGGAATGCGAGGCGGTGCTGCGGCGCTTTCTCCCGCGGGAGGAGGGGATGCAGGCGCAGGTCATCCGCGCGGTGAATTATTCGCTTCTGGCAGGCGGGAAGCGGCTCCGTCCGCTTTTGATGCATGCGTCCTATGTGCTTCTCATGCGGACGGAGGATACGGGGGCGGAGCGGCTTCTTCGGGCGTTCATGGCGGCGATGGAGATGATCCATACCTTTTCGCTTTGCCATGACGATCTGCCCTGTATGGATGGGGACAGATATCGGAGAGGGCAGGAATCGACATGGTTTCGCTTCGGGGAGGATATGGGTACGCTGGCAGGAGACGCGCTCTCTCTTTATGCCTTCCAGCTGGTTTCGGGTACATTTCAGCGGGAGCTCGGAGCGGCGGAGCGGGAGAGGCTCAGCGGGCGCTTCGTCCGCGCACTGTTCCGACTCTCGGAATGCAGCGGGATCGACGGGATGCTCGGCGGACAGGCAGTGGATGTGGAGAAAACCGGCAAGCCGCTCACGGAAGCGGAGCTCCTCTTCATTTACCGCTTGAAAACCGGCGCGCTTTGCGCGGGCGCGCTGGAGATCGGCGGGATGCTTGCGGGGGCATCGGAGCAGGAGGTCTGCCTTCTCCGCGAGATCGGAGAGCAGGTCGGCATTGCGTTCCAGATTCAGGATGACATACTGGACGAGACCTCGACCGAGGAGGAGCTGGGCAAGCCGATTCATTCCGATGCAGGGAACGGCAAGACGACTTACGTTCGTCTCCATGGAATCGAGGGTGCGGAGCAGGAGGTTCGGCGGCTTTCGGAGGAGGCGCTTTCGAGGCTTCGTGCGCTTTCTCCCTCGGAGAACCGGCGCGCCTTTCTGGAGGAGCTGATCCGTTATTTAATACACCGAAAGAGTTGATATGCTATTAGAGGAGATTCATGGCCCGGAGGATCTGAAGGGGCTGAGTGTACAGGAGCTCACGGCGCTTTCCGCAGAGATCCGGCAGTTCATCATTGAAAAAACAGCAGAATATGGGGGGCATCTCGCTTCCAATCTGGGGGTAGTGGAGCTGACGATCGGGCTGTATCGCGCCCTGAATCTGCCGACAGACAAGCTTGTCTGGGATGTAGGGCATCAGTCCTATACCCACAAGATCCTGTCGGGACGGAAGGACAATTTCGACGGGCTGCGGCAGTACGGAGGAATGAGCGGTTTTCCGAAGCGCTCGGAGAGCCCCTTCGACTGCTTTGATACCGGACACAGCTCGACCTCTATTTCCGCGGCGCTGGGGATCGCGGAGGCGCGGGATATCAAGGGCGAGGATTTCACCGTTGCGGCGGTGATCGGGGACGGCGCGCTCACCGGAGGCATGGCGTACGAGGGACTGAACAATGCGGCGCGGATGCGGAAAAACTTCATTATCATCCTGAATGACAATGAGATGTCGATCTCGAGGAATGTCGGCGGGATGTCGAGGTATCTGAACGGACTGCGGGCGGGCAGGGGCTATAACCGGATGAAGCTCTCGGTCGGCAGCTTCCTGCTGTCTATCCCGGTGATCGGAGAGCCGATCGTGCGGCGGATACAGCGGACAAAGAACTCGCTGAAGGCACTGCTCATTCCGGGGATGCTCTTCGAGAATATGGGACTGACCTATCTCGGGCCGGTGGACGGACACGACATCCAGGCGGTGGAGCGGGTTATCCGCGAGGCAAAGCAGATCGACCACGCTGTACTCGTTCATGTGCTCACAAAGAAGGGCAAGGGCTACAAGCCGGCGGAGAAGTTTCCGTCCCGTTACCATGGGGTCGCTCCCTTCGATATCCGGAGCGGAAAGGCGAAGCAGGCATCCGGTGAGAGCTATACCGAGGTTTTCTCCAGGAAGCTCGTGGAGCTCGGCGCGGCGCATCCGGAGCTCGTCGCGGTGACGGCGGCGATGCCGGACGGCACGGGGCTTCGGGACTTCTCCGAGAAGTATCCGAACCGTTTCTTCGATGTCGGGATCGCGGAGGCGCATGCGGTCACGAGCGCGGCGGGAATGGCGAGCGAAGGGCTTCGGCCGGTAGTGGCAGTCTATTCCAGCTTCCTGCAGCGTGCCTACGACCAGATTGTCCATGATGTCTGCCTGCAGAAGCTGCCGGTGGTCTTCGCGATCGACCGCGCGGGACTGGTCGGCTCGGACGGAGAGACGCATCAGGGGATCTTCGACTATTCCTTTCTGAGCAGTATTCCGAATATGACGATCATGGCGCCGAAGAATGCGCGGGAGCTCCGGGAGATGCTGGAGTTCGCGATCACGTTTCCGCGCCCGATCAGCCTGCGCTATCCGAGAGGGACGGCGTATCAGGAGCTCTCGGAGTTCCACGCGCCGATCGAGCTGGGAAAGGCGGAGCTTCTGTATGAGGGGGAGGATGTGGCGATGGTTGCGGCAGGCTCCATGGTTTCGACTGCCGTACACATCCGAGAGAAGGCAGCGCGGCAGGGAGAGAGACTCACCCTCGTAAATGCCAGATTTATCAAGCCCATCGATACAGAGATGCTGGAACGGCTGGTACGGGACGGGCATCGCTGCATCGTGACGCTGGAGGAAAATGTGAAGCAGGGAGGCATGGGCATACAGATGCAGGCGTATCTCACGGAGAGGCATCCTGAGGTCCGGGTACTCACGATCACGCTGCCGGACTGCTATGTGGAGCATGGAGACGTCTCCAAGCTTCGGGAGGGGCTCCGGATCGATTCGGACTCCGTCATGGAACGTATGCGGACAGAAGGGGTGATCCATTGAAGAAGGAAAGACTGGATGTCCTGCTGGTGGAGCGGGGACTCGCAGAGTCCCGGGAGAGGGCGAAGCGCAGCATTATGGCGGGCATCGTCTATGTAAACGGAGAGCGGGAGGATAAGGCAGGGAGCAGTTTCCCGGCGGAAGCGGTCATTGAGCTCCGAGGCAGCACCCTCCGCTATGTCTCCCGCGGCGGACTTAAGCTGGAAAAGGCGATCGAGACCTTCCATGTCAATCCGTCCGGCAAGACCTGTATAGATATCGGCGCCTCCACCGGCGGCTTCACGGACTGTATGCTGCAAAACGGCGCGGAAAAGGTATTCGCCATCGATGTGGGGCATGGGCAGCTTGCATGGAAGCTGCGGAACGACCCGAGGGTCGTCTCCATGGAGAAGACGAATATCCGCCATGTGACGCCGGAGCAGATCGGGATGAGGGCGGGGCTGATCTCCATCGATGTCTCCTTCATCAGCCTGCGGCTGGTGCTGCCGGTGGCGAAGACGCTGCTCGCACCGGACGGAGAGCTGCTCTGCCTGATCAAGCCGCAGTTCGAGGCGGGGAGAGAACAGGTCGGGAAGAAGGGCGTCGTCCGGGATCGGGACGTACACAGGGAGGTCATCGTTCGGACGCTCACCGCGGCGGCGGAGCTGGGCTTCCGTCTGCTGGGACTGAGCTATTCCCCGATCAAGGGGCCGGAGGGGAATATCGAGTATCTGGCGCTGCTCTGTCTCGGAGAGGGACAGGCATTCCCGGAGCCGCTCCCCGAGATAGCAGAGAGGGTCGTTTCGGAGAGTCACAGCGCGCTGGACAGGGAAAGCGGAGCATAGCTGGGAAGAAAATGAAAATCGCATTGATTGTCAACAGAACGAAACAGGATACCGAGGAGTACAAGGCATTGATTCTGCAGGAGCTTGCCGCGCGGAATGCCTCGGTTCTTCTGCTTCCGAACAGGGATTATAAGAGAGAGAGCCTGGAGGGAGCGGACTGTATCATTACCCTCGGCGGAGACGGGACGATCCTCCGGACGGCAGGTGTGCTGCGCGGACTTCCGATCCCGATCCTCGGGATCAATACGGGGCATCTGGGCTTTCTCACGGAGGTTTCCGGGAGGGAGGGGATCGCCGGAGCGGTAGAGGCGGTCTGCAGCGGGGGCTATTACAGGGATGTCCGCTCGATGCTTCACGCGAAGGTTTTCCGGGGAGATCGGGAGCTCGCCTCCGGGATCGCGCTGAATGAAATCCTGCTTTCGAGGCGGAGGGGCATCAGCATTCTGCGCTTCCGTATCCTTTGCGACGGACAGGAGCTCTCGCCCTACTCGGCGGACGGTATTATCATTTCCACCCCGACAGGCTCTACGGCGTACAATCTTTCCGCGGGAGGACCGGTGGTCTCTCCGACGGCGCCGGTCTATGTGCTGACACCGATCTGTGCGCATTCCCTGAACAACCGTCCTGTCATCATGGACGATGACAAGCAGATGGAGATCCGGGTAGAGTCTTCGGCGCAGCTTCTGGCGTTTGACGGGGAGAGGAGCTTCGCACTCCGTGCCGGCGACAGCGTGCGGATCGAGAAGGCGGAGGAGCAGACGATACTGGTGAAGCTTCACAGGGGAAGCTTCCTGAAGAAGCTGAGAGAGAAAATGGCAGGAGTATAGGATGAAGAAGGGCAGACAGGAAAAGATTATCGAGCTGGTGACGAAGATGCACATCGAGACACAGGAGGAGCTGGCGGAACGGCTGAACAGCGCCGGTTTCCGCGTGACGCAGGCGACGGTCTCCCGGGACATCAAGGAGCTGAAGCTTTCCAAGGTCACGGGGAATGCGGGCAGGCAGTACTATCAGGTGCTCCCGCAGGAGCAGCAGAGCTTCACCGATAAGTACACACGTGTGCTCCGCGAAGGGCTTCTGTCCATGGATACCGCGGGCAATCTCCTCGTGATCCGTACGATGTCCGGTATGGCGAACGCGGTGGCTGCGGCGCTGGATCATCTTCGGCTCGATCGGATCGTCGGGACGCTGGCAGGGGATGATACGATCATGTGCGCCGTGAAGGACAGTGCGGACGCGGAGCTCATCACAGAGCACCTGCAGGAGCTCCTGGGGAAATAGGCGGAAGTATGCGCTTCGGCGAATTGCATAGCGGAACCGCTGCCGGAAATGAGACATGGTGCGAGCGGACGGGAAGCGCGGGAAATACGGCAGAGGAGGGAAAATGCTGAGTCATCTTCATGTGAAGGATATGGCGCTGATCGACTCCTCCGATGTGGAGTTCGGAGAGGGGCTGAATATACTGACCGGAGAGACCGGCGCGGGAAAGTCGATCCTGATCGGTTCGATCAATCTGGCGCTTGGCTCGAAGGCGAATAAGGACATGATCCGAAGCGGGAGGGATTCCGGAGCGGTGGAGCTCGTGTTTACCGAGCTCACGGAGCAGCAGGAGCGCGCGCTTCGGGAAATGGATGTGGAGCCGGAGGATGGAATGTTGATTATCCGCCGGAAGATCTCGGAGAGGAAGTCGGAGATCCGCATCAATGACAGGATCTCGACCCTTTCGAAGCTCCGAGAGGTGACGGAGCTCCTGATCGACATTCATGGACAGCATGAGCATCAGAGCCTCCTGCGGGACGGCTCTCATCTTCGGATTCTGGATTCCTTCCTTTACCGGGATGCGGGAGGGCTTCGGCAGAGCGTCCGGACGGCATACCGAAGCTACCGGGAGGCATGGGAGCGTCTGTGCGCCTTCGATCTGGATGAGGGGCAGCGGCAGCGGGAGATCGATTTCCTCGAGTTCGAGATTCGGGAGCTTACGGAGGCAGAGCTCCGGGAGGGCGAGGAGGAGGAGCTCTCTGAACGCTATCGGAGATATCAGAACAGTGAGAAGATCCGGGCTGCTGTTTCGGAGGCGGGGCAGATCCTCGGAGAGTCGGAGCTTTTTCGTGCAGTCGGACTGCTCGAACGGACAGTGCGCTATGATGAGGGATTGAAGGGGGTGCTGGACAGCCTCTACGACCTTCAGGCGATCGCGGAGGACAGCGCGCGGGAGCTTCGGCATTACCTCGAGCAGAATGAATACAGTGAGGAGGAGTTCCGGGCGACGGAGAAGCGCCTTAACTTCATCCGCGGCATCCTTGTGAAATACGGCGATACGGTGGAGCGGGCAGAAGCGGCACTTCTGGAAAAGAAGCGCCGCCTGCAGGAGCTGCTTGATTACGACAGCTCAAAGAAGAAGGCAGAGGAAGCGTTTTCTCAGGCGCGGCAGGAACTCCTGCTGCTCTCCGGCGAGCTCACGAAGAAGCGGGAAGAGGGCGCGGCGATTCTCTGCCGGAGAATCGCACAGGAGATGCAGGAGCTGGGCTTCCTCTCCACCCGCTTCGAGATGCCGTTTCGCGCGCTCAGGGAGCCGACAGAAAACGGGATGGATGAGGCGCACTTCGAGGTAAGCCTCAATCCGGGTGAGCCGGTGCGTCCGCTCAGCGAGGTGGCATCGGGCGGAGAGCTCTCGCGGATCATGCTCTCGATTAAGACGGTGCTGGCGGATGGGGACGAGATTCCGACGTTGATCTTCGACGAGGTGGACACCGGAATCTCGGGCAGGACGGCGGAGAAGGTCGCCGAGAAGCTCCGGAAGATTTCACGGAATCATCAGGTCATCCTGATTACGCATCTGCCGCAGATCGCAGCGAAGGCGGACCGGCATTACGGTATCGAGAAATCTGCCGCAGACGGACATACGCACACGGAAATCCGCGAGCTTTCGGAGGAGGAATCCGTGCTGGAGCTTGGCAGGCTCCTCGCCGGCGACCGGCTCACTGCGGCGGTGCTGGAGAATGCCCGGGAGCTGAAAGCGCTTGCGAAGAAGTCCGAATAAGAGTACACTGAGAGTAAACTTGATCGGAGGTTTCGGTATGAAGAACATACTTTTCTTAGCATCAGAGGCGGTTCCGTTTGTGAAGACCGGCGGACTGGCCGACGTGGTCGGTTCCCTTCCGAAGACAATCGACAGAGCCTATTATGACTGCAGGGTCATGATCCCGAAGTTTATGTGTATTCCGTGGAAGTGGCGGGAGAAGATGGAATATGTCACACATTTTTACATGGATTACCTCGGGCAGTCCCGCTATGTCGGGGTGCTGAAGTATGACTATGAGGGAGTGTGCTACTACTTCATTGACAACGAGTCCTACTTCTCCGGGGACAAGCCCTATGGAGACTGGTACTGGGATCTCGAGAAGTTCTGCTTCTTCTGCTATGCGGCGCTTTCCGCGCTGCCGCTGCTGGACTTCCATCCGGATCTGATCCACTGCCATGACTGGCAGACGGGACTCGTGCCGGTGCTCCTGAAGGATCGCTTCGCGGGCGGAGAGTTCTACCGTTCCATCCGGAGCGTGATCACCATTCACAACCTGAAATTCCAGGGGGTCTGGGATGTCAGGACGATACAGCGCTTCACCCAGCTCTCGGACTATTACTTCACACCGGATAAGCTGGAATGCAAGAAGGACGGGAATCTCTTGAAGGGCGGCATCGTCTATGCGGATGCCGTCACAACCGTGTCGGATACCTATGCAGAGGAGATCAAGATGCCCTTCTACGGGGAGGGGCTGGACGGGCTGCTCCGTGCGAGAGAGCATGATCTCCGCGGCATCGTGAACGGCATCGATTATGAGGAATGGGATCCAGAGACAGATCATTTCCTCGTCAGGAACTATAACCAGAAGAATTTCCGGAAAGAGAAGGCGAAGAACAAGAAAGCGCTGCAGGAGCAGTACGGTCTCAATGTCGATCCGTCGAAGATGATGATCGGCATCGTTTCCCGTCTGACCGACCAGAAAGGGCTGGATCTCGTGCAGTGCATACTGGATGAGCTCTGTCGGGACGATATCCAGTTCGTCGTGCTTGGCACCGGCGATGAGAAGTATGAGAATATGTTCCGCCACTTCGACTGGAAGTACCATGACAAGGTCTCGGCACAGATCTACTATTCCAATGAAGCGAGCCACCGGATCTATGCTTCCTGCGACGCTTACCTGATGCCGTCCCTCTTCGAGCCCTGCGGACTTTCGCAGCTGATCGCGCTCCGTTACGGTACGATACCGATCGTCCGCGAGACCGGCGGACTGAAGGATACCGTAGAGCCGTATAATGAGTACGAGGACAGGGGAACCGGCTTTACCTTCTGCAACTATAACGCGCACGAGATGCTTGCGGCGATTCGCTATGCCGAGCGGATTTACTATGACAGAAAGAGGGACTGGAACAAGATCGTCGACAGGGCGATGCAGAAGGACTTCTCATGGAGGGCCTCGGCGCTTCGGTATCAGGAGCTCTACGACTGGCTGATCGGCTACTGAACCGTGAGGTCTTACGCCCCGCCTGAGGGGGCATGGATGTTTGAGGATGAATTTTTTTGATGCGATACTGAGCAACTATATGCTGATTTCCGGTGTGGTGGGCTGGTTCGTCGCGCAGGTGCTGAAGACCGCGATCGACGCCTATTTCAACAAGGGGATTAACTGGGAGAGGATGACCGGCTCCGGCGGGATGCCGTCCAGTCATTCCTCTACCGTCGTGGCGCTGGCGACAGCCGCCGCGATCCAGTACGGGGCGGAGAGTCCGTATTTCGCGATCGCCTGTGTTTTCGCGATCGTCGTGATGTATGACGCGACCGGCGTTCGTCGGGAGACAGGGAAGCAGGCGGTGATCCTGAACAAGATGCTGACTGACAATCCCTTTAACTGGAAGCCGGAGGAGGTGGAGAAGAAGCTGAAGGAATATGTCGGACATACCCCGCTACAGGTGGGAATGGGCGCGATTCTCGGCTTTCTTATCGCCTTTCTGGTCGCCTCCTCCTACGGGATTCTGTGAGCCGGAGGGATGTTATTCTATGAAAGCTGATTTTCTGAAGAAACGGAAGAGAGGTCTCACCCTGATACTGAGCTGTATGCTGCTGGCATGCAGCTTGCTTTCGTGTAAGGGGATAGAGATTACCGGAAAGACCGAGGACGTCGGAGAGTATACGCGTGCCGAGGCGATGGTGGTGCTCGGCTCCGAACGGAATCGCTACCGGGATATCTTCGGTACGGAGCTCTGGGAAATGCCGGTAACGGGGCAGCAGGAAACGAGCTACGGGCCGTATTTCATTGCCAGAACGAAGGAATTTCTGCAGGATATAAAGACGCTTAATCTGCTTGCGCAGGAGAAGGGGATCATCGCGACCTCGAAGGAAATGGAGCTGATCCGCAGCACGGCGAAGCTTTTTTATGAGGGACTCAGCGATGCGGACAAGGCGTTCTTCGGAGACTGTACGATCAAGGACGTGACGAATATCTATACGGAATATTTCATTGCCTCGAAAACAGCGGACTATCTGCTGAGTACGGTGGATGCAGAGGTCAGCGACGCGGACGCAAAGATCATCCATGTGCAGCAGATTGTCGTTTCCGACGAAACGACGGCGCAGGAGCTTCATGAGAAGGTGCTGGGTGAGGGCGCGAACTTCGCCTACTATGCGAGGCAGTATTCCGAGGATTCGGATTTCGAGAAGACGCTCGCGAGGGCAGAGCAGGACAATGCACTCTACTCCACTGCCTTTTCTCTGGAGGAGGGAGAGATCTCCACGGTTTTCCAGATGGATGGAAGGTTCTATATCCTGAAATGCACGAATGCCTATGACAGGGAGGCGACGAAGGAACGGAAGGAGAGGCTGGAGCTGGCGATCCGCTCCAATGCGCTCACGGAGAGCTATGCGGACTATGCGGCGCAGCATATCATCCGCTTCCGGGCGGATTTCTGGAAGGAGATCGACCTTACGGCGTACCCGGACAGCGCCGCTGCGAATTTCTTCAGCCTCTATGCGGAGAGCGGGCTGTGACGGGGTGCGGGCGAGAGTAGGGGACGCGTTCAGCCGTTCTGTACAGCGAACCTCGGCTCCCGGAAGCCCTCTGCTGTGAGCGCGCCGGAGATGCCCTCCAGAAGTTCGGAGTAGACCGTCCAGTAGTTCTCGGTCTTTACCCATGCGCGCGCTGTGAAGACCATGGCGTGATCCGTGCTTTCCGTAAGTCCCGCGAAGAAAGCGGGATCCCGCAGGACAAGCGGGTTTTCCTGCATGATGCGGCGGAGGATCGCATTGACCTTTTCGATATTCGAGCCGTAGCAGAGGCGGAAGCGGAGATCGATCCTTCGGCTCGCCTCGGCGCTGTGATTGATGACATTGGCGTTCATCAGGCTGCCGTTCGGGACGGTGATGCGCTTGTTGTCCGGAGAGATCAGGATGGTATAGATCAGCGTAATGCCGCGAACCGTCCCCTCCGCGCCTGATGCGGAGATATAGTCCCCGACATTGAACGGACGGAAGAGCAGGAGCATGATGCCGCCCGCCAGATTGGACAGCGCGCCCTGCAGGGACAGACCGATCGCGACACCGGCGGAGGCGAGCACGGTAATGACGGATGCCATCGGCACGCCGAGGATGGAGATCACGGAAACGGCGAGGACGATATAGAGAACGACCTCTAAGAAATTCTTCATAAAGAGCCGGATCGTCGGATCCAGCGTTCCATAGAGCCGGGATCTTTTCAGAAACCCGCTGAATTTCCGGATCAGCAGGCGGCCGAGCAGGGCGACGAGCAGGGCGAGGAAGAGCCTCCTGCCTGCCAGACTGAGGAAGGCGCCGAGCGTCGTGAAGGCGGTCTCTATGGCGAGGATGAGACCGGAAAACGGATGAAAGAGCATGGTGAGAACCTCCCGAACTGTTCCTGATTTGGAAATGCCTGTTTGTTTTCCTTAGCATAGCACAGAATCGGATCCGCCGATAGCCTGTATTGACAAACTGAATGCCTTTGCTATAATAAGTAGTATTAAAAACTACATGAAGCGAGGACATTTATGCTATACAAGATTATTGGAGACAGCTGCTCGGATTTCACGCCGGAGATGTGGGAATCGCCGGCGTTTGCTTCTGTTCCGCTGGTGCTGGAGCTCGGGACATATTCGGTGGTGGATGACAAGAGCTTCCGGCAGAGAGAGTTTCTGGATCGTGTGGCGGCTTCTCCGGTCGGCCCGAAGACCGCCTGCCCCTCTCCGGAGGCATACCAGAGGGCGATAGAGGAGTCAAACGCGGAGGAGGTCTATATTGTGACGCTCTCGGAGCATCTGTCCGGCAGCTATCAGTCGGCGGTGGTCGGTCTGCAGCTCTTCGAGGAAGCGCATCCGGATCGGATGGGAAAGAAGATCCATGTCTTCGGTTCGGATTCCGCTTCGGCAGGACAGTGCAATCTCTGTCTCGAGATCCGGGAGAGGAAGGAAAACGGGGAGAGCTTCGAGGAGCTGGTGCGGAACGTGACGGAGAAGATTCATCGGATGCAGACCTACTTCGTGCTGGAATCCCTCGAGACGCTCCGGAAGAACGGCCGTCTTTCCGCGGTAAAGTCCTTTCTCGCGAGTGCGCTCAATATTAAGCCGGTCATGGGCGCGGTGAATGGCGTCATTGTTCAGCTCGACAGGCAGCGTGGAATGAATAAGGCGCTCCGGAGGATGGCAGAGCTCGCGGTGGAGCGTGCCGGCGGCGCGGAGGCGACGAAGGCGCTCCGTGTCGTGATCACGCATGTCGATGCGCCGGAGCGGGCGGAGTTTGTGAAGCAGGAGCTGCTGCGTCTCGCGACATTTCGGGAGCTGATCGTCACGAACGCGCAGGGCGTCGCCACGGTTTATGCGAACGATCAGGGGATCGTCATCGCGCTCTGAGCATAGACGGCATACGCTTTTTCTGCTATACTGATAAGGTATGACTATTTCGCGCCCTTTGCACAGAACGGCGCACTGTCCGCAGAGCAAGAAGACGCGGACAATGGAGGATGGCAGAATGGAAGAGAAAGCGGAGAAGCTGATTCACGACTCCTACCGGATCAGCAGAGAGATAGAGCAGTTTAAGAAGGGAAGGGATCCGAAGCAGCTGAACCGGGTTTTCGAGACGATTTCCGGAGAGCTGCAGAAGGGCACCGGGATGCTGATGGCGGCCTCGCCGATCGGCAATACCGAGGGTGCATTCCGGATCTCCATGAACCTCCTGAATACACAGGACGGGAAGAGCTACGCGGTTGCTTTCACCAGCGAGAAGGAGCAGGCGAAGGGCAGGGAGAGGGGGCAGCTCACGACGGCGATCGTGCTGCCGATTCGGAATATTCTGGAGACGGTGATGCAGAATGAGAAGGTCGCGGGGCTGGCGATTGACCCATGGGGGGAGAATTTCATTCTGGTACGGGAGGCGATGCAGGTACTGCTGAATCAGGACCGCCAGAACCATCTCGAGGAGAAGATGAAGGAGAACGGCGAGCTGGAGCTCGCGATCTCGAGGTATTATGAGGAGATCGAGCGCGGGAAAGCGGGGAACCTTTCCGATGAGGAGAAGGAACCGGGGCTTAGGCGAGAGCTGCAGGCGGTGCTCGCTTCGATCCTGAACGGGATGAGCCGGCAGGCGCAGGTTCTGGTTGCCGTTTCACGGGCAGAGGGAGAGGCGAAGCAGACGGAGCAGCTGACATCGGAAAGCAGGCTCTTTCTGAATCGGCTGAAGACCTCGGACGGCAAGACCGTTCTCGCCGTATTCACGAGGGGCGAGGAGATCCGCAAGGGGAAGAATGAGACCGGCGTAATCGCGATGCCGCTGCGGGACATCCTCCACAGCGGGCAGCAGCTCGGGACGGATGCGGGACTGGACGGCGTGCTCATCAATCCCTGGGGACAGCGCTTCCTGCTGAACCGGAGTCTGCTTGACTGGATCTTAAAGGCGGAGGATATGGAGAAGACGGCGGAGCAGCGCCGCGCCGCGCTGGAGACGCGGGAAATGCGGACAATGGGCGCGCTGCTCGGCGCGGTAGTCGGCAACAGTCTGGAGTATGAGAGCCGGAAAAAGGAGAACCCGTGTCCGTCCGTAGAGGGGCTGAAGATGGGCGAGTGGGAGCAGGGGGGCGCACTGCTTTTCGCGGAGCTGGACAGTTTGAACGAGCAGAAGAAGCTTGACTTCGAGGATATGATGGATCGCTTCTTCCGACAGCGGATGCACGGCGCGTACAGTGCAGACGGCACAGCGCCGGAGAACAGCGGCAGGTGCTTCGAGTCCGCGGTGATGAAGAATGCACGGGGCGTCAGCCCGCTGCTCTGCGGCGAGAGCGGGGACGGGTATCAGAGCGATGAGTCGCTGCAAAGGATGCTGCCCTTCGCACTCTTGCTGGTGCGCAGGGGTCATGAATTCGGCGATACGGATCGCGCGATGCTGCATCAGGCGGTGCAGCTCTTTCAGAATGACGGCAGGGTGAAGCTCACGGCAGAGATTTTCGCACTGATGCTCCGGAACCTGCTTCTGGAGCGCGGCGGAGAGGATCTGGAGCAGCAGCTCGCGGCTGCGGTCAATGAGGCGCGTCTCTTCTATATGCAGGAGGACGAGGAGGGAATGTCCGAGGAAGAGAAGGAGATGAACCGGGAGGCACTGGAGGCGCATCGGGAGTCCATTGCAGACTATGACGAAATGACGAGGGCGCTGCCGGAGCTTGGGCATATTCTGGACATCACAGCGCTTCGGGAGCTGGACAACGGTGCGTTGCCGGAGAGCGGCGACGCGGCAGGAACGCTGGAGAATGCGCTCTGGTGTCTGCTGAATACGACGAACTATCAGGAGGCGGTCATTGAAGCCTTCGCCATCGGCGGCAAGGGACTGGCGCTGGTGACCGGCGCGATTGCCGGTGCGGCATATCGCTACGAGGCGATTCCGAAGGAATGGAGCGAGAACCTTCCGAAGCGGGAATGGGCGGAGTCGCTCTGTGCAGGCTTCCAGAAGGCATGGATCGGCTGAACCGGCGGCGCAGGAGGATCAAGGCAGAGCATGGCAGACAGAGTGTATGATTTTTGCAGAGCGGCGGAGACGGAGCGGGAGACTGCCGCAGTAACCTATACTTTGTTTCAGGGGGAGACAGAGACAGCGGATGCGGAGCATCCGCTGCTTGTTTTATCCGAGAAGGAGCAGGAGCTCCGGCATCATGAGTGCGGGTATTTCCCGGGCGAGGGACGTCGGACGGCATTCCATTATATCCGGCGGGACGGCGGCGAGGGGCAGGCAGATATCCTCTCTCTGGACAGCCGCTTCCGGAAGCTCGTGGACTGGCTCGGGGAGAATGGGACGATGCTCCGGCTGTCGGGGAAGCGTACGGAGGCAGGCTTTGCCGTATACCGGCTCCGCATCATAGACGCCCGGCTCCGGAGCATGGAGCCTGTAGCGGGGGATGCCCTCCTGCAGCTGATGCTTTCGAGGCTTCTCTCTCTTCGGGGGATAACAGCGGAGACGGAGGAAGCGGACAGTCCTGAGGAAAAGCAGAACCGCTTCCTGCTGTCCGATCCGCAGGAGATGACGGACTTTCTCCACGCGGCAGGGGATACGCTTCCGCGGCAGATCCGCCTCTGGGCGCGGCGGAACCTGCAGTTGCTCTCCTCCGGAGATGTCAGCCCGGAGGAGAAGCGGCACAGCAAGCGTGCGCTGTCCATGATGCTCAGCGTTTCATGGCAGGGAAGCTATTTCCCGCCGATCGATCCGGTGCGGGCGCGGCAGATCCTGGATGAGGAGCTGTACGGGCTCACGCGGGTGAAGCAGCGGATCATAGAGACCATCATTCAGATCAATCGGACGCACACGCTTCCGGCATACGGGCTTCTGCTGGTCGGTCCGGCGGGAACCGGGAAGTCGCAGATTGCCTATGCGGTTGCGCGTATCCTGGGACTGCCGTGGACGGCGCTGGATATGAGTGCGATCCATGATGCGGAGGCGCTGACCGGAAGCCCGCGTCTCTATGCCAATGCGAAGCCGGGGCGGATCATGGAGGCATTTGCCGAGGCGGGGAGCTCCAACCTCGTCTTCCTTATCAACGAGCTGGATAAGGCGGAGGGCAGCGGCAGCAATGGGAATCCGGCGGACGCGCTGCTTACGCTGCTCGACAATCTCGGCTACACCGACAACTATGTCGAATGCGTGATTCCGACCTCCGGTGTTTATCCGATCGCGACAGCGAACGACAAGTCGAAGATCAGTGACCCGCTGATGACCCGTTTTGCCGTCATTGAGCTGCCGGACTACAGCAGGGAGGAGAAACGCACCATCTTCCGGCGCTTTGCCCTGCCGCGGACGCTCCGGAGACTGGGAATGAGAGAGGAGGAGTGCCTCGTGCAGGAGGAAGCGGTGGAGGTGCTGCTCGAGAAATACGGCGGCTGTCCTGGCTGCCGGGATCTGGAGCAGGCGGCGGAGCAGCTCGCCGCTCATGCGCTCTATCGGATCGAAACAGAGGGGCTTCCGCGCTTTTGCTTCGACGAAGCACGCTGCCGGGCGCTGTTTCCCTAAGCATCGTCGGGAGGAAAAAGTGGGGCGCGGATATTTATTCTATCCGCGCTTTTTGCTATACTGATACCAGAGTCCTGTCTGCGGGGCAGGGACAGGGAATGCCGAAGGACCGCGCCTGTCTGCTTGAGGAAAAATGGCGGGGAATCTGTCCGGCGCGGTCGGTAAGAAAGAGAGGCAGAGCATGATGAAGAAGCATTTTGTAATTACGATCGGGAGACAGTACGGCTCCGGCGGAAGGCTGGTTGGGGAGCGTCTGGCGAAGTCTCTCGGTATCCATTTCTATGACAGCGATATTCTGAAGCTGACCTCGGAGAAGACCGCGATCGGGGAGCAGTATTTCCGGCTGGCGGACGAAAAGGCGGGCAACAATCTGATCTACCGAATCATTGACAATCTGACGCCGGACATTGGCAAGCCGAAGACGGATGACAATATCGTGACGCCGGAGAATCTCTTCCGCTTCCAGGCGGAGGTGATCCGTGAGATCGCGAAGGCGGAGACCTGCATTATTGCCGGACGCTGCGGCAATTATATCCTCTCCGAGGCGGGGATCCCGGAGCATGTCGACTTCTTCGTCTATGCCGACCTCGTCACGCGGATCCGCCGGGCGATGGACTATCTGAAGGTCGATGAGGCGGAGGCACTCAAGCGGATCAAGAAAATTGACAGAGAGCGCAGGGAGTACCATAAATACTATACGGGAGAGGACTGGATGCAGGCGGATAACTACGACCTGATGATCAATGCGTCCCGCATCGACTATGACGAGATGGAGGAGCTGATGACGGACTACATTCGCATGAAGGGCTATATTGACTGATGGACAGAGCGGTTTTCGGAAGAGGCAGAGGGCTTCGGGGGGAGCTGACGGTTCCCGGCGATAAGAGCATATCGCACCGCGCGGTGATGCTGGGGGCGATCGCGGAGGGGGAGACGCATGCGGCGGGCTTCCTGCATGGCGCGGACTGCCTGTCTACGATACAGTGCCTCCGGGCGATGGGCGCGGAGATCCGGCTGTCTCCGGATGAGACGGAGCTTTGGATCCGCGGCAGAGGGCTGCGCGGGCTTCGCCGTCCGGAGGTAGCGCTGGACTGCGGGAATTCCGGAACGACGATGCGGCTTCTCTCCGGTATCCTTGCGGCACAGGACTTCTCTGTCCGGCTGACGGGGGATGAAAGCATACAGAGACGTCCGATGCGCCGCATCACGGAGCCTCTCTCCGAGATGGGCGCGGAGATCCGGTCTGTGCGGGGCAATGGCTGCGCGCCGCTTCTGATCGAGGGACGCACACTGCATGGGATACGCTACCGTTCTCCGGTTGCGTCCGCGCAGGTGAAGTCGGCGCTGCTCTTCGCGGGTCTCTATGCGGGCGGTGCGACAACCATAGAGGAGCCGTTCCTTTCGCGGGATCATTCGGAGCGGATGCTTCAGGCGATGGGGGCCTCGGTGGACAGCCGTATCTTTCCGGACGGCCGCGCGGTGATCACTGTGCAGCCGACAGAGGTGCTCTGTGCGCCGGAGGGAATCCTGCAGATTCCGGGGGATATCTCCTCGGCGGCATACTTCCTTACTGCGGCGCTGCTGCTTCCGGATTCCGAGCTGCTGCTTCGGAATGTGGGCGTCAATCCGACCCGGGACGGGATCCTCCGGGTATATCGGAGCATGGGCGCGGAGATCCGGATCGAGAATTTACAGTGTTCCGGCGGGGAGGAGATCGCGGATCTCCGCGTCTGCTCCTCGAAGCTCTATGGGACAGAGATTTCCGGTGCGCTGATTCCGGCGCTGATCGACGAGCTGCCGGTCATTGCTGCCGCCGCGGCGCTTTCAGAGGGCACGACGGTGATCCGGGATGCCGCAGAGCTCAAGGTGAAGGAGTCGAACCGCATCTTTGCGATGTGTGAGGGACTGCGCCGCCTCGGCATAGATGCGGCGGAGACAGAGGACGGTATGGTGATCCATGGGAAGGGCAGCCGGCGCGGTCTGCATTCCGCTGTGGTTGAGAGCTTCGGAGATCACCGCATCGCCATGTCCTTCGCGGTGCTGGGGCTCTGCATGGAGGCAGGGGGAAGCGTGATGATCCGGAACGCGGACTGTATCCGGATCTCCTTCCCGGGCTTCTTCGAGCGGCTCGAAAGTTTTGGCTGAAATACAGAAAATCTGATTGACAGAGCCTGGAATAGATGATAAGATACCATACGTTGCAGCGGTGAGCTGCGACGAAACGATGCGTGGCTCAGTTTGGTAGAGCGCTGCGTTCGGGACGCAGAGGTCGTGGGTTCGAATCCCGTCGCATCGAGAGAGAAGGAGACTTCGAGGAGGACAGCTCTTTGGGGTCTTTTTTCGTTAAAGCGCTATCCTCCCGTCACGCATTGCGCTCTCTCTTCGCGCGGATACGGTGACTCTGATAAAGTGCCTCCTATGGCATAAGCCGGTGCGTAATCCCGCTTTTTCTATTGTTTCGAAGCCCGCATTGACTCATAATGATAAATATTATTGTTTTTAAAATATGTGTATGTTATAATGAACAGATACAAAAGGGAGATATTTGCGTGCGCAGGATGCACTGCAAAGAGAGAATAGGTTGAGCAGGAGTAAAGGGGCATCGCAGGGACAAGCCCTGCGATAAACCCCGAGGCTCCCCCGATCAAAGATCGGAGGCAGAACAGAGGAGAACAGGAGACGCTTGTGGCAAAGAGGGAGAGATACAGGAGACTCGGCGCGCTGGCGCTGAGCGCATTGATGCTTGTTTCCAATGCAGGAGCGGTATATGCGGACACTGTGTCGGCATCGGAGGCGCAGGAAGGACAGAGCGAGTTCCTTTCTGTCAGCGGGAACCGCATTGCGCTTGAGCTTTCGAAGCTGGATCTGTATGCGGCGGCACAGCGTGCCATCGACGAGGGAGAGCCGGCGGAGCTGGGCGGCATTTACAGTCCGGATGAGAGGGAGGGTACGGCGGAGAACCGTGCGCCTCTCTATGAGCTGGAGCTCTTTTCTCGGGATTCGGAGAGCGGCGCAGCATCACTTTCGCTGCTCGAGGAGGCCGGGGGAGAGCTTCGTTTCTTTGTGGAGAAGGAAGAGCGCGGCGGGGAAGCGGAAAAGCGCGCCCCATTTGCCCTTTTTCGCAGCTGGTTCCGGAAGCTGGATAAGCAGGAGGTCGTGCTCTATGAGGCAGGCTCTCGCTTCGGGGAGCTGCTCGAGCTTTTCTATGACCATGGCTTCCCGGAGTTCACAGAGGCGGAGGCGGGCAGCACGGACGAAACCTATCAGCTGTCCGGCAGAGAGCGGATCACAGTGCTTTTTGGCAATACAAATACGGAGCAGCCGCTTCGCTACCAGCTTTTCCGGAACGGAAAGGCGCTGGGGCAGGTGATCACGGTGCAGAGCGGAGAAAGGGCGAAGAACGCAGTGCTTCGCAGCCTGAGAAGCGGAGAGCAGACACTCGCTTCGAGTTCGGAAGTGTCGATGCGGAGCTCCGCTTCGGAGCTGCCGGCGGAACAGGCAGAGCCCGCAGGGGAAGCGGCAGGACAGACGATGCAGGATACCGGGGCATCTGACGAGGCAGCGCTGCCCTCGCAGCGGGCGGAAGAGGAAACCGCGCCGCAAATCAATACGGAAGCTGTTTCGGAGACATCGGAGAAGGCGGATGCCGTGGCGGAAGAGAAGAACGGCGCTTCGGAAGACGCGGATGCAGACAGGCGAGAGAAGACAGAGGCGGCTTCGGAAAGAGAGGAAGGCGTTTCGCGGAAAGAAGAGGAAGCAGCGGAGGGCGGCGAAGCGGGGGCAGAAAAGCAAAAGATCGCGGAAGAAGAGAATACAGCGATAGAGGAGATTCCGGAAGGAGAAAAAAAGGAGGAATCCGAAAAGAAAGAGGAAAGCAGCTCTTCAGTCTCGGATCATGCGGAGTCGGCGGATTTCAGGGAAGAGGCGGAGCGACTTGACAGCGCGGGACAGACTGCAGGGGAGGATAATGTCGCAGACAAGGTGCTGCCTTCCGACGGGACAGAGACCGCGCCGAGCGCTGCGGCCTTGACTGAGATGGATCGGGCGCTCTTCTCGGAGCGGCGGGAAGCGTGGGAGGAGCTCAAGGCGGACGCGTCTGTCTGGGAGGGCGTGGCATCCGCTGCGCTCGTACAGTATACTCTCTCGGCGCTGCAGGAGCAGAGGCAGAGCGTACTTACCGCGGAGCTCGGCGGGAAGACCTTTACGGTTCGCGGCGCGCAGTCCGGCTTCCCGCAGGATGCGAGGCTGCTTGTCGCCGAGCTTCCGCTGGGGCTCGCCGCGCAGATTCTGTCTGCTGCGAAGACGGAGGCAGAGCCGCGGCGTGCACCGCTCTTTGCCTATGATCTGAAGATCGTAGCGGACGGAGAGAAGTACCTGCTTCCGGAGGGGGAGACCGTAGAGGTCACGCTGACGGGACAGGAGGATATCGGTGAGGAGGCGCTGCGCCTCGTTCATGTCCGGCAGGACCTGATGGACGACGCAGGCAGGCTCGATACCGCTGCGATGGAGGGGATCGTAGAGGCGGTTCGAAAGGGAGAGGCCGCTGTGGATGCGGAGCAGGAGATTCGGCTCCGGGACGGCGCCGCCGTGTTCTCACTGAATGGCTTCAGCACCGTGATCGGCGCCAAAGAGGAGACGGGAAGCTATCTCCGTAAGGCAAGCCTCAGCTATACCTATAAAGAAAATAATGTGACGAAGACCAGAGCAGTCGATCTGCTCGGGGAGGGGGAAAGCGAGGTCACGAATATTCCTTACCAAAGCACGATGCGCCTCGAGATAGAGGCGGAATTCGGCGCAGGAAGGGATAAGACGATAGAGGTCAGTATCCCGAAGGGGCTCTCATTCCGCACGGATTATAACAGGATCTATGTCGTAGAGGGTACGGATGCAACCCTGAAGGGGACAATCACGCCGGCAGAGCAGACCCTCGCTTCGAAGAAAAATGAGACAGTGCTCGGGCAGGATATGTACAATGGCACGCTCACGCTGCAGTTCCACAGCCTCGGAGAGGAAAACGATGCGAAGCGCGTGAAATGCAGCATCCCGATCACGACCTCCTGGGCGGTGACGCGGCACAGCGGCCTCTGGGAGAGCGGGATCGGCTGGTTCTATGACGAGATTTCCATGAAGAAATCGCACAGCATTCCGCTGAAGATCACCCAGTTCATCAACGGCAGAGCTGTACAGGAGGTACAGCTTGATCGGCTGACGATGCAGAACGAGGAGAGCAAGCGCTATGACCTGAGCTGGAAGGCGGCATACGGACCGGACATCCCGCTCGGCGGACAGATGAGCGGCAGCGAGATCTTCCAGGTCCTGCCGCTGCCGAACGGCGGGCTCTATACCAACGCCGCAGCGTACCGGCTGTATTCGATTACCTACACCGTGCCGGAGGGCGCTGAGTTTGCAGGCTTCGGCAATCCTTCCAATAAGGGAAATGCCGCCGATTTCGCGGATGCGAAGTATACCGTGACCACAGGCGGACAGCAGACGGAAAACGGCTATACCGTTCCTGCCGGAATGACAGGCTATACCTGGACCATCCGGGACAAGATCGTATCACCCTATGAGCTGAAGGTTAGCCCGATTTGGAAATTTCCGGACACAGTGAAATTCCGTGACGGGTATGAGGTAAAGGTCGCGGTTTCTGATGTCAAGGTGCGCTACTACGGGAGAGACTATGCGGAGAACGAATATGAGAACTATGAGCCCGGGAAGTACCCGTCTCTTCGTTATCGGATTTCCGCAGACTACGAGGAGGTTTTCGTCAATACCGCCTATGATAATGGGGAGCGTCTGACCGACGGCTATGAGGCGGACGGAGTCTACAAGCTCTATCTGGGTGCGCCGGGCTATGAGCACCGGCAGGAGAGAAAGGCGGGCTACTTCCTTATCGGAAACCGCGGAACGGCAGACAGCGCGCCGAAGACGGTGACGATCCGCTACGACCATAAGGAAAGCGGAGCGATCGGCGTCACGGAGCAGCGGATCCCGGCTTCGGGTGAAGAGTACCAAATCACCAAGGTGCAGGCGAAGCTCTGGAACAGCAGAACGGGAGAGATCACGGACTGGCAGGACTATACAGGGACGGACAACCGTGTCAACCGCACGGACTTCGGCGGCGTACGCGGAAACAGCGACATTTATTTAAAGGAGCTCCGCTTCGACATCTCTACGATTCCGGCGCAGTGCTATCTGTCGGAGGATGCCGGAAGAGATGGCAAGAAATACAAAAACAAAGGGAATCACAGTAAGGCAGAGAGCTATGAGTTCTATGCCAATGTGCTCTCTGATGGGGCATATCCGCAGGGGAGGAACAGCGAGATCGAGTCGGAGCTCGTGATCGCGAACCAGAAGCCGGAGCAGCCGCCTGTCCCCGGGGACGCAAAAAACCGCGGAAAGGGCTCCAATTCCCGTTATGCGGATATCGTCGGGAGGGCAAATAACGGACTCCAAGGGAAGTCGCTGGTCGGCGGCAACAACCGGGACTATGACCAGAAACTTGCCTTCCAGACCGGAACGGTGAAGAATCGTTACAGCACTATGCTGCATTTCCATGACTGGAGCGAGATGAACGCGCAGGATGTAGATGCGATCTATCTCATCAGCCCGTTCGGAGAGCCGTATGAGAACATCCGGATGCACTACAGCACGAATGGGAAGCTGCTGGTCAGGAAGAAGCAGTATGCCGGCAGCGGATATGATGATATTGAAAATCCGGGTCCGCAGCCGAAGATCGAGGAGCGTATGCCGAGCGGGAGCCTGCTGAAAAAGTATCCGAAGGCGAAGCTGTACCGTCTGGACTTTAGCGAAATTACAGGGGAGCAGGAGCGCTATGACGCCCGCCGCATCGGCGGAAACGTCATTACCTCGAAAAGCCTCAGGAATACGCCCTACGCTACGGGCGACAAGTACAATGGCGTATGGCTGAGCTTCGATTATTCCCCGAAGCTCTCCGACCCTGCCGGAAGCTATGACGATCTCTTCTGGGTCGAGTATCGGGACGACGCGAAGGTGCCGATCGACTATGTTCCGAACGGGCACAACTGTCCGGTATACGACGATGTATTTGCGTTGCGGAGCATCGGCGAAAATCCTGCGGGTGAGAAGCTGGGGCGGATGCATACTCTGACGCTGACTGCGTCGGAGGGACTGGCGGTCAGCTCCGCCGCGAAGCAGTCTGTGGAGACGGAGGATCGGTATCGCACCTTCGATGAGACGGATGCGTCGGTTATGGGGATGTATAAGGATGCCGACTACAGACTGAATGTGAAAAATGAGACCAGCCTTCCGGTATCCGGACTGACGATGTACTGGCCGGTACCGAAGGAGGGTGAGAACTGGGGCTCTGTCCTCACACCGGACGGAGCGTTCCGCTTCTCCATGCGTCTGGCGAATGCGCTTCAGGATGTTCCGCAGGGCTTCAAGGTCTATTATGCCAGAAATGTACATCCGACCGGAACGTATGAGAAATGGGAGGGCAGCGGGTATCCGTGGATCGCGCAGAGTGAGACGGCGGCATGGAAAACCGCGGACTGGAATGCAGTCAACCTCGTGAAGCTGGAGTGGATCGGTACAGAGGGAAAGGAGGAAATCGTAAACGGGGATTCCTTCGATGCAGTGTTCCATCTGACGGTGGATACCACGCAGACGAAGCCGGAACAGATGTACCAGAAGAATGTCTGGAGACCGTACTTCCTGAGAAGCTATCGGAAGAGCACCTCCTGGGCAGCGGGGGAGGCAGTGGCGGCGATGCTCACGCCGGGGTATCTGGGCGGAACGGTATGGGAGGATCAGAACTGCGACGGCGTCATGGATGCGGAAGAGCCGCGGATCTCCGGGGCGCTGGTAGAGCTCTTCGATATCTCCGCAGGTTCCCCTGTCCTTCGTATGACGACACAGACAAATGCGGATGGCTCTTATCGCTTCAATGGTTTGAAGGATGGCACTGCGGGCTCCGGAAAAGCAGACAACTGCCGTATCGTCGTGCACAATCCGTCGGAGGATCCAGGGACGGAGGACGCCTATATGGAATTCACGGCAAAGAAGGGGAACATGCGCTTCGATGCCGCGGCGGATCAGAGGACGGCGAGCGCTTCAGCGACGCCGGAAGCAGAGGAGGAGAGGGCAAATATCTATGACGCCGGTCTGATCAAGGCGATCCCGGTAGACGCTCCGAATCCGAAAAAGACGATCACGGGAGATGCGGGAGACCGTCTGGATACGATCACTTTCCGCTTCCGGATCGAGGGAGAGAACGGAACAGAGCCCCTCCCGGTCTACGAAGGAAAGGAAAATACCGAGGCGGTCCGGAGCGTGGCGAAGCTGGAGCAGCCCTTCGGCACGATTCCGTTCCGGAAGGAGGGAAGCTACAGCTATCGGATCACGGAGCTTCCGAACAGCGCGAGCGAACGGGCAGGGAGCTTCGTTTACGACCCGGCGGTATACCATTGGACAGTGGAGCTTCGGAAGGACGGGAACGGGATCTGGGACTATAGGACGACGCTTCACAGGGCGGATACCGATACGGCAGAGCATACCGATTCCTCTGTGCTGCCGGAAGCCTCTGCTCCGGAATTCATAAATACCTACCGCCAGCCGCAGGATAACGGCAGCGGAAGTGGCGGAGGCGGTGGCGGCGGCGGTACGTCGGATACGCCGCGGCGGAGCGTATTCGGCGCAGAGCGTGCGGCAAAGCTCCCGGGCGCGGTGCTCGGCGCAGTTCGTGAGTTCGCGGAGCCTCTGGTACAGAGGGTACTCGGGGCGAGCAGGAGGATCCGAACGGGCGACAGAAGCCAGATGACGCGGATGGCGCTGCTCTTCGCGGCGGCAGCCTCCGGGCTGGCAGGCTGGATCGTCGTATTCCGGAGAAGGAGAAAGAAATAAAGGCCTATAAAAAATCTGTCGAGTCAGAGCTGACTCGGCAGATTTTTCAGTTATAGAAGCATTGGTTTATTCATGGAGTATGTGTTACTGCTATGCGCCAAAAAGAGACTCTCGTAGGAATTGGCAGACTTCTATATGCTTTCGGGGCTTCATGTGCCATAACGAAATTCACACTTCGTTATGGTTTTTCTTATTAGATGCTGGCTGAAAGGGAAATATCTTCGTACAGAGCTGATTATACGGTGCTCCTATACGATATGGAATCGGATTTCCCTGTGGAACGGATGTTCCGGGGCGGTCAGAAGCATGCGCTCCGGCATGAGATTTCCGATATCGGGGATATCCTGTGCCTCCAATGCGATCGCAGAGGATGGAGGATGCAGGAAGCCGCCGGAATAGAGAACCAGGGCAGGGGAATCGGTCATCATGGTCATCTGCAGCCCGGAGAGGGGATCTCGCAGGACACAGGCCTTTTTCAGAGAATAAGGAAGAGAGATGCCTCGAAGCCTCCGCCTAAGGTCGGGACAAGTGAGGAGGAAGGCATTATTGTAGCCGCGGCCTATGGAAAGCTGACGCTTCGTGCGCTCATTATGCGGAACAGCCGGACGGAGCCTGCGGTGCAGCGTCACCGGAGAACGGAAATCAAAGGCAGTACCGGCGACAGGGACGATATCCTGCGGAATATTGCACGAATCATTCAGCACCACAGCATTGGCACAGATTTCCAGCTCCTGCATAAGCGCGTCCCCATCGACTCCGGCATTCTCTGTAATGCCGCGGAGATTCCAATAGCAGTGATTTGACATATTTATATAGGTAGGCTTATCGGAAACCGCAGTATAGCGGATGAGGATCCAGTTGGTATCCTCGATTCGGTAACGTACCTGATAGCTTCGGTTTCCCGGATAGCCATCCAGACCGTCCGGCTGAAAGGCTTCGAAGCATACCTCCACATGATCGAGAGCTTCCTCGACCTCTTTCACGCGCCAGTCAGTCAGGGAAAGGTTGTGCGCTCCCCCGTGCAGCTGGTGCTGTCCCTCGTTAGGGAGAAGGGGAAGGCTTCGACCGTCGATGGGAAGCCGCGCGTCTCGGATCCTGCCGGCATTCGGCGCGAGTGTGCGTCCGGCATAGGAGCCGGAGGAGAGGAGCTGCTCGTCGTCCGGATAGCAGAGCGTAAGATCCCGATAAGCAGAGACCGTATTCGGCAGTGGGATGGCAATTTTTTGAATTGCCGCGCCCAGAGTAGAGAGCATAACAAGCAGACCGCTGCCGGTAAAAGTACGAAGCAGGATCCGAGAATCTCGTTTTTTATCTGTTAAAATATCCAATTTCAAAGTGATTTTCCTCGCAGTATTATTCGATTTTTAGTATAGAGCAAAAATCTTCGTTTATGTTCAAATTTCTCTATGAGAGCAAGATTTATAAACTATTCGGCAAATGCGGACAATGATTTTTAGCGGAGACTGCATTAGAATAGAAACAGCTGAGCGGAAGACCGCGAGAGAGAAGAAGCCCCAAAATATAGAGGAGGACAGCATGGGACACGTTTTGGAATTCCGGCATATTTCCAAATTTTTTCCGGGTGTCAAGGCATTGGATGATATTTCCTTTCAAGCGTATTCCGGCGAGGTGCTTGCGTTTCTGGGAGAGAACGGCGCGGGGAAATCCACGCTGCTTAAGACACTGAACGGCGATTATCAGCCGAGCTCCGGCAGCTATCTTATGGATGGGGAGGAGAAGCACTTCCGAAGCCCGCATGAGGCCATAGAGGAAGGAATCTCTATCATTTATCAGGAACGTCAGATCCTGCTTGAACTCAGTGTCGCAGAAAACATTTATCTCGGAAGAATGCCGACCAATCAATTCGGGATCATCGATACGGTGAGAGCCGGGGAAATGGCGCAGAAAATTATAGATGATTTCGGGCTTTCGATCCGTCCGGAGACGAAGGTAAAGGATCTCAGCATCGCCTATCAGCAAATGGTTGAAATCATGAAGGCCTATTCCAGGGAGAATCTCAAGCTTATCGCTTTTGACGAGCCGACGGCATCTCTTTCGGATGCCGAGATCGAAACGTTGTTCAAAATCATCCGCAAGCTGAAGGCAGAGGGGAAGATCATCATATATGTTTCTCACCGGATGGAGGAGATTGCGGAGATCACCGATAAGGTCGCAATCTTCAAGGATGGACGCTATGTAGACACGGTAAAGACAGGTGAATGTTCACAGTCGGATATGATCCGAATGATGGTGGGCCGTGATCTGGGAGATATCTACCGCAGTCTGGACAGAGAAAAGGAGATCGGCGAGATCCTTCTGGAGGCAGAGGGCGTTTCCTCAGACTATGTCAAGCCCAATTCCTTTGTGCTGAGGAGGGGCGAGGTTCTGGGTTTTTCCGGATTGGTAGGGGCGGGACGCACTGAGCTGATGCGCGCCATCATCGGCGCCGACAGGATGAAATCCGGGGAGGTATTTCTGGAGGGAAAGAAGCTTCGTATCCATTCGCCCCATGATGCTATGGAGCAGGGGATCGTTCTCGTGCCGGAGGATCGGAAGCTGCAGGGAATACTCGCGAATTTCTCGGTGTCCGACAATATCAATATTTCTCTTCTGGACAGACATGCCAACAGGATCGGATTTGTGGATACCGAGGCGGAAAAAAGGGTCGCGGAGGAAGGGATCCGAAATTTCCGGATCAAAACGCCGTCGCCGGATAAGAAGATCGTTGAGCTTTCCGGAGGCAATCAGCAAAAGGCGATCGTTGCCAGATGGATCAGCACGAAACCCAAGGTTTTGATTCTGGATGAACCTACGAAAGGCATCGATGTCGGTGCGAAATCCGAGTTTTATAACATGATATGTCAGTTTGCGAAGCAGGGGATCGGCGTCATTCTGATCTCTTCCGAGCTTCCGGAGGTCATCGGGCTTTCTGACCGGATCCTCGTCATGAAGGGAAGGCAGATCGCAGGCGAGATCACAAGAGAAGAGGCTACAGAGACAAGACTTCTTAGTCTCGCTATGATCGGGAAGGTGGAGGAAGCATGAAAAAAAGAAAGATCAGTGGAGACAAGCTCGTTCTTCTCGCGGCCATTGCCGCAGTATTTGTATTATTTACGGCACTGAACAGAAACTTCTTTTCTGTGACGAATATGATCAATATTTTGATTGCGGCCTCTCTGGTGGGACTGGTGGCGATCGGACATACGTATCTTATTATTGCGGGGCAGAATGATTTGTCGCCCGGATCCTTGGCGGCCTTCGCGGGCGTGCTGGCCGCGACTCTGGTGAGTCTTGGCGTTTCGTTTCTGATAAGCTGTATCATTACGGTTCTGGCAGGAATGCTGGTAGGCTTCTGCAACGCCTTCATGGTAAACAAGATTAAGCTGGAGGCCTTCATTGCGACACTGGTTTCGCAGTCCGTCATTCGCGGCTTCGCCTATATTCTTTGCGGTGGAAAGCCGGTGGCAATCGCAAATCCGACGTATCTGCTCCTCGGAAAGCTCCGTATTTTGAACGTTCCTCTCTCGGTATGGATCATGCTGATTGCTATTGTGATTTTCGGCATCATGCTTGCCAAGACGAAATTCGGACGTTCTGTTTACGCGATCGGAGGCTCGCAGGAAGCCGCGCGGCTTGCGGGGCTGAATCCGCAGCGTATCATCACGACATCTTTTGTAATGATGGGCGCGCTCTGTGCCGTCGGCGGCATCATTTTCTCTGCCCGTATGAATTCTGGGCAGCCGGCAGCCAATGTAAACCTTGAGTTCGATGCCATCACAGCGGTCATCCTCGGGGGCGTATCCTTCGCCGGGGGCGTCGGTGATATGAGCGGAACGATTCTGGGCATTATCCTGATTCAGGCCTTCAATACGGGGCTTACCATGGTGAATGTTCCTTCTTTCTGGCAGTATGTAGCCAAGGGCGGTCTTCTCCTCTTCGCTCTGACAACAGACTTTATCCGCAAGCAAAGAAGGGAGAAAGAGCTTCTGGAACTTTCCATGAAGAATCTCTGATAAGTCCTGTCAGTTGCTGGAATGTCCGCTCATGCAGGCATGGCGTCCATTCTGCCGCCTGACAGGGACTTATCCAGTAAATAAATTCTATTATGCAGTCAGCGCAGGAAGCGCAAAGGAGGAAGGAATGAAAAAAACAAAGCTTGGAAAACTGATGGCACTTGGGATGGCAGTGGCCATAGCGGGCTCTCTGGCGGCTTGCTCCGTAGAGGGGAGCTCTACGTTGGCTGCAGACACGACGGCCGCATCGCAGACGGCGGATACAAAGACTGCGGATGCCGCTGCGGCAGGAGACAACGGCGGAGGCATCGTCTATGGAATTTATAAGGCAGGTGACCAGACATGGTTCATCGATGAGGGTGCCGCGGCAAAGGCTGCTGTCGAGGCAAGGGGTGACAGCTTCACCTATGTCGACGCCAAAATGAATCCGGAGGAGTATCTGAAGGCCATCGACAATGCCATTGCGAATAATGCCAAGGGAATCGTGACATGTATTCCGGATCAGACGATGTCGCAGGCGGTCGTCGATAAGGCGAAGGAAGCAGGAATCCCCATCGTTGCAGCGGACGATGCCCTGCAGGATGCTTCTGGAAATAAGCTGGTGCCCTGGGTGGGGATCAATGCCTATGTGATCGGACAGGCGAACGGGAAATGGCTTGCGCAGTATGCCAAGGACAAGGAGCTGGTGGGGAAGGATGATGTAGGACTTCTGCTCCTCACCATGGATACGGTATCCTCCTGTGTGCCGCGGGCAGAGGGCGAGTATGATCAGTTTACGGCAGACTGTCCTGACTTTGCACCGGATAAAATCTATAAGGCAGACTATGATGGAACGACGGATAAGGGAAATACAGCGGCGGCCTCTGTCATTACGGCGCATCCGGAGATTAAGAGATGGCTTGTGACTGGCGCCAATGAGGAAGGAACCATCGGTGCGTGCCGTGCGCTGGAGTCCGCCGGCTTGGACAAGGAGGCCTGCGTAGTAGGGCTTGGTGGCTACATGGCAAAGGATGAGTGGAACACCAAGGGCGCAGAGGGAACCTGTATGAAGGCGGCGGCATATTTTTCCTCCCAATCTGTGGGGGAAGGCTCTGTAGAGGTACTGTATCAGATAATCGGCGGAGGGTCGCCGGCATTGGAAACGGCTGTCGATGCGGTCATTGTCACGCCTGAAAACTATAAGGTGGAAATGGGGAAAGACGCGGAATAAGGCAGGAAAGGAACGGATGAGCAGGGGGCGGTCGAAAAATCGACTGCCTTTTGCATGCCCCCGAGCGAAGCTCGGGGGAGCCTCGCGGCTTAGAGCGGTTCAGAGCTGACATGGGCGCGGAAATGGGAAGGGGTCAGACCGGTTTTCTTTTTGAAGGTCGTGCAGAAGCTGGATTCTGACGAAAAGCCGCAGGAAAAACAAATATCCTTGATACTCATTCTGGTAGATTGGAGGAAGTATCTGGCGGCGTTGATTCGCGCTTCGATGACATATTCATGGGGAGAAAAGCCGGTTTCTTTCTTGAAGAGACGACAGAAATAAAAGCTGCTGAGAGATGCCTGCTTGGCCAACTGCTCCAGAGACAGCTCTTCCTGAAGATGCTCCGTAATGTAAGCCAGCGTATCGTCTATGATACCGCTGGCGGAGACCTCTGCGATATCCTGATTACGAACCAGCAGGAGCTCTGTCATCAGATTGATGAGATAATTATTCAGAACAGGCTCTCGCACCGCCAGAGAATTCCGAAAACTGAGATAGATATTGTGAAGGTATTTCTCGAAGCGATAGGTATCCTTCAGGGTAATGACCGGGCCGCTGGAATCTGTGATGGCTTCAAAATACCCTCGCGCGGCAGCACCGTCATAGTGGACCCATTCCGCCTCCCAGCCGCTGCTGCTTCCGTAGGCATGGGGAGAATAGCAGTCGATGAGCACAACATTTCCCTGATAAGCATGGTAGCTCCTGCCGTTTGTTTCCACAGTGCAATAACCTTTTTTTATGTACATGATGAGGAAGCTGTCAAAGGCCTTTCGACTGATATGATAGCCGGGAAGGTATTTGAAGGAACCGGTAATCATCGGGTAGAGAAACAGCTTCTTCGCGAGGGTACCGGCAGTATAAATGTAGAAGTCAGAGCCGGGCTGCACATATTTTTCGGTAGAGATCATTTTGGGCACCTTGAAAGCAAGATTTAAAAATGAAACGGCAAGTTAATTTAATGATATAAATATAATATGGATATATAGTATAAGCAAGAAATTAAAATTATTTATAAAGAAAATCAGCGAATCGAAAAAGTTTCCGCCGGACTTATCGAAATCGCAGCGGAGAAGGAGGACACGGAAATGTCAGAAGTCAGGATCTGGGAAGAGGAAATAACACTTCCAAGCTATGGGATCGGGGAGCCGGATAAAATGCCGATGTTCCTGGAGAAGCGGGTCTATCAGGGGAGTTCTGGGCGTATTTATCCCTATCCGGTGATCGAAAAGATAAAGGATACAAAGGAAGAAAAGCGGTATAAGGCGGTTTGGCTGGAGAATGAGTATCTCAGGGTGATGATTCTGCCGGAACTGGGCGGGCGGATTCAGAAAGCCTATGATAAGACAAACGGCTATGATTTTGTTTATTATAACCATGTGATAAAGCCGGCATTGGTAGGGCTCTGCGGTCCGTGGATCAGCGGAGGAATCGAATTCAACTGGCCGCAGCATCATCGTCCGACGACCTTTATGCCGGTGGATTATATGCTGTGCGAGAATCCTGACGGTTCTGTCTCCTGCCGCATTTCCGATACTGATCAGATGTACGGAACGCGTGGCGGCGCGAGCTTTACGCTGTATCCGGGAAAGGCATATATCGAAATCAGAGGACAGTTGTATAACAGAACCGGGATGCCGCAGACCTTCCTCTGGTGGGCAAATCCTGCGGTTCCGGTGAATGACGATACCCAATCCATCTTTCCCCCGGACGTACATGCCGTAATGGATCACGGGAAGCGGGACGTGTCCAGATTCCCTATCGCCACAGGAATTTATTATAAGCATGATTACAGCGCCGGAGTCGATATTTCGAGATACAAAAATATTCCCGTTCCAACCTCCTACATGGCAGAGAAATCGGACTTCGATTTTGTGGGGGGCTATGACTATAAGGTGGGAGCAGGGCTTCTGCATATCGCAGATCATCATATCTCTCCGGGAAAGAAGCAGTGGACCTGGGGCTGCGGAGACTTCGGACGGGCATGGGATAGGAACCTCACTGACAGCGATGGTCCCTATATCGAACTGATGTGCGGTGTATTCACCGATAACCAACCGGATTTTACATGGCTGAAGCCGATGGAGGAAAAGACCTTTACCCAGTATTTCATGCCATACAAGGCAGTGGGGCAGATCAAAAATGCGTCCAGAGAGGCGGCAATCAATCTGGAGCTCACAGAAGGGGGCGTTCATATGATCGCCTACGGAAGCGGAGACTATCCGGAAGCGGAGTTTGTACTTCGCTATGGAGAAGAGGTGATGGTCAGGGAAAAGGCACATTTAAGTCCCGTCAATGTCTATGAGAGGACGGTGAAGCTTGCGATAGAGGACGAGACGAGGCTTCATTTCGCTGTCCTTTCCGAGGGGCGGGAGCTCATCAGCTATACGCCGCTCAAAAAGAAGCTTCCGGAGTTTCCCCAGCCGGCCGAAGCAGCCAAGGATCCGTCGGAAATCATGACCAATGAGGAGCTGTATCTCACCGGCCTTCATATCGAGCAGTACCGCCATGCCACATACCGCCCGGATCCGTATTATCTGGAGGGACTGAAGCGGGATCCGGGAGACATTCGGATCAACAACGCGTATGGCTTCCTGCTGCTGCGCCGCGGATGCTTCGAGGAGGCGGAAGCGCATTTTCGTGCGGCGATCAAACGCGCCACATGGAAAAATCCCAATCCGTATAATTCGGAGCCGTACTATAATCTAGGACTTGTGCTCTTTTATGAGGGGCGGGACGACGAGGCCTTCGACGCATTCTTCAAGGCGAGCTGGTCCAACGAACAGCAGGAAATGAGCTTTTATTATGCGGCGGCCATCGAGGCAAGGCGAAGAAACTATGAAAATGCGTTGGAGCTCGTGGAGAAGAGTCTTGTAAAGAATGCACACAATGTCAAAGCGCGGGGGCTCCGCACCTACCTTCTCCGGAGACTGGGCAGGAGAAAGGAGGCATTGGAGAGTATTTCGGAAAATCTCAGGGTAGATCCGTTTGATTATGTGTCAAGACTCGAGAAAGCATATCTTGATGCGGAGACAGGGGAGAGGGAGCGCGCTGCACTTGTAAGACTCGCGCGAAATTACCATGAGAACTTTCTCTCGATCGCCCGAGACTATGCGGAATTCGGCGCTTATGGAGAGGCGCTTGCCGTACTGGGGCTCTGTACGGAGCCTTGGGCAATGCTGGACTATTACAGGGCTTATATATCCTTGCTTCTGGGGAAGAAGGAAAGGGCGCTGGAGCTCTACAAAGCTGCCGCCGAAGCCCCGACGGATTGGGTATTCCCCAATAAGCTCGAGGATATTCCGGTTTTAAAGAAAGCTGTGGAATGCAACCCGGGGGATGGAAACGCATGGTACCTTCTTGGAAACCTCTACTATGACAAGACGGTCTATGAATCTGCCATCCGGGCATGGGAAAGAGCGGCAGAGAAGCAACCTGACTTTGCAGCTGCCTGGAGGAACCTGTCTCTGGCCTACTATAATAAAGAAAAGGATCCGGAGAAGGCAAAAGCAGCGATGAAAAGAGCGTATGCTCTGGAGCCCGAGAATCCGAGAATCTTCCTGGAGCATGATCAGCTGCTGAAAAAGCTGGATACGGAGGTAGAGAAACGTCTCGAAAATTATGAACGGAACGCTTCCGTATTTATGCAGCGGGATGATCTCAAGGTAGAATATGCAACCCTGCTTTCCCTTAATGGAAGGTACAGAGAGGCGCTGGATTTCATTATGGAGAACCATTTCCATCCGTGGGAAGGAGGAGAGGGCAAGATCACAACCCAGTATGTATTTGCGCTGCTCGGGCTTGTGCTTGAAGAAATGAAGGCGCAGAATTGGGAGGATGCCAAGGCACTTCTCCTGCAGGCGCGCAGCTATCCGGAGAATCTCGGCGAGGGCAAGCTGGAGGGAAGTAAGGATAATCATGTGAACTACTATCTCGGGCTTTGTGAGGAGGCGCTCGGAAATCCGGAGGGGGCGAGGGCGTATTTTGAAGCGGCGACCATCGGAACAGACGAGCCGGCGGGAATGATGTACTATAATGACCAGCCGGCAGACATGATTTACTTCAAGGGACTCGCCAGACAGAAGCTGGGGGAGCCGGTTTCCGGCAAGTCTTATTTCAACAAGCTGATAGATTACGGGGAGCGTCATATGAGGGATGACGTCCGGATCGGATACTTTGCAGTCTCGCTGCCGGACTTCCAGATTTTTGACGAGGACTGGAATCGCCGGAACAGGGCGCACTGCCACTATCTTATCGGACTCGGCAATCTGGGCTATGGAAACAATGCGCTTGCAGCGGAAAGCTTTCGGAGCTGTATTGCGTTGGAACCGACACACTGGAATGCAATTCGCTATTTAGACATAGCGGAGAATGCGTTCGCAAAGTGAGAAAATGGGAGGTTTTTCGCAGAAATGTGGGAAATCTCCTTTTTTAGCTGGGTTCTCCTGCGTTTTAGTGCTTTTTCTTCGAAAATATGATAAACTTCTGTTCAATCATAGATGAAAGGAAGAGCGTAGAGGGATGGGGAGAGAGGGCTTTCAATCCAGAATCGGATTCATTCTGGTGAGCGCGGGATGCGCAATCGGAATCGGCAATGTGTGGAGGTTTCCGTATCTGGTCGGACAGAACGGCGGGGGAATTTTCGTTTTCTTTTATCTTCTGTTTCTGTTGCTGATGGGAGTGCCGGTACTTACGATGGAGCTCGCGGTTGGCAGGGCGAGCCGCAGGAGCGTGGTGCAGGCGTATGAGGCGCTGGAGCCGAAGGGGAGCTGCTGGCATATTCACGGCTGGTTCTGCATACTGGGCTGCTATCTGCTGATGATGTACTACACTACCGTCTCCGGCTGGATGCTGTCCTATTTCTTCAAGTTTGCCTTCGGCACCTTTGAAGGAATGGCGACGGAGAATGTGGGGACTGTCTTTACGGAGATGCTGGCGAGACCGGAGGAGATGACGCTCTGCATGGCGGTGGTTGTGATCGGAGGCTTCCTGGTCTGCTCTATGGGGCTGCAGAAGGGGCTGGAGAAGGTATCCACCTGGATGATGCTCTGCCTTCTGGGATTGATCGTCGTGCTCGCGGTGCACAGTCTGCTGCTGCCGGGTGCCGCCGCGGGGGCAGCCTTCTATCTGCTCCCGAGTCTGGAGAGGGTGCGGAGCATCGGGCTCGGTCATGTGATCAGCGCAGCGATGAACCAGTCCTTCTTTACCCTGAGCCTCGGTGTCGCGGCGATGGAGATCTTCGGGAGCTATATGTCGGATAAGCATACGCTGGGGAAGGAGGCGGTCACGATTGCCCTGCTGGACACCTTCGTGGCGATTGTGGCAGGACTGATTATCTTTCCTGCGTGCTTCAGCTTTCAGGTGGAGCCGGACTCCGGTCCCTCTTTGATTTTCATGACGCTGCCGAGCGTCTTCGTCAATATGCCGGGAGGGAGGCTCTGGGGGACACTGTTCTTCCTTTTTATGAGCTTCGCGAGCTTCTCTACGGTTATCGCAGTCTTCGAGAACCTGCTCGCCACCAGTCTGGAGAATTTCGGCTGGTATCGAAAAAAGGCGGTGCTGCTGAACTGCCTCTTCCTCCTTCTGGCGAGCCTGCCCTGTGTGCTGGGCTATAATCTCTGGAATAACTTTCGTCTGCTGGGCGGACGGGATGTGCTGGAGACGGAGGACTTTCTCGTGAGCAATCTCCTGCTCCCGGGTGGCTCGCTGGTCTATCTGCTGTTCTGCGTGAGCCGCTTCGGCTGGGGCTTCGAGAACTACCTCGCGGAGTGCAACCGCGGAGCGGGCTTTCGGATGCCGCGCTGGCTGAAGCCCTACTTCCTTTTCATACTGCCTGCATTGATCCTGATTATTTTCATACAGGGACTGCTGTAGGACACGATTCCCCGAAGCGGGCTTCTGTCCCGGGAGAGCGAGGAGCGAGAATGAATATTCGTGAGGAACTGGAGGAGCTGGAGAGGAGAAACCTTTCCCCTTATGCGGCGCTCTCTGCAGAGTCACAGGGGAGAGACCGGGAGGAGCCGCAGGACGACATTCGCACCGTCTATCAGAGAGACCGGGACCGGATTCTGCATTGCAAGGCATTCCGGAGGCTGAAGCACAAGACGCAGGTCTTCATCGCGCCGGAGGGCGATCATTACCGGACGCGTCTGACACATACGCTGGAGGTTAGTCAGATCGCGAGAACCTTCGCGAAGTCTCTCCGTCTGAACGAGGATCTGACCGAGGCGGTCGCGCTCGGTCATGACATCGGGCATACGCCCTTCGGACACGCCGGCGAGCGGGTACTGCATGCGCTCTGCATGGACGGCTTTTCACATGCGGAGCACAGCGTGAGGGTGGTCGAGGTGCTGGAGAAGAACGGCAGGGGACTGAATCTGACGAAGGAGGTGCGGGACGGGATACGGAATCACAGAACCTCGGGAAAGCCGCAGACGCTGGAGGGGCAGGCGGTTCGCTTCGCGGACAAGATCGCCTATCTGAATCATGATATCGATGATGCAATCCGTGCCGGGCTCTTCCGAGAGGAGGACATACCGGCGGCGTTTACGGACGTACTGGGACACAGCGTCAAGGCGAGGCTGAATACTCTGATCCGTGCTGTGATTTTCGCATCCCGCGACAAGCCCTGTCTCCGGATGGATACAGAGATCGAGCGAAGCATGCAGGGACTTCGGAGGTGGATGTTTACGCACGTCTATACCGGGGGAGAGGCGAAGGAGGAGGAGTGGAAGGTCAAGGGCGTGATCGAGCTTCTGTTCCGCTTCTACATGGAGCATCCGGCGGAGATGACGGCGGAGTACCGGGAGTTGCTCCGGCATTATCTCACGGCGCTCCCCGCGGGCGGGGAGGAAGCAGAAAGGGAGCGTCTCCGGGCGAGACAGAGAGTAGTCTGCGACTATATCGCGGGAATGACAGACGACTACTGCACGAAGAAATTTCTCGAATACTATGTGCCGAGAGGCTGGAGTAAATATTAAGCAACAGGGAGGGAAACTTGTATTATCCGGATGAGGTGGTGGAGGAGCTTCGCTCCAGGGTCAATATCGTGGATATCGTGGGGAGCTATGTGGCGTTGAAAAAGAAGGGCGCGAATTATTTCGGGCTCTGCCCGTTCCACGGCGAGAAGACCGCCTCCTTTTCGGTGGCGCCGGGGAAGCAGATCTTCTACTGCTTCGGCTGCGGCAAGGGCGGAGATGCCATCAAATTCCTGATGGAGTACGAAAACATTACCTTCTCGGAGGCGGTGCAGACGCTTGCGGAACGGGTCGGCTACAGGCTTCCGGAGGCATCGGAGACACCCGATATGAGGCGGGACAGCGATCTTCGCGGGCAGCTGCTGGAGATCAACAGGCTTGCGGGGATGTACTATTACCGCTGTCTTCGTTCTCCGAGAGGGAGCGTCGGGATGCGCTATCTCCGGGAGCGGGCGCTCCGGGAGGAGACGATCGTACACTGGGGGCTGGGCTATGCCGACCAGAGCCGGGACGGGCTCTATCGCTTCCTTCGGGAAAAGGGCTTCCGGGACGAGATGCTCCGGGAGTCGGGGTTCTTCAGCTTCTCCGAGAGGGGGGTCTATGACAAGTTCTTTAACCGCGTGATGTTTCCGATTCTGGACTACAACAACCGTGTGATCGGCTTCGGCGGCAGGGTGATGGGGGACGGGGAGCCGAAGTACCTGAATTCGCCGGAGACACGGCTCTTCGACAAGTCCCGGAACCTCTTCGGGCTGAACTTTGCGAAGCGTTCCCGAGAGAAGCATTTCCTGCTCTGCGAGGGCTATATGGACGTTATCAGTATGCATCAGGCGGGCTTCGGCTTCGCGGTCGCGTCTCTGGGGACGGCGTTCACGGAGCAGCAGGCGCGGCTTCTGAAGCGCTATGTGAATGAGGTGCTGCTGACCTACGATTCCGACGCGGCAGGCGTGAAGGCGGCGCGGCGCGCGATCCCGATCCTGCGGAGTGCCGGCATTGAGGCGAAGGTACTGGAGCTTCGTCCGTACAAGGATCCGGACGAGTTCCTGAAGGCGATGGGCGCAGAGAAGTTTCAGGAGCGGATCGATCATGCGAGGAATGCCTTTCTCTGGGAGGCAGAGGCAGTGAAGCAGGGCTACGATCTGCAGGATCCCGCAGGGCAGACCGCCTATGGCAATGCGCTCGCTGCGATGCTGCTCAGCCGCTTCCCGCAGGAGCTGGAGCGGGAGAACTATCTGCGCGCGGTCGCCCGGGAGCAGCTGATCGATGCGGACGGGCTCCGGCAGCTGGTACGGGAGAGAGGCGGCGCACAACAGAGCGCGCTTCTGGAGCCGCAGTACAGGACAACAGCGCGCTTCGATCGGGAGAGGAAAAAGCAGATCTCCGCGATACAGAAGTCCGAACGGCAGCTCATCACATGGCTTTCGGAAAAGCCGGAGATCATAGAGCTGGTGAAGAAGTACATCCGGGAGGAGGATCTCTCGGACGAAACCTGCCGGAGAGTGCTGGGACTGGTGTATCAGCAGCTGCCGGTGAATCGGATTCTCGATCAGTTCCGGGGAGAGGATGCGGTCTATGAGGAGGTCGCTGCGCTTTTCAACGGTGATCTGCTCTCCGGAGAGAGCGATGAGTTCGCCTTTAAGCGGGCGCTGGAGGACGTGATCCGGAACATCTGTCTGCATTCCTTGAATGCGCGGATCGCCGGAGAGACGGACGGCAGGCGGCTGACAGAGCTTTTTCGGGAGCAGTCGGAGCTGCAGAATCTGAAATTGTAGCAGCCCGGCATGGCAGGAAGCTGTGCCCTGAGCGGATATCCCTCTCGCTGACATTTTCCGCGGTGTTCATAACGCAGGTGAGGAAGGCGATGAAGCTGCAGACGGCGCACAAAAGAATGTGGGCAGAGGGTAGGGGGGAAGGCATGAATTTACCGAAGAGACTGGAGTGCATCGTCTCACAGACACCGCGCTCCCGCTGTGTCTGTGACATCGGCTGCGACCATGCCTATACGGCAATCGAGCTGCTGCGGCGGGGACGGGCGGAGCGGGTGCTCGCCTGCGACATCCATGAGGGACCGCTCCGGCAGGCAAGGAGGAATGTGGAGCTCGCCGGACTCGGAGAGCGGATCGAGCTTCGCCGCGGGGACGGGCTCGCTCCGGTCGCGGCAGGGGAGGCGGAAACGGTGATCTGCGCAGGGATGGGCGGCGCACTGATCTGCCGTATCCTCGAGGAGAGGACGGCGGACTTCCGCCATTTTGTTCTTTCGCCCCAGTCGGAGCCGGAGCGCGTGCGGCGCTTTCTGCTGCGGCGTGGCATCGGGATCCGAACGGAGACGCTTCTTGAAGAGGACGGGAAATATTATCTGATTCTCATAGCGGGAGCGGGAGACAGGGAGCAGGAGGGGTGCGAAGCAGAGGGCGCGGCATACAGCGAGGCGGAGCTTCGCTACGGACGGCAGCTCCTTATGCGGAGAGATTCCGTGCTTTATACTTATCTTCTTTCGGAGAAGGCGCGCTATGAGGGCATCCTGAAACGGACGGAAAAGCCGGAGGTACAGCAGGCGTACCGCTATTGTCTCGAGGCACTTCGCCGCTATGGAGATGGTTCGGAGACGGACAGCGTGGGAGAGGGGCTCCCGGAAAGGACAGAGGATGGCAGTGAAGCTCAGTGAGATCAGAGGTGCGCTGGAGGAGATGGCGCCGCTCGGGGCGGCGGAGGAATGGGACAATCCGGGACTGCTGCTCGGGAGGACGGAGCGGGAGGTAGCGCGTGTCTATGTGGCACTGGATGCGACGAGGGAGGTTGCGGAGCGGGCGATAGAGACAGGAGCAGAGCTGCTGCTGACGCATCATCCGGTTATTTTCCGGGGGATCAAGGCGCTGAATGACGAAAGCGGGCAGGGGGAGAAGCTTCTCCGCTTCCTGCGGGCAGATCTCTCTGTGTACAGCAGCCATACGAACTTCGACAGCTGTCCGGGCGGGATGGGAGACCTCGTATGCAGGCGGCTGGGGCTCGGGAAGCTGTCCGTACTGGAGGAGAGCCATTTTCCGCAGCAGGGCTTCGGTATCGGCTTCGTGGCAGAGCTTCCGGAGGAGAGGAGCTGCCGGGAGCTCGCCGCTCTCGTGAAGGAGCGCTTCGGACTGCCGTTTGTACAGTTCTATGACGCGGGGAGGCGTATTCGCCGCATCGCCTGCTGTCCGGGATCCGGGCGTGGGCAGTTCGCCGCAGTACTTAGGAGTCATGCGGACGTTTTTCTGAGCGGCGATATGGGGCATCACGAGGGGCTGGATTATCTGGAGGAAGGGATCAGTCTGATCGATGCGGGACATTATGGGCTGGAGCAGCTCTTCGTCCCGTACATGGCGGGATTTCTGCGGGAGCGCTTCCCCGGGCTGGAGCTTTTCACAGAAGAAACGCATTTTCCGGCGGAGCTTGTATAGGACGGAAAAGAGACAAGGTGAGAGAAGAGAGGAGAGAGGCATGAGGGTGACGGCAGGAGACAGGACGGAGGAGTTTCGTGAGGACTGTAACTGGAGGGAGGTTGCGGAGCGTTTCCAGCCGGATTACCCGGATCGCATACTGCTCGTGCAATACGGGCCGAAGCTCTATGAGCTGCATAAGCGGTGCCCGGGACATGATGCGGAGGTGTGTTTCCTGACCATGCGGGACAAGAGCGGGATCATGACCTATCAGCGTTCGGCGATCTTCCTGATGCTGAAGGCATTCCGCGCGCTTTGCGGCACGGAGGCAGGCTTCGATGTGATCGTGGACTATACGCTCGGCGGGGGCTTCTACTGTTATCTCAAGGGAGATATCCGACCGGACGAGCAGCTGCTCCGGAGGGTCAAGGCGAAGATGCTGGAGTACAAAGAGCAGGCGCTCCCGCTCCGGAAGCGCTCTGTCTCGACCTATGAAGCGGTGCGCTTCTTTCGCGAAACCGGCATGAGGTCGAAGGAGCGGCTTCTCCGCTACCGCATGACATCCCGTGTGAACCTCTATTCGCTCGGGGACTATCAGGACTATTTCTACGGCGCGATGGTGATGGACACGAGCTATGTGACGCTCTTCGATCTGCTCCCCTACGGGGACGGCTTCATCCTCCTGCTCCCGACGCAGCAGGCGCCGGACAGGCTTCCGGAATTCAAGCCGATGGACAAGCTCTACAGGGTGCAGAAGGATTCAGCGGACTGGGCGAACCGGGTCAGCGTGGGCGATATCGGCAGCCTGAACGACATGATCGTGCGGGGAGAGGCGGATCACCTGATCCTGATGCAGGAGGCGATCTTTGAGAAGAATATCGGCAACATCGCGATGCAGATCGCAGAGGGGAAGAAGAAAATCGTGCTGATCGCGGGCCCCTCCTCCTCCGGCAAGACCAGCTTCAGCAAGCGGCTGTCGATCCAGCTTCAGGCGCTCGGGCTGAAGCCGAATGCGATCTCTGTGGACAATTATTTCCGTGACCGGGTCCACGCGCCGCGGGACGAGGAGGGGAATTACGACTTCGAGTCGATAGAGTGTGTGGATCTCCCGAAGTTCAATGAGGATATGGGTGCGCTGCTTCGCGGGGAACGGGTACAGCTGCCGCGCTACAATTTCTTCCTTGGGGAACGGGAGTACAAGGGAGACTATCTCACGCTCGGCAGGGAGGACATCCTCGTGATCGAGGGCATTCATTGTCTGAATGAGAAAATGTCGGAGGGACTGCCGGAGGAGATGAAGTTCCGGATCTATATTTCGGCGCTGACCCAGCTTAATGCCGACGCGCATAACCGGATTCCGAGCACGGACGGACGACTGCTCCGCCGAATGGTACGGGATAATCGGACGAGAGGCTACAGCGCAGAGGATACGATCACGATGTGGACGAATGTTCGGAAAGGCGAGGACAGAAATATCTTCCCGTATCAGGAGCGGGCGGACGTGATGGTGAATTCCGCGATGCTCTATGAGCTGCCGGTGGTGAAGATCTTCGCACAGCCGCTGCTCTTTCAGATCCCCGAGAGCTCTCCGGCATATCAGGAGGCGAAGCGGCTCCTGAAATTCCTTGATTATGTGCTGCCGATCAGTCCGGAGCTGATCCCGCAGAACTCCATCCTGCGGGAATTCATCGGCGGGAGCTGTCTGGACGTGGGTTGACGGAAGAGCTTCTCCTGCCGGAGCGAGAGGCGGGACAGGGAAAAAGCATGTCGGCATAGGAGAATAGAGACGGTCGGATCGGCGGTAAAGACGGGGAGAACAGGCGTAATAAAGAGACAGGAGGTAGAGATATGAAGCGAAGGATAGCCTTGATCGGCTGCGGATATTTGGGAGAGATCATAGCGGAGGCGATGGAGAAGGGGCTGCTTCCGGGCTATGAAATGGCAGCGGCCATGAGCCGCAGGCGGGAATCTGCGGAGGCGCTGTGTCGGAGAGCCGGCGGAGCTGCGGCAGAGGGGCTTGCGGAGCTGCTGGGGGCGAAGCCGGATTTCGTGATTGAGACGGCATCGGTGGAGACGGTGCGGGAATACTGCGTTCCGATTTTGGAGGCGGGCATATCCTTCATTCCGCTGTCCATCGGTGCATTCGCAGATCGGGCGCTCTATGAGAGAGCCCGATCTGCAGCGGAGAGAAGCGGCGCGAAGCTGTATATCCCCCACGGAGCGGTGGGGGGCTTCGACGTCCTGCGCACCGCAGCCCTGATGGCGGAGGCGGAGGGCAGGACGCTTCGCGCCGGGATTTCTACCAGAAAGGGGCCGGCATCGCTTCGTAATACGCCGGTATACCGTCCGGAGCTGGAGACAGAGGAGCAGCTCGCATTTTCCGGAAGCTGTAAGGAGGCGATCGCCCTCCTGCCGGCGAAGGTGAATGTCGCGGTGGCACAGTCCCTCGCGACGGTGGGACCGGAACGGGCGAGTGCGAGGATTACCGCGGTTCCGGGCTTCGTGGGAGACGAGCATACGATCACGGCGGAGCTCCCGGGGATCCGGGTGGTATCGCAGGTTTACTCCGAGAACGCTGCGATCGCAGGCTGGTCCATCGTGTCTCTGCTCCGGGATCTGCATTCTCCGGTAAGCTTTTTCTGATAGGACCGCTCCGGCAGGCAGCAGCGTTTTATGTCTGATAGGATGGGAGCCTGCTTCCGTCAGGCATATCAGGGACTTGGGAAGTCATAAGCCTGAATGGGGTACTGCCTGGGAGGAAAGCAGAACGGGAAGGGCGGCATCAGGGAATAGGAGGCAGAGAGGTACGATATGCAAAAATTCAGAAAACTGGTTTCGATCGATAAAGTGGCGCTGATTCCGGAGGCACGGGAACAGCTCCGGCGTTATGCGGAGGAGGTGGTGTTTTTTGAGGACATTCCCAGGTCGGAGGAGGAGATTTTCCGGCGGATCGGGGATGCGGACGCTGTGCTGCTGAGTGCGAATTCCCAGCTTCGGCGAGCTGTGATGGAGAGGGTGCCGCAACTTCGCTATGTAGGGATGTGCTGCAGCCTCTATTCGGAGGAGAGCGCCAACGTGGACATTCCCTATGCCCGATCCCGCGGCATCACGGTGAATGGGATTCGGGATTACGGCGATCATGGGGTGACAGAATATGTGATCTACCAGCTCGTGAAGCTGCTGCATGGCTATGATGGGAGAATGCGCTACAGCCTGCCTCGGGAGCTTACCGGACTTCGGGTCGGCTTCGTAGGGCTGGGAGCCTCCGGCACTATGACGGCGCAGGCGCTTCGGCATCTGGGAGCGGAGATCCGTTATTTTGCCCGGAGCAGGAAGCCGGAGAGAGAGGCGGAGGGGATGCACTACGAGCCGCTTCGCGAGCTGCTTTCCGAAGCGGAGGTGGTCATCACCGCCTTGAATAAAAATGTGATCCTGCTTCACGAGGCGGAGTTCGCCGCATTGGGAAACGGGAAGATCATGTTCAACACCTCTATCGGACCTGCGGCGGAGGCGGGGCCTCTTCGGACGTGGCTTCAGAAGCGGGAAAATATTCTCTGCACGGATACGGAAGCGGCACTTGGCGAGGATGCGGCGGAGCTTCTGGAGTATGAAAATGTATACTGCATGCGGCAAAGCGCCGGGATGACCGAGCAGGCGTACCGGCTCCTGAGCGAAAAGGTGCTGCGGAATATCCGGAAGTATCTGGGAGAAGGGACGGCGTGATACGCCGGAAGTGAAGCAAAGCTCCGGCGTTTATCCGGCTTTACAACGGATGACCTTGACGCTCCGGTATTTTTGTAATAAGATACATCATCGAGTATCGCGGATGGTCGCTGCCGGAATCGCGAGAGCGTCCGGGAGAGGAAAGTCCGGGCTTCACAGAGCAGGATGCCTGATAACGTCAGGTTGAGGCGACTCACAGGACAGTGCAACAGAAAAGAACCGCCGGAAACGGTAAGGGTGCAAAGGCAGTGTAAGAGACTACCGGTTCTCTGGCAACAGGGAACGCTGTGTAAACCCCATTCGAAGCAAGACCAAACAGAGAGCACAGGGCTGCTCGTCCGCTCTCGGGTAGGTTGCTGGAGGCGCATGGCGACGTGCGTCCTAGATAGATGACCATCGATTACATAACCCGGCTTACAGCGGCACTCGTTTTTACAGCAATGCGCCCCCGCGGCTTGACCGCAGTGGGGCGCATTGCTGTGTTTTATCATCTGCCATTATTTTTTTTCAGACCTTGAGAGCCGGGTGCAGATAAGAGGATTGTCCAAATGGTCTATCTGTTCATCTCCGACCGGAAGCCGGTGGAATAGTGATCCTTGATGACGGCATTGATCTCCCTCAGATCGGACTGCGGCAGGTCTCCCGGGATGGTATTCTTCATGGCGGAGGCCGCATTGCCGTAGACGACTGCCTGCCGGACGTCGCCGCCGGAGGAGATCAGCCCGTAGAGCGCGCCGGAGATATAGGCATCACCGGAGCCGATACGATCCACGACGTCGATATTCAGATAGGGTGCTTCCTCGTAATAGCGATCGTCCTCCGTGGAGTAGGCGAGGGAGCTGAAGTCATGCAGCTTCGGGCTGTGGACGGTGCGCTGGGTGGCGAAGACCGACTTGATCGGAAATTCCTTGGTAAATTCTTTGATCATATCATGGCAGCTTCCCTCTTTTTGGAAGGTCAGCCGCGCGGTAGATTCGGAGCAGAAGAAGATGTCTACATAGGGGAGGATCTGCAGGATCGTTTCCCGCGCTTCGTCACCGGTCCAGAGGTTTCCGCGGAAGTTCACATCGAAGGAAATGAGCGTGCCGTTCTCCTTAAAGCGCTTGATTGCTTCGATTGCGGTTGCACGGATCTCCGGACTCAGCGCGAGCGTGATGCCGGAGGTGTGGAAGCACTTCGTATCGGTGTAGACCCTCGGATCGATCTCCTCCGGACGGATGGAGAAGAAGCTCGAATGCCGGCGGTCGTAGATAACCTGCGGCTTCCGAGGATATGCGCCGTACTCATACATATAGATGCCGACCCGCGCCTCGGGGCTGTCATCATAGAGGAAGTAGTCATCGGAGACGCCGTAGGAACGGATGGTGGCGCGCATATACTGTCCGAGGTCGTGGCTCGGGAGCTTCGAGATCACGCCGGTATGCAGCCCCAGCAGCGCGGCACCTACGGCGACATTCAGCTCTGCGCCGCCGACATTCTTCTCGAAGCTGTCCGACCGGGCGATCCGTTCGTTGCCCGGAGGGGAAAGCCGCAGCAGGAGCTGCCCCAAAGTTACCAGATCGAAATTTCGATTCTGAAATTCCATTTTATCTCCTCCTCTGATGATTTCCAAACGATTAAGGTTGATTTTACCCCATTCATCCGCTATAATCAAGTAAAATGTAAACGCTTTCATGAGCGAAGAAAAGAGTTTCTTTATGAATATCTACGATATATCGAGGGCGGCAGGCGTCTCCATTGCCTCCGTCTCCCGCGTCATGAACGGTGCGGGAAATGTCAGCGAGAAGACGAAGCAGAAGGTCATGGCGGCGATTGAGGCGACGAATTACCGTCCCAACGCTTATGCGCGGGCGCTGGGCAGCGGCTCGATGAAGACGATCGGCATCATGTGCTCGGATTCCACGGACATTTATCTCGCGAATGCTATCTATTATCTGGAAACCGCACTCCGGAAGAAGGGCTATCATTCGATTCTCTGCTGTACGGGCTATGATCTTAAGAATAAGAAAGCATCGCTGGATCTGCTCCGTTCCCAGCAGGTGGACGCAGTCATTATGGCAGGCTCGAAGTACGTTGAGCTCGAGCCAAGGAATAACCAGTACATCATCGAGGCGGCGAAGCATTTTCCGATCATGCTGATCAACGGCGCGATCGAAGCGGAGAACGTCTATGCGACGGTCTGTGACGACGGCTACGGCACGAAGGAGGCAGTGGGGAAGCTCTGCGGCTCCGGCTGCCGGGAGTTTATCTATATCTATTCCTCCGACAGCCTATCGGGGCGGAACAAGCTCGCCGGACTCTCTGCGGGCTGCCGGGAATGCGGGATCGGCTCTGCGAGCTTCCGCGTGGTGCAGAGCGGAAAGAATTACCGGGATGTCGCGGAGACGCTGGAACGGGAGTACCGGGAGAGACCCTTCGATGCAGTGATTACCAGCTCGGATACGACAGGTGTCGGCGCGGTGAAGTTCGCGCTGCGGCGCGGGCTCTCGATTCCGGAGGAGCTCTCGATCGTGAGCTTCAATAATTCGATTCTGGCAGAGTCTACCGTCCCCGAGCTTACCAGCATTGACTCAAGGCTGAAGGAGCTCTGCGACCGCACGGTTCGCTCTCTGATGAAGCTGCTTGATCCGGGAGAGGGGGAAAGTACGGTGCCGAAATGCACGGTGCTTAGGCCGCGGATCGTAGCACGGGAGACTACACGGTTCTGATACAGGCAATGGCAACGCAATCTATACCAAATATATTTTTTCTACAGGGAGGTATCACATGAAGGCATTTATGGATAAGGATTTCCTTTTGGCCACGGATACGGCGAAGGAGCTGTACCGCGATTTCGCGGAGAATGCGCCGATCCTCGATTATCACTGCCATATCAATCCGCAGGAGATTGCCGAGGACAGGCAGTTCGACAACATTTTCCAGGTATGGCTGGGCGGCGATCACTACAAGTGGCGGCAGATGCGAACCAACGGGGTGCCGGAGGAGTATATCACCGGTGACAAGCCGGATCGTGAGAAGTTTCAGAAATGGGCGGAGACCATGCCGAAGCTGATCGGGAATCCCCTCTATCACTGGTCTCATCTCGAGCTCCGCAAGTATTTCGGCTATCAGGGCTATCTGAACGGGGACACGGCGCAGGAGGTCTGGGATCTCTGTAATGCGAAGCTGAAGGAGCCCTCCATGTCCGTCCGGAATCTCATTAAGGCGTCCAATGTCACGCTGATCTGCACGACGGACGACCCGATCGACACACTGGAGTGGCACAGGAAGATCGCGGAGGATGAGAGCTTCGACGTGCAGGTGCTCCCGGCATGGCGTCCGGACAAGGTGACCAATATCGATAAGCCGACCTTCGTGCCGTATATACGGCAGCTCTCCGAGCGGTCCGGCATCGAGGTGAAGGACTTCGGCTCCCTGAAGGCAGCGCTGCAGAACCGTCTCGACTTCTTCCAGTCCATGGGCTGCATCGTGACGGATCATGCGCTCCGTTATGTGATGTATGCTCCGGCAGCGGAGGCGGAGGTGGATGCGATTGTGAAGAGAGCGTTCGCAGGGGAGACCATTGGCGAGGAGGAGGCGGCGAAGTACCGTACCGCAGAGATGCTTTTCCTTGCGAGGGAGTACAACAGGAGAAACATGGTCTTCCAGATCCATTTCGGCTGCATCAGGGACAACAATGCGGATATGTTTGGCAAGCTCGGCGCGGATACCGGCTTCGACGCGATCGACAACCATGCACCGGCAGACCAGATGGCAGGCTTCCTGAACACGCTTTCTGCGACGGACGAGATCCCGAAGACCATCCTCTACTCGCTGAATCCGAACGACAACGCGACCATCAATACGCTGATCGGCTGCTTCTGCAAGGCGCCGGTTCTGAATCGCGTGACGCAGGGCTCCGCATGGTGGTTCAATGACCACAAGCAGGGGATGATCGAGCAGATGACGAGCTATGCGAACCTCTCCGCGCTGGGAAACTTTAACGGAATGCTGACGGATTCCCGTTCCTTCCTCTCCTACACGCGGCATGACTATTTCCGCCGGATCCTCTGCAACCTGATCGGCGGCTGGGTAGAGAATGGGGAGTATCCGTATGACAGAAAGGCGCTTCAGGAGATCGTGAAGGGGATCTGCTATAACAATGCGGCGAGGTTCTTCGACTTTGCGCTGAAGCAGTATTGATCGAGGTCTCCTCTCCTTTCGGGGATGCGATGGTGCAATCGGGGGAAATCACATGACAGCGGGTGTGATGTCCCAAGGGCGCACGGAACGTCGGCGCTTCATGAAATAAGCTGTCTTGGCAGACAGTCCGGAGTCTGGCTTCGGGCTGTCTGCTTTTAAATGTTGCATAAGTCACAAAAAAAGCCCCAGTGCTGTAGTATGATTTCCGCAGGAACAAAGGGCAGCGTGATTTACACTGTAAATGCACATGCCGAAAACTTTGGCACCAACAATCCTGTAAGTCCTGCGCGTCGCTCCGCTGCTTCGCAGCTTTCGTGCCGCTGACAGGGGACTTATACAGTAAAAATGGAGGAATGATAATGCATTATACGGACTGGAGGAATAAGACGAAGGACTTTAAGAGGATCGATGTGCGGGGCATACAGGGAAATTTCTTCCCGGGGCTGCGGGCGCAGGCAATGGGACTTCCGGCGGGTGCGGGACTGGAGATCATACAGAGCTTCGATCCGATCCCTCTCTATGAGGTGATGGAGGGGCTCGGCTTCGAGCATTACACCGAGCAGACGGGAGATGCCGAGTTCCATGCCTACTTCTATCGGAGAGAGGAGAAGCAGGCGGAAAAGGACATCCCGATGCGTCCGGCGGCGCTCACGAACATGCCGCTGATCGACGAGGGGCTGGGAAAGCTGGCGGTGGAGTTCTGGAAACTGACCTGGAATGATGAGAAGCGCTTCCTTCCGTATGAGACACGGCTCCTGCTCTCCCTGACCAATGCGGTGGGAGCCGGACGGATGCGCCAGGCAACGAGGGAGCTGGTGAAGGCGTATATTCACGGACTGGACAGTGCGGCATTGGACGATGTATTTGAGCTTTTGGCGTGGAATCAGGGCATCGGATATTTCAGCTCGGAGATCGGTCCCTCTACCCTCTTTGCCGCATACAAGACAATCAAGCAGCTGGAAAAGCAGGGGAAGCCGCGCGATGAAATCGCCGCAGTGCTGAAGGAGAAATTCGGAGAGAAGAATCCGGATGTCCGGGTGCAGTGAGAGAGGGAAGCGGAATGAGGGAAAAGCATGGAGAGGTCTTTTCGATTGCGGGAGACAACGCGCCGATTCCGGGCTGTACGGTCTCCCGGGAGATCTGTGGCGGGGAAAACTGCGTCAGCTACTTTTCACTGGCAGAGAATACGGATATCAGCGCAGAGATCTATCCTTTCCATAAGCTTCTCTTAATGAATGAGGGAAGTCTGGAGATATACGGGAGCGGCAGGGACGGCGTACCGCTATCGCCGGGAGATGCGATTCTCACCGTCTGCGATGCGCCGGTAGGAATGCGTACAGCGTCCGGCGCTGTTTATACAGAGATTATGATAAGGAGGAAAGATGCAATGAATGAGGCGGTAAGAGCAGGAGAGGTATTTCAGCTGGCGGAGCTTCTGCCCTATGCGGAGGGGCGGATCGTGAATATGGACGTAGTTCACAACGAGAAAATGAAATTCGTGCTGATGGCGTTTGATGCAGGGTGCAGTCTCTCGGAGCATGCCGCGCCGGGAGAGGCGCTTGTCTTCGCATTGGATGGGGAGGCGGTCATAAGCTATGAGGGCAGGGACTATCCGATCCATGCGGGTGAAAGCTTCTGCTTCGCGAAGGCGGGACGTCATGCCGTGAGGGCGGAGAAGCGCTTCAAGATGGCGCTGCTGCTGACGCTGGAATAAATATAAGACGTGAGCCCCTCTGCCGTACAGATTTGTACGGCAGAGGGGCTTTTCTTTGCCCGGAATAGGCGCTCTCTAAATAGAAAGCGCGGAAAGCCGAAAAAGTTTGCATTGACAAGTAAAAAAATTATCTGTACAATTACGAAAAAGTAAGGTATACCTAACAAATTTAATAGCTTAATTTTTAAGGAGAACAGCAAATAAATGAAAAGGATATTTTTGTTTTTAGCTTTAGGAATTTTTTTTCTTGCAGGCTGCGGGAAAATGGCAGGAAGCGAAGCGGAGATGTCTGCGGACAGCGGTAAAAAAACCGTAACCGTGACCACTTCGTTTTTGTATGACATGGTATATCAACTTGCGGGGGATGCGGTGCAGAGAGAGCTTATCATACCGGCGGGAGAGGATCCTCATCTTTATGTGGCGAAGCCGGAGGATCTCAGGAAGATCGAGAAGGCAGACCTGCTGCTGTTCCACGGCCTGCATTTCGAGGGAAAAATGCAGGATGTCCTCAAGGAAAAAGGCTTTGCGGTAACAGACAGTTTCTCCGGGGATAGGATCGGCAGGATGGAGGAGAATGGGAGTACGGTAGTAGATCCGCATTTCTGGTTTGATATAGACCTCTACAAGGAGGCGGTGAGGAACGCGGGCAATAAGCTGGAAGCGCTTCTTCCTGAGGAGAAGGCTGCCATTACGGAAAGAACCGAGGCGTATCTGGAAGAGCTTACAAGGCTTGACGAAGAGAACCGGGAAGCACTTTCGGGGATACCGGAGGGACAGAGATACCTCATAACTCCGCACGATGCCTTCAACTATTTTTCTCGGAGGTACGGCATAGAGGTGGTCGCACCGCAGGGGGTGAGCACTGATTCTGAGGTGGCGAATAAGGATCTCGAGGATACGGTGAATTTCATCGTTTCCCATCAGGTAAAGGCTATTTTTGCGGAGTCGACTACAGATCCGGCAAGGATGGAGAAGCTCAGGGAAGCGTGCAGAGCGAAGGGCTTCGACGTAAAGGTGGTGAAAGGAGAGGGAAACGAGCTTTTCTCGGATTCGCTTGCCCCGGAGGGGGAGGACGGAGATACCTATGTCGCGATGTACAGGCACAATATCAGGCTTATTACCGATAATTTGAAATGATCTGAGGGATGAGGGAATGGAAGAGGTCATCATAAAGGTTGAGGATTTGACGATCGCGTATCATGATAAGCCGGTGCTCTGGGACAGTGATGTGAATATCATTAAAAACTCCATAACGGCGGTGATAGGTCCGAACGGCGCCGGAAAATCAACGTTGATAAAGGGGATTCTGGGGATTCAGAATAAGCTGTCCGGAGAGATTCGCATAAAGGGCGAACCCTTCAAAAGGGTACAGAAAATAATAAATTATATACCGCAGGCTTCGGCGGTAAACTGGGATTTTCCGACCACAGTGCTTGATGTGGTGCTTATGGGGAGATATGTACACTTGGGATGGATCAGGAGGCCGGAAAAAAAAGATGTGGAAATCGCGAAAAGAGCCATTGACAGGATCGGACTTTCGGAGTTTGAGAACAGACAGATTTCTCAGCTTTCCGGAGGGCAGAGACAGAGGGTATTCATAGCGAGAGCGATCGCGCAGGATGCGGAGATCTATTTTATGGACGAGCCGCTCGCAGGCGTGGACAAGCTTACGGAAGGGGTGATCGTGGACTTCTTCAGAGAGGAGCAGAAAAGAGGGAGGACCTTCGTAGTGGTGCACCATGACCTGTCCACGATAAAGGCGTATTTCGATCATCTTGTTATCCTCAATAAAAAGGTGATAGCGGAGGGGCGGACGGAAGATGTGTTTACGAAAGAGAACATGGAAAGGGCGATGATGCTGGGAGGCGGAAATGCTTAATACAGAGATTTTGACCGCTTATTCCTTCCTTATTGTAGCGGCAGGAACCTTTTTCCTCTCAGCGGCAGCGGGAGCCGTGGGCTGTATCACGGTGCTGAAGGGGCAGTCACTGATCGGCGACGCGATAGGGCACTCCGCTTTTCCGGGAGTGGTGCTTGCCTTTATGCTGTTTTTGCAGAGAGATCCGGCGGTGTTGATCCTGGGGGCGATCCTATCGGGAACGACGGCATTTATAGCCATACAGACCATAAATGCCGATTCAAAGCTTGAACTCGACGCCATATTGGCAGTGACGCTCTCTTCCTTTTTCGGGATCGGTATGGTGCTGAAGAGCCATATACAGGGAAATCCGGATTATGCGGGCGCTTCACAGTCGGGACTTCAGAACTACATTTTCGGACAGGCAGCGTATATTATGTCGGAGGACGTGAGGATCATCCTTTTTGTGGCGGTGTTTTCTCTCTTTCTTTTGCTTCTGTTCTATAAGGAAATCAAGCTGTTTTTATTTGATGAGATCTATGCGAGGACAATAGGGCTGCGGACCTCCCTTTTATATGGGATCATTCTTTTTATGACAATGAGCATCATCGCTACAGGCTTGAAGCTGGTCGGAGCTGTCCTTATCTCCTCACTGCTGATCGTGCCTGCGATCACTGCAATGCAGTGGAGCGATAAATTTCATATTGTACTGGGGATAGCCGGCCTTACAGGCGGCGCTTCGGCGCTGATCGGAACCTATATTTCAACCGCGTATAACGGAATGAGTACAGGAGCGACGATTATCCTTACCATGAGCGTCTTTGCACTTCTGTCTCTCATTGCCGGACCGCATGGCATGATTGCCAATCTGATAATACAAAGAGGGAGGTACAGATATCGTGCATGATTTACTGCTATCCCTCAGGATATCCTATGAATCACTTTTGGTCTTGCTTATGACAGCGCTGTCCTGTGCCGTCATAGGCTCGTTTCTGGTGCTCAGGAAGCTTTCGATGGTTTCCGACGCGATTTCCCACACTGTGCTTCTGGGCATCGTTATCGCATTTTTTATTGTTCAGGACCCTTCCTCCCCGTTTCTGATAGCGGGAGCCGCGCTTTTCGGGGTGCTTACCGTATTTGCCATAGAAATGCTTTCCGGCACGGGGCTGGTTAAAAACGATGATGCTGTAGGGATCGTTTTTCCTATGTTTTTCGCACTTGCGGTAATACTTATTACGAAGTTTGCCGGGAATGTGCACCTCGACACCGACATTGTCCTTATGGGAGAGGTGATTATGGCACCGCTGAACAGGACGTCGTTTTTCGGGAGCTCCATCCCGAAGGCGCTGCTTCAGATGTCGGTTCTGTTCGTGATAAATCTTTTATTTATTGCCGTTTTTTTTAAGGAATTAAAAATAAGCACCTTTGACAGGGAATTTGCCAGAGTAGCCGGTTTTTCTTCGACCGCGCTCTTCTATGCCCTCATGACGCTTTCCTCAATGACGGCCGTGGTCGCATTTGACGCAGTAGGGGCGGTGCTTGTGGTATCATTTCTGATCACACCGGGAGCGACGGCTTATCTGATCAGCAGGGACTTAAAGAAAATGCTCTTTCTTTCCTGCGTGTATGCCGTAATCAATTCGCTGATCGGGTATTCACTTGCCATGCTTATCAATGTGTCAATGTCAGGAATGACTGCGGCAGTGGCAGGCGGAAGCTTTTTTCTAACCTTTCTTTTCTGCAGAGAGGGGCTCATAACGAGGGTGCTCTTAAGGAGAAGGAACCGAAGGGAATTCAGACTTAATCTTATGACGATGCATATAGGAAATCATATGGGGCAGGCAGGGGAGAGCGCGGAGCTCGGGCTTTTCAGCATGAAAAACCATCTTAAATGGAAGCAGCGGGACATAGAGAGGCGGGCGAAAATGCTGGAGGAAAGAGGGCTGATTTATGCAGATAAAAATTCAGATATGTACAGGCTTACAGAAAGGGGAGAAATGAAGTATAATGAACTAAAATCTGATTATGGGATGTGATAACTTTGAATTCGAGCAGACAGGATTATCTTCAGGCGGTATACCGGCTCTCTTTAAAAAGAGGATACACCACAAACAAGGAAATCAGTGCGTATCTCCGGATATCAAAGGCTTCCGTCAGCGAGATGATCAGGAAGCTGGTGGCTGACGGCAAGCTTAAGCTGCAAAAAAATAACATTTCTCTTTCGACAGAGGGGGAAAAGGAGGCGAAAACCGTACTCTCGAAGCACAGGATATGGGAATATTTTCTGGTGGAGGTTCTGAAAATGGAGCACGGGAGTGTGCATGAGCAGGCGGATCTTCTGGAACACGTCACAAGCGATGCGCTTCGCGACGCCCTCAATAAATACCTCGGATATCCTACGCTAAGCCCGAACGGAAAGTTCATCTATGAAAATATGGAGGAAGTACGGGAAACGATGCGTTCATTGTGAAGATGACAGCGGTATAAAATTCTTTTATTATCGTCTAAAAAAGCTTGTTTTTTTATTTCCGTTCATGTAGAATGTGAAAGGTAAGAGCAGAGCGCATACGGCTTCATAACAGAGGAGATTCCCTATATGGAACGGGCGTTCTGGGGAAGGGACTCAACAGGAATGATATATCGACAATGTGACATAAGAGGAGGCAGAAGGCAGACTGATGAAAGGTCTGCTCTATTAGCGTAGAATCAAGAAGCGCGTTTCCTGTGCCGGTCTGTGCGGCTGCGGCGGGGAACGTGCTTTTTACTGTATAAGTCCCCTGCCAAGCGGAGCAGCGGAGTGACGCGCAAGCTCATTAGCATAAGTGTTTATAAAGAATGGAGGGTAAAGAAATGTTTTGGGGGAAACAGAGAAAGAAGAGGGAGCACCGCATCGGTGTCGCGGGGAAGCTGATTCTGAATATCATTGTTCCGATCACGCTCATTCTCGTTATTTTGGGCGTGATTATCCTCACCACGGTAGTGAGTGCGCTCTGGGGCGTGAAGAACAGAGCGATTTCCAATCAGATCAAGGCGGCATCGACACAGGTTACGCAGTATTTCGAGCCATACTTTGTGGTGGAGCGGTTTGTGAGGGAGCAGGAGTCGGTGAAGGCAGTGCTGGCGGAGCTGCAGCGGGAGCGGTCCTCCTATCACTTTGAGAACTCGTCCCATTACGAGGATGTGATGCGGGAAATGCGGGATGCGATGTCCATTGCAGGAACCGCCGCACAGAACGTATGGATCGCGGGGATTGAAAATAATCAGCTGATACAGACGACAGGCACGGAGGACTATTTTTCCGACAGCTTTCCGGCGAAGGAAAGGGCATGGTACAAGCTCCTCGAGCAGAATCCGAACGGCAGCGTCCTGAGCCCGGTCTATCTGGAGGTGGCGAGCGGGAAGCCGGTGGTCTCCATTGTAACCGCTTATACCGACGACTCCGGCAGCATCATCGGCGCAGTAGGGATGAATCTCTCCATAGATGAGGTGAATGAGTATCTGGGTAAAATCACCATTGGGAGAACGGGCTATATCACGGTCTACGACTCAGAGAACAATATCGTTTATCATCCGGATTCCTCAAATTTTATGAAGTATGTGAGCGAGACGCCGTATTCTGAGAATATGCGTACTGCCTTGGAAGAGAATATCACCAGCGATGTGATGCAGTATCGGCTGGGCGGCAGGGAATTCTATGGCGGAACCGATGTGCTCGAGGAGTATCAGTGGATCGTACTGGGCTGCATTACGGCGGCAGAGTACCGGCAGGAGACCGTCCTGCTGCTCTTCGTGATAATACTGGGCTTCCTGCTCTGCATCCTCGTTACGGCAGGGCTCTGCTTCTGGAAGATCCGGGGGCTGCTCCGGCCGCTGAAGAAGATCGGCAGCGCAGCACAGGAGTTTGCGAGCGGGCGGCTGGACAGCAGTATTGAGAGAGAAAGTAATGATGAGATCGGCGATCTGCAGGAGGCATTCGCCAGGACGCAGAACGGACTGAAGGAGATCATCACGGATATCGGCTATGTGCTGGGAGAGATCTCCCGAAAGAACCTCACCGTGCGGCTGTCGGCGTCCTATCAGGGCGACTTCATGCCGATCCGGGAGTCTCTCGAGGGCATCCGCGGCTCCCTGAACGAGATCATGGCGCAGATGCACGAGGCGGCGACGCAGGTAGACGCCGGCGCGGGGCAGGTCTCCAACGGAGCACAGATTCTGGCACAGGGCGCGACGGAGCAGAGCAGCTCGGTGGAGGAGCTTCTTTCCTCCGCCAGCGAGATCTCGGAGAAGACCGGGCACACAGCGAAGCAGGCGGAGCTCGCGAATGCAGAGGTCAAAAAGGTGGGAGAGAAGCTGGGAGACAGTACCCGGAAGATGGAGGCACTGCTCTCCGCTATGGGAGAGATCAAGGAAACCTCGGATGTGATCCAGGGCATCATCAAGACCATCGACGACATCGCCTTCCAGACCAATATCCTCGCGCTCAATGCGGCGATCGAGGCGGCGCGCGCCGGAGAGGCGGGCAAGGGCTTCTCTGTGGTGGCGGACGAGGTGCGGAGTCTTGCCGGGAAATCCGCCGAAGCGTCCCAGCGGACGCAGGAGCTGATCCTCAGCTCTCTCGCGGCGGTGCAGAAGGGCAGCACGCTTGCGGAGGAAACCTCTACGGCGTTGGGAGAAACTGCGGAGCATGCGCAGCAGGCAGTGAACTCTGTGCTGGAGATCGCAAAGAATGCCTCCGAGCAGGCGGATGCGGTATCCCAGATCACGGCGGGGCTGGATCAGGTTTCCTCCGTGGTGCAGGCGAACTCTGCAACAGCGGAGGAGAGCGCGGCGGCGAGCGAGGAGCTCTCCAGCCAGGCGACGCTGATGCAGGGGCTGATTGGAGAATTCCGGCTCACAGACGGAACGGACACGGCGGAAGAATAGAACAGTGCAGTAAGCGAAGACCCCGGGGCTCCTTTTTGAGCACTGGGGTTTTGCTATGCTTCGCGGACGACGCCGGCGCAGTTGGCAGGTGTATTTAATAACGGTTCAGCTAAGCCATGCAAATCGCGGATGTTCTGCCTGCAGCGCTGCTTTCATGCAAAAAATTTATAATATAATAAAAAAACTTGTTTTTCCTTTTCTTTTCATGTAGAATGAAAAAAAGGAATAGCAGAGATTATACGATTTCATAAAAAGGGATACCATTTCCGGGACGGAGATTTCTGCAGAAGGGACTGGACAGGAATGACGGACTGCCAATATGACGCAGAAAGACGAAGAGACAGACTGTCCAAGCCCTGCCCTTTTGTCCTGAAATCAAGAAAGGCACGCTTCTGACATCGGCCGAACAGGCTGATATAGGAAACGTGCTTTCTTTAGTGTACAGGCTTCTGCGGCGTCGGAGCGGACGCCATGGGATGCTGCGGTATTGTACAGGGCATGGGATGCCGTATATTCTGCCGGAAATTGCGGCAGGACATTATAAAAGGAGGTCAGAAAGTATGCATTGGGGGAAAAACAGGGGGAAAGACAGAGGAGGGGGACGCCGCATCGGTGTCGCGGGGAAGATGCTCCTGAACATCATCGTGCCGGTCACAGTCATTCTCATCCTTCTGGGAGCGATTGTTACTGCTATGGTGATAAACGCGCTCTGGGGTGTGAAGAACAGGGCGATTTCGAACCAGATCAAGGCGGCATCGACACAGGTTACGCAGTATTTCGAGCCATACTTTGTGGTGGAGCGGTTTGTGAGGGAGCAGGAGTCGGTAAAGGCAGTGCTGGCGGAGCTGCAGCGGGAGCGGTCCTCCTATCACTTTGAGAACTCGTCCCATTACGAGGATGTGATGCGGGAAATGCGGGATGCGATGTCCATTGCAGGAACCGCCGCACAGAACGTATGGATCGCGGGGATTGAAAATAATCAGCTGATACAGACGACAGGCACGGAGGACTATTTTTCCGACAGCTTTCCGGCGAAGGAAAGGGCATGGTACAAGCTCCTCGAGCAGAATCCGGACGGCAGCGTCCTGAGCCCGGTCTATCTGGATGTGGCGAGCGGGAAGCCGGTGGTTTCCGTCGTGACCGCCTTTACCGGCAGCTCCGGCAGCATCGTCGGCGCGGTGGGGATGGATCTCTCCATGGATGAGGTGAATGAGTACCTGGGCAAGATCGCCATTGGGAGAACGGGCTATATCACGGTCTACGATTCGGAGAACAATATCGTTTATCATCCGGATTCTTCGAATTTCATGAAGAACGAGCGAGAGGTGCCCTATTCCGAGAATATGCGCATTGCTCTGGAAGAGAATATCACCAGCGATGTGATGCGGTATCGTCTGGACGGCAGGGAATTCTATGGCGGAACCGATGTGCTTGAGGCGTATCAGTGGGTTGTATTGGGGTGCCTGCCGGGAACAGAGTACCGGCAGGAAACCGTCCTGCTGCTCTTCGTACTGGTACTGGGCTTCCTGCTTTGTATTCTCGTTACGGCAGGAATCTGCCTCTGGAAAATCCGGGCGCTGCTCCGACCGCTGAAGAAGATCGGCAGCACGGCGCAGGAGTTCGCGGGAGGGCGGCTGGACAGCAGCATAGAGAGGGAGAGCGACGACGAGATCGGCGATCTGCAGGAGGCATTTGCGGAGACCCAGAGAAGGCTGAAAGAAATCATCACGGATATCGGCCATGTGCTGGGAGAGATTTCCCGGAAGAACCTCACTACAAGGGTATCGGCGTCCTATCAGGGGGATTTCGTGCCGATCCGGGACTCTCTCGAGGGCATCCGAAGCTCCATGAATGAGATCATGTCCCAGATGAATGTGGCGGCGGCGCAGGTGGATGCCGGTGCGGGACAGGTTTCCAACAGCGCACAGGTGCTGGCGCAGGGGGCGACGGAGCAGACCAGCTCGATAGAGGAGCTCTTCTCCTCCGCTACGGAGATCTCGGAGAAGACCAAGCACACGGCGAAGCAGGCGGAGCTCGCGAATGAGCAGGTCAGAATCGCGGGAGAGAAGCTGGGCGAGAGCACCCGGAAGATGGAGGGATTGCTCTCCGCCATGGGCGAGATCAAGGAAACCTCGGATGTGATCCAGGGCATCATCAAGACCATCGACGACATTGCCTTCCAGACCAATATCCTCGCACTCAACGCGGCGATCGAGGCGGCACGCGCCGGAGAGGCGGGCAAGGGCTTCTCTGTGGTGGCGGACGAGGTGCGGAGTCTTGCCGGGAAGTCCGCAGAGGCATCCCAGCGGACGCAGGAGCTGATCCTGAGCTCTCTCGCGGCAGTGAAGAAGGGCAGCGCTCTGGCAGAGGAGACGGCATCGACCCTCGGAGAGACCGCGGAGCATGAGCGGCAGGCGGTAGACTCTGTGCTGGAGATCGCGAAGAGCGCTTCCGAGCAGGCGAACGCGGTATCGCAGATCACAGCGGGGCTGGATCAGGTTTCCTCCGTGGTGCAGGCGAACTCTGCAACAGCGGAGGAGAGCGCGGCGGCGAGTGAGGAGCTCTCCAGCCAGGCAACGCTGATGCAGGGTCTGATCGGGGAATTCCGGCTCGCGGACGGAATGGATGCGGCGGAAGAATAGAACAGCGCTTTTGGAGGCAGAGCTCGGGAGGGAGTCCGGGGTCTGTCTCTTTTTGTCTGTCATCGCTACTTGCAAATTGGCACAGATCTGCTACACTACAATCCGAATGATGGAAGGGTTGACAGCGGCTTGGCAAAATGCCGGTGAAATCGGAAAACCGAACGAGAGTGTCTTTTGAGGCGCACGCCCATGGCACGTGCGTCATGGATAAATCGGTGCTTTCCCGCTGCCTTATCGTCATATCTCTCTGGTTTACGATATTTTCCGATGACGCGAGATAACTGCAAATTCTGGCAACAGTGAAATGAGGAGAAGTTAAAGCTTATGAAATTAGGTATTGTGGGACTTCCGAATGTCGGAAAGTCGACTTTGTTCAATGCGATTACGAAGGCGGGAGCGGAGAGCGCAAACTACCCGTTCTGTACGATAGATCCGAATGTGGGCGTGGTGGCGGTGCCGGACGAGAGGCTGTCGCTGCTCTCTGCGCTGTACCATTCAGCGAAGACCACGCCGGCGGTGATCGAGTTCGTGGATATCGCGGGCTTGGTGAAGGGCGCCTCCAAGGGAGAGGGGCTCGGCAATCAGTTTCTCTCCAATATCAGGGAAACTGATGCGATCATCCATGTGGTTCGCTGCTTCGAGGATCCGAATGTCATTCATGTGGATGGCTCGGTAGATCCGCTTCGTGACATCGAGACTATCAATCTGGAGCTGATTTTCTCGGATCTTGACCTGCTGGATCGCCGTATCGCGAAGACCCGAAAGCTCGCGAACAATGACAAGGAGGCGAAGGCGGAGCTGGAGCTGCTGCGCAGGCTGCACGACCACCTCGAGGAGAACCGGCTCGCGATCGGCTTCGATGCGGAGGATGAGGAGAAGAACCGTTTTCTGGACAGTCTGGATCTTCTGACCAGAAAGCCGGTGATCTATGCCTGCAATGTGGCGGAGGATGACGTAGCGGCAGACGGCGCGGACAATGCGATGGTGCGGCAGGTTCGTGAATATGCCGGAGAGAACGGCTCGGAAGCGTTCGTGATCTGTGCGCAGATTGAGCAGGAGATCTCCGAGCTTCCGGAGGAGGACAAGGCGGAGTATCTCGAGTCCATGGGAATGACGGAGTCAGGACTGGACAAGATCGTCCGCGCCTCCTATTCTCTGCTGGGCCTGATGTCCTTCCTGACCGCGGGTGAGACGGAGACCCGGGCATGGACGATCCGCATCGGGACGAAGGCGCCGCAGGCGGCGGGGAAGATTCATTCCGACATTGAGCGAGGCTTCATCAAGGCGGAGGTCGTGAACTATCGGGATCTTCTGGACTGCGGTTCTCTTTCCGCGGCGCGGGAGAAGGGGCTCGTCCGAATGGAGGGAAAGGAATATGTGATGCAGGACGGGGATGTGGTTCTGTTCCGCTTCAACGTATAGACGCTTTTTCCTGCGAAGCGATCACAGACGATCGCTTCGCGCAGGCAGGATAATAAAACAGGTAATTTCTCGGAAAAGGACGGGAAATGCCTGTTTTTTTTATAGCAGGAATTCCTCCTTTTATCTTGATTTTTTCCCATAAGAATGGCATTATTATGTAGTAAGTGGTAAGAAGTGGAAGAAAGTGGTACATCAGAGATGTTTACGGGTGAGTATCATCACAATTTAGATGCGAAAGGACGGATGATCATCCCGGTCAAGTTTCGTGAGGACTTGAGCGGGGCGTTCGTCGTCACCCGTTCGCTCGACGGCTGTCTCTCCATGTATCGCCCGGAGGAGTGGGATGTGCTGGAGCGGAAGCTGAACTCCCTCCCGATGACGAATGAGAAAGCGAGGAGACTGAAACGCTTTCTGCTGGGAGGCGCGGTGAGCTGCGAGCTCGACCGGCAGGGACGCATCCTGATTCCGCAGGTGCTTCGGGAGACGGCTGCGCTGCGTAAGGATATCGTACTCGTCGGCGTAGGCGATCATGTGGAGATCTGGGCAAGTGAGAAATGGGCCAGTGACAATGATTTCTCCGACATGGACATGCTCGCTTCGGATATGGAGGGACTGGGGATTTGACATTCAGCCACTACAGCGTGCTCCTTCATGAAACGATAGAGGGGCTTCATATCAGGGAAAACGGGATCTATGTAGACGGTACGCTCGGAGGAGGCGGCCATGCGCTGGCGGTCGTGAAGCGGCTCGGCAGCAGGGGCAGGCTGATTGGGATCGACCAGGACAGTGCAGCGATTAAGGCGGCGGAAGAGAGGCTTCGGGACTATCGGGACCATGTCACCATTGTCCGGAGCAATTACGAGAATCTGCCGCAGGTGCTGCGGGAATGTAAGATAGAGAAGGCAGACGGGATATATCTGGATCTCGGGGTTTCGAGCTATCAGCTCGATGAGGCGGAGCGGGGCTTTTCCTATCGCTTCGACGCGCCGCTCGATATGCGGATGGATCAGAGAAATCCGATTACTGCGGCAGATATCGTAAACGGTTATTCGGAGGGTGCGCTCTTCCGCATGATCCGGGACTATGGAGAGGATCGTTTCGCACAGAATATTGCGAAGCACATCGTACATTACAGGGAAAAGAAAAGGATCGAAAGCACACTGGAGCTTTCCGAGATCATTTCTGCCGCGATTCCGGCGCGGATCCGCGCGACCGGCGGGCATCCGGCGAAGAGAAGCTTCCAGGCGATCCGCATCGAGCTGAACCGGGAGCTGGAGGTGCTGGAAAATACGATTGATGCGATGATCGATGCACTGGAGGAGGGCGGGAGGCTCTGCATCATTACCTTTCACTCATTGGAGGATCGGATCGTCAAAAATAAATTTAAAAATGCGGAGAACCCCTGCATCTGTCCGCCGGACTTCCCGGTCTGCACCTGCGGGAGGGTATCTAAGGGCAGAGTCATCACGAAAAAGGCGATCCTGCCATCCGAAAGGGAACTTGCGGAAAACCGGCGCTCTCAGAGCGCTAAGCTGCGAATTTTCGAACGAAACGTACATGCCGAAAACATCGGCATCACCAATCACATAAGTCCTTCGCGCTGCTTCGCTTCTTCGAAGCTCTCGCATCGCTAACAGCTATTCGCACTTTCGCGATATTTACATATCGCTTTGTGCGCATACCTGTTGTCCTGTCAAATGACCGAACGCTCGTGCAAGCAAGCTTGCCTCGTGTCCGTCCGCTTGATAGGGGACTTATACAGTAAGAAGCTGAGAAAGAGAGGAGGAGAGGACTATGGCAAGGAATGCCGCGATGAGAAGACAGAGCTATGTATCCGGCAGTGCCGTGAGAAGACCGGAGCCATACTGCAGAGCCGGCAGAGAAGGCACGGAGCGGCGTATCAGGAAGCGCGCGCCGCATCCTGCGACAGCCATGAGGAACCGCGAGGAATGGCGGAAGGAGCAGGAGAGAATCCTGCGGGAGCGGGAGCTCGGCCACCTTGCCCGGCAGGAGCGGCTCCGGACAAAGGCGGTGAGTCTGGATGCGCCCTTCCTTTTCCTCCTGATTGCGGCTTCGGCTTTCACGCTGTATTTTTCATTCGGCTACATTCAGCTTAAGACAGAGATGAATTCGAGGATCAGCTCCATTGAGAGGAAGAAGCAGACGCTGGAGCAGCTCCGCGCCGAGAACGATGCCATCCGGAATTCGATCGATACCTCTGTGGATCCGAATGAGATTTATCGTATCGCGACGCAGGAGCTGGGAATGGTCTATGCCGGGGAGAAGCAGGTCATTACCTATGATAAGACAGAAAGCGAGTATGTAAGACAGTATGAAAGCATCCCCAGATACTGAGAGGAACAGACGCCGGCGGACGAAGATCCTGCCGACGTATATGCAGGTGAAGCTAGCGATCACACTATCCGTGTTTCTGCTAGCTTTTCTTGCCCTTATCTATGTGATCTACCGGCAGATCCGGCAGAACAATGAGGAATACAACAGGATCGTGCTCTCGCAGCGGCAGGCATCCTATGATTCTCGGACGATTCCCTTTCGTCGCGGCAATATCATGGATCGGAACGGGACGCTGCTCGCGACCAGCCAGAAGGTCTACAACCTGATTCTGGACCCGAAGCTCATCCTATCGGGAAAGGAGCAGCGCTACCTCGATGCGACGGTACGGGCGCTGGAGGAATACTTCCAGTATGACGCGGTGGAGATCCGGACGCTCCTCACGGAGAAGAGCGGCAAGTCCTATCTGAAATATCGGAAGGAGCTGGGCTATGATGAGAAGGCGGGCTTCGAGCAGTATCAGAAGGACAAGAATCGGGAATACTACAGGGCGGGCAGCAAGGAACGGATCAGGGGCGTCTGGTTCGAGGAGGAGTACAAGCGGAATTATCCCTATGGCAGTCTGGCGAGCAGTATCATAGGCTTCGCGAACGGAGATGGCACACAGGGGAACGGCGGGGTGGAGCAGTTCTACAATTCCACGCTGATCGGAACAAACGGACGAGAGTACGGCTATCTCGACGCAGACACGAAGCTGCAGTCCGTCATCAAGGAGGCAGCGGACGGCAACAATATCGTCACGACCATCAATTATAATATTCAGTCCTCCGTGGAGAAGTATCTGAACGAGTGGCAGAAAAATGATATTGGCTCGAAGGTGGCGGCAGTGATCGTGATGGATCCGAAGACCGCGGAGGTGCTGGCGATGGCGAGCACGAACCAATATGACCTGAATGATCCCCGCGCGCTGGATCCGGCGGTCTATACTGATGCGGTACTGCTGGAGCTCGGGAAAAAGGAGGCAGTCGGCGTCTACCGGAGAGAGCATCCGGAGCAGCCGGCAATCACAGAGGAGCAGGCGGCCGGCTATTATACCAGGGACGAGCTCCTTTCCTACGGGCAGCAGGTGGCATGGAATCAGATCTGGAGAAATGTTGCTGTGAGCGATACCTATGAGCCCGGCTCCACGGCGAAGCCCTTCACCATCGCCGGCGCGCTGGAGGAGGGGGCGATTACGCCGAAAACGACCTTCGAATGCAAGGGCTATATCGAGCTGAATGACGGAATGCATACCTGGCGGATCCGCTGTAATAACCGGGAGGGACACGGGGTTCTCGACGCGGAGCATGCGATCATGCGCTCCTGCAATGTTTACATGATGCAGACAGCATTTCTGGAGGGTGCAGAGAACTTCATCAAATACCAGCACATCTTCGGCTTCGGAGAGAAAACCGGCATCGATCTGCCTGCGGAGGCAGATACCTCGGAGCTGATCTACAATGCGGACAGCATCGGCAGGACAGCGCTGGCGACCAATTCCTTCGGGCAGAACTTCAATGTGACGATGATACAGATGGCGGCGGCATACTGCAGCATACTGAACGGCGGCTCCTATTACCGTCCGCATGTTGTGAAGCAGATCCAGAATGCACAGGGAAATGTCATAGAGGATATCAAGCCGGAGCTTCTGCGGGTCACCGCCTCGAAGGAAACCTGCGCGTTTCTGAGAGAGGCGATGTTCCAGACGGTAGAGTCAGGAACCGGCAAGCTGGGACAGATCAAGGGCTATCATGTCGGAGGGAAGACCGGTACGGCGCAGAAGCTGCCGAGAGCGGCGAAAAACTATCTCGTATCCTTTGCAGGCTTCGCGCCGATTGAGGATCCGCAGCTTTTGGTCTATGTGATCGTGGATACGCCGAATCTCGAGGGAGAGGCGCAGGCATCTGCATCCTTTGCGACGAAGCTGGAGCAGAAGATCATGAACGAAGCGCTGCAGTTCCTGAATGTGACGCCGCAGGGTGACACAGATCCGGAGGATTCCATCAATAAGAATCTCTCCGCGCAGCAGGAGGGGATCGTACAGGAGAGCCGAAGTACACAGACGGCGGAGAACGGAGATACGGCAGAGAGCGCTGCCGGGATCGGTGACGGCGAAGCATTGGAAAGCAGTGTGCCGGAGACCGGTGAACCGGAGACGGACGAGCGAATCTCCGACGGGGAGGAGTCCGGGCTTCCGGATGCCGTACCCGGGGAGGACGAGAGCAGTGTATCGACAGATCGGGAATAGAAGAATAGATTGAGGTACACCAACAGATCGGGAATGGAAGAATAGATTTAAGAAGGCGGAGAAATGAATTTTACATTGTTTTTACTGAATATTTTCGGGGCATTTTCCCTCATGCTGCTCCTCATGCCGCGGCTGATCCCGGAGCTTCGGAAGCTTAAGTTCGGACAGGAGGTTCGGGACGACGGACCACAGTCCCATCTGAAGAAGCAGGGAACGCCGACGATGGGCGGTATCGGCTTCGTTTCGGTCATACTGCTCTGCGGTATCGTCATGCTGCTGCTCCTCCGGAGGAATCCGAGGGAGTCGAAGCTCCTGCCGGTGCTGCTGCTTACGGTGGGCTTCGCAGCGGTCGGCTTCCTCGACGATTACCTGAAGGTGGTGAAGCATCAGTCGGAGGGCTTCAAGCCGAAGCAGAAGTTTGCCTGTCAGCTGCTGCTCACGCTGCTGTTTATCGGCAGTCTTTCTTTCTCCGAGGACTTTTCGACGCGGATGCCGGTTCCCTTCCTCTCCATGGAGCTGGAGCTCGGCTGGTTCTATGTGCCGGCGGTGCTTTTCATCGTAACGGCGACAGACAACGGCGCGAATTTCACGGATGGCGTGGATGGACTCTGTGCTTCAGTGACGGCGGTTCTCGCGCTTTTCCTCGCGGCGGTTTCCTTTGCCTTTTCCGATGGAGAGCTGGCGCTTCCTGCTGGCGCCGTGTTTGGCGCGCTTCTGGGATTTCTTTGGTTTAATGCGAACCCGGCGAAGGTCTTCATGGGAGATACCGGAAGTCTTGCGCTCGGCGGCTTCGTCGCGGCAACGGCGTTGGAGTTGAATATCGCGCTGTTTATCCCGATCTTTGCGTTCATTTATCTCATCGAGGTTGTTTCCGTCATTTTACAGGTGGGGTATTTCAAGGCAACACATGGAAAACGGATATTCCGGATGGCGCCGATTCATCATCACTTCGAGCTGGGAGGCTGGTCGGAGACGAGGGTCGTAACGAACTTTACGATTGTGACGATCCTGCTCTGCCTTCTGAGCTTCGGGGTGCTGTGGGCGTCGAAAATGGCATGAGATACGGCGGGACATTCTGCAACGGTTCAGGTAATTCATGAGGAGCTGCATACCCGAAGCGCCGAAACATTCTGATTGCGGCGGAAATTTCGGCGCGGGCATTGCAGCGGAAGGAACAGGTGAAGGGGTATGGATAGGGAAAAGGTGCTGGTGCTGGGAACGGGGAAGAGCGGGATCGCGTCCGCGAAGCAGATTCTGAGTCTCGGCGGACAGGTGCTGCTGTACGATTCGGATGAAAAGCTGGACAGGCAGAAGCTGCGCGCTGTCTTCAGGAAGAAGGACAAGGTCACGATCCTGACCGGAGAGCTCACACCGAGGGATCTGGTATCAGTGGATCTCGCGGTGATCAGTCCGGGGATCTCACTGGAGCAGCCCTTCGTGAAGCGGATCGACGCGGCGCAGATCCCGATCTGGGGAGAGATCGAGCTCGCCTACCAGTCCAGCAAGGGCAAGCTCTGCGCGGTCACCGGAACGAATGGCAAGACGACGACGGTTTCCCTTATCGGTGCGATACTGCGCTCCTTCTACAGCGACGTCCATGTAGCGGGCAATATCGGAAACCCATTCACCGCGGAGGCGCTGGAGACGGAGGAGAGCTCCCGGACAGTGCTGGAGGTCAGCTCCTTCCAGCTCGAGACGATCATGGACTTCCGCCCCGATGTCGCGGCGATTACGAACATCACGCCGGATCATCTGGATCGCCACAAGACGATGAAGAACTATATCCGCGTGAAGGAATCCATCGCTATGAACCAGACGGAGGAGGATGTGCTGGTGCTGAACTACGAGGATGCGGAGCTTCGGAAGTTCGGAAAGAGGAAGGAGCTGAAGCCGAAACTGCTCTGGTTTTCCAGTCAAAGAGAGCTTCGGGAGGGCTTCTATCTGAAAAAGGACGAGATTCATTTCCGCACGGAGGAGGGAGACGAGACGCTTCTCAATGTGCGGGAGCTTTCACTGCTCGGAAAGCATAACTATGAAAATGTGATGTGCGCCATGGCAGTTTCGTACAGCATGGGCGTGCCGATGGAGAAGATCGTGGAGAGCTGCCGGCGTTTCCAGCCGGTGGAGCATCGGATCGAGTTCGTCCGCGAGCGCTCCGGCGTCCGCTACTACAATGATTCGAAGGGCACCAATGTGGACGCTGCGATTCAGGCGCTCCGCGCGATGCCGGGACCGGTGCTCCTGATCGGCGGCGGCTACGACAAGCACGTTCTGTTTGATGACTGGGTCAAGGAGTTTTCCGGCAGAGTGAAGTATCTCGTGCTGATCGGACAGACACGGAGTCAGATCGCAGAGACGGCGAAGAAGTACGGCTTTCATAATATCATGTTCGCGGAGGATATGGACGAGGCGGTACGGGACTGCGCGGCGTATGCCGACAGGGGTGACTATGTGCTCCTCAGTCCGGCGTGTGCGAGCTGGGGGATGTTCGAGAACTACGAGCAGCGGGGACAGGTCTTCAAGGACTGCGTCAACGCATTGTAAAGCGAAGAAATCGGTGTGTTCTGAAAGCCGGGGAAGGGGAAACGGAATTGGAAAAGAAGAAAAAAATGAAGCATTTCTATGACTATAGTCTGCTGTTTTCGGTCCTGTTTCTCACCGGCTTCGGGCTGGTTATGATGTATTCGGCGTCCGGCTACGCTGCACAGAGCAAGTGGTCGGATGCCATGTACTTTTTCAAACGGCAGGCGGTCTTTGCCGGAGCGGGGATTGTGGGGATGCTGTTTTTTTCCCGCTTTATCGATTATCATCTCCTGACGGTGGTGAATCTTCCGTTTTACCTTGTTTCTCTTCTTTTACTGTTTCTGACCTTCCTGATCGGCGTCGCCTCGCATGGCTCGGCACGCTGGCTGAACATCGGCGGAATCGGCTTTCAGCCCTCGGAGCTGATGAAGATCGCGGTGATCCTCATGATCGCGGTGCAGATCACGCATTTCGGCTACCGCATCAATGAGACGCAGTATGCGGCGCAGGTGCTGCTGCTCGGGCTCCTCCCTATGGTGCTGGTCGCGAAGACCAATCTCTCGACCGGCATTATCATCGGCGGAATCACGGTCATTATGCTCTTCATTGCTGTGAAGAACTATCTGCATTTCCTCCTGCTCGGCGGGGCGGCAGGCGCGATTTATATCTTTGCCTACCCGCTTGCACGCTTTCTCGAGAAAATCCACGTGCTGCAGGGCTACCAGATCCGGCGGATTCTGGCATGGAAGGATCCGGGGAGCTATGCGGACGAGACCTTCCAGACATTGCAGGGGCTGTATGCTATCGGCTCCGGCGGGATTTTCGGGAAGGGACTCGGGGAGTCGATCCAGAAGTTCCTGATGCCGGAGGCACAGAACGATATGATTTTCACGATCATCTGCGAGGAGCTGGGGCTTTTCGGCGCCGTCTCTCTGATGCTGATCTATGCCTTCATTATCTATCGGATGTTCGACATTGCGAGGAACGCGCGAGATCTCTTCGGCTCCATGCTGGTGATCGGTGTGATGTGCCACGTTTCTTTGCAGGCGATCCTGAATATCGCAGTGGCGACGAATGCCATCCCGAATACGGGGATCACGCTGCCGTTCATCAGCTATGGCGGCACCTCGCTGCTGCTCCTGATGGGGGAAATCGGCATTGTACTCTCTGTTTCACGTCAGATCGAGCTGGAGCCGGAGAGCGTGAAAGGAGCGGAGAGAGAGGCAGGGAGCGCGAAGCGCTGACGCAGGAGAGGAGATGGAAGATGCCGGGACATCCGAAAAAAAATGAACTGCGGCATGTTCTCCGCATGGCAATGCTGCTGATCCTGCTGCTCACGGGATTGATTCTCGCAACAGCGCGTTTCCGGAGCTTCGAGGTGCTGGGGAATGCGCATTATACGAAGGAAGAGCTGGTAGAGATGATCTTCTCCGAGCCGTGGGACACGAATTCCTTTTATCAGTTTGTGAAGGAGCATACGAGGGAGCATAAGCAGCTCCCGTTCGTAGAGAAGTACGAGCTGCATTGGAAGGGGCCTCTCCGTATGGAAATCATTGTCTACGAGAAGAAGGTTATCGGCTATGTGGACTATATGTCGAGCTGCATGTACTTCGACAAGGACGGCATCGTTGTGGAATCGACCGGAGAAAGGCTTGCGGGTGTGCCGGAGATCGACGGGCTGCAGTTCGGCTCCATCGTGCTCTTCCGGCCTCTGCCGGTGGAGAATGAAACGGTATTCAACGATATCCTGAATCTGACCGGTGCGCTCTCTCTGCATGCGATCCCCTGCGAGCATATTCATTATGACAGGCTCCTGAACGCGGAGCTCACGGTGGGGGAGCTCACGGTGGAGCTGGGGCAGAACAAAAATATGGAAATGAAGATCTCCACCCTCGCGGATATCCTGCCGAAGCTCGATGGCAGGAAGGGCAGTCTGGATCTCTCTACCTATATAGAAGACAGGGAGAGAGAGTCCTATATCTTTAAGGAAAGTCAGTGAGGAAACGCTTGCTATTTTCAGGGTTTCCTAGTATAGTATTGCCGTATGTAGTCAAAAATCGAGGAGATTCTATTGCAAGATAGTTCGGATAGAATTCAAGGAGGAAGAGATGCTGGAAATTAAACTTCCTGAGTCAGAGGCTGCCGCGAAGATTATCGTCGTAGGCGTAGGTGGCGCAGGCAACAACGCGGTCAATCGGATGGTCGACGAGGGCATTGCCGGCGTTGAGTTCATTGGTGTAAATACAGATAGACAGGCACTGCAGTTCAGCAAGGCTCCGAATACGATGCAGATCGGGGAGAAGCTGACGAAGGGCTTAGGCTGCGGCGGCAGGCCGGAGATGGGGACGAAGGCGGCAGAGGAGAGCGCAGAGGATCTGAGTGCAGCGCTGCAGGGCGCGGATATGGTATTCGTAACCTGCGGCATGGGCGGCGGAACGGGTACCGGTGCGGCTCCCGTCATCGCCAAGGTGGCGAAGGATATGGGGATTCTGACGGTCGGCGTCGTGACGAAGCCGTTCCGCTTCGAGGCGCGGCAGAGGATGGCGAATGCGATGCGCGGCATCGAGACGCTGAAGGATGCCGTAGATACGTTGATCGTGATCCCGAACGACAGACTCCTCGAGATCGTAGACCGCCGGACGACGATGCCGGACGCACTGAAGAAGGCGGATGAGGTGCTCCAGCAGGCGGTGCAGGGCATCACAGACCTGATCAATGTGCCGGGGCTCATCAATCTCGATTTTGCGGATGTCTCCTCTGTGATGAAGGACAAGGGCATCGCCCACGTCGGCATCGGCAAGGCGAAGGGCGACGAGAAGGCGATCGAGGCGGTGAAGGAGGCGATTTCCTCTCCGCTTCTGGAGACCACGATCGAGGGCGCGAGCGACGTCATCATCAATATTTCCGGCGATATCAGCCTGATCGAGGCGAATGAAGCCGCTTCCTATGTGGAGGAGCTCGCCGGTGAGAACGCGAACATTATCTTCGGCGCGATGTATGACGAGAACGCACAGGACGAGGCGACCATTACGGTGATTGCGACAGGCATCCGGGAGGGAGGCGCTGCGGCAGAGACGCAGAAGGCGGCAGCGGAGGCTCCGGCACAGAGAGTGCCGTCGAGCGTGCCGAACTTCCTCGGGACGAATCCGGTGCTGAATTTCGAGAGACCGACCGTTCCGATGGCGCAGTCCGTACAGCAGCAGGCAGCACCGGGAGTGAATCCTGCGTTCCCGCAGGAGCCGCAGAGCCCGAGCACGTCACAGCCCAGTGTGTCGAGACCGCAGACGACCAAGGAGATGTCTATCAACATCCCGGACTTCCTTCGGAACAGACGTTGAGCCGTACCCTCGGAAAGCAGGGACGTGATGGAGAGCTCCATCAGGATTCAGGGAGGCGCTGAGGAAAGCGGAGGAGCTGCGTGCCGTGCCAACAGGCGCGCGGCAGGAATCCCGTCGGCGTTATTTCAGTATGATAAAGCAGGGGCTATGTCTGTACAGACATAGCCTTTTTGTCCGCCTGAGGCTTTGGCGCGGTTTGTGGTATTCGGAAGACGATTCCGAGGACTTCGCCGCAGAGACAGGGGCAGGGTTCTGACCTGTCTCCGAAACACAGCTTGCAGGCTCCCCGGCGCGCCGGAAAACAGGCAGGAGGGTAAATGCCAGATTTAAGACAAGAAATCGAGAAAAGACGAACGTTCGCAATCATTTCCCACCCGGATGCAGGTAAGACCACTCTGACGGAGAAGTTCCTGCTCTATGGCGGAGCCATCAATCTCGCGGGGACGGTGAAGGGCAGGAAGGCGACCAGGCATGCGGTGTCTGACTGGATGGAGATCGAGAAGGAGAGAGGCATATCAGTCACCTCCTCCGTGCTGCAGTTCAACTATGCCGGGAAATGCATCAACATTCTGGATACGCCGGGACATCAGGACTTCTCGGAGGACACCTACCGTACGCTGATGGCAGCGGACAGCGCCGTCATGGTGATCGATGGGGCGAAGGGCGTGGAGCCGCAGACCATCAAGCTCTTCAAGGTCTGCGTGATGCGCCGTATCCCGATCTTCACCTTCATTAACAAGTTCGACCGGGAGACGCGGGATCCCTACGAGCTGCTGGATGAGATCGAGGGCGTGCTCGGCATCCGGACCTGTCCGGTCAACTGGCCGATCGGCTGCGGGCACAACTTCAAGGGTGTCTATGACCGGAATACGGAGAGAGTCGAGCTCTTCACGGCAGCCGCGGGAGGGACGAGGGAGGTAGAAATGGCGGAGTATGACATGCATGACGACGCGCTGCCCGCTGTCCTGACGCAGGAATACTATGAGAAGCTGCGGGAGGATCTGGAGCTTCTGGACGGTGCGTCGGATGATTTCGATCAGGAACGGGTGAACCGCGGAGATCTGACACCGGTCTTCTTCGGCTCTGCGCTGACGAACTTCGGCGTGCAGACCTTTCTGGAGCATTTCCTCCGAATGACGCAGACACCGCTGCCGAGGATATCGGATCAGGGCATCGTCGATCCGGTAAAGGAGAGCTTCTCTGCCTTCGTCTTCAAGATTCAGGCAAATATGGATCCGCGGCACAGAGACCGCGTGGCATTCATGCGGATCTGCTCCGGTGCGTTCGAGGCAGGCATGGAAGTCAATCATGTGCAGGGCGGCAGGAAGGTCAAGCTTTCGCAGCCGACGCAGATGATGGCGGACGAACGGAAGATCGTGGAGCGGGCATATGCCGGGGATATCATCGGCATCTTCGATCCCGGTGTCTTCTCCATCGGAGATACGCTGGAGCTCTCTTCGAAGAAATTCCGCTTTGAGGGCATCCCGACCTTCGCACCGGAGCACTTCGCCCGTGTCAGGCAGATCGACACCATGAAGCGTAAGCAGTTCCTGAAGGGCATCTCGCAGATCGCGCAGGAGGGCGCGATCCAGATCTTTCAGGAGTACAATACAGGTATGGAGGAAATCATCGTCGGCGTCGTCGGCGTGCTGCAGTTCGAGGTGCTGACGTACCGGCTGAAGAATGAGTACAATGTAGAAGTGCGGATGGAGACGCTGCCCTACGAGTACATCCGTTGGATCGAGAACTGGACGGAGGTGGACGCGGCGCATCTGAACGGCACCTCGGATATGAAGCTTGTGAAGGATCTGAAGGATCGGCCGCTGCTGCTCTTCGCGCACGAGTGGTCGGTCGGTATGGTGCTGGATCGGAACAAGGGACTCCGGCTGACGGAGTTTTCCCGGAACTGAGGAGAGGACGAAATGAATGAGAAGGTAAATACGTGGATAGAAGCGCACCAGAGAGAGCTGATCGAGGATATCAGGGCACTCTGTGCCATCCCCTCTGTTCGGGGGGCGGCGAAGGAGGGGATGCCCTTCGGAGAGGGGCCGTACCGCTCGCTGCATTATGCACTCGGGCTTTGCCGGAAGTATGGCTTCGAGACGAAGAACTATGAGAACTATGTCGGCGCGGCGGACTTCGATGCCTCGCTGCCGCGAACCCTCGACATCCTCGCGCACACGGATGTCGTTCCGGCAGGCGAGGGATGGACGGTAACAGAGCCGTTTCAGGTCGTGGAGAGGGACGGGCGAATCTACGGACGAGGGGTATCGGACGACAAGGGCCCGCTGCTCTGCGCGCTCTATGCGATGCGTGCGCTGAAGGAGTGTAGCGTCAGCCTGAAAAAGGGCGTGCGTCTGATCGTCGGTGCGGATGAGGAGTGCGGAAGCTCTGACATTGTGAAATACTATGCAGCGGAGCCGGAGGCGGAGATGACCTTCTCCCCGGACGGAGAATTCCCGCTGATTAACATTGAGAAGGGACAGTTCCGGGGAACGCTCCGGAAGCGCTATCAGGAGCATAATGCGGTGCGGCTTCTGTCCATGCAGGCGGGCGTCGCGCTGAATGCGGTGCCGCAGAGGGCAGAGCTTCGTTTTCAAGGGCTGGAGCCTGCATCTTACCCGGATATTCTCGCTTCGGTGGAGCGGGACTGCGGGGTGGAGCTCCATGCTTCGGGCGATACGGTCACGGTAACCGGCGTATCTGCCCATGCCTCTACGCCGGAAAACGGAAGAAACGCGGGGCTTGCCGCGCTCTGCCTGCTGACGAGGCTCCCGCTGCCCGAGTCCGAGCTGCTTTCCGCCGTGCGGACGCTGCTGCGGCTCTTCCCCTATCAGGTGACGGACGGCTCCGGCATCGGGATCCGGATGGAGGATCCGGAGAGCCATGCGCTGAGCTGCACGCTCGATCTCTTCTCCATCGCCGAGGGTGAAATGGAGTTTTCCTTTGACGCGAGAACGCCGGTCATGGCGACGAAGGAGAACTGCGAGGAGCAGGCGCGCCGTGTGATTGAGGCGGCGGGCTTTGCCTTCACGACGCCGGGTATGATCCCGCCGCATGTCGTGCCGTCGGATTCTGCATTCGTGCAGAAGCTCCTCGGCGCATATGAAGCGGTGACGGGGCTGCGGGGCGAGTGTCTCGCGATCGGCGGCGGTACCTATGTCCATGAGCTGAAAAACGGCGTCGCCTTCGGCGCGGTGCTGCCGGGCATCGATACCAAAATGCATGGTGCAGACGAGTTTTTCGATCTTGACAATATGCTGCTCGCGACGAAGGTCTATGCAGAGGCGATCCTCGCGCTCTGCGGCTAGGGAAACACTGATTTATTCATGAATCTCGTGCCATGGGCGTGTGCCTCAAAAGACACTCTCGTGGGGACTCGGCTTCGCCCGTGAGGCTTCAGCCGACCTCCCTTCGGTGTAGCAATCGTAAGCGATTGCTTTGAACCGCTCAAAGCTCTTCGCCAGAGAGGCAGCGCAGTCCTTCGAACTGCGCTCAACCGCGCGGCTCCCCCGATCTCTGATCGGGGGCAATCGGGAGGCACATCTCTTCGAGATGTGGTCGAGTACGCTCCGAGTCTGCCTGAAGGCAGACTTCTACGCTCTCGGGGCTCCACGCAGCGGGACTAAATTCACACTTCGTTCCACTCGTGTTCATTAAGTACCGGCGTTCCGCACACTTTTGCGGCATCACGCCCATTGGCACGTAACTTTTTATGATTGGCGGTATCGAAATTTTCGGCATGGGAGCTTGCCTTATACTGCGTGAACAGATATAGTGTGAATCTATAACGAATTATCAATTTTATGTAAGGCTGGAATCCTTGACGAAAGGCTCTTCCGGCCTTAAACTATCGGCATTGGAAAAACAGGGAAAACAGGAAAAGAAACGAGAGCAGTTATGGCAGACTATATCATAGAACTGAAAAATATAGGAAAAACCTTCCATACCTCCTCCGGCGATGTGACAGCGCTGGATGATATCAGCCTCGGCATCCGGCGGGGAACGATACAGGGGATCATCGGCTTATCCGGCGCAGGCAAGTCCACGCTGGTGCGCTGCATCAACTATCTGGAGATTCCGACGAGCGGACAGGTGCTCTTCGAGGGAAGAAGCCTCGGAGACATGAATGCGAAGCAGGTACGGGAGACCCGCCGGGAGATGGGAATGATCTTCCAGCAGTTTAATCTTCTGGAGCAGAGGACGCTCCTCCATAATGTCACCTTCCCGCTGGAGATCGCGGGGAAGAACAAGAAGGAGGCGCGGGAGAGGGCGCTGGAGCTCCTGAAGCTGGTCGGACTGGAGGATCGGGTGCGGAATTACCCCTCTCAGCTCTCCGGCGGGCAGAAGCAGAGGGTAGCGATCGCGAGAGCCCTCGCCACGAATCCGAAGGTGCTGCTCTGTGATGAGGCGACCTCCGCGCTGGATCCGAAGACGACGAAGCAGATTCTCGAGCTTCTGAAGCGGATCAATAAGGAGCTTGGCGTCACCGTTATCATCATTACCCATCAGATGTCGGTGGTCGAGGCAATCTGTGACGAGGTGGCGATCATTGATCGCTCTCAGATCGCAGAGGCAGGCGCGGTTTCCGAGGTCTTCCACAACCCGAGGAGCGAGATCGGCAGGAAGCTGATTCTCGGAGAGGAGAACAGCAGCGTCAGCTTCGACGGCAGCGGCAGGAAGCTCCGCATCGTCTTCGACGGCAGGAAAGCATCCGAGCCGATTCTCGCGGATATGATCCTGAGCTGCCGCACGACGGTAAATATCCTCTTTGCCAATACCCGGCAGGTCGGGGAGGAAGCGGTCGGACAGATGGTGGTGGAGCTTTCGGAGAAGGAAGACGAAGCAGGCAGAGTGCTGGACTATCTTCGGAGCCGCGGCATCCGTTTTGAGGAGGTGAGATAATGTCACAGAGCGTCAGTATGTATCTCAGCGAGACCTGGGCAACATTGTATATGGTTCTTCTGTCCAGCGCGATTTCCTACGCGATCGGCATTCCGCTCGGCGTGATTCTCGTCATTACCGGGAAGGACAGCATCGCGCCGTGCCGCCCGGTCAACGCCGTACTCGGCTTTCTGACCAATATTTTCCGGACGATTCCGTTCCTGATCCTGCTGGTCATGGTGCTGCCGATCACGAAGCTGCTGGTGGGGACGACCCTCGGCTCGAAGGCGGTCATCCCGCCGCTCGTCATCGCCTCCGCGCCCTACATCGGCAGGATGGTGGAGTCCTCACTCCGCGAGGTGAGCGCCGGTGTGATCGAGGCGGCGAAGTCTATGGGGGCGAGTAACTGGCAGATCATTACGAAGGTGCTGCTGCCGGAGGCGAAGCCGAGTCTTCTGATCGGTGCGGCAATCTGCATTACAACCATCATCAGCTATTCGGCGATGGCAGGCTTCCTCGGCGGCGGCGGTCTCGGTGCGATCGCGCTGAATTACGGCTACTACCGTTACCAGACAGACATCATGCTGATTTCCGTGGTGATACTGATTCTTATCGTAGAGATCGTACAGGAATTCTGGACCCGGCTCGCGAACGCGACCGATAAGAGAGCGAAATAAGCGACGCTGTCGTTTATTTATAGAGGATAACCCGAGAGGGAAGAAGAGGAGGAAGCATTATGAAGAAGAGAGTATCGGTGATTCTGGCAGCTGTACTTGCGGCGGCAGCTCTGGCAGGCTGCGGCGGGAAGGCGGCGGAGGTCAGCACAGCGGCATCAGAGGTCAGCACAGCTGCGGAGAGCAGTACGGCTTCTGTGTCGAAGACAGAGGAGACGAGCGCAGCTCCGGCAGAGAGCGTAAGCATCAAGATTGGTGCGACGCCGAGCCCGCATGCAGAGATCCTTGAGGCAGCGAAGGAGGCGCTCGCTGCGGAGGGTGTCAACATTGACATCGTCGTTTACAATGACTATGTGCAGCCGAACAAGGCAGTGGACGACGGGGAGCTTCAGGCGAACTTCTTTCAGCACCAGCCGTACCTCGACAATTTCAACGAGGAGAACGGGACGCATGTGGTATCGATCGGAAAGGTTCATTATGAGCCGTTCGGGATCTATGCCGGAAAGTCCAAGGATCTTACGAATATCGCGGACGGCGCGCAGATCGCGGTGCCGAACGATACGACCAACGAGGCGAGAGCGCTGCTGCTCCTGGAGGACAACGGCATCATCAAGCTTCGTGACGGTGCAGGGCTGACCGCGACGAAGCAGGACATCGTGGAGAACCCGCACAAGGTGGAGATTCTCGAGGTTGAGGCGGCGCAGATTCCGCGCTCCATCGAGTCCGTAGACTTCGCGGCAATGAACGGAAACTACGCGATTGATGCCGGCTTCAAGCCGAGCGACGCGCTGGCACAGGAGAATGCGCAGTCCGAGGCGGCGCAGACCTTCGCCAATGTGATCGCGGTCGCAGAGAAGGATAAGGATGCCGAGTGGGCGAAGAAGCTTGTGAAGGTGCTCCAGTCCGACGAGATCGTGAAGTTTATCGACGATACCTATGAGGGCGGCGTCATCGCTATCCACTGAGGAGGAGAGAAGAAAGGAGAGGGGAACTTTACGCCCCCTCTCCTTTCGTGTATAAGTCCTCCATGGGCTGTTCTTGACGTGCCTGCCGTGAGAGGGTAAAATTATCGGATGAATACCTGGCAGCGATGCAAAAGCTTCGAAGAAGCGGAGCATCGCGCGGGACTTATACGACCCTCCCTGCCGAAGCTTTCGGCAGGGGGGGGAAGGATAAGCCTGCGTCAGGCGAAGCCGATTCCTACGGGAGTGTATTTTGAGGCACACGCCCATGGCACGTGCGTCATGAATAAATCAGCATTTCCCTGGATGAATGAGATTTGAGAGGAGCCAGCATGAAAATATACAATACCCTATCCAGAAGAAAGGAAGAATTCCTGCCGATCGAGCCGGGCAGAATCCGGATGTATGTCTGCGGACCGACCGTTTACAATCTGATTCATATCGGGAACGCCCGTCCGATGATCGTCTTCGATACCTTCCGCCGCTATATGGAATATTGCGGCTATGAGGTGACTTACGTCTCGAACTATACCGATGTGGACGACAAGATCATCCGCCGGGCGATGGAGGAGGGAACCGACTGCGCGACAATCACGCGGCAGTGCATCGCCGACGTGGAGAAGGATATGGCGGATCTGAATATCGAGCCGGCATCCGCACATCCGAGGGCTACGGAGGAGATCGACGGGATGATCGAGCTGATCCGGAATCTCGTGGAGCATGGACATGCATATGTGGCGAAGGACGGGACGGTCTACTATGATACGGCTTCCTTCGCGCACTATGGGGAACTCTCGCACAAGAACATGGATGAGCTCCAGTCCGGGCTTCGGGAGCTCAAGGTCAGCGGGGAGGAGGACAAGCGGCATCCGACCGACTTCGTGCTCTGGAAGCCGAAGAAGGAGGGGGAGCCGTTCTGGGCGTCTCCATGGTGCGAGGGGCGTCCGGGCTGGCATACGGAGTGCGCGGTCATGGCACCGAAATACTGCGGCGGGCGGCTGGATATCCATGCGGGCGGCGAGGATCTCGTCTTCCCGCATCACGAGAATGAGATTGCGCAGTATGAGGCGGCGCATCACGAGCACTTCGCGAACTACTGGATGCACAATGCCTTCATTAACATCAACAATAAGAAAATGTCGAAGTCGCTCGGCAATTTCTTCACCGTCCGGGACATCACGGCGCGCTATGATCCGATGGTGCTTCGCTTCTATATGCTTTCCGCCCATTACCGGAGCCCGCTGAATTTTTCGGACGAGCTGATGGAGTCCGCGAAGGCGAGCCTCAGCCGGATATTGACAGCGATCGAGCGCCTGCGGGAGCTTTCGGGGAAGCTTCCGGAGAGAGCGCTGAACAGGGAGGAGGCAGCGGCAGTGCGGCAGGCGGAGGCAGAGGCAGAGCGCTTCCGGGAGAAGATGGATGACGACTTGAATACCGCGGATGCCATCACGGCGATCTTCGAGCTGGTGCGTCTTTCGAACAGCGCCGTCCGGGAGGACAGCGCCGAGGGGCTTCGCCATTTCCTCTTAGGGACGCTGGAGCAGCTGAATGCAGTGCTCGGCATTCGGACAGAGCGGAGGCCGGAGACGCTGGACAGCGAGATCGAGGCATTGATCGAGGAGAGACAGGAGGCGCGGAGGGGCAGAGACTTTGCACGGGCAGACGCGATTCGGGATCAGCTGCTTGCGATGGGGATTGTCTTGAAGGATACGAGAGAGGGTGTGAAGTGGAGCAGAGCCTGAATTCGGATTTTCTGAGGCGCTACCGGGAATGCTTCGACCTGCATACACCGGAGCTGCAGCAGACCTCACCGCTGGCGCTTGCCTATCTGGGGGACTGCCTCTATGACCTCGCCGCGCGGGAATATGTGCTCTGCCATTTCCCGGGGAATGTGAATCGCATGAATACAGAGAAGAAAAAGCTGGTCTGCGCCGCCGCACAGGCAGAGATCATGGGGTATCTGATCGGACAGGGGCTGCTCAGCACAGAGGAGCTGTCCGTATACCGGCGCGGGCGGAATCATAAGTCAGAGAGTCATTCGAAGAATTCCTCGATACAGGATTATCGCAGAGCGACAGGCTTCGAGGCGCTGATCGGCTATCTCTATCTCCGGGAGGATTTCGGCAGGATGCTGGAGCTTGTGTCGCGGGGCATGAGACACCTGCTGGAGACAGAGAAGGAGTCCCGGGCGGGGCGGGAAACGTGAGGAAAGAGGGAGAGAAGGCAATGAGAGATGAAGCGTTTACACTGATCGGCAGGAACCCGGTGCTGGAGGCATTCCGTGCCGGAAAGACGATCGACCACCTGTTTGTGCAGGACGGACTTCGGGAGGGACCGATTTCGACGATCCTGCGGGAAGCGAAGAAGCATGATACGACGGTGGACTTCGTGAAGAGATCCCGGCTGGAAGAGATCGCCGGAGGAGAATCGCATCAGGGGGTGATCGCCTACCTTGCTTCCTTCCGCTATTATACGGTGGAGGAAATTCTGGACTATGCCGGAGAGCGGGGCGAGGAGCCCTTCGTGTTCATACTGGACGGGATCGAGGATCCGCACAATCTCGGCGCGATGATTCGCACCGCCAATCTCTGCGGTGCACACGGTGTCATTATACGAGAGAGGAGAGCGGTCGGGCTGACCGGCACGGTGGCGAAGAGCAGCGCGGGAGCGCTGAACTATACCCGCGTCGCGAAGGTCACGAATATCGGCAACACGATCGATGCGCTGAAGCAGCGGGGGCTCTGGTTCGTCTGTGCGGATATGGAGGGAGAGACGATGTACCGTCTGAATCTCAGGGGGGCGATCGGACTCGTGGTCGGAAGTGAGGGGGAGGGCGTTTCCCGTCTCGTGCGGGAAAAGTGCGATATGCGCGCAGCGATCCCGATGCGGGGAGACATTGATTCCCTCAATGCCTCCGTTGCCTGCGGCGTGCTCGCCTATGAGATCCTCCGGCAGAGGCACTATGAATAAGGAAAGAGCGGAAGAATATTTTCTGGAATGCGAGCGGGTCTGGGTCTTCTGGGCACTGATGTTTGTCGGAGGCTACTACGGCGGTTATACCTATAATATCCGCGGGGGTGTCTTTGCGAATGCGCAGACGGCGAATCTCCTGCTGCTTGCGATGAATCTCGGAAAAGGAAATTTCGGAGAGGCGGTCTACTATCTGATCCCGTTTACGGCGTATTTCAGTGGCATCGTGATCTCGGAGGTGCTTGCGAAGGAGATCAAGCGCTTTCAGGCGCTGCGCTGGGATACGCTCCTCGTCGGCGTCGAGCTGCTGGCAGTGCTCCTGCTCGGACTCCTGCCTGCGGAAGCACCGGATCAGATCTGCCAGGTCAGCCTGAACTTTCTTTGTGCCATGCAGTTCAATACCTTCCGGCAGGCGGAGGGCATCGGTATGGCGACAACCTTCTGCACCAACCATCTCCGGCAGTTCGGCTCCTTTTTCGTGCGCTATCTGCGGAGCAGGGAGCGTTCTGTCCTTCGGAAATTCGTCCTGCACGGCTCGATGCTGCTTCTCTTCATGCTGGGTGTGGTCGCAGCAACGCTCGGCTGCCGCTTCGCGGGCTATCGGAGCATCTGGGGTGCAGGTCTTGTGCTGCTTTTTGTGTTTCTGCGTCTGCTCTATGCGGACAGAACCTACGAGCGGGATCTGCTGCAAAAGACACCGCACGGGCACTAGGGCCTGAATGCGTCGGGACGGCCTTTGGGCAGATCCGACACAGCTTTTCGAAGGAGATCGTATGGATATCACAGGAAAAACCAGACTGATCTGCCTGCTGGGCTCCCCGGTAGAGCACAGTCTCTCTCCACAGATGCATAATCTCGCCTTTCAAACACTGGGGCTCCCCTACAGCTATATGGCATTTGACCTTCGGGAGAAGGCGCTTCCGGAGGTGCTTCGGGCATTCCGGAGCATGGGTGTACGGGGCTGTAATCTGACGATGCCGCTGAAAAATGCAGTGCTTCCGTTTTGTGACAGTCTCTCTCCCGCGGCGGCGCTCTCCGGCGCAGTCAATACGCTGGTCTTCGAGCCGGATGGCAGCCTGCACGGGTATACGACGGACGGCGCGGGTTTTCTCCGGGCGCTCACGGCGTCGGGAATACCGTATCGGGGCAGAAAGCTCGTGCTCCTTGGGACGGGCGGTGCGGGAATGGCGATCCTCGTACAGGCAGCGCTGTCCGGCGCGGGAGAGATCGCGGTATTCGTGCGGGAGGGAAGCCGCTTCCGTGCCCGTGCGGAGGCGTGTCTCCGTGCGCTTTCCGCGCGAAGCGGGACGAGGCTTTCTCTGCACTTCTATGAAACGGCGGGGGCGCTCGCACATGAACTCGAGACAGCGGCGCTTCTGGTTAACGCCTCCAATGTCGGTATGGAGCCGAATACCGAGGCCTGTCTGCTTCCGGACGCTTCCCTGCTCCATACGGGACTTGCGGTCGCAGATGTCATCTATTCCCCGCGGCGGACGAGGCTGCTCCGGATGGCGGAGGAGAGAGGTCTGCCATGCATGAACGGGCTTTCGATGCTGCTCTATCAGGGGGCGGAGGCATTCCGCCTCTGGACAGGGGAGGAAATGCCGGTGGAGCTGATAGATGAGCGTTATTTCCGGAATACGGGAGAGATCCCAGGTACACGCAGATTATAGGGAGCAGCAGAGCAAAACAGTGAGAGGGCGCGTCGTGAGGCGGGCGCTGCATGGAGATTAGCTGTCGATATCGCGGTACATCGAATAGGCTGCCTTGGGATTGCCGTTCAGATCCAGAAGCCCGAAGGCATAGCTCTGTGCGACGAGTCCGGCATCGTCTTGGAGACGGTTCAGCATGAAGGCTTCCACATGGGGATCTGCCGCGGCGATCCGGTATGCCTCCTGAATCATCTGAAGCTGCAGATCCTGCCGCTCGCCGCCCTGCGCGGGGGAAACAGAGGTGAAGCCCTGTTCTGTGAGGGAGAGGGAACGCACCGCGCCGGAGAGGGTTCGCAGCTCTGTACTTTCCAGATAAGAGGTCAGGACAGAGAGGTTCTTCAGGTTGATATAGGGAGTGTTGGCATCGTCGGTGCAGAGCCGGTCGTCGGTAAAGACCGGATCCTCGAAATTCTCCGGATAGGCGTGCCATGCGATGCCGTAATCGGTATCCCGAAGGAGCGCATTCAGCCGAGGCAGCAGCTCCTTCACCGTGTACTTGCTGCCATTTACCGCGCCATGATTCCAGCGGAAATCAAAGGGAATGTAGACCCGGGCGAGGGAATTAACGCCCTTGATCGTGTCATACCAGCAGCGATACGCCTTCGCGTAGTGCGCGGCATAGCTGTCGATATCCATCGCGCCGATATAGTTCCATGCCTGCCCGTCATTGATCTCATTGCCGATCACCCAGCTCGAAACATAGGAGCCGAGGCGGTTAACGATGCGGGAGGCGGCTTCGCGGGTTGCGCGGAGTCCCTCCTCATTTAATGTGTTGAAGGCGTAGTAGTTGGCGCCTGCGGCAGGGGAGGAGACGGGCAGCAGCGCCGGATTCGCGACGGACGCGCCCCAGTCGTTCAGCACGATCAGGGTAATGCTGATTCCGCGGCTCTTCAGGCTTTGCAGAAAGTGCTCGTTTGCGGCGAAGTGTGCTTCATTATAGGCATAGGAAAGCGGGAAGTTCAGGATGACCTGCGAGACATTAAGATCGACGAGCTGCGGGAGCTCCGCCTCGCTGTTGACGAGAATTCCCTTTTTCGTAGCCGCTGTCTGATAGAAGTCCGCGGCATGGAGCGGGAAGCCGAAAGAAAGGCTGAGCGCTGCCGCGAGGAGCACGGCTTGGATAGATCGGATACGGTTCATAGTACCTCCTTGCGCTTTCAGTCAATGATTTGCCGCTGTTTCCGCGAATGGCTTACCTGATCTTTTACAGAAAATGCTGCCGGTCAGGGCAGCGTATCACCGCATCATGCATCGCGAAAAGATGTGCAATGCAGCGATACGATACCAAACAGTTGTAATCATTTTAACATTTCCTGTGAATTACAACAAGGCAGACGCCGTGATTTGCAATTCGCTGAAATCCTATTTTACATTCCCGGCAATCGTTTCTGCTTCCGCAAATTACGAAGGGCTTGGAGAAATGCTGATGAAATCAAAAAAGCTACGTGCCAACGGGCGTGAGTCACGAACAAATTAATGTTTCCTTAGCAGAGCTGATAAAAAAGGGCTTCCTTTTTTTAAAAAAAGTATGTATAATGGTTAATAGATAGCAGACAATTTGATTTTTTGAAATAAAAAGGAGATGCACTATGGATTTCAACAAGGTAGTGGTAATCGGCGGCGGTGTGCTGGGCGTACAGATCGGACTGCTCAGCGCTTACACAGGACATGATACGACCTTTCTGCTTCGCTCGGAGGGCTCGATCGGCAGGACGACGCCGAAGATCGAGAGATATTCCGGACTGATTCTCAGTGCACTGGAGCAGACAAAGGGTCTGATCGGGAATCCGATGGGAACCTATACCTATCCGAAGGGTTTGATTCGGGACTGGAACAGTGCTACTTTGGAGGAGATCGACCGTCTCGTCGGGGAGGCGAAGCGAAATTTCGCGGAGAAGGTACATATCGAGCTGGACAATGCCAAGGCGCTTGCCGGGGCAGATATCGTCATTGAATCCATGTCGGAGGATCCGGAGGCGAAGATCGGGATCTATCGTTCGATCCGCGACCTGATGGAGGAGAAGACCATTCTCTGCACGAATTCCTCCACAATGCTGCCAAGCAGGTTTGCAGAGTACACCGGCAGACCGGATCGCTATCTCGCACTGCATTTTGCGAATACGATCTGGAAGAATAATACTGCGGAGATCATGGGGCATGCCGGGACAGACCCTGCGGTTTATGAGCGTGTGGTGGCCTTCGCGCAGGAGATCAACATGATCCCGCTGCAGCTTCACAAGGAGCAGCCGGGCTATATCCTGAATTCCATGCTCGTGCCGTTTCTTTCCGCAGCGCAGGGGCTGTGGGCAAATGAGGTTGCAGACCCTGAGACCATCGATCTGACATGGAGGCTGGGAACCGGCGCAGCGGCAGGACCCTTCCAGATCCTCGACATCGTCGGACTGGAAACCGCCTACAATATCAACCAGATGAAGCCGGATGCCAAGGAGGAGGGCTCCACCATCAATCGGATCGGCAAGCTCCTGAAGGAAAAGATTGACAGAGGCGAGACCGGTGTCAATGCCGGCAAGGGCTTCTATGATTACGGCAAAAAATAATACATGATAATGAAACGTATTCGCAGCGAGAGAGAGCGGGGAGTCCGGTCTCTCTTTGTATACAGGGAACATTTCCAATTCCAGCAGTGAAAAAACATCAAAAAAGCTCGGAACTACGCCATTTCCGGCATAATTCCGAGCCTTTTTTATCGAGCTGATGACGGGAATCGGACACGGTATAAAAAGCATGGTAAAGTCGCATAAATACTAGCTTTTTTAAAGTCCGTGACAAGATTTGTGACAAATTTTTATTCAAGCATCCTTCCGATGTGCTTCACGAACTTCTCTCCCTCAATCTGTGCCTGTGACTTCTGCGCCTGGAGGTACCGGCGCTTCATTACGCGATCCGTTTTCCAGCCGCCCGCCTGCTGTAGGTAGCGGTCTGGTATGTGCATGGATGCGCCCTGCGAGACGAAGTAGTGGCGAAACATGTGCAGATTGAAAGTCTCGATCCCAAGCTCCTCTTGGATCCGACGCAGACACTTGTTCAAGCTTCCGGGGCTTCCGCTGTAGGCATGCCCTGAGCTTCGGATCAGCTCCGCCAGATAATGCGGGATCTGAATCTTTCGGGCGTAGCCGGTCTTCGTCCATTTCTTTATGACCCATGTATCCCCGTCTTCGGGATGCTGGTTCCGTACCTTCCCCTTGTCGATCGTCAGGATGTCATCCTCGGACAGATCGGTCTTGATATCAATGGCGCAAATTTCGGAGCGACGGAGCCCGAGCGCTGCGAGAACAAAGGGGATCTCGTACTTGCTGCCCTTCAGCCTGGAAAGGATCTGTTTTACGTCCGCATCCTCCGGGGCGTAAAAGTCCTTCTCGACAGCGGGAGGGAGCTTGGTGCTCAGCTTGAAGTCCGGGCGGAAAAAGCCCAGTACGGTACTGATGTAGGCATGGATGTTCTTCAGGTACTTCGGACTTACGCCGGTGAAGCCGGACATGCAGGAGGAGACATCTGCCTGTGTAATCTTATCGATGTACTTCTTTCGGAATGTCTCCGGAAGGCGTCCGGGGATTCTCTGGTACTCGTACAGCGTAGAGGGACTGAGCAACCTATCATTCGCCGCATTGTACTCTTCTGCGGCTTTCTGGAAGGTCTTCCTCCCGTTTCTGGATGTGGCTTCCCTGCTGATAAGATCATTCAGCAGACGGTCCGCTTCTTTCTTCTTGACAGGGTAGTCTACAACCAGCGAGTAGGCGGTGCCCTCGTAGGTCTTTCTGATCCGGTAGCTTCCGGACGGCAGCTTCGTGATAGTAGCCATAGCATCCTCCTTAAAAATGAGTATAAAAATAACAGGATCTTCGGAACAAACGTTCCGGCTTGTTTCCTGTCTCCGGATATGCTACTATGACTCTTGTCATGAGAGGTCTTTGGAGCATTGATCCGGAGAACCTTTACGCCTCGGTGTTGGGAGCACTGGGGCGGTTTTTATTTTAAAATCTGAATAAACACATCCGCTAATTCAAGACGTAATCAGTGAGAATTGGATGCAACAGTCGATTTTATATTTTTCATGTATTTTGGATCACAAGTGCGCAATCCATCAATGTGTTCAAAAAGGTCAGGTTTTATTGGAGCTCCTAAAGGATCCAAAATAAAATCAATGCCCTCTCGGCGAGCCAGTTTGGCGGCGCCGACAAAATGTATGGAAGCGTCCCGCCCCGAAGTGTGATAACATCCTTATTGTAAAAAAATAACAAAAGTTAGAATACCGATCCGATTATTCCAGAAACATCTAATTTATTAGAATTAAGATAGTTTTGATCTATCTGCTCTAAGCGTATGGAAGACCTTACGGTCTATACTATTTTGCCAACGTCGGCAAAATGGTCAGAAGCAGTGGGATCGTCCCCGCGTCTGCGGGGAAAACAGGATGGGCGGCGTATCCATCATCTCAGGTGCCTCTATAGAGGTGCGTCGGGAGCCTTTCCGACCTCTGAAGCTTATAACACAAAAGCTCCTGTATCAGACGATACAAGAGCTTTCTAATAGTATAGGTGGGGTGACATTCCCACATCTCCATCGAGGGTGACGGCTGCCTGTTCCGTCCTCAGATACTATCTCTGTAGCCCTATTGTATCTATTTTATTCGATGCTATCAATATCAAGGCTATAGCCAAGAACCTCTCCCACACTTGTGCATTTTCCTTTTAACGTAACAATGTCGCCTTTGGTCATCTTCTTTATAGCGTCTTTTTGCTCATCAGATTTGATATAACACTGAACTCCTATCATGGCAAAATCCTCATCCGGCAGGAGATCGATATATTTTCCACTGCTGTCAATATTGCTGAGCTTTCCTGTGACTTCAATATACTGCCCCTTGTATTTATCAGAAGCATTCATGGCATTTGCTTTAAGGTCACTCATCATTTCTGAAACATTGTATGGAGCATATTCAATTGTAGCAGCGGTTGTCTCTTCAACAGTTGTTGTCTCTGTATTGGCTTGCGAACCAGAGTCTTTACTGCCCTTGCTGCCCAGCGAAGAGACGATAATCACCAAAGCGACTACCGCAATAACAATGTTTCTTACTGTGTGTTTCTTTTTCATTTTCAGTTCCTCCCTAATGAAAATAAAATATATCAACCCACTATGGGTGATAATCATAAATATTTGCCGTACAACCGTTCGCGTTCAGCGATTTCCCAAATTTTCTCTTCTGAGAGATAAGAAGAGATATATTCCACGTACTCAGCAAGTTCCCGCGCATACTTTGTCCGCCTGCGGCGCTTTCGCTTCTTCGGAACATCAATGATAGATGCTACAGAGCGTGGGCAATCTTTGGAGTGGGCTGTAGTTTCAATTTCCTGAACGCTATCACGCTGGAAATCATTGTTTTCAATGTGTCTTAAAGCATGGCGGTATGCTTCCCGCGCGTGTTCGTCATCAAGATCAGAGTTTATGTATACGGTATAACCATCGTCTTCAGCATTGGGGGTAACCATTTCATTTACAGGAATCGGCACACGATAGACCGTTACATAGTTTTCGTCAATCATCGTTGTTCAGCCCTAAAGCCCTTTCTTTTAAGGATTTCAATAATTCAGTGGCAACCTTTAAATCGTTTGGGTCGGCATCCCTTGCCGCATCAAAGAGCACGCGAAGTTCTTTGTTATCGAAGATTTCCTGAGCTGTTTTAGCAGTGTCGGGATTAGTGTAATAGGTATTTTCGGATGCACCCAAGCGCTCCAATTCTTCAATATCTTTAGATGTCATATCATTTATGTCAACATTGAATATTTTAGCAAGCTCTCGAAGTTTTGCTATGGAAGGCTCAGAGATACCCATTTCCCATTTTTGAATGGTGGTATAGGACTTATAACCTAGTCTGCTAGCGATGTTATCCTGTGAAAGATTGTACTTTCTTCTTAGATAACGAATGTTCTTTGATAAACACATCTCAAGCTCCCTTCTATAACGTGATTTTATATTAAACTATGCACGAAAAAAATTCAAGCATATTTTAAGAAATAAAATAAAAATACGAAAAAAATTCAAGTTAACTATTGACACATGAACAATTTTCATGTAATGTAAGCACATATCGAGGGAAAGGAGGTGAAGAGAATTGGATGATGTAAGGCAGTATACCTTAAAGGAATTGCGAGCAAGAAAAGATGAGACACAAGAGGAGACTGCTAAGGCATTAGGAGTTTCAACGCAAACGTATAATGCATGGGAAAAAAATATTTCTAATGTAGCGGTAAGTAAAGTATTAGCTGTAGCTAGACATTTTGGTGTCAAAATAAGTGATATTTTTTTGCCATAATACATGAAAAATATTCATGTAAAAGAGAAGATGGAAAAGCAATAGCATACCATCCCATTGACGCCAAACTTGAGGAGAGGAGGAAGGTAAATCTGGAAAATTTGAATAAGAAAGAGCGTATTCAGGGAGTGCAGGTCATTGAGGTAGTTCAGGTTAAGTATTTGAGGGGATCTGGATCGGAAAAAGACCCAGTACGGGAAGTGATCCAGTACTGGGACCTAAGCGGGAAATTACTCGCAGAACGCGATAGCACACTTATCGAGCAGACTACCACTAATATGCCGGATGATCTCAGGAGCTTTTATGAGAGGTATTTTTTATAGGAGAACAAGGGTAAACAATCAATCTGTTATCCCACGTACGCCAAAAGGAGGAGCATGTATATAGTTTTTTTGATTTTATTTCTACTTGCCGTTTTGGCGTGGCTCGTAGAACACATTTCATTGTTATCCGTTATCTGGTATGCACTCGATAATGGGCTCGAACCGACGGGTGAGAAGTTGAAGGAATACCAGACAAAGGTAATAAAAAAATGGTTAGGTAAGGCCTAAATTGCACTTGACCAATTCGGTAATTACTGCCGCTGAAATTTGCACGAGGGTAGACAACGACTTGGAGCCAACAATGGAGGCGATGGATTTTGTTTTACTCCATACACTATGTTCTCGAATATTGGCAAGAAACTCATGCCCTTGAGGAGTTAAATCCTTGATTTGTATATGCTCGCAATTTCCATACACATGTAATTCTTCGATTAAATTGCTAAGTGCGCATTGCCGTGCGTGATAGGCGACTTCTTCTGGAGAGTAGCGATTAAGGCTACTTGGTGGATTATTAGACTTGTAATCCCAAGAATTGTAATAAGTGGTTTCATCTTCAATGGAAAGCAGTAAGGTTCTTACGCAATCGGGGTTTAGTTTCATAGAATATCCTCCTTCAATAATCGCATTGTAGGAGCAAAAAATAGAAAATGCAATCCTGTAGTTGCTGAAGAGAGGAGGAAAGATGGAAGCAACGAAAATCAATATTGAAATCAGTGTCGCAAACCTATATGAAATGCGCACAGCGGTAGAAGACATCAAATGCCTGATAAAAGAAAATCCCGGCATTGACTTTTCGGCAAAAATCAATGTCTTAGGCATCGAAGAAGCTGCGGGGTGGTGAAGAGGAGGGACATGAAAATTAAAAAGCTAGAAGTTGATTATGATGAGCGAAAACTGAAGATCAACGGCGAGGAAGTGGCTGGAGCTATTGTGATTCTCCCCGGCGATCAGGGATACAATATCAGTTTTTTAAGCGCTGGAATGATCGACGGAGAGAAGAAAATCAAATTAACGGTTACTTGTGAGCTTAATAATAAGCCAGAACGTGCGTCGCTTGATTGCCGGAGAAACGGATATCTGTCTGGGTAATCAAGTGCCCTGCGATAAATTTTCCAGCTATGCTGCCAAAGTCGTATGGAGCTCCATAAGGAATAGCAATTAAAAGATAATCGCCATTGTCATGGCAGTCTACATAGCTTGTTTCAAAACCGTTTATCACGATTTTCAATGCGTTCCCCTCCCTTCTATAAACTCAGGCATGGCAGTGCCCTGTGAGTCAAGTATAGAAGTAGGAGGATGAGAAGACAAGAGTGACGGAGAGGAGGTGGAAAGATGAGGAGCAGGATCTTATCAAGGGACAGGGGCGCTGAAAGGGTCAAGGCGACGATAAAGAGCCGGATCGCAGAGCTGCAGCTGGATCGGGGATATGTGGAACGGGAAAGCGGGATCTGTCACTCGGCGCTTAGCTCCATTGTTACCACTGGCAGGATATCTTCGGTGGAGATACTTCAGAGACTGGATCGTGTGCTGGAGTTTCCGGATGAGCAGCTCATAAAGATCGTTTATGGGATGCTGGACAGGGAGCTGCCGGAGAAGAGCAGGCTTGAGAGGAAGATAGACCGGATTTTAAGTACTTTAGAGAGGAGAGAGAGTTGAGAAGAGGAGAATGGATCATCCTGTCAGGACAGATGCTGCTGGGGCTGTCCGCGGGGCTGATGCTGGCGGCTGTGGTTGTCTGCGCAGCACAGAGCTTCGTGCCGGCAGTGACGGAGCTTATCGCAGCAGCGGCAGGGGCAGCAATCATCGGAGGCGCGGTGGAGCTTCTGGGGGAATGGATGGATTACGAATGCTAAGAGAGTATACAGCAGTAGCGACGATCAAGATCGACATTCCGATCAGAGCGATGGATGAGCGTCGGGCAGAGCTGGAGAGCCGGCTGGCGGTAGATGAGCTGAGACTGCTCCTGATGAGAGCCGGAGCTTCCGGCGTCACGGTGTCCGGGATCGGAGAGCCGGCGGAGACAACAAAAAAACGCACAGCTAACTTTGACGAGATGCAGTGCGTTTAACCAGGTACATACGTTTCTGTATGTGCCTCCATTATACCACAAATTAGGAGGATGGGAAGATGAAAAAAGTGATGAGTGAAGAGGAAAAGGCAAGAAATCGGCAGCTGATGCACGAGATCCTCGACATCGTATTGGATACTAACGGCTTTGAAAACCGGCGAAGAGACGAGACAGGGACACTTCCGACGCTGTTCCTGTACTTCTCGGGGCACGTGTCCGGTGTGAATATCGACATTCACGAGGACGGATGGGATTCCGGCGGGCACAAGAGCGAATTCAACTTCTATATCGACCGTCCCATTGATGAGACGGCAGTCGAGAACTTCAGGACAGCGTGCAGGATGGCACTGACGGACAAGACGGAAATCGACGTACTGGAACGCGATATCAAGAAGCAGGAAAGGGCAGTAGCAGAAGAACGGCGTAAGCTGTCCCGGATGAGGAAGAAGCTTGCGAGGATGACGCGGAAAGAGGAGGAAAGATAAATGACATTTTATGACTTGACGGAAGAGTATATGCAGGTGCTTCGTATGGCAGAGGATCCGGAGGTTGACGAGACCGCCCTCCGGGACACGCTGGAGGGGCTCTCCGGGGAGATTGAGGACAAGGTGGACGGGTACTGCGGCGTGATCGCGCAGCTGTCCTCCGATGCGAAGGGGCTGGATGCACAGATTGCGCGCATGGCAGAAATGAAAGCTTCGCTTGAACGGAACATCCGGAGGATGAAGCAGACCCTCCAGAGCAATATGGAGCTGATCGGGAAGCCGAAGGTCAAGACACCGCTCTTTAGCGTCTGGATCCAGAAGAATGTGCCGAGCCTGAAGCTTGATGTGGAGGATCCGAAGCAGCTTCCGGCGGAGTACCTGATCCCGCAGGACCCGAAGATAAATACGCAGAAAATCAAGGATGAACTGAAGGCGGGCGAGAAGCTTCCCTTCGCGCGTCTGGAACAGTCGGCTTCGCTTCGCATCAGATAACCTATCAACCCATCAGATAAAGGAGAAAAAAATGGAGAAACTTGAAATTCGCTTCCCGTCCAAAACATGGAAATATACCAATAACTGCCTCGACGCAAGAACGCGCCTATCGATTTCGGCATTCAACACGCTGGTTGATATCTGCAATGAAACCGGTCTATCGATGTCCCGCGTCGCAAGCACTTTGATTCTGGAGGCATCAAAGTATATCGTGTACGACAAAAGGGAGGAATAGGCATGGCAATTCCTGTACTAATTATAGGCAAATCCGGAAGCGGAAAATCAACCAGCCTGATGCATTGCCAGACAGATGACTGGAACCTGATTCGTGTACTTAAAAAGCCGCTTCCATTCAAAGGGAAGATCAATGGATGGAGTACAGACGATTATCAAACGATCATGAAATGCATGTTTCAGAGTCAGGCAAAGGGGATTGTGATTGATGATGCCGGATATCTGATCACCAATCAGTTTATGCGCGGCCATTCAAATGCCGGCAGCGGGAACGCGGTATTCGGCTTTTACAATACGATCGCAGATAACTTCTGGAACCTGATCCAATTTATACAGAATAAAGTACAGGATGACAAGATTATCTATGTACTCATGCATGAGGAAACGGACGAGAACGGAGCGACCAAAGCAAAAACGATTGGGAAATTGCTGGATGAAAAAGTGTGTGTCGAGGGAATGTTTACGATCGTTCTGCACTGCGTGATTGATAATGACGAACACAGATTCATGACGCAGACGGAAAACGGGGCGGTGAGCAAATCGCCGGTCGGGATGTTCGAAGACAGGAGCATCCCGAATGACCTGGCATTTGTTGACAGAACCATTCGTGAATATTACGAGCTGGAAGCAATTAAATATTCAGATATACAGGAGGAGAAGTAATGTTAAAGCCAAACGGATATGAGAAAGCACAGGTACAGGGTGAGTGGGAGTTTCCTGTAGTCGGCGGGCACCATATGGTGATTAAGCATGTTGTCGAGTCGGAAACCAAAACAGGAAAGAGCATGGTCATTATCCATTTTGATTTTGCGAAGAATGACAGACAGCCGGAGCTGTTTGCAAACGAATACAAGGCAGATATCCGGCCGGAAAAGAAATGGCCGCGGCGCGGGACGCAGTACGTTGTTGTAGAGGACAACGAGGGAAATACATCAAGAGCATATAAGACGTTCTGCACCTGCTTTGAGAAGTCAAACAACACGAAGATCAGCTGGGACAGCAATTCGGAAAAGTGGTGCGCACAGTTTAAAAATAAGCTGATCGGCGGCGCGTTCGGGATTGTGCACAGTGTCTATGACGGGAAAGAATATGCGGCTTCTGAACTCAGGTGGTTTGTTACCGATTCCGAAGTGGATCCGGAAAAAGTCCCGAAGGAAAGGGAGCTTTCAGAGAGCGATAAGCAGCAGCTTTATAATGCGAGCCACAAGCAGGACCAGGGGACGAACGATTGGATGAATGTGCCAGACAATGAAGAGGCACTACCGTTTAACTGATGAGGTAGGGAAATGAGAGAAAATGTAAAGCTGTCAGCTGACCAGGAAGCGGCCTTTCAGATCATGGAAGCAGGTGAAAACTGCTTCCTGACCGGGAAAGCCGGCACCGGAAAAAGTCTGCTGATAAAGAAATTTATTGGAAAGTGCAAAGATGATAATAAGAATGTAATTGTTTGTGCTTCAACAGGCGCTGCGGCGCAGGGGCTGAGTGAGTTTTACGCCAGTACGATTCACAGGGCATTCGGGCTTAAAGCCAAAGGAATCGTCGGGCTCCCTAAAAAGGCTAAGGAAGAAATCATTTCAGCCGACGTTATCATCATCGACGAAATATCAATGGCAAGAATTGACCTTTTCGAACATGTCGCAAAGGCTGTCCAGCTTGCCAGCGATAAAAAGAACCACGATGAAGCAATACTTGCTAAGAAAGAAGGCCGGGATCCGGACCATAAACCAATTCAGCTTATTGTTGTTGGCGATTTCACACAGCTTCCGCCGGTCGTTACGATTAACGACCGGGACGCCATGAAGAGCATGTTTGGAAGCAAGAAATTTGCATTCCAGTCAAAGCTCTGGGGCGAAATGCAATTCCAGCCGCTTGTTCTCACACAGGTACACCGGCAGGATAAGGATCAGGAATATGCGGAACGTCTCAACGCTATCAGAAGATGTGACATAGGGAATGATCCATTTGGGGAAGTGTTGGACTGGTTCAACCTTAACACGGCAAAGAAAGAATTCAACACTGAAAATTCTATCATCCTGTGCGGGAAAAACGCCACAGCAAAAGAAGAAAACGAAAAGCGCATCAATGAAATTGATGGAAGCAATTATGTCTCCGTTGCGGAAATTGATGGAGACGCAGATATGGCGTCCGTTAATTGCGAATATGAGCTGGTTTACAAGCCGGGCGCAAAAGTCCTGATAATCGCAAACAACCCGGACAGCGGCTATTTCAATGGCTCTTCCGGCATTATCAAGAAGTGCGGATCAGACAAATACGGAGACTATGTGATCGTTGATATCTATGGGCAGGACGGGACAATCAAGTCGGAAGATGTCGAGGTCAGGAAGAATGTATTTAAAGTGAATAAGCCCTTCGTCGAGGAATCTACAATAGAAGAACTGGACGCTGCGGATCAACCGATAATTAGGACGGTTAAAACCGTGAAAAACAAGGAAGTCGGATCTATTAAACAGTTCCCCTTTAAGCTGGGTTGGGCTATCACCATTCACAAGGCGCAGGGAATGACGTTAACCTCCGGGGTCAATCTTAAGCCGGAAATCTGGGATAGCGGGCAGCTTTATGTCGCGCTGTCAAGGGTGGACAACAGAGAAAACATTTACATAGACGGCCTGCTGGATATCAAAAACTGGAAACTGGATCCCGCGGTGGCGAAATTCTACGAAAAAATAGATAAGGAGTGGGCATGATTCAGATTCAGGTGGATTCCAGGGAGCATGCATCCGAATGGAGAAGGATCAAAGCTCAATTTGACGCCCTGGGAGTGGAATATTTCCGGTCAAAGCTATGGGTCGGGGATTATATGTCGCTGGACAATCCAAGGCTTGTAATCGACCGAAAAAAGGATCTCTTAGAGATATGCGGCAATGTTACGCAGCAGCATGAACGCTTTCGAAACGAGCTTGTGCGAGCGCAGAATGCCGGGATTAAGCTGGTGATCCTCTGTGAGCATGGGCAGGGGATAGAAAAGCTCGAAGATGTGCTGTTTTGGGAGAATCCGAGGCAGAGCATCCGGGAATGGGTGGTTAAGGACGGCAGGCATGTACAGGTTCCCAAATATCCAAGGGCGACAAGCGGCCATGCGCTGTACAAATCGCTGTGTACGATCAGAGACCAGTATGGGGTGGATATGTTGTTCTGCAGCCCAAAAGAAACAGGGAAGAAGATCATAGAGATTTTGAAAACGTAGTTTCGGAAAGGGGATCCGATTGAACATTGAACATCCGGAGAAATTGACAATCGAAGAAATCCTTTCAGAAGAGCTGCTCGATGCGGTTTATGAGGAAAAAGACCTTGTCCAGCGCCAGATTATTATAGGACAGATCATGGCTCGTGCAAAAGAGCTGAAGATAAAACAAAATTATCAGGAGCTTATCAAGGCGAAGAATAAGAAGATCAAAGATGAGACCAAATCTGAGAGCGCCGTCATTTGCGGCACGCAGATCGATCAGAGGGCTGTAGTGAATCAAGCTGATCTGTTTATCGGTGACACGGAGATCAAGCCTGTCACCGGTAAATGGATAGTGAATCCAGAAGAAGGGATTTACTACTGGTACGGGCAATTCAAGGTCTATGCGGCCTACTATCCGATCATCATATCAAAACGATTTAACAACCGTGAGAATGGAAAGGAAGAGGTGGAACTGCAATGGCTCAAAGATACCGACAAGGACGGCGACCTGATTACGCACAGTTTCAAGGTCAGCAAAAGCATCGTCTCGTCGAACACGAAGATTGTTATGCTGTCGGACTATGGTTTTCCGGTCACGTCAGAAACATCGAGGGCGCTTGTGTCATATCTTTCAGACTATGAAAAATTAAATCCACATCTGATCGAGCATAAAATAAGCACCGGCCGGCTGGGATGGATAGACCGCCGCTTCATGCCGTATGACATAGGGCAGAAAGGCAACAACTATGTGCTCAGTTTTCCGCCAAACAGCGCCAATCTGGGACAGGCTGTTAAATATTCAGGAAGTTATGAAGAGTGGCTTAAGCTTGCCCTGGGAGTGCGCAAATCCAAACAACAGGCAGCGTTGGCAGTTATGGCGGCATCATTTGGCAGTGTGATACTTCCCGTACTGGGAATGCTCCCGGCACTGATAAATTGTTACGGCATATCAGGCTGCGGAAAAACCGTACTTTTGAACCTGGCGATGTCCATATGGGGAGACCCACGGTATCTGATTGCAGAAAGCACATCAACGACAAATAATCTTGAACAATCGCTTAATCTGATGAATCATCTGCCGTTTGGAGTAGATGATCTTTCAAAGATTACAAATAAGGGCGGCGGAATCGAAAAGTTATCAGAAATGATTTATATGCTGTGCTCCGGGCAAGGAAAGGGCAGGCTCAACAGAAATCTTGAATTCCGGGATACATCCAAATGGTGCAACTTCATCTTAACGAACATAGAGCGTCCCCTTGCCGATAATTCCATGCAGGGCGGAGCCATAAACCGTGTGATAGATTTCCAGATTCAAGAAAGGATTTTCGAGGACGGAAACAGAGCTGTAAATATTTGCAAAAGTTCTTACGGTCATGCGGGCATGGTATTTATCCGCATTGTCCAAGAGAGGTTTGATGAGCTCCGGGGGATTGTCGAAAAGTACGAGGCGTTGCTGGCTGAACATGCGGCGAAATCAGGGCATGTAAAGGAGCAAAAGCAGATCCTTCCCATGGCGGTAATACTGGCGGCGGACGAGCTTTCGGGGGCAATATTCAATGACGGGATCAGGCTGGACATAGATTACTGCGTGGAAAGCCTGAAGAACGTCGATGAGGTATCGGAAATGGAGCGGGCACTGCAGCACATAGAGGACGAGGTGGCGATCAATCGGATGCACTATGTGCCGGACGGGATCAACGACGACGGGGATCGGTATTACAGATCAACGATATTTGGTTACCAGACAGAAGAGAGCGTTGCTTTTGTGAAGGCGGCGTTCGAGGACATCGCGAGAAAATACAATTTCAGCGCGAAGCAGTTCCTGAGCTGGGCGGATAAGAAAGGGATTCTGGATCATAATCCGGGAAGGAATGATAAAAGAATGACAATACCTACACTTGATAAAAGACAATACTGTTATGTTATTTTGGTGAATAATGACGATTTTATCGAAGAAAATCCGTTCAATATGACCGAAAAAGAACCTACGTTCGACTGAGTGTGTCTCAGAGTCTCAACTGTCTCGACGAAAAAAGTGAAATATATATTAGCGAAAAAAATGTGTGTGTAGTTGATAAATAATTAACACATACATACATAAAATTTTCTATATATAGAAAACGCTTTTTTCATTGAGACATTGAGACACAAGGGTTCAAATACCTTAAAAATGACGATTTTAAGCCATTTCTAAGCGTACCAAAACGTCTCAAGGCTTTGAGACATGATTGATACAGTGGTAAAAAAATGAGACAAACGCAGAAATAGCATAACAATAAGTTATGTATAGAAAGAGGATATATGAATTTAAGTCCTATCAATAACAAGACAGCACAGGAAATACAGTCAGAAGTATGGAATAGCTTCTGGAAAAAGTACAGATACACGAATAATGCAGCGTCAGATAAAAAGAATCACTTCTCGGATGCGATCTGGAATCAGATCATCCATGATGCAGACGCCATTTACGATAAATACCCGTATGAATTTACGTCCAATCTTGTACAGGTCTTTATCAAAGAACTGCATGCAAGGGATGTGGGAGGATATCGGGATGCTGCACAGTGAAAGCAGGTAAAGAGGATGGACTATAAAGAATTTCTGGAAAGCAAGATCGAGCTTGCAGAGGACAGCGGATTCACGCTTGACCCGCAGCGGATCAATAAAGCATTGAAGCCGCATCAGCGAGATGCTGTAGTGTGGGCACTGAAGGGCGGCAGACGGGCGTTGTTTGAGAGCTTCGGGCTTGGGAAAACCGTTCAGGAGATCGAGTTTATCTATCAGGTACTCCGGCGGTATGGCGGCGCGGGACTGATTGTCCTTCCGCTTGGCGTAAAGCAGGAGTTTACCAGAGACACGAGGGAATTGCTGGGATATCAGATCCCGGAATATATCCGAAACATGGGGGAACTGTATGCTTCCGCTGCGAAGATGCTGGGATACGGAACGCCGGAAGAGTATCAGGACATGGCGCTTGATGGAAGGATTTATATCACAAACTATGAAAGGGTGCGGGACGGGGATGTAGATCCTAAAAAGTTCACAGCTACCTCATTGGATGAAGCTTCTGTGCTGAGGAGCTTCGGGAGCAAAACGTATCAGACTTTCCTGGACAAGTTCAAGGGAGTTCCTTATAAGCTGGTCGCGACGGCGACGCCGTCCCCGAACAAATACAAGGAACTGATCCATTATGCCGGATATCTTGAAGTGATGGATACGGGGCAGGCGCTTACGAGATTCTTTCAGCGTGACAGTACAAAGGCAAATAATCTGACGCTTTATCCATCGCAGGAGGATGAATTCTGGCTGTGGCTGTCATCGTGGGCGCTCTTTATTACGAAACCGTCCGATGTCAATCCGGAATACTCGGATGCAGGCTATGATCTTCCGGATATGGAGGTGCGGTGGCATAAAATCCCAATCAAATATGGAGATGCGATGGATCGAGATGGGCAATATAAGCTGTTCGATGATGCTGCGGCAAGTCTTTCCGACGAGGCGAAAATCAAAAGAGAGTCTATCGATCAAAGAGTTGAGAAAATGCTGCAGATCATCAGGGAGAGTCCGGATGATAATTTCATCCTGTGGCATGATCTGGAGGCGGAAAGGCAGGCAATCAAAAAAGCAGTGCCGGATGCAGTAGATATCTTCGGGAGCATGGATCTTGAGGAAAGAGAAAGGCGGGTAATTGACTTTTCGGAGGGAAGAGTCAAATACTTCGCCACGAAGAAAAGCCTTTCCGGATCCGGATGTAATTTTCAGAAGCATTGTCACAGGGAGATCTTTCTGGGAATCGATTATGAATTCAATGACTTTATCCAGGCAATTCACCGCTGTTATCGTTTCCTGCAGCGTGAGAAAGTGACCATTGACATCATTTATATGGAAAATGAGAGTCGGATCAGGGAGGCATTGGAGGAAAAATGGAAGAATCACAATCATATGGTTGCAAGGATGATTGAGATCATCAAGACTTATGGGCTATCGGACAGTCGCAAGCCGGAAAGACTGCAAAGGAAGATGGGGGTAGAAGAAGTGAAGATAGAGGGAAAGCACTACACATCAGTCAATGATGACTGTGTACACTGGACGCGGCAGATGCCAGACAACAGCGTGGATTTGATTCATACTTCGATTCCGTTCGGAAATCACTATGAGTACAGCAGCAACTATGCAGACTTCGGGCATAATGAGGATGACGAGAGGTTTTTCGAGCAGATGGATTATCTCACGCCGGAGCTGCTCCGGGTGCTTCGCCCCGGGAGGGTGGCTGCAATTCATGTCAAGGATCGAGTGCTGTTTGGGAACGCAACCGGCACAGGGATGCCTACGATTGAGCCGTTTCATGCGGATTGTATCAGCCATTATATCAAACATGGATTTCAGTATTTCGGGATGATTACAGTTGTAACGGATGTAGTCCGGGAGAATAACCAGACTTACCGCCTCGGCTGGACGGAGCAGTGCAAGGACGGCTCAAAGATGGGCGTAGGCTGCCCCGAGTATATCCTTCTGTTCCGGAAGCTTCCAACAGACAGATCCACTGCGTATGCGGATGTCCCTGTAGCGAAGAGCAAGGAAGAATATACCCGAGCGCAGTGGCAGATAGATGCGCATGGATACTGGAGATCTTCCGGGGATAGGCTTTTGAAGAAAGAGGAGATCGCGGAGATATCGGTAGACAGCCTGCAGAAGGTTTATCGAAAGTTCAGCCGGGAAAGTGTTTACAATTACGAGGAGCATGTGGCGCTTGCGAAGAAGCTGGACGAGAAGGGAAAGCTTCCGGCTGTCTTTATGGTAGTGGCCCCGGGATCTTGGAATCAGATGGAGGTCTGGGATGATATCAACCGGATGCGGACATTAAATACGGATCAGTCCCGGCGGCGGAAGCAGATGCATGTCTGTCCTCTCCAGCTGGACATAGTAGAGAGAATCATCAACCGCTATTCCAATAAAGGAGATATCGTACTAGATCCTTTTTCCGGCATTGGGACGGTACCTATGACTGCGATTAAGATGGGGAGGTATGGGTACGGAATAGAGCTGAGTTCGGATTACTACAGAGATGGATTAGGGTACATGCAGGCAGCAGAAAATGAAGTAGATTCGCCAACGCTTTTTGATTTTTTGGAGGTGCAGAATGAAGAAAACAAAGAAAATAAATAAAAGCAGAATGAATCGTTATGCGTCCATGCTTGGGATTTCTGTGATCTCCGGACAGAAGTTCGGGAAGTTCAGAAAGAAAAGGCCCACAGATCTAAAGATCCCGATCAGAGGATTGGATGGATGAGAGAGTGGATAGACTGTAAAGCGGCGATGCCGGAAGAGAGGCACGAGGGCATGGGTACGGTGAGCGATATGGTAGAAGTCTTGCTCGACACCGGAAAAGAAGATGAGGATTGGCTGATAAATCACAGTTGGGTCATGCACTGCAAGCTTGATTCCGGAGGATATCCGGTGAAATGGAGGTTAAAAGATGGAGAGCATACTTGATCGGATGAAACGTGAGGGGGCAGAAGAGAAGATAAAGAGCTTTATCGAAAAACAGAAATATCCCTATGAAGTAAAAGTAAAGTATGTGGAAAAGAAGTGCAGGGAGTTCGTCGAGGGATGCAAAGAGAGAGGGCTCAACTGCCATGTGTCAGTAGGGGGACTGGATAGTATCACGCTGCTGTGCTTTTTACGAAGCATCGGAATCGACATCCCCGCAACATCATGCTCAAGTCTGGAGGATGTTAGTATCCGAAGGATCCATAAGCAGCTTGGAGTGATAGGGCTTCAACCTGCGATGCGCTCTGAAGACGAGAGATGGTCAAAGGCAAGGATTTTACAGGAATTTGGCTTCCCCGTGTTGTCGAAAGAGATTGCGGCAAAGATCGATCTATTGCAGCATCCGTCAGAGAAGAACAAAACCGTGCGTCATGCAATCATCACTGGAGAGACAGGAGCTTACGGCGGATGGCAGAAAAACAGCCGGATGAAGTTGCCAAAGAAGTGGCTGAATCTTTTTGCCGGCTACGAAAACGAAAATGAGGGCACAAATTATCAGATTGCCCCCTTTTTGGTATCAAGCAAGTGCTGCTACTACTTGAAAGAGAAGCCATCGGACGACTGGGCGAAAGAGCATAACAGCGCTCCTTTTGTGGGATTGATGGCATCGGAGGGAGGACGCAGAGAAAAAGCGTTGAAGATGCACGGGTGCAACTACTTCGGGAAGACAACGACCAGATCAGCTCCCTTTGCGATCTTTAACCGTCAAGATATCCTGCAGCTTGCTCTTGATCTGAAAGTTCCCGTGCCGGAGATATACGGAAGCATAGAAAGGAAAGAGAGCGGAGAGCTGTACACGACACTTGCACAGAGGACAGGATGCAGCATGTGCGGCTTCGGGATTCATCTGGAGACACGTCCACATCGTTTCGACTTGTTGTATGACAGGAATCCGAAAGAATGGGATTTTTGGATGAACCATTGCGGTAAAGATGCAGAGGGGAATGACTTTGGTTGGGGGATGGTGCTTGACTATATCGGAGTACCGTGGAAACCGTATAAGCAGTACGAGCTCAACCTGAAATGATGAGCATAGCGTGCTGTAGTGGAGCAATGGGGAGGAAAACATGAACGGAGAAAGATATCCTGATCCAACAGCAGATGCAGCGGTAGGGATGGCGACAAGACGAGAAAAATCGATAGTCCGGCACGAGACGCCGCCGAACGTGATGCAGGTCGTGAACATGATGCGATCGATCGCAAGCATCGCAGGCTTTGAGGTGGCAGGCAGGATTCACCTGAAGGATAAGGTAACGGGGCGGGAATGGCGATAGGCTGTAGAATACGCTACAAGACGATTTAAGGCGGGTTTGATGATTTGCGCTATTTTTTTCGCCGAGAGAGTTAGAACGCGAAATGGGCGACAAATTTTGCATCAGGGAGGGTTTTAAGAGGATGCGGATAGACAGGCTGAAGGAGTACGGAGCTATGCTGGATGAAAGAGAGGATCTCAGGCGTCGGATAGCGCGGGATGAGAGGAAGCTGATTGAGCTGGAGGGTTCTATCGTTTCCGACAGCGTGAAAGGGACACGTAGCGACGGCACCTATGGCTCCATCCGAGTTTCGGGGCTTCCGGATCGGGATATCGAGATTGTGCGAGAAAGGCTTCGGGCGAGGAAGAAGAAATATACGGAGCTGCTGGAAAAGCTTGACGAGGGCATCGACGAGGTGGAGGAGTTCATTTCCGGTTTGGACTCGTCCATGATACGGATGATCCTACGGATGCGGTATGTGGATCGGGAGACGTGGGAGAAGATTAGCCGTAGGTTTGGAAAGTCCCCTGATTGGAGCAAGGTGAAAATTTATAGATTTTTCAAAGAAAAGACTTGCATGTAACGTTTGTAACGGTAGAATGAATAATAGGAGTTTCTAGGAGCTCCTGAGCCGGACAGCTGACAAGCCGGGATACAAGTACAGCGGAGGAGTCGAAGGGCTCCTCCTCATCCGCAGGGTCATAGACATCCTCCTTTTCTGAGGCAGCTGAGAAATCGGCTGTCTCTTTGATTGAAAAGCTATTTACAATACGTGTAATACGTGCTATTCTATATTCGTAAGGAGGACGGACATGAGATTCAGAGAAGTGGATAAGATGCTTCAAAAAGATGGATGGTACGAGATAGCAAAAGTTGGTTCGCACCATCAGTACAAGCATCCGACAAAGCCTGGAAAGGTGACTGTTCCGGAACATGCTGGAAGGGACATACGTCCGGAAACCGTAAGAAGCATTAAAAGGCAGGCGGGGCTGTGATAAGCCCCCGCCGTAGCTCTGAATCTCATTTTGCAAAGGAGGTCTATATGAAATTGGCATACCCTGCGACTTTTACGCCGTTTGATGATAGGGAAGATGGCTATGTAGTGGAGTTTCCAGATCTTCCGGGATGCGTCACGGAAGGATATGGAATTGCGGATGCATTGTTTATGGCAGAAGATGCAGCAAGCGGCTGGATTCTGACGGAGCTTGAGGACGGGAGAACGCCGCCAAGTGCATCTAATCCACAAGCTGTACAAGCGCCCACTGGCGGATTTGTGAGTATGATCCGGCTTGATATGGACGCTTATGCAGAGAAGTATGGACAGAAGGCGGTGAAAAAGACGCTTACCATTCCCGCATGGATGAATACTTATGTGGAGGAACATAAAATCAGCTGTTCTAAGGTACTGCAGGATGCGGTGAATGAACTGATTGAGGCATAAGCAATATACTTGGCAGAAGTGAAAGAGAAAAAGAAATTGTAGCAGGGTTGGAGAAACCTCCGGAAAACTATTGACAATACGTAAACGTATGATAGAATAGTATTCAGAAAGGAGGTAAGAAGATGGGCAAGAAAAATAAAAAGAGCTCGCATGAGACAGCAAGATTAGTCATTCAAGGTATGATAGCACTGGGAACGCTATTAACCGGCTTAGCTAGTATCATACAAGCTCTAAAGCGTTAGAGGAAAGGGGCGAAAGCCCCGCCCCTTAGATTATTATAGCCTATCTGAAATAATATGAAAAGCGATAAAATGTTCATGTGGTTATTTCTTGTATTCGCATGGTGCATCCACTTCGCGACAAAGGCAAGCATGCTCTCGGGGATACTCATGGTTCTTGCCGGGGGATATGCCTTGACGGAATTGTTAAGGGGGTATCATGGAAGATAAGAAAATCAGACCGCAAGACAGATGGGATGCCAAGGCAGGAATGTCTGCTAAGACCTACAAGGTCAAAACAGAAGTGGCAGACAGATTCAAAGCTCTTTGCAACGAAAGGGGAATTGCGATAGGCATCAAGCTTACAGAGTTGATGCAACAATTCATTAACGAAAACGAATAGTGATAGGAGCAGTCAGCAAATGGCTGCTCTTTTTTGTATGCAGGAGGGAGGTGAGACCGTGGGAAGACCGAAAAAGTTTAAGAGTCCGAAGGATTTAGCTGATGCATGGGAGAATTATAAAGAGTACTGTGACAATCGTATGGTTTTAGTTCACGACTTCAGCTCCAAGAATTCCGAATTTGTTAGCGCTGAGCTTCGAAAAAGTGTTACTTACACGATTGAAGGATTCTGTGCAAAGGTAGGGATATCAAGGTCTGCGTTTTATCAGACATACGAACAGGATAAGAGATATTCGGACATCGTCACGCGCATGCGAGAGGAGTGTGAGGTTGATGCCCGTGAAAAGTTCGAACTTCAGGTGATTCCTTCGCAACTTGCAGGACTCTGGATGAGTAAGTATGGGTATACGACTAAGCAGGAGAATTCCATTGATGAGAGGTTATCCCTTGAACAGAGCAGGTTGTATGATCTGATCGGGCAGATGAGAGGAGGTGGTGATTCTTCATGAGCTCAGAAAGATTGATATTGTCTGAAAAATACAAGGCATTTCTACGGTGCAATGCGCCGGTTGAGTTTCTTGAAGGTACTTAACTACCGCCGCGGGCAAAACGACGGTCGGGCTCTTCAAGTTCATCCTTAAGTGTGCGGAGAGCTCCAAGAAGCTGCACATCATAGCTGCAAAGGATACAGGGACCGCGGAGAAGAACATCATCAACAAGGATTTGGGCATTCTGGATGATTTTGGCGTACTGACGGAGTACAACGGGAACGGCAGCAAAGATGATAAGATTCCGCATATCGTGCTGCATGCTAAGGGTGGAGATAAAACCATCTATGTGCTTGGCTACGGAGATAAAAAGAAGTGGCAGAAAGCCCTCGGAGGTCAGTACGGCTGCCTGTACATTGACGAGATCAACACGGCGGATATTGACTTCGTCCGTGAGGCAGCAATGCGCTGCGATTACCTCATGGCAACGCTGAACCCGGATGATCCGTCGCTTCCCATCTATAAGGAGTACATCAACTGTTCCCGCCCGCTGCCGGAGTGGGAGAGTGAGACGCCGCAGGAGATCAAAGAGGAGCTGCAGGAGGAACCAAAGCCCGGCTGGGTGCATTGGTTCTTTTCTTTTGCCCACAATATAGCGCTGCCGAAGGAAAAGCTTGAGCAGATCATGCAGAATACACCGCGGGGCACGAAGATTTGGAAGAACAAGATCGAGGGGCTGCGGGGCAGGGCGACAGGGCTTGTGTTCCCGAACTTTGACCGGAAAAAGCATGTCGTAAGTGCAGAGTGGATACGGAAGGAGCTTCGGGCAGGAAGGACCAAATTCCGGAGGTTCACTGCGGGGCTTGATACGGCATACTCCAGCAAGTCGCCGGATACAATCGCCATGATGTTTCTCGGTATTACAACGGATCGGCGGCTCTTGGTGTTGTCTGAGAAGGTGTATAACAATGCGGATCTGTCGGAACCGATCGCGCCGAGCGATACGGCTGTCAAATTTGTGAACTTTCTGGAGCAGTGCAGGAGTGACTGGGGATTCGCGAAGGATGTCTTCATAGACTGTGCCGATCAGGCGACGATCACGGAGCTCCGGAAGTATAAGCGCCTGCATGGATGCTTGTATAGTTTCTATGACAGCTACAAAAAGGTAGCGATACTGGATCGGATCAAGCTGCAGCTTGGGTGGATCCAGCAGGGCTGCTATCTGGTGTCTGAGGGCTGTCCGGAGCATATCCGGGAGCTTGAAAGTTACAGCTGGCAGGAGGATAAGGACCTGCCGGAGGACGGGCACGATCACACCGTAAACAGCTCACAGTACGGTTGGATACCATATAGGAGCATGATCGGATTTGAGGAGGAAAAGAGATGACTGTATGGAAGCTTACTTTACTGATGCTTTTGGCATTTATATATGCTGACAGGATCGGCAGGAGATAAACATGGGATGGTTCAATGACATGGGAGAGAAGATAAAGCGAGGGCTTCGCAGCTGGCTGCAGATCATGCCGTCAAGCCCTTACAACATTCAGATTCAGGAACTTGCGGACTTTGAGCTTTCTGCGATTCGAAATCGAATCTGGTATCGGGGAGACGGAAACGAACTGGAGCAGATGTATCGGCAGTGTCAGGAGTATGCAGACAAATACAAGTTCTGGGCGAGCCGCTGCACGCCTGGAATGGAGATGCGTAAGATTCATACCGGTCTTCCTGCGCTGATGATAAAGACGCTGGCATCGATTACGTTGGCGGACATGAATGATTTTGACTTCGACAGAGAGGTACAAAGGCAGACATGGCAGGAGATCGAAGAGGAAAACCATTTCCGGAAGATGATGGATGAAGCGCTCCGGGATGTCCTTGTGGTCGGAGACGGTGTTTTCCGCATTATCATGGACACGGAGGAGAGCGAGCATCCGATCATTGAGTGGATTCCGGGGGAACGCGTAGAGTATGTATATCGCTACGGCAGGCTGAAAGAAATCGTTATCAAGACGCCGTACCGCGACGGGCATGTGCTTTATGCGCATTACGGAAAAGGCTATATCCGCCATGAACTTTTCAAGGGAGACCAGCTTTCGGATATCAAAACCTTTCCGGAGACGCAGGGGATCAGCGATTGGAGCTTCGACAAGGAGTTGATGCTGGCGACGCCGATTAAGATCTACGAGAACAGCAAATATCCCGGGCGGGGCGGCAGTATTTTTGATGGTAAGATCGATTCATTTGATGCACTGGACGAGGCGTGGTCGCAGTGGATGGACGCGCTTCGGGCGGGGAGAGCAAAGACCTATATTCCGGAGGCTTTCATGCCAAAGGATCCGGAGAATGGTTTGACATTGACGCCGAATACATTTGACAACCGTTTCATTGCGGGAGATGCCGACATGGGAGAGAATGCCCGTAATGAAATCACCGTAGCACAGCCTGCCATCCCGCATGACAGCTATCTTGCGTCCTATGTTACGGCGCTGGATCTCTGCCTGCAGGGAATCATCAGCCCTTCGACACTCGGCATCGACGTAAAGAAGCTGGATAATGCGGAGGCGCAGCGGGAAAAGGAGAAGACCACACTCTATACGAGAGCGGCGATTGTAGAAGCATTGCAGGAGCAACTGCCCTTGCTGATTGAAGCCTGCATCAACGCAGAGCATGTCCTGCGAAGAGAGGCTCTGGAGGAAGTTAAGGTTACGATTCCGTTCGGAGAATATGCCAATCCGTCATTTGAAAGTCAAATCGAAACGCTTGCGAAAGCACGTCCCGGCGTCGCAATGATGAGCATCGAGGCGCAGGTAGAGGAGCTCTACGGAGACAGCAAGGACGAAGAATGGAAGCAAGAAGAGATTGGTCGCTTAAAGGCAGAGCAGGGCGTTATGGAAATGGATGATCCGTCAATGGGAGCTGCGGCTATGGATCTGGCAGGAGGATTGCAGAATGAAGGTCAGGGTGATAAACCACCTGTACGGGATGAACCGGCAGGAATATCAGAGGCTGCTAAAGATAGCGGCGGAGCAGGTGCCATTCGGGATCTACGCTCTGGAAAAGAATGAGTATGCAGAGCTTCGTTGTGACCAGTGCAAGAGTATGACAGAGCTGAAACGGCTCTCCAGAGGATTCCGGGCGCAGGGGTTTAAGGTGCATGCTAATGGCAAATGAGTATGATCTGACAACAGCATTTGAGGAAATTGAAAATGAGCTGATCGCTTCCATGATGCGAAATATGGCGCGGCATCGGGCGGAGGAGACCGAAGAGGGAATCCAGTGGAGTATGTGGCAGGCGGAGCAGCTGAGAGCGCTGGAGAAGTACCGCAGGAATAACCAGGAGCACTATGGCGCTGAATTTACCCGACTGAACAAGCAAATAGAAGAGCTGATCCGGCAATCGCGGAAGACAGGAGGGATGAAGCAGGAAATCAGGATTCTTCAGGCAATCCGAAAAGGCTTTAAGATACAGGGGCAAAATCAAACGCCTGCACATCGGGCGATGTCCGCAGCTTTCTTCCGGCTGAATGAGCGCAAGCTAAACGCTCTGGTAGAAGCCACGACGCACGATATGCAGAAGGCGGAGACAGCAGTTCTGCGGATGGCAAACGACAAGTATCGAAAGATCATCTATAACGCTCAAGTCTACGCGAATACGGGAGCCGGAACGTATGAGAAAGCAGTGGACATGGCGACGAAGGACTTCCTCTCTGCCGGACTGAACTGCATAGAGTATGCAAATGGTGCAAGGCATCGGATATCGGACTATGCAGAAATGGCGATTCGGACGGCATCAAAGCGGGCATACCTGCAAGGAGAAGGCGAGAAGCGGCAGGAGTGGGGCATATCCACGGTGATCATCAACAAGCGGAGCGGCGCCTGCCCGCTATGCGCTCCGTTCGTCGGTAAGGTGATGATTGATGATGTATGGTCGGGAGGAGGTAAAAATGATGGTAAATATCCGTTGCTGTCCAGTGCGATAGCTGCGGGTCTTTACCATCCATAGCCGCGCTGTAAAGATAGCCATACGACATACTTTCCCGGAATTTCCACAGCGGATGACACCTGGACGAAAGAGGAGCTGCGGCAAGTCGGTGCAGACTACCTGATCGAACAGAAGCAGGCGAACGCAAAGCGGCAGGCGGAGCGCTTCGGGAGGCTTGCCCAGTATTCTCTGGATCCGGAGAATAAGCGGATGTATGGGGCGAGAGCGGAGCAGTGGAAAAAGATTGCAGGAGAGGATAAAAACGGTATAATCGGGGAGAAAAATATCAGTGGGGTACCCGAAGTGCACACGATTGGGAGGATTGATAAAGCAATATACAGCTGTATCACGGAGGATATCGTTACGGATGAGGTGATTATTACAGATAATCAGATTCAGCACATTAAGGAAAGACACCCTCAAGATTATCAAAACATTCTTGACAAAGTGAAAGATGTTATATCGAGCCCAGAATACATTATATATGATAGCCATCCTAATACAGGGCTTGTAATTGGTAATGTTTTTGAAAATGGGGAGGCAGCACAAGTTGTTTTAAGGATAGTGACATCAGCGGATGAACAAGGGTATAAAAATTCAATTATTTCATGCTGGAAAATTAGTGCCAAAAGACTTCAAAATTACTTGAGGAATAAGCTGGTTCTTTACAAAAAGTAATAGTCGATGTATATTAAAGGTGCAATAATACAACTATCCGAGGTGGTAAATTTCGTTGCAACCACACACCCTATGGGTCAAAAGAGATGCAGGAGCGGCGACGCCTGCCGGATAGCTGTATTTTGTGTTTATGAGTGAGAAGTATTTGGCAATGGGCAAAAATGCAAAGGAAAAAGCCTTTTGAGGTGAAAAATGCGTCTTCATGCGCCGCATGCTTCGGCAATGGGCAAAAGAGATGCTGGGAGTGACGCTCCAGCCAGAGGCTTTTCCCGATGCTTGCAGAGGGGGGGGGAAGAAGCTGTTTGAGGTGGTAAATTTCGTAGCGACCACACGCCGACGGTATTGACAGGGGAAACCCGAGAGATGCAGGAGAATGCTACGCCTGCCAAATAACTCTTTCTCTTACGAATGACAGTATCTACACCACCAGTTATTTGTCTGGTGGTATTTTTATACCCATTTGGAGGTGAACGCATTGGAAGAGTTCAAGGTGATTTACAGGATTTTACGCATCCTTCAGAAGGCGATGGATGTGGATGAATTCGATCAGGGGATGATAAGTCCTACAGCGCTGGGATTGTCACAGCAAAAGTGGAGCCGGATTATGCGAATGCTGCTCCGGAATGATTACATTACCGGGGCGGATACATGGGAATCATTTGACTGTCCGTATCCGAAGGTCAAGCTGACAAGACCGGAAATTACTTTGAAGGGGCTGGAATATCTGGAAGATAACAGCCTGATGAAAAAGGCTGCAGGAATAGCTAAGGGCGTTATTGATATCGTCACATGAGGAGGCGCGCATGAAGATCAGGGCATTGATGGACTTCTATGACCGTGAAGCCGGCCTTGTACTTAGAGAGACTGACGATGAGTTTATGGTCAGCGAAGCAAGAGGCATGGAGCTGATTGAAAAGAGGTTCGCAGAGGAGATTTTAGAGCCTAAGTCTCAGAAGCGGAGATAGGGAGGCAGAGTGTGGACAATCGAATCGAAGGAGATACACAATCTATGAATGTAAAGCATCGTCCATTAGGATGGTGCTTTTATTATGCCCGAAGGCGTAAAACTACCCGGAGACACCGGGCTACCAACTGGGAAACCAATCATGTGAGACACACGTAAAACGGGAGGTAAAGAAATGGCAGAAAGCACACAGAATCAGCAGACACAGCAGCAGAGCACAGAGGGACAGCAGCAGGGAGCTGCGACCGGCTCACAGGCTCAGCAGAGCTTCAGCTTTGACTATGAGAAGCTTGCGCAGATCATCAACGGCAGAACTTCTACAGCAGAGGACTCGGCGCTGAAAGGGTATTTCAAGCAGCAGGGGCTTTCTCAGCAGGAGGTAGAGCAGGCGATCGCGTCATTTAAGCAGCAGAAGGCGGCAAGCACACCGGATGTCTCGGCGATGCAGGCGCAGCTGACGGAGGCACAGGAGCAGACAAAGAGGGCGCAGATCGAAAGTGCGGCAACGGTGCAGGCGGTAGGGCTCGGCATTGACGCAAAGACGATCCCTTATGTCCTGAAGATGGCAGATCTCAGTCAGGCGGTCGGCACTGATGGGAAGATCAATGCAGAGGCTGTGAAGAATGCGATTACGAAGGTGCTGGAGGACGTGCCGGCGCTGAAGCCCTCCAATGCGCAGAGCAGCGGCTTTGTGCAGGTAGGGGCCGCAGGAGCCGGAGAGCAGCAGAAGGCAAACGAGGATGCCCTGAAAAAGGCATTCGGACTGTAAGAAAGAGGTAAAAAAGTATGGCAGTTTATAATTATGCAGAAGCATTTACGAATCTGCTCGATCAGAAGTATGCGAAGGAGCTCTGCTCCGATGCGCTGACGAAGAGTAATCTTGGCGTGACGTTCCTGAATGCGCAGACGATCAAGCTTCCGAAGATGACGGTATCCGGTTACAAGGATCACGCGAGAACGCCGGGCTTTAACGCCGGAACACTCACCAATGACTGGGAGCCGAAGAAGCTCACGCACGATCGTGACATTGAGTTCTTCGTGGACCCGATGGATATCGATGAGACGAATCTCACGCTCTCTGTGGCGAATATCCAGAACACCTTCGAGACGGAGCAGGCGATCCCGGAGAAGGATTCTTACCGCTTCTCGAAGCTGCACGCAGAGCTTACGACATTTAACGGGCGGATCGATACGACGGCACTTACCGCGCAGACCTTCCTCGCAGCATTTGACGAGGAGATGGCACGGATGGACGAGGCGGCAGTCCCGGAGGAGGGAAGGGTGCTTTACGTCACGCCGAGCATGAACAAGATCGTCAAGCAGGCGGAGGGGATTCAGCGGCAGATCATGGTATCCGGCGGAGCCGCGACAATTAACAGGACAGTCCACAGCATCGATAATGTCGCAATCAAGATGGTGCCGGCCGCCCGGATGAAGACGAAGTACAACTTCACGGATGGCTGCGTTGCAGATCCTGCAGCGAAGCAGATCAACTTCATTCTGCTGCATCCGTCCTGCGTAGTTTGCCGTGATAAGTACAGCTATATCAAGCTGTTCACGCCGGGGACGGATTCCCGGACGGCGGACGGATACCTGTACCAGAATCGGAACTATGGGGATCTGTTCCTGCTGGAGAAGAAGGTTGCGGGCTGCGCGATGAATGTGGAGGCATAAATATGAGAGCGGTAAAAGGAAATAAGGTATATACCATTGACGAGAGTCAGAAGTCACACTATCAGGATGCGGGCTTCGATATCGTGGGTGACGATGGGGAAATTGTTGCCTACGGAAAAGGGAAGACCGTACCCTACGATGAGTACGAAGCTCTGAAGGCAGAGAATGAAGCCCTGAAGGAACAGCTTGCAAAGGCGGAGGATGTGCCGAAGCCGGAGAAAAGCGGGAAGGGCACCGACAAGAAAGCGGAGGCTTAAGATGGGATATGCGCCATATATCACGAAAGAGCGTTTTCTGGGACTGTATGGCGGCGTGATTCCGGAAGAGGATGTGGAGAATGCACTGCGGAAGGCGAGCAGGCATATCGATTCCCTGACTTACAACAGGATTGTGGGTCAGGGATTTTTCCATCTGTCGGAATTTCAGCGGGATGTCATTCAGGAGGTCACGGCAGAGCTTGCGATCTTTGAGCATGAGAATGCTGATCTGATTGAATCTATGCTGAGCGGATACAGTCTGAACGGCGCTTCCGTGCAGTTTGGGCAGAGCTGGAACGTATTTGCAGATAAGGGGATCGCGATGCCCAGATCTTTGTATGCTCTGCTCTGTCAGACGGGACTCTGCTGCCGGCTTGCGAGGTGATGCCATGAAATATCCATGCTTAGTGCCAAAACAGCTCTGCAAGGTGCCGATCAAGGTGTATCTGGAATCTGAGGAGCTCACCAATCTCGGGGAACCGAAGTACAGCCTCAATCTGGAGCTGCTCTGCAACTGGCAGGATAGCGCGAAAACGATCCTCACGGCAGAGAAGAAGCTGGTGGAGATCACCGGGACTGCAATGTTCCCGGGGGATATCGCGCCGGATGTCCCGACGCTCTCCGGGGGATCCGTCACGGTCTTCGGGGAGATCCGCCGGATTGCCGCCGGGATGAAAGCACGAAACCCGGACGGCACAGTGAATTTCTGCAAGCTGGAGGTGGTGTGATGCGGGTGAACTCCACGGTGAAGATGGACTGGGGCAGGATCAGAGAGCTTACGGGAGCTGCGGTGGCTGCGCTGGAGCATACGGGAGAAGTGCTGCACGACGAAGTAGCAAATTCACAAAAAGTTCCGATGGAAACGGGAGCACTTAACGGAGAACAGTTTTTTGTTGACACATCGGCATCGGAAACGGGGACCGTAACTTTAGTCCATGATACCCCTTATGCCCGGCGGCTCTATTATCACCCGGAATACCATTTCAATAAAGAATTCCATGCTGATGCGCAGGGCGAATGGTACAAGGACTGGCTCCCCGGTGGCAGCAAGGCAGACTTTGCGCAGAAGACTTTCAAGAAATCTTACAAGCAGAACGGAGGACTGTGATGCTGGGAATCGGAGAGATCAGGAAGTATATCGCAGGGCTGGGCGTTGCGGAGGACAGCCATGTATATATCGGAAAGCTCGACAACAAGCAGGAGAAGTCCATCGGGGTGTATAACCGGAAACAGGACGGGGCGGCGCAGATTCCTCTCGGAGGGATGCAGAACAAGAGCTATGATGTGAAGCCGGTGTCTCTTCTGGTTCACTGGAATCGGAGAGTATCGGAATCGGAAAAGGCAGCACAGGAGCTGTACGAGAAGATGCTAAACGTGCAGAACCTGACAATCGGGGAGACGGGGATACGTTTCCTTGCGTTGCAGACTCCCGCCCCGGTGGATGTGGGAACGGATGATAACGGCGTGTACGAGTTCGTTATCTGGATTGATTTTGTTTATGAAAGGTAGGTAGAAAATGCCTGAGGCAGGAAAAGGAAAGGTATACCCGGTACACAATAACATTTTCAAGTTTGGAACGAAGGGGATTGAGAGTACAGCTGAACAGATGGCGACACCGGCGGATCTGGAGAATTTTGCGCCGTCGATTGACGGAACGGTCGAGGAATGGTTCGCAATGGATGCTGCAGGCTGGGCGAAGGCATCCATGACCGGAAAGAAGCTGAGCTTCTCTTTCAAGGGAAAGCGTTCTGTCGGCGATCCCGGGAACGACTATATCGCCGGGCTTGCATGGAAGTTCGGGCAGGATGTCATGACGAAGTTTGAGTGGACGATGGTGTCCGGCGCGAAGCTTGCGTGTGATGTGGTGGTAAATGTAACGACACCGGGCGGAGGTGATTCCACGAATATCGATTCGCTGGAGTTTGAGGTCACCGGATACGGCAAGCCGACATTTACACCGGCGGTATAAGGAGGGGAAGATATGGCGAAGGTAATCGACATTACAGACAGGCTTAGCTTTGAGGGGAGTCCGAAGCTGGTAATCAAGGGACAGGAGATCGGGGTTAACACGGATGCACCGACCATGCTCAAGGTCATGGGGCTGATGGGAGACGGCACGCCGGGCGTGCAGGAGGTCGTCGGCGCATATGAGCTTATTTTCTCGAAGGAAGACAGAGAGCTCCTGGATTCGCTGCATCTTAGCTTCAATGATCTGGTAACGGTCATTAAGTCGGGAATTGAGCTGATCGTCGGGGAGATCGAAGAAAAAGAGTAGTGAGCCGTACTATGATCTGTTTGAAGACTGGGATCTGATCGTGTCCAGTTTTCTGTCACAGTACGGCATCCGGATCAGTACAAGAGAGTTTATGACGGTGAGCTGGGACGAGTTTCGATCCCTGCTTGCCGGCATAGCTCCGGAAACGGCGCTCGGAAGGGTGGTGGCTATTCGGGCGGAAACAGACAAGAATGTCATTGCCCGCTTTTCCGAGGATCAGAAGCGTATATACGATGCATGGAACCAAAAGGCGGCGCAGAAAATGAGCGTGGAAAAGTACGAAGCGGAGATGCAAGATCTTGAGAGCATGTTCGCGATGCTCTGTGGGTAATCAAAATAAAGGGGAGCGGAAACAATGGCGGCTGACAGCGTTGGACAGATCGGGCTGGATCTGGTCGTAAATAAGGGCGAATTTGAATCACAGATGAAGGGGTTGCAGGGGCTTGCCGCAAAAGCTGGTAAAACTCTTGCGGCTGCTTTTGCAGTAAAGAAGCTGGTTGACTTCGGAAAGAGCTGTATCGCGCTGGGGTCCGATCTCGCAGAGGTGCAGAACGTTGTGGACGTGACGTTTCCCTCCATGAGTAAGCAGATAGATAAGTTTGCGCAGAATGCGGCGAAATCCTTCGGTCTGTCCGAAACGATGGCGAAGAAGTTCTCCGGCACCTTCGGGGCGATGTCGAAGGCGTTTGGCTTCGGTGAGAGGCAGGCGTATGAGATGGCGACTGCGCTGACGGGACTTGCCGGGGATGTAGCGTCTTTTTATAACCTGTCGCAGGACGAAGCATATACAAAGCTGAAATCCGTATTCACCGGCGAGACAGAGTCGCTGAAGGAGCTCGGCGTGGTTATGACACAGACCGCACTTGATCAGTATGCGCTGGCAAACGGCTTCGGAAAAACTACTTCCGCCATGTCTGAGATGGAGAAAGTGGCGCTCCGGTATCGCTTCGTTCAGGATCAGCTTTCGCTTGCGGCCGGAGACTTCATTCGGACGTCAGATGGCTGGGCGAACCAAGTCAGGATCCTCCAGCTCCAGTTTGACAGCCTGCGGGCGACGATCGGGCAGGGGCTGATCGCTGCGCTGTCTCCGGTTATCAGGACGTTGAATATCCTGATTGGCAGGATTCTCACAGCGGCGAATGCGCTGAAAGCGTTCTTTTCCCTGCTTGGCGGAGGCGGCAGTAAGGCGCAGGGAATGACAGCCGGAACGGATGCCATAGCAAAAAGTGCAGATAAAGCGACCGGGGCATTGGGAGGTACAGGAGGAGCCGCAAAAAAGGCAGCGAAAGACATTAAAAGTGCAACAAGCGGGATTGACGAGCTGAATATCATTCAGGCTCCGGATGTGTCTTCCGGCGGTTCTGGTGGTGCCGGAGAGGCTGCAGGGGGAGGCTATGCGGCGGAAGACTTCGATATGGGGAATCTTCCGGAAGAGTCGTCCGCAGTGGATTCTCGAATGGCTGCTATTGTCTCCCGTTTTCAGGAGCTTAAGGAGCTGTTTTCTGCCGGCTTCTGGGATGCGTTCGGGGATACTTCTGTATTTGATTCGATCAGGGGAAATATCGATTCCATACGTCAGAGCCTGCAGGAAATTTTCACTGCTCCGGAGGTGCAGACTGCTGCGAACGATTTCGCAAACACAGTGGCATATTCCATGGGGCAGATATCCGGTTCCATGTTCGGAATCGGCACATCGATCGCAGACAGCCTGACAGGAGCAATTGCGCAGTATTTGGAGCAGAATACCGAACGAATAAAGAACTATATTCTTTCGATGTTTGATATCGGGAGCCGAAAAGCGGAAATCAGCGGGAGCTTTGTAACATCAGTCGCTCAAATATTCGAAGTATTCAGAAGTGATTCGGCGAAGCAGATCGGTGCAGACTTGATAGGAATTTTCACGGACTCCTTCATGGGCGTCACCGAGCTTTCTGCTAAAGCGAGCGTGGATATTCTTGATGTATTTACAAGGCCATTTATAGAAAACCAGGATGGCATAAAAACAGCTCTCGAAGGCATTCTAAGTGTATTTGAGACGGTGACAAGTTCAATAAAAGACACTGTCGATGACTTCGTTGATAAAGCGAATGAAGTATATGATGAAAGCTTTGGACCACTATTTGAGTCCATTGCTTCAGGATTGTCTGATACCGGAGCGAAGTTTTTAGATTTTTGGAATAAAAAAGTTCAGCCGGTATTGGATCAGCTAGGGGATAAATTTGGCTGGGTAATGAAAGAGCATGTTCAGCCACTGCTGGATAAGTTCCTGGAATTTGCGGGCGCTGTAGGTGAGGCGATCACGGCTTTATGGGAAGGAGTACTAAAACCTTTTATTGATTGGGTCATAGCGAATATATTACCCGCTGTTCTACCTGTAATACAGACTGTAGGAAATGTTGTTGCCGATGTGTTTGCATTTATAAGCGATCTGATTGGCGGGCTGATACAGACAATTACAGGTATTATTGAGTTCATGGTGGGTGTATTCACCGGAGACTGGGATAAAGCTTGGCATGGAGTTGAGCAGATTGTTAAAGGCGTTTTAAATATTATCTCGGCATTCATAAAGACGATTTTATCCGTAATTTTAGGGACTGTCACAGCTATCCTACAGAGTATCTACGCAATATTTGCTTCAATATTTAAGGCTTTAAAGGCATTGGTTATTACTATATTTAATGCCATAAAAACGGCCATTGTTACGATTATTACGGGAGTAAAAGACAATATCTCTACCATGCTTAATTCCATTAAGACAATATGGGATAAGGTATGGAATGATTTAAAAACTACTGTAATCAATATATTTACTTCGATGTGGAGTGGGATTAAAGGTGTGATCAATTCTATTCTAAGCGGCGTCGAAACGATGGCTAACGGGGTTATCAATGCGATAAACGGCATGATCGAAGCACTGAACGGTCTGAGCTTTGATATCCCCGACTGGGTTCCGGGGATTGGCGGAGAGTCCTTCGGGCTGAACATTCCGACGATACCGACGGTATCCATCCCGCGGCTTGCGCAAGGCGGCTTTGTGCGCGCCAATACGCCGCAGCTTGCCATGATCGGAGACAACCGGCATTACGGAGAGATCGTGGCACCGGAGGATAAAATGCAGGATATGGTCAACCGGGCTGTTGCGCTAGCTTCACAGGGGGCCAGCCTGTCTGAGCAGTATCTGAGCATTATGATCGATCTTTTGAAGAGGATCATCGATCTGATCGGAGCGATGGACTTGACCGTAAATATCGATATCCGGGAGATCAAGAAGAGACTGGCAGAGCTTGACAGCCGATCCGGCTATAGCCTGAGAGCAACGTAAGGAGGCGGGAATATGGCAACGATTACAATCAACGGGCGGGAGTTTCCCGCCCCTGATATCGGCGGGAATCTGGTGGTTTCGACCAATGTGAGTGCCGGGAAGAATGCCAAAGGTGAATTCATCGGTCAGAAGGTCGGACGGGATCAGTACAAAGTAGACGCTTTGCAATGGAAATTTTTGGATGCGAAAACGTGGGCGGATATGCTTCGGGAATTTGACAAGTTCGTAGTCACGGCGAAGATTCCGGACATGGTGAATAACCGATTCCTTACAATTCAGATGTATCCCGGAAACCGCACCGCAACGCCGGTGGAGTTTGATATTTCCGGGATGCCGACAAGGTACCGGGACTGTAAGGTAAATATCGTAGACTGCGGGGTGAACTGATGTACGCCGGAAGTGAAGCATATAAAAAAGAAATGCGGAAGCTGCCTCTTCGGGATCACAGTTATATCAGGGTGACGATCGGCGTAATCAATCAGGAGGCACAAGCGGATGCCGCTTTTTATGGGAAATACACCTATTTTTCGAATCTGAAAAAGCCGCTGGATAACTATGCTGTGGAGACTCTGTATGCGACCTGCGAGCAAAACTATACATCTGTGGATGAGACGATGTATTTCCTTCCCCGCGAAAAAATGGATGCGGTTCTGAATCAGGGCGCCATATCGGAGAAACTGCTGGGAGAAGTAGAGATTCGATTTCCGATTCCCTATAACCTGAGAGGCTTGACGATAGAGTTCGGCAAAGCCTTCCCCGTGGATTTCAAGATTGTTTCCGATCAGAGAGAGCTTTCGGTAGAGGGAAATGCTACGGGGCACTTTGTGACGGAGGAGATCTTCCAAAGCGTTACGTTCCTTCGCTTTGTCCCCGAGAAAATGATAAATGGGGCGGCGCGGCTCCGGATACATCAAATCACGATGGGGGTTGGGATCTATTTCAATGAGCGGGATGTCCTGTCCTGCATGAAAAAAGAGTACGTAAGCCCGATTGCTGAGGAGCTGCCATCGATTGATTTTACGCTGACGATCGATAACAAAAAGAGAGCCTATGACATTGAGAACGAGAAAAGCACAGTAAACTTTCTGGAACTCAGGCAGAACGTCGAGGTGATCTATGGACAGGAGCTGGAGGATGGAAAGACGGAGTGGCTGCCGGGCACTACGGTCGCGCTGAAGGAATGGTCTGCAGATGACGAAGTGATGAGCTTTACGGCTACAGACCGCTTCGATAATATGTCAGGTACCTACTACGGCGGGACATATAGTGCAGAGGGAACAAGCCTCTATGAGCTTGCAAAAAATGTACTGGTGGATGCGGGGGCTGATCCCCGTTCATACTGGATAGATGAATACTTAAAAACGGTCAAGATTCATAATCCGGTTCCCGCGGTGCCGCATAAGGAAGCCCTGCAGCTCATTGCAAATGCCGGAAGGTGCGTACTGATGCAGGGGAGAGACGGTAAAATCCTGCTGAGATCTTCGTTTGTCCCGGAGATGACGGCCGGCTCCGACAATGAGACCTACTTTTCCCACGCATCGGAGATTTTGGGGAAACCGGAGGAGGCAGAATATGCGCTGGCTACGGAAAACCATGGGGAACCGGGCGCTGAGCAGCTCTTCCTTCCTCGTAAAGGAGAAGGGAAAGCCTACCACGGCACGGCATATATCTCGGAGGCAGTGGCGGACGAAAATGGAACATTTTCCATAAATCCAACGGTCAAGATTATGCTGGAATCAACCTATAAATGCTTCGGTATCACTTTCAGATTTGGGAGGAATCCGCCAAAGGAGCTTCTGCTTAGAACATATCATAGAGATGCGGGGGCTTCTACTGCTGTCGAGGAGGTGCGCGTCCAGAACAACGGCCGGGAGCTGGTGGTGTCGCGAGAGTTTTTGGAGTTCAACGAGCTTGTAATTGAATTTACGAAAGGCACAGCGCATAACAGAGTAACGCTGAATTCTGTGCGCTTTGGGGATGTGACAGACTATGAGCTGGCTTATGGTCCTGAGCTGACAAAAACGCCGAAGGGAACACAGCTCAGCAGGGTGGGGCAGCTTAATGTAGTACGAACTGTGTATACCCTCAGCACAGAGGAGAGGAAAGAACTTGCCCGGGAGACAGTTGCGGTTGTGGCTGGGACGCAGGTCAGATTTTACCTTTCGAGGCCATCTTACGATTATGCAGTGCAGATTGAGGAGCCGCAGTCGGGACAGAGTGCCAGTATTATTGATAGCAGCGCATACTATGCGGTTGTTGCGATAACCGGAGCGTCCGGCAACATAACACTTTCCATTCAGGGAAAAGAGTATGTACAGAGAGAACTCACGGAAAGCGTGCAGCTAAGCCCGTCCGGTAGTGTGGAGAAGTGGAAGAATCCGCTGGTTTCTGAGAGAGGTCACGCCGAGGATTTGCTGAAATGGATCGGGGCGTACTTGAAATCAGATCGAGATTACGAGCTATCGTACCGGGGTGAGCCCAGAATCGACGGGAATGATATTGTTTTTTTGGAGAATAAGTACGTCCCCGGAATGCTGATACGTGTATATGAGCACACGCTGAAATTTGACGGCGCTCTTTTCGGCAGTATCAAGGCAAGGAGGGATATGAGCCATGTGGACGAAACCTAAGACAGACTGGAAAGCAGGGGATTTCTTTAACGTGCAGGATTATAACCGGATCAAGGGCAATCTGAATGCGATCCGGGAAGCGGCATTGATGCTTTGGCAGGCGTTCCCCTTTGAAGAAATGGGAAAGGATAAGAGCTATGAGGACTATGGATTTTATGCCGATGAGATCAACTGCTTTGAAGCCAACATAGATCATATCTGCGCTGCAGTTTTTCCTTTTGCAGTAGGAGAAAGACAGACCTTTTATGAGAATCAGCCTTTTATCGGCTGGGGGGAATTGAATCGAATTGAAGAAGCATGTCGTCTGATCTACAGCAATGTGCAGAGCCGCATCACTGGAAGAAAGCGACTGGCTTTTACACTGAACGGAGGCGAGTTTTAATGAGCTTGAAAACAGATTATAAGGATGCGATGTACGACGGGCAGCGGCGGTACCGTATGGGGCAAAACACCGACGGCACGGTGAGCTTCACGGACACAACGAGCTATACGCAGGCGGGCGATCAGTTCGGCGCAAAGGATATCAACGCTACGAACACTGCTGTCAACCGCCTGAACCACGTGACAGAACTTACGCTGACCGCGGCAGGGTGGGAAGGGGGCGGCCCGTTCGTGCAGATGGTTTCTGTTCCGGGCGCTGCCGCAGATATGGAACCGCTGCTGGTGAGCGCTCTTCCGGACGATGCAGATGCCGCAGCACAGAAGACATATACAAAGGCGTTCGGGATCATCTCCTGCGGGACAGCAACGGTAGGAAATGGAACGGTGATTTTTAAGGCGTATAAGAAGCCCGCGACAGACTGCAAGGTCGGGCTGAAAGGAGTGTAAATGGGAAGAGTATGGATGCCGGGCGGCGGTGGCGGTGCCGATCTGGACGTCATCACGGCAGGTGCGGGGGATGTGCTTGCCGGTAGGGTGACGGTAGATCGGGAGGGCGAGCCGGTGACGGGGACGATGCCGGACAGAGGAGTCAGAGTGCACGGCACTGACAATGGGGTGAACGAAGACGGAATCTGGACGCGAATCCCTTACGGGTACTATAGGGACGGAAACCGAGAGGACTCTTGGGTATATCGTAGTCTCGATGAAATGAGAGATGCGTTTAAAAACGCCTATGGCGTAGGGAGTGTCTCGGGTTTTAATGTGTCCTCAAGCGATGACCCGTCCGCTTGGGGACGTGCTACAGTATCTCTGACGGGTCTTGCTACCGGAAATTCGAAGCCGTGGCGTGGTTGTAGTGTATATGTAGACGACGGATGGAAAGGAAACATTGAAGGGAACGCTAATGGTTCTTTGACAATAAATGGCCTCAGTGAGGGAAATCATAAATTCAACGTGCTCAACTACTATACATGTAATAGTAATCTTGATGGGAGTGGTCATGTAAACGGGAACTGGGCAGGGGATAAATATTGTCAAGTATGGCGAAGAAAGAATTTATCATATTCTCCGTTGGCTCAACATTATGTACCATCAAGTGAAAATCACCACAACGGGTCTTACTATTATTACGATACAAATCTTCCAGCTATCGCCGTGGGCAGAACATTAAATGTTGAAGTCCATGGGACGTTTAACAGACCTGCAAATATATCAAACGCAATAAAAATAGATGATGTTTATGCCCTTGTAAGAGTATCCTCTTCTTCGCTAAAAGGCGTGAATATTCTAAATAAAACCGATTACGTGTGGTTTAACGGAAATTCCGGAACGGTTACGTTAAGCGCCCCGTTAAAAAGTGTGGATAATGCCGAGTATGTTTCGATTTCATTTAGGGGGATGTCTGATGGAGAGTCAGAAGGATTATACTTCACTTGGGCAGAGCTAAGAAGCGCTTGGGTGACGTAACCCACATTATTTCAGAGAGGAGGTTATCTTGTATTCGCTATTACTGAATTTTTATTTTATACTTACGAAATTTTGGCAGAGATTCTCGGGAATGAGTGAGAGGAGGGCAAGATGAACAGAGGCGTATTATGTGCAGCAGTAGGCATTGTCGGGAGCGGTGTGGCTTCCCTTTTTGGCGGATGGGGTGCAGCGTTGAGTGGACTTGTGTTGTTTATGGCGATTGATTTTGCAATGGGGCTTACCGTAGCCGGAGTATTCAAGCGGTCAAAGAAGACGGACGGCGGCGCGCTGGAGAGCCGTGCGGGCTGGAAAGGGCTGTGCAGAAAGGTGTATACGCTCGCACTCGTGCTCGTTGCGCATTGGCTCGATATTATTACCGGAACGAGCTACATCCGGGACGCGGTATGCATCGGCTTTATCGCTAATGAAGCAATATCCATCCTTGAAAATGCGGGGCTGATGGGAATCCCTATCCCCTCCGTGATGTCTAAGGCTATCGAGGTGCTGAGGGATAAGGATGTAAAGAAGTAAGTACCGGCAATTCCGCCGCTACGATATAGTGCCCCGACAATCGGGGAGAAAGGAACATTTATGAAGGAACATGCAGAGAGACCGGGAAAGTATTATGATGGGATCGAGAGGGATTCCGACACCACGAAGTTCCACGGTCCGGACGACACTGCCGATGCAAACCATGACGGGAAGCTCGACAGCAAGCCGGGGCTCGGCAAGGACAAGGAGTAATACTGTCGGGAGGGGAGCTGCGAATGCGGCTCCTCTTTTTTGCACGAAAAAGTGTAAATTATCTCTTGACTTTTGTCATGACATAATATATAATAAAGTCACAGTTAAGAAAGACTTAACGAGTCAGGCAGGCAAGAGCCAGAAAGGAGAGAAGATGGACGAGGAAATGACCAGCAAGGAGCTTGAAATAGTCCTTAAAATGATTATCCAGATTATTAAGGATAGTAAGGACAAGGACGAGGCAATCAAAAAAATAGAAGCCCTGCTGAAATAACAGAGCTTCTACAACCTACAAACAGGCGGTACTTGCCACCGCCTGTACTCAATATGAGTTTATCATGCTGGGGGGATTCAGGCAAGAGTCAAGAGGTGATGAAAAGTAGAAAAGAAAAAGTTAGGTAGACCTACAGACAGCCCTAAAAGTTACCGAGAAAGTTTCCGATTATCCGAAGAAGATATGGAGAAGGTCAGATTCTGCATAGAAAAGTCGGGACTAAGCAAAACAGAGGTTATCAGGGCAGGGATTGATAGGCTGTACCAAGAGATGAAACTTAATAAATAAGAACAGCCGCTCCACCGACCAAAGCTTAGCGACTGTTCAAGACAGAAGTTTCCTTCCATGAAATATACTATCATGGAGAGAGACTTCTTTCAAGAACCCTAAAGGTTAGAAAGGAAGTCTTTTTATTATGGGAAAAATCTAAAATTCTTCTTGACTTTTGGAAGACATAAGTTATAATAATTTTGGAAGACAAAAGAGAGGAGGGAAGAGAATGTCTCCAAAAACAGGGAGACCAACAGACAATCCTAAGAATTATAAAATCACAGTGCGCTTAGATGATGATTCTGCGAGAATTATGAATGCTTATTGTAAGCAGGAGAGTATAGATCGGGCAGAAGCTGTTAGAAGAGGGTTGAAAAAGTTGGAATCCGAACTAAAAGAATAAAAGGAACGTCCGCTACACGACCAAGCACAACGAACGTTCCGCACCCAAACAGGTACGTAAATATTATACTATGCGTACCTTTGTTTGGCAAACCAAAAAACCAAATGGAGGTACTTTTCTTATGGGCAGAATAAAAACCTCTTGACATTATGTGCGCACAGTGATTAAATAAATGTACGGACATAAAGAAAGGAGGGAAAATGTGAGTCCACGAACAGGCAGACCTAAGTCTGATAATCCAAAAACTGAAAGGCTTTACATAAGGATATCGCCTGATGAAAAGAAGGAAATCCAAGATTTTACAAGTAAATCAGGCCACAGTCTTTTGGACCTTATCAGAATAGGAATATCTGCGTTAAAGAAAAAATAAGAGTAACCGGCTACTTTGGCGAGAGACGGTCACTCTTGTTGGGAAACTCCGTTAGGAGCCTCTGTAAATAGAATACTACAGAGGGCTTCTTTCGGCAACCATGAAAGGAGTCTTTTTCTTATGGGCAGAATTAAGAGTGTTCACAAAGTAATCGAAAATCTTGAGGTGAAAGAAGCTTATGCACCATGCGTGAGCCATTTTGAGGAAATCAAGCAGAACGGTCACGGTATATGGGACATGATGTGGGATAGCTTCAAGTTCGGATATTTGCAGGGTATGAAAGCCGCTAAGGCAGAAAGGAGAAGAGCAGTATGAACGAGATGAAGATTTTCACCAATGAGGAGTTTGGAGAAGTAAGAACGGTGGAGATTGAGAGCGAGCCTTATTTTGTGGGGAAGGATGTCGCCGATATTCTCGGGTACCAAAACGGTAGTCGAGATATCAACCGCCATGTTGAAGAGGAAGATCGTGAGAAGATTATGTTCTTTGATGGTAATCAGGACAAGGAAACTATTGTAATCAACGAGTCCGGTCTTTACAGCCTGATCCTCTCCAGCAAGCTCCCGAATGCAAAGCGTTTCAAGCGCTGGGTGACTTCGGAGGTACTGCCCAGCATCCGCCGACATGGTATGTACGCCATGGATGAGTTGATCGAGAACCCCGATCTTGCTATCAACGCCCTCACCGCACTGAAAGAGGAGCGGGCGAAGCGCAAGGCATTGGAACTTGAGAATCAGGTCAAGGATCAGCAGATCGCAGAGCTTCAGCCGAAGGCAAGCTACTATGACCTTGTCCTCCAGTGCAAGGATCTTCTCTCTATGACGGAGATTGCCAAGGACTACGGCATGAGCGCTAAGAAGATGAATAAGCTCCTCCATGAGCTGGGAGTGCAGTTCAACCAGTCTGGTGTCTGGTTCCTGTATGCGAAGTACCAGGATAAGGGCTATACGCAGACCAAGACGCAGAACTACAACAAGCCGGATGGTACACAGGGCGCTAAAACGCATATGTACTGGACACAGAAGGGGCGGCTGTTCCTCTACGAGCTTCTTAAACAGAACGGGATTCTCCCGATGATTGAGAGAGATGACGCGGCATAATGTATATTTCGCCGCCCTTCGGGGCGGCTCTTTAAGTTGGAGGAAAGGAAAAGAAAATGGCAATCAAGGAGAAAGATATCACGATCTGCGGGCACGGCTCCGGAAGACCGTCGCTGAAGAATCTTGAGGTATATCTCGGCTATCGCTACGGACAGCAAGCAACGAACGGGAAGCGCAAGGGGCTTGTCAAGGTGATGCGCCTCCGGACGATGGACGAGGCCGGACGACAGCGCTTCCGGGAAGCTTATAAGAGGATCCTCGGCAGGAACGTTTACAGTCAGCCGCTTCGTGCGTATGTCTACGACAAGTACAAGGACGGGAAGTATTACTCTGATTGTTCCTCTTCCGGCATGGCGGCGATGCAGCAGGCAGGCTATCCGGTGACGCTCCTGAATACGGCGGGGATTTATCGAAGCAAGTTTTTCGAGGAAGTACCGGTGCAGATCAGCGCCGGACATATCCTGAATCCGGAGGTGCTGCGGGTGGGGGATGCGCTGCTTTTCGTGGGGAGCGACCCGTCAAGACCGTTGCAGATCGGGCACGTCGAGTATGTCTATGAGATGCTGGAGGCTAAGAAGAAGTATGTCCCGGGATGGCATCTGGATGATCGCGGATGGTGGTTCGCGGACACGGAGCAGAGCTGTCTCAAGAGCTGCTGGCGGCTCATCAATCATCATTGGTACTACTTCGGGGCAGACGGATACATTCTCACCGGTGTGCAGAAGATGGATGGGAAGCTTTACTATTTGACGGAAGCAGGGAAGCTCATGGGCGCGCTTTGCCGGACGGACGAGAGTGGTGCGCTGGCACCATGGGATGTATAGGATTCCGTGACAAATTTCGTGACAAAATTTTTGTTTTCGTGACAAGATTTGCCGTTTTTGGGAACAAATTCCAGCAGTGAAAAAACATCAAAAAAGCTCGGAACTACGCCATTTCCGGCATAATTCCGAGCCTTTTTTATCGAGCTGATGACGGGAATCGGACCCGTGACCTCCGCACTACCAATGCGACGCACTACCGACTGTGCTACATCAGCATTCCGCCCGCAAAGCACTTGCGAACTCATATAAACTATCATGCCGGGATTCTTTTGTCAACCGCTTTTCGAAATAATTCCGTGTGCTATAATGATGGGCATTACCGTTAAGAGGAGGAAGTGCTATGAAGCGGCAGAGGATAAAATATGGGGAGGAACGGACGCTCCGTCTTCATTCCTTTCAAAATGAAGATGGCTCGGAGCTTCTGCTGCTCAGAAGCCCGGCGCTGGTTGCATTCCCCGCACTGCAGCATGGCTTTTCCACCCGCTTCGGGGGCGTCAGCGAGGGCTGCTTCGAGAGTATGAATCTGAGCTTTTCGAGAGGCGACAGTGAGACGTGCGTGCGGGAGAACTTCCGGAGGATCGCCGCCTGCTTCGGACAGCGGGAGGATCGCTTCGTGCTGAGCTTCCAGACCCATACGGCGAATGTGCGCGCCGTCACAGAGGCGGATCTCGGAAAGGGGGTCACGAGACTGCGGGACTATACGGATGTGGATGCACTGATTACGGATAGGCCCGGCATCATTCTCGGCGTATTCTGGGCGGACTGCGTCCCGATTCTGTTCTATGATCCGGTGCGGCAGGCGATCGGTGCAGCGCATTCCGGCTGGAGAGGGACGGCGGGAAAGATCGGGCGGGAAACCGTTCGCAGGATGACGGAGTGCTATGGCAGTGTGCCGGAGGACATCCGTGCCGTGATTGGGCCGAGTATCTGCCGGAACTGCTATGAGATTTCCGAGGATGTCGCGCTATGCTTCCGAGAAGCCTTTCCGGGGCAGGAGGAACGGATACTTCGGGAGAAGCATCCCGAGGGGGTACGGCAGGGAACTGCCGATCGGAAGTATCTCCTCGACCTTTGGGAGGCAAATCGCCTCGTGCTCAGAGAGGCGGGGCTGCCTGATCGAAATATCGAGACGGGCGGTCTCTGTACCTGCTGTAATCCTGCGTGGATGTTTTCACACCGGGGACAGGGTGAGGAGAGGGGAAACAACGGCGCTTTTCTGATGCTTGCGGATAAAGAGTAACGGCAAGAGCACAGTGCGCCTATGCCGAAAGCGCCGTCACTGTACAGGAGCTCATACAGAAATATCTTGCGCAGAGCGGCTGTGATGCCTATAATTTAAGGACAGTTTTCGCAGGCGGACCCCGCGGGGATGAAAAATTTCTGAAAATGGAGGCAGACAATGGCACTGATACTACCGAAGAATTATGATCCGAGGCTTTCTGTCCGGGAAACGCAGGAGGCGATCAAGTACATCAGAGACACCTTTCAGAAGGAATTCGGAAAAGAGATGAATCTTTCCCGAATTTCCGCGCCGCTTTTCGTAGAGCGGAGCTCGGGACTGAATGACAATCTGAATGGCTATGAGCGTCCTGTCAGCTTCGATGTGCCATGGAATCCGGGAGAGACGATAGAGGTCGTACACTCTCTGGCGAAGTGGAAACGGATGGCGCTGAAGCGGTATGGCTTCCGCCCGGGCGAGGGGCTCTACACCAATATGAACGCGATCCGCCGGGATGAGGAGCTGGATAACCTGCATAGCTGCTATGTGGATCAGTGGGATTGGGAAATGGTGATCCGGAAGGAGGAGCGGAATGAGACGACGCTGGAGGGCAGCGTCCGCATGATCTTCCGCATCATTAAGCACATGGAGCATGAGGTCTGGTACAAGTACCCGAATGCGGTGAAGAAGCTGCCGGAGGATATCTTCTTCATTGATTCCGAGACGCTGCTTCAGAGGTATCCGGACAAGAGCGCGAAGGAGAGAGAGAACCTGATTACGAAAGAGCATGGCTGCGTCTTCATCAAGCGGATCGGCGACAAGCTCTCAAACGGAGAACCGCATGATGGCAGAGCGCCGGACTATGACGACTGGCAGCTGAACGGCGACATCCTTTTCTGGTTCGACAGACTGGACTGCGCGCTTGAGATTTCCTCCATGGGAATCCGGGTTGACGAGGACTCCCTCCTGTCCCAGCTCAGAAAGGCGGGCTGCGAGGAGAGGGCGGCACTTTCCTATCACAGGATGCTGCTCAACCGGGAGCTGCCGTATACCATCGGCGGCGGCATCGGGCAGAGCCGTCTCTGCATGCTGCTGCTGGACAGAGCGCACGTCGGAGAGGTGCAGGCTTCAATCTGGCCGGCAGAGATGATAGAAAGCTGTGAAAGGAATGGCATCACGCTGCTGTAGAGAGATCAGAGGGGGAGAGAGGGCGATTTCATGTCCTCTCCTTCGTTTTTCCCTGTAAATAGGAAAACCGGAGGCAGTCTCTCCGGTTTTTGACAGCAGTTTCCCTGCGAAGCGCTTATGATTTGCATTCCTATTTCCTGCTTCGCCGAAGCGCGGAGGATTTCCCTGCGCTGCAGCGCTTCTGCTACAGCTGGTTCAGAATGTCCGCGACATCGGAGTGGATCTCACTCTCGATATAGCTCTCGACGAATGCCTTCATGCTGTTTCTGCTGTAGCGATTCCCATGGATGATCTCACCCAGCCGCCGTACGGTCTTTTCAACACAGTCATTGATAAGGATGTAATCGAACTGCCCTGCGCAGAGGATCTGTTCCTGTGCATGGAGAATGTGGGCGTTCAGCGCCTCGGGATCCTGCCCGTGGCGGGCACGGATCCGTTCCTCGAGCTCATCCCAGGTCGGCGACATCAGAAAGATCAGCGTGCAGTCCGGGATACGGGAGCGGACGCGCATTGCATCCTCCACATCCTCGAGCAGCAGGACATTGTGCCCGGCGGCTCTGGCATCCAGAATCGGCTTGATCGGCGTATCGTAGCCGTTCCGCTTATAGTAATGATAGTCAATCAGCTGATGTGTGCGGATCATCTGGTCGAATTCCTTGTGAGAAATGAAGAAATGCTCCCGTCCATCCACTTCATTTTCACGGGGCTCCCGGGTGGTGACGGTAGTACACTGCGTTGCATTGGGATGCTGCGCCAGATATTGCCGGAGTACGGTTCTCCGCCCTACCGCGTCCGGCCCTGCGAGGATAACCAACTGACCATATTCTGCGACCTTCTTGAAATACTCCTTCTCGTGATTCATAAACCGCCTCCTGAAAAATGATGAACAGCCGCTTTAAAAACCCGTTTGCATCAGGTATGTTGATTACTTAAAGGATACACGAAAAGGAAATAAATTTCAATTGTCAATACTTTGCAAAATGAGTTTCTTCTTAAAAAAAAGGGGGGATCTCGGCGCATCCGCATGGGAACGGACGGGACGATCCGGAGCTGATCGCTCCGACTGTGCCGCAGGGAGGAGCAGCTCCTATGCGAAGAGTGTGCCGGAGAGACATCAGTCCGCCCAGAATACTCTGCCCTCTCTTCGTGCTGCTGCTTCCGGCAGCGCGCAGTCCATATATCCGACAGCACAGTGACCGATGCCTTCCCATTCTCCCTCGACGCCGAGCTCCCTCAGCCACTGCTGATATTCCGGAAGCTCGAAGGTTTCCCGCGCTCTGTGGATCCAGATGCTGCCGAGATGAAGCGAATGCGCCGCGAGCAGCATATTTCCCATGACGAGGCTTCCGTCATACACTCGGTTTGCCCAGCTCTTATCGGCGAGAACAATCAATATGACCGGCGCGCCGAAGAAGGGGTCGAAATCCTCCTGCCAGCCGCCGATCCTGCAGTTTGTGCGGGACAGCCTGTTCCGCATCGCCCTGTCTGTGACGGCGACGGTGATCGTCGACTGCTTTCCCTTGGCGCTTGGTGCATACAGTCCGGCTTCTATGATCTGCTCCAGCGTTTCTCTGGGCGGCATATCGGGCTTGAATCTGCGGATGCTGCGCCGTTCCTCCATTGCTCTGATGATCTCATTCATGGCGGATTCCTCCTTATCCGAAACCTTGTCCTCAATAATCTGAGATATATTGTAGCATTGGTAGAATCGTACAACAAGCGCGGGCGCACATTCTCGGGCTTGTATTTTTACTTACATAAATCTTTATGCCTGATATTCCCCTTGAGAGCAAGCTTTTCATTATCGTATCAGTCATAAAATTCTGCCTGCCTGAACTGTTGCGAATTGTCACTTATTTCCTAAAAAAATTAGCACTCTAGTATTGACTCTGCTAACAGAAGGGGATATAATACAGAAAGTTCCAAGAGGGACGGAGATTTGGAGTATAAGCTCAGATATAAAAGCAGACATAGGAGGTTCAGAATGAAGTTAATTCCGCTGTTTGACAGAGTCGTTCTCGAGAAGGAGAAGATGGAGGAGACCACCGCGAGTGGGATCGTGCTTCCGGGGCAGGATGATAAGGAGAAGCCGGGCCAGGCGGTGGTGGTCGCGGTAGGCCCGGGCGGCGTGATCGACGGCAAGGAGGTAAAGATGCAGGTTTCCGTCGGGCAGCATGTGATCTTTTCCAAGTATGCCGGTTCCGAAGTCGAAATTGACGGAAAGAAGTATACCGTTGTGAAGCAGAATGATATTCTGGCGATTGTAGAGTAAGAGGAGTGGAGGATAGAAAAATGGCTAAGGAAATCAAGTATGGCGTAGAAGCGAGAAAGGCTCTGCAGGCTGGTGTAGACGCTGTGGCGGATACCGTGAAGGTTACGCTCGGGCCGAAGGGCAGAAATGTCGTTCTGGACAAGAGCTACGGTGCGCCGCTCATTACCAATGACGGCGTTTCGATCGCGAAGGAGATCGATCTGAAGGATCCGTATGAGAATATGGGTGCGCAGCTGGTACGGGAGGTCGCTTCCAAGACCAATGACGTGGCAGGAGACGGTACGACGACCGCTACGGTGCTCGCACAGGCGATCGTGACCGAGGGAATGAAGAACCTGGAGGCGGGTGCAAACCCGATCGTTCTCCGGAAGGGTATCCGCAAGGCTGTGGATGCGGCGGTAGAGTCCATCAAGGCGCAGTCCTCCAAGGTTAAGGGCAAGGAGCAGATCGCGAAGGTTGCCGGCATCTCCGCAGGAGACGAGGCAGTCGGTGAGATGGTAGCGGACGCGATGGAGAAGGTTTCCAAGGACGGCGTTATCACCGTAGAGGAGTCCAAGACCATGCATACCGAGCTCGACCTCGTAGAGGGAATGGAGTTCGACCGCGGCTATGTCAGCGCATATATGTGTACCGACATGGAGAAGATGGAGGCTGCGCTGGATGATCCGTTCATTCTGATCACGGATAAGAAGATCTCCAATATTCAGGACATCCTTCCGGTGCTGGAGCAGGTTGTCAAGACCGGCGCAAAGCTGCTGATCGTCGCAGAGGACATCGAGGGCGAGGCGCTCACGACGCTGATCGTGAATAAGCTCCGCGGTACCTTCAATGTAGTCGCTGTCAAGGCGCCTGGCTACGGTGACAGAAGGAAGGAAATGCTGAAGGATCTTGCGATCCTGACCGGCGGACAGGTGATCTCCGAGGAGCTCGGACTCGATCTCAAGGACGCTACGGTTGATATGTGCGGACGCGCGAAGTCTGTCAAGGTTACGAAGGAGAAGACTACGGTCGTAGAGGGACTGGGCGACAAGCAGGATATCGCGAACCGTGTGGCGCAGATTCGTGCACAGATCGAGACCACGACCTCTGACTTCGACAGAGAGAAGCTGCAGGAGAGACTGGCAAAGCTCGCGGGCGGTGTAGCAGTGATTCGTGTCGGCGCGGCTACCGAGACCGAGATGAAGGAAGCGAAGCTCCGTATGGAGGATGCGCTTAATGCGACCCGTGCCGCAGTAGAGGAGGGTGTTATCAGCGGCGGCGGTTCCGCATACATCCACGCGCAGGCAGCGGTGCAGAAGGTTGTGGACGCGCTGGATGGAGACGAGAAGACCGGTGCGAAGATCATTCTCAAGGCACTTGAGTCTCCGCTCTTCATCATTGCGGAGAACGCCGGTGTCGAGGGCGCGGTGATCGTCAACAAGGTTAAGGAGTCCGCACAGGGAATGGGCTATGATGCCTATAAGGAGAACTATGTGGATATGATGGAGGCAGGCATCCTCGATCCGGCGAAGGTGACCAGAACCGCGCTGCAGAACGCAGCTTCCGTAGCCTCTACGCTCCTCACCACAGAGTCTGTGGTGGCCGATATCAAGGAGCCGGTACCGCCGATGCCGGCAGGCAACCCCGGCATGGGGATGATGTAAGACTTGCGTTTCCATAAAGAAAACGTAAGTCTGTGCCCGGCAGCAGGCGAAGCCTCTTGTTTCGCGGAGCGAAATCGTGTGATGTCTTCCGGATAGAACACGACCCGGGCAAGCTCGGAGCGCACATGACATATAGGAGCGGGTGGACAGTCCCCCGCTTCTTTTGTTATAATTAAAGGACAGGACATTACCATACGGACAGCACAGGAGGAAAAATGGATAATTATGTTGAGCATCTCGTGAAGCGGAAGGATCCCGGCTATTTCATGATACTGAAGCTTCTCTGCATTGTACTGGATATTTTCGGCATTCTGGCGGCGTTTCGCTTCGTTCCCGGGCTGCTCCTGCTGCTCCTCGCAGGGATACTGAGCTACTTTGTCTGGCTGTATGCGAGCGTGGAATACGAATACCTCTATATGGCGGGAAACTTTACCGTGGATATGGTGCTGAACAGGTCGCGGCGCAGAAAGAAGCTCGAAACAAATGCCGAAGAGCTCATCCTCATAGCGCCAAAGAGCTCCAGTACGGCAAGGGATGCGCTTCGAAGTCCATGCAGGGTCATGGATCTCTCCGGGAATGGACCGGAGAATTTGAAATATGCCTATATTTTTTCCCGCGGCGGGGAGAAGCAGTGCTGCTACATAGAAATGACGGATAAGCTGCTGCGCGAGCTGCGTTTCCACAGTCCGTCCAAGGTGAAGATGCAGTGATATCCTGTTGATTTTGAAAAAAACGTGTGTTATAGTATCTGAAAATTTCAGGAGGCCGCGTCAGAGACTTCTAAATATACTTCACATTGAATGCGTCGAAAGGGGAAAAGATGGCAAGAATGATCGGGGATGGGATTACTTTTGATGACGTGCTGCTGGTTCCGCAGTATTCAGATGTGGTTCCGAATGCGGTGGATATCAGTACGCGGCTTACAAACAGCATCCGCTTGAATATCCCGTTCCTCTCTGCGGGAATGGATACGGTTACTGAGCATCAGATGGCGATTGCGATGGCGCGCTGCGGCGGGATCGGCATTGTCCATAAGAATATGACGATCGAGCAGCAGGCGGAAGAGGTGGATATGGTGAAGCGCTCTGAAAACGGCGTCATCACTGATCCGTTCTTCCTGAGTCCGGATCATACACTCCGGGATGCCAATGAGCTGATGGCGAAGTTCCGAATTTCCGGCGTTCCGATCACGGAGGGCAAGAAGCTTGTCGGCATCATCACGAACCGCGACCTCGTATTCGAGGAGGACTATACGAAGAAGATTCGGGAATGTATGACCTCGGAGCATCTCGTGACGGCGCGGGAGGGTACGACGCTCGACGAGGCGAAGGCAATTCTTGCCCGCGCCAAGGTCGAAAAGCTTCCGATCGTGGATGCGGAGGGCAATCTGAAGGGGCTTATCACCATCAAGGATATCGAGAAGCAGATGAAGTACCCGGACGCAGCGAAGGATCATCAGGGAAGACTGCTCTGCGGCGCGGCGCTCGGTATCACGCAGGATGTGGTGGAGCGTGCGGCAGAGCTCATCAAGGCGCATGTCGATGTCGTTGTTCTGGATTCCGCGCATGGGCATTCCGGCAATGTCATTCGCTGCATCCGGATGCTGAAGGAGAAGTTCCCCGACCTTCAGCTCATTGCCGGCAATGTAGCGACCGGAGAGGCGACAGAGGCGCTGATCAAGGCAGGTGCGGACTGCGTGAAGGTCGGGATCGGTCCCGGCTCGATCTGTACGACCCGCGTCGTGGCGGGGATCGGCGTACCGCAGATTTCTGCGGTGATGAATGCCTTCGAGGTGGCAGACAAATATGACATTCCGATTATTGCGGACGGCGGTATCCAGTATTCGGGCGATGTCGTGAAGGCGATCGCGGCAGGCGGCTCCACAGTGATGATGGGCTCGGTTTTTGCGGGCTGCGACGAGGCGCCGGGAGAGTTTGAGCTCTATCAGGGAAGAAAGTACAAGGTCTATCGCGGCATGGGCTCTATGGGTGCGATGCGGCAGAAGAACGGCTCCTCGGACAGGTATTTTCAGGCGGGCGCGAAGAAGCTCGTCCCGGAGGGCGTAGAGGGACGCGTAGCATATAAGGGCAAGGTGGAGGACACGATCTTCCAGTTTATCGGCGGTCTCCGTGCAGGCATGGGCTACTGTGGCGCGGCAAATATCACGCTCCTGCAGAAGAATTCCCAGTTCGTGAGGATTTCGGCGGCATCTCTCAAGGAGTCCCACCCGCACGATATCCAGATCACGAAGGAGGCACCAAACTATTCCTCAGACAGCATTTAATGCCGGATGCCTGCGGCTTGTGCGGAGCCTTGCGCTTCGAGCCTTGAGAAATTTCGAAAAAAGATCAGACTTTTCGGCCTGATCTTTTTTGGCTTATTAAGATGTGGTATAATATAACTACAGTGTCGAAAGTTTGATCCCATGGGATGCTTGCATCCAGGTGGGAGGAAGACTTTACGACACGCCCCATATGAAGCACGAAGCGGCGCGGCAGCGGCACGAAAGTGCGGAATAGGGGGGGATTACGGGAATCGCGAAGCAGTGGAGCAATCCGAATTATAAAATGAGAAGAGGACGAAAGAATGCTGGAGGGCTTTGTCCGCGTAGCGGCAGCGACACCGAGTCTGCGGGTCGCTGATACGGAATACAACAGTGAGGAGATCCTCCGCAGTATGCGGGAGGCGAGCGAGGCGGGCGCCGGCGTGATCGTATTCCCGGAGCTTGCTGTGAGCGGTTATACCTGTGCCGATCTGTTCTGGCAGACGGCGCTTCGAGACGGCGCGGAGGAGGCGCTCTCCCGGATTCTGGAGGGGAGTCGGGAGCTTCCTCTGCTTTGCTTCTTAGGCTATCCGCTCTATACCGGAGGAAAGCTCTACAATACTGCGGCGGTGCTGTGCCGCGGCAGAGTACTGGGCTTCGTGCCGAAGAAGAACCTCCCGAATTATGGAGAGTTCTATGAGCTCCGCTGGTTCACGGCAGGGGCGGAGGAGCCGCGGGAAATCGATTTCCTTGATCGGAGAAGCGGAGAACGCTATTCGGTGCCGTTTGGGATGCGGCTTTTGTTCCGGGAGGAGAATATGCCGGAGCTCTGCCTCGCGGCGGAGCTCTGTGAGGATGTCTGGGTGGCGGATACACCCTCCACTGCGCATGCGGCTGCAGGAGCGGTGATTCTTGCGAACTGCTCCGCCTCGGACGAGCTGGTCGGCAAGCAGCAGTATCGCCGTGAGCTGCTCCGCGCGACGAGCGCGCGTCTTCTGGCGGCATATATCTACGCCAGCGCAGGAGAGGGGGAATCGACGCAGGATCTGGTATTCGGCGGACAGAGCATGATCTGCGGGAATGGAGCCGTGCTCTCCGAGAATCCGCTCTATACGGCTGCGGTGCAGTATGCGGACATCGATCTCCAGCGGATCTGTCACGAGCGGCTTCGCAGAAACAGCTGCCCGCCGTCTGCCGCAGACAATTACCGTGAGATCCGCTTCTCTCTGCGGGGGCTGCGGGATGTTTCTCTCCGGCGCTTCGTTGACCCGCATCCCTTCGTGCCTGGCGACGAACGCCTTCGTGCCGAGAGATGTGAAGAGATCCTGAATATTCAGGCGAGAGGTCTCAAGAAGCGGCTGATGCATATTCATGCGGAAAAGGTAGTGATCGGGATCAGCGGAGGGCTGGATTCCACGTTGGCGCTGCTTGTCGCAGCGCGCTGCTTCGACCTTCTGGGGCTTCCCAGAGAGAACATTCTCTCCATCACCATGCCGGCCTTCGGAACGACGGATCGCACCTATCATAATGCCGTGCTGCTGACGGATCGGCTTCATGCGTCACTTCGGGAGATCCCCATCCGGCAGGCGGTGCTGGAGCATTTCGCGGAGATCGGGCACGATCCCTCGAAGCATGATGTGGTTTATGAAAATGCACAGGCGCGGGAGCGCACACAGGTTCTGATGGACATTGCGAATGCGGAAAGGGCGATCGTGATCGGAACCGGAGATCTCAGCGAGCTTGCGCTGGGCTGGGCGACCTATAACGGGGATCATATCTCGATGTATGCGGTCAATGTCGGTGTGCCGAAGACGCTGGTTCGTCACCTGGTGAAATACTGTGCGGACAGCTGCGAGGACAGAGCGCTCGCGGATACCCTTCGGGATATTCTGGATACGCCGGTTAGCCCGGAGCTGCTGCCGCCGGAGGAGGGGAAAATCAGTCAAAGGACGGAGGATCTGGTCGGACCGTATGAGCTCCATGATTTCTTTCTCTATCAGATTCTGCGCTGGGGATTCTCGCCGCGGAAGGTCTGCGCATTGGCATGCTATGCCTTCAGTACGGCGAATCTGGAGCTCCGCGGGCTTCCGGAGAGACAGGAACAGGACGACTCCCTGAACTACCATAGCTATGACAGAGAAACCATTCTGAAATGGCTGCGGGTATTCTATCAAAGATTCTTTTCCCAGCAGTTCAAGCGGAGCTGCCTGCCGGATGGCCCGAAGGTGGGATCTGTGGCAGTGTCCCCGAGAGGAGATCTCCGTATGCCGAGCGACGCTGTTTCATCCCGCTGGCTTATGGAACTGGAAATGCTCTAAAAGTATAAATATTTATTTTGTTGCATATATTTGGATAATATGCCGGTATACAGCTAAGAAAGCCCTGATTAAAGTTGGGAGGAGTTTCTGCCAATAGGCGTGATACCCTGAATGAAAGCGTCTTTTTGATGGCCTAAGGAACGGGTATATGCGTCATGAATAAATCAGTGCTTCCATAAATCGCTTGAAAGGAAAAGCTTGAAGGTAATTACATCTATATCGAATAAATATGTAAGAGAGGCGCGCGACCTCCTGAGGAAACCGAGGCTTCGGAGAGAGCGCAGACTTTTCGTGGCGGAGGGAGAGCGGCTTTGCGAGGAGATTCCGGCGGAACGGATCGAGCGTATTTTCCTGACAGAGGACTACGCGGGACGTCTGCCGCAGGGCTTTTCGCAGATAGAGTCTGCCGGAAGGGTCTACAGGCTTTCGAGGATACTGATGGAGCAGATTTCCGACACGAAGACAAGTCAGGGCATTCTCTGCATCGTTCGCATGAAGGAGGCGGAGAAGCTGCGCGGTGATTTCTTCCTCCTGCTGGAGACGATACAGGATCCGGGAAATCTGGGGACAATGTTCCGAACCGCGGAGGCGGCAGGCGTGACGGGGATCGTGATGGATCAAGGCTGTGCCGATGTCTATTCGCCCAAGGTGGTACGCGCTACAATGGGGGCGCTCTACCGTATGCCGTTTCGGATCGTGGAGGATCTTCCTGCCGCGGTGGAGCAGCTCAAGGCAAGGGGCGTGAGGGTTTACGCGGCGCATCTCAGGGCGGAACGGAGCTGTTATTCCTACAGCTTTCGAACGCCAACCGCGTTTCTGATCGGGAATGAGGGCAGCGGGCTGAGCACAGCGCTCGCAGAGAGGGCGACGGACTACCTCCGGATTCCGATGGAGGGAGACGCGGAATCCCTGAACGCGGCGGCAGCGGCGGCAGTGCTGCTGTACGAGACGCTGCGGCAGCGGCAGGCAGGAAAATAGTTCGGGAGGCGAGCGCTTCGGAGCAGCGGAGCAGCGCGCAGGACTGATTGGCACCGAGGCTTTCGGCATGGGCTTACAATGTGAGGAGGGAATATGGCAGAGCTGAAGGGCAGGGACTTTTTGAAGCTTCTGGATTTCACGCCGGAGGAGATCCGATATCTTCTGGATCTGTCGCACAGGCTGAAGGCAGAGAAGAAGGCGGGGATAGCCGCAGGGAAGCAGCATCTGCATGAATGCAGCTTTCCCGGGAAAAATATCGCCCTGATCTTCGAGAAGAGCTCGACTAGGACACGCTGCGCCTTCGAGGTGGCGGCTTCTGATCTCGGGATGGGCTCTACCTATCTCGGCCCCAGCGGGACGCAGATCGGCGGGAAGGAAACAATCGCGGATACCGCGCGGGTGCTCAGCGGGATGTACGACGGCATTGAGTATCGCGGCTTCGGACAGGAAATCGTGGAGGAGCTCGCAGCATATGCTTCGGTTCCGGTGTGGAACGGGCTGACGAACGAGTTTCATCCGACGCAGATGCTGGCGGATCTTATGACGATAGAGGAGCAGCTCGGCACGCTCCGGGGCAGGAAGCTCTGCTATATGGGAGACGCCCGGTACAATATGGGAAATTCTTATATGGTCGCCTGTGCGAAGATGGGGCTGCACTACACCGCCTGCTGTCCGAGGGAGTATTTCCCGTCGGAGGAGCTGCGCCGTAAATGTGAGGAAATCGCCGCAGAATCCGGCGCGGAAATCACATTGACAGAGGATATCCGGGAGGGCTGCGGGGCTGCGGATGTAATCTGCACGGATGTCTGGGTTTCCATGGGAGAGCCGGATGAGGTCTGGGAAAAGCGGATTCGGGATCTTTCCCCGTATCAGGTCAATCGGACGGCGATGGAGCTTGCCGGAGAGCACTGTATTTTTCTGCACTGTCTCCCCGCCTTTCACAATGCGGGAACCGGCATTGGCAAAGAGATAGAGAAAAAATTCGGCATCAGCGAAATGGAGGTGACGGACGAGGTGTTTGAGTCTGCGCAGTCGCATGTCTTCCGGCAGGCGGAGAACCGGATGCACACCATCAAGGCGGTAATATATGCGACGCTCGGGGGGAAAAGTGCGGAATGAGGGTGAAAAATGGATCCAGAGGGGATTCCTTCACGCTGCTGCTGGTCAACATTGTACTGGGAGTGGTTCTCGTGGTGATGGCAGTGATGGCGTTTCTGAATCCGGAGGAAAACATGGTACTGTTTCCGCTGATCTTTTTTGTGGCGGCGGCGATGCGTTTCAGCAATGCGGTTTACAGCTTTCTGAATGTCGAGCATGAGAAAAAATGGAAGTCCGGAGGGCTGCGGGATCTGATTCTGGGAATCGTAATATTCGTGCTGGGCATCATAGCGGCGGTCGGCGTGTGGAGCTAGGAGATATCGCTTTTGATAGAAGGAGGTCTGGATTGGATAGGGGAGAGCTGCTCAGGAGAATCGAAGGACTGTGTGGGAAAGCAAAAAAAAACAAGAATTCTATTGATGCCAATGAGATCGCGGAGACATTTCGGGATGCGGGTCTCAACGAGGAGCAGCTGTCGGAGCTGGAGCGGCTCTTCGAGCGTAGAGGGATCGATGTCAATCCGGTCGTAGACGAAACGGAGATCCGGAAAATGGAGAGCGGGAAGACAGAGGAGGAGCTGGAACCGCCGGACGAGAATATCTTTTTGGAGGAGGACAAGGAAGCGTCCGAGATCGATTTCGATGCGGTGGAGCTGCTGGAGGGCGTCAGCACCGAGGATCCGGTTCGGATGTATCTGAAGGAGATCGGGACGGTGCCGCTGCTCACTGCTGAAAAGGAATATGAGCTTGCGATACGGAAGGAGCAGGGGGACGAGTATGCGAAGCAGCGGCTGATCGAGGCGAATCTTCGGCTGGTGGTCTCCATCGCGAAGCGATATACCGGACGCGGCATGAGCTTTCTGGATCTCGTGCAGGAGGGGAATCTCGGATTGATCAAGGGGGTTGAGAAGTTCAATCCGGAGAAGGGCTTCAAGCTTTCGACCTATGCGACCTGGTGGATACGGCAGTCCGTCACGCGGGCGCTGGCGGATCAGGCACGGACGATCCGGGTTCCGGTACACATGGTCGAGACGATCAACAAGCTGTCCAAAATGCAGCGTAGGCTGACGCTGGAGCTTGGCTATGAGCCTTCTACGAAGGAGCTTGCAGAAGCGCTGGAGATGAGTGAGGAAAAGGTGCAGGAAATCATGCAGATTGCCCGGGAGCCTGCTTCTCTGGAAACACCGATCGGGGAGGAGGACGACTCTAATCTCGGGGATTTCGTCGCGGATTCCAATGTACTGACACCGGAGGGCAATGTGGAGAGCGTCATGCTGCGGGAGCATATCGATCTCCTGCTGCGGGATCTGAAGGAACGGGAGCGGCAGGTGCTGATCCTGCGTTTCGGGCTGGCGGACGGACATCCGCGGACACTCGAGGAGGTCGGGAGGGAATTCAAGGTGACGAGAGAACGGATCCGGCAGATCGAAGCGAAGGCGCTCCGAAAGCTTCGGAATCCGATGCGTTCGAAGCGAATTCGTGATTTCCTGAATTGAGAAAGCGATGATTTTTCTTCGCGTGAGGGCATGGATTTCAGTGACAGAGTGAGCAGGGAGAGAAGGAAGAGAAGGAAGAGGAATGAAGGAAGGAGAGAAGCAGGGAGGGAGAGCGGCGGAAAAGCCGAAGCAGAGGCAGAACTATGCGCTGCTTCTCGAGAGGCTGATTCAGGAGCAGGTCGGCAGGAGACCGCGGCTTTTGCTTCATGCCTGCTGTGCGCCCTGCTCCAGCGCCGTGCTGGAACAAATCGCGAGGTATTTCCGCATCACGATCTACTATTATAATCCGAATATTATGACGGAGGAGGAATTTCGCTACCGTGCCGCGGAGCTCAGGAGACTGCTTTCGGAAATGGGACTTTCGGGGATCGAGCTGCTGGTTCCGGCGTATCGTCATCAGGAATTCTTGGAGATTGCGAGGGGACTGGAGAGGGAGCCGGAGAGAGGGAAGCGCTGCCTCAGGTGCTATGAGCAGCGGCTTCGGAGAACCGCGGAGGCGCTCCGAGAGCATAACCGATGTGCGGATATGGATGCACAGTTTGATTACTTCTGTACGACGCTGACGATTTCCCCGATGAAGGATGCACAGATCCTGAATGAGATCGGTATGCGGATCGCGGAGGAGCTGGGGCTTCATTTTCTCCCTTCGGACTTCAAGAAAAAGGGCGGCTATCTCCGTTCCACGGAGCTGTCTCGGGAGTATGCGCTCTACCGGCAGGATTACTGCGGCTGCGAGTTTTCGAAGGCGGAGACGCAGCGGAAGCGGCGGGCGCTTTCTTGACAAATATACAGGCTGTGGTGTAGTTTATTGTATGAGCTTCTGTGCAGCGCAAGCTTATACGATAATATAATGGGATTTATCACATGTGAGTTTATCATATGGTTTCGGGACGGGAGGAGAATGATATATGATCAGCAAAGCAGTAAAGGTAATCAATGAATCGGGACTGCATCTCAGACCGGCGGGTGTCCTGACGCAGACCTGCATCAAGTTTAAGAGCAATATCATTCTTCACTACGGGGAGCGGGACATCGTCGGAAAGTCGGTTCTGAACGTTATGGCGGCGGGGGTGAAGAAGGGGGCGACAGTCATCGTGGAGTGCAGCGGCCCGGACGAGGAGGAGGCGCTTGCGGCGGTGGTCGCGGCGATCGAATCCGGTCTCGGAGAGGGGACGGACGCCTCTTATTTTGACAGGATATGATTGGAGAAAGGGAGCTCCGGAGAAGTGGTTTTATTTCTCCGGAGCCCCCTTTTTGCGGTTCTGCATGTGACATGCTTTATCACATGCAGGTTTATTCATGCTTTGTGCGCCATGGGGTGTCCCCGGAGACGCTTTTGTAAGACCCGGCAGCCTGTGTTCTGTCCGGCGGATATCGTGCAAATTCGCTGCAATCAGAGCGACTCGACCGCCCTGATCGCTTTCTGCATCGGAGTGAGGTCGATGGACTCGACTGCGCCGCAGTCCATGTACTGCGCATTTTTCGGGTCGAGCGGCAGCTTCGCCAGAACCTTGAGCCCATGCTCTGCGGCGATCTCGTCGATATGGCTTTCGCCGAAGACATTGATCCGCTCGTTACAGTGCGGGCATTGCATATAGGAATAATTTTCGATCAGCCCGAGGATCGGGACATTCATCTTCTGCGCCATGTTTACTGCCTTCGCTACGATCATGGAAACCAGCTCCTGCGGCGAGGTCACGACCACGATCCCGTCAACCGGAAGGGACTGGAAGACGGTGAGCGGGACATCGCCGGTTCCCGGCGGCATATCCACGAAGAGGAAGTCGATGTCCTTCCACTGCACCTCCTCCCAGAATTGCTTGACGGCGCTGGCGACCAGGGAGCCGCGCCAGATGATCGGATCCGTCTCATTCTCGAGCAGCAGATTGGTGGAGATGATCTCTACACCGTTGGCGCTTTTATCCGGGATCATCAGCTTACCGTCCTCTGTCACGGCGATACCGTCATGGGCAAGACCGAAGGCCTTCGGAATAGAGGGGCCGGTGATATCCGCATCGATAATGCCGGTGCGGAAGCCGTCACGGCAGGCGCCGGAGGCGAGGAGCGAGGTGACGGTGGATTTGCCGACACCGCCTTTGCCCGAAACGATGCCGATGACCTTCTTTACGCTGCAGCCGTCCGCGAGCTTCGACTTCTGCATCGCCCTGCGGGAAGCGCAGTCGCTGCTGCAGGAGCTGCAGTTGCTGTTGCAGCTGTCCGGGTTCTGATTTTCTGCCATATATAAACTCCTTTCAACCTAAGTGAAGCTCCATTCTAGCATAGCTTAAGAGGAAAAAAAAGAGCGGCACAGGGCCGCTCTCGGAAAAATACAGAATTTCGTGTCCGAACCGGCTGCTTATTCTGTATCCAGCGTCTCGAGGAAGCAGTTCAGAGACTTCGAGGTGTTGGAGGGATTGAAGATGAAGCCGATGTTCCTCGGCGGAATCGGAGCAGGAAGCGGAAGCTCGACGAGTGTACCCTTAGTAAGCTCCTCCTGCACGAATTCCCGGATGACACAGGAGACGCCGATGCCGACCTTGGCAAACTCGATCAGCAGATCCATCGTGCTGACCTCGAGGATCTGGATCGGCTCGATGCCGGTTTCCTTGAAGTATTCGTCGATATAGCGGCGGGACATATTGTTCTGATCCAGCAGCATCAGATTGGCTTCCTCGAAGATCTGGAAGTCCGGGCCGCAGATGGAGCGGAGATTCTCGAGGTACTGTGGAGTTGCGACGAAAATATCATGGATCTGCATCGGCTTCCGGATGTGGAGCTCGGCGTGTACGGATTTCGGCTCCGCAGCGAGTCCGAGGTCGAGCTTGCGGCTGTCCAGCAGTGCGAGTGTCTGCGCGGAGCCCTGCGTCACGATCGAGACGCGGATGTTCGGATACTGCTCCATGAACCTCTGCAGATAGGGCATCAGGATATAGCGGCAGAGCGTCGTGCTGGCCCCGATCTGGATATGTCCGATATTGAACTCTTTTATCCGGCGCAGCTCTGTCTCTGCGGTATTGATGGATTCGAAGGCCTCTTTAATATATTCGTAGAGCATCGCGCCCTCGTCCGTGAGCGTCACGCCTCTGGAATTCCGCTTGAAGAGCTTCGTTTCCAATCCGTCCTCCAGCTTTACGATGGACTTCGAGATCGCAGGCTGCGAGATATAGAGCTTCTTCGCTGCTTTGGAGATATTGCCGCAGCTGGCAACCTCATAGAAAATCTTATAACCGGAAAGATTCTGTTCCATAATTTCCTCCTGTCTTCCGCCGTAGACTGCCATGAAAATGCCATTTGATACATTACTTGAGCTTATGGTATTTATCAAAAACATATATTTGAATTATAGCAGACCGTCCATTAAGATGTAAATACTAATTTTTTAAGAAAGCACTGATTTATATACAAGTCTCTGTCAGCCGACATGGGAAGCCATGTTTGCATGAGCGGATATTCTGTCATCTGACAGGATAACAGGTATGAACACAAGGCGATGCGAAGGCTCCGGAGAAGCGAAGCATCGAGCAGAACTCCTGCAATTTGCGGCAGCGGACTTTCGGCATGGGAGACGCAGTGCTTTCCTGAAATTGAGACGGAATCCATGTAAAGAAGCGGGACACAGACTCTCGGGAGAGAATATGGGAATGACGATGAGCCAGAAGATTCTGGCGAAACATGCAGGACTTTGCGAGGTAACAGCAGGGCAGCTGATCGAAGCGAGACTCGATCTGGTTCACGGCAATGATATCACGACACCGGTGGCGATCCGGGAAATGAAGAAGCTGGGGCGGAAAGAGGTCTTCGACAGGGAGAAGGTCGTCTTCGTCATGGATCATTTCGTGCCGAATAAGGACATTACCAGTGCGAAGTGTACGCAGCTCTGTCGTAATTTTGCAAGGGAGCAGGGACTTACGAACTATTTCGACGTCGGCAGGATGGGCATAGAGCACGCGCTGATTCCGGAGCAGGGTCTGATCGTAGCGGGAGAGCTTTCCGTCGGAGCGGATTCCCATACCTGCACCTACGGCGCGCTCGGTGCCTTCTCTACCGGCGTGGGATCAACAGATATGGCGGCGGCGATGGCGACCGGCAGGCTCTGGTTCAAGGTACCGGGGGCGATCCGCGTGAATCTGGTCGGGAGGTTCAGACCATGGGTGAGCGGAAAGGATCTGATCCTTCATCTGATCGGAGAGATCGGCGTAGACGGTGCGCGCTATCAGTCGCTCGAATTTACAGGGCCGGGTATCGCGGCACTGAGCATGGACGACCGCTTCACCGTATGCAATATGGCGATCGAGGCGGGCGCGAAGAACGGCATCTTCCCGGTAGATCAGAAGACGATCACGTATATCGAAGCGCATTCGAAGAAGCCCTATGAAAGCTTCATTGCGGATGCGGATGCGGTATACGAGAGGGAGCTGACGATTGACCTCTCCGCGCTGCGCCCGACGGTTTCCTTTCCGCATCTTCCGGAGAATACCCATATTGTGGGAGAATTCGGTGAGATTCCCATCGATCAGGCAGTGATCGGCTCCTGCACGAACGGACGTCTGCAGGATATGGAGGAGGCGGCGAGAGTGCTCGCGGGGCGGAGAATCGCGGAGAATGTACGGTGCATCATCATTCCGGCGACGCAGGAGATCTATATCACAGCGCTGAAAAGGGGCTGGATACAGAGCTTCGTGGAGGCAGGAGCGGTGGTGTCGACGCCAACCTGCGGTCCCTGTCTCGGGGGGTATATGGGGATACTGGCGCCGGGGGAGCGCTGCATTTCGACGACCAACCGCAATTTTGTCGGCAGGATGGGAGATGCCAGCTCCGAGGTCTATCTGGCATCTCCGGCGGTTGCAGCAGCCTCCGCAGTGACCGGCAGGATCTCAGAGCCGGCAGAGCTGGGACTGTGAAGCGGCGGAGAGAGTACGGGAGACGCAGAGAAGAGAGGGGGAGGCATGAGGGCAGCAGAGGGGAAGTGCTTGAAATACGGCGATAACGTGGATACGGATGTCATCATTCCGGCGCGGTATCTCGCGATTCAGGATAAGGAAGAGCTGGCGGTGCATGCGATGGAGGATATCGACAGAGACTTTCGCCGGAAGCTAAAAGCAGGGGATATCGTAGTCGGCGGCAGGAATTTCGGCTGCGGCTCCTCCAGAGAGCATGCGCCGCAGGTGCTCCAGACCTCGGGCGTGGGCTGCGTCATCGCGGAGAGCTTCGCGCGCATTTTTTACCGGAATGCACTGAATATCGGGCTTCCGATCGTGGAGTCGCCGGAGGCGGCGAGAGAAATACAGCAGGGGGATCAGGTGCGGGTGGATTTCGATGCGGGGCTGATCCGCGACCTGACAAGCGGCAGGGAGTACAGAACGGAACCGTTTCCGCCGTTTTTGCAGAGGATGATCGAGCAGGGCGGTCTGATGGCGTCCATTCGGGCGCAGGAGGACAAGGCAGCGAACAGTTGAAAATGCGGCAGACAGGAAACGCTCCTGTCTGCCGTTCTTTTCAAAGCTTTTCGAATATTTTCAGAATTTTAAGATTTGAAGCAGGGATTTCTTTCACATTTTTCTGCTAAGATAAAGTGAAAACAAGGTTTGCTTTACACAGGTGTACCGTGCGGGGAGCGGATAAGGAATGATTGGCGGGAACGGTGCAAAACGACGGAGGCTGACGCGGCTTGTCTCCATCCTTTCCATAATGTATATCGTAGTGTTCTTCGGCATCTGCCTGAGGGGCTTCTTTGACGGCGCGTTTCGTTCCGTAGAGAGCTTTCAGGAATATATCAGAGGCTTCGGCATGTTTGCGCCGCTTTTCCTGCTGTCCTTTCAGGCGATGCAGGTCGTTATCCCGGTATTGCCGGGCTTCGTGGGCTGTGCGGCGGGCGCGATTATGTTCGGACCGATGCTGGGCTTCTGGTGCAATTACATCGGGATCAGCGCCGGCTCCATCATTGCGTTCTTCCTCGCCAGAAGATTCGGCACGCCGCTCCTGCAGGAGGTTTTCCCGCGGGAGAAATATAGGAAGTGGGCGGCATGGTCCTCGAAAAGCAGATGCTATACGCTGCTGCTTTTCCTTGCGGTGCTGCTGCCGCTCTGTCCGGACGACTATCTCTGCTATCTGAGCGGCGTCACGAAGATGACCTCCAGAAAGTTTATAGGGATTATCCTGCTGGGAAAGCCATGGTGCATCCTCGCATACAGTCTGGGCTTCTCGCTGATCCGCTAAGCCCTTCCCTGAAAAGCATTGCTTTCTTTATTCATGAATCACACCCGCTGGTATATGCTTCACTCGATTTCATCCCTGTCCTCTTAATGCGTGAAGCGATCTACACGGCTGTGTTCCAGCTTCGAATACAGGATCTTCTGCGAGGCGTAGAGTCCGTAGTTGCCGGAGAAGAGGTATGTAATGGCGACCGCGATCAGGAAGAAGGAGGAGGCGCCGAAGCCGAAGAGCTCAAAGCTGATCAGCAGCGTCGCCATCGGGCAGTTGGTGACGCCGCAGAATACGGCGCACATTCCGAGCGCGGAAAGAAACGCCGGATCAAGTCCTGAAAAGGCGGCGACGGCATTGCCGAATGTTGCGCCGATGAAGAGTGAGGGGACGATTTCTCCGCCCTGGAAGCCGCCGGAAAGCGTCACCGCCGTGAACAGGATCTTCAGGAGGAAGGCATACCATACGATGCGGAAGCCCGGTTCCGTCATACACTGCTCCAGAATATGCGCGCCGGTTCCGTTATAGGTCTGATCCCCGACGAGCAGGGTGAGGACGATCACGACGGCGGAGGCGACGAGAACACGGAGATAGGAATTCGGGAATCGATGCTGCATCAGCCGCTTCATGCGGTGCATCACGGTGCAGAAGAGCACGCTGACGACAGCACAGCCGACGGAGAAGAGAATCGTGATGAGCGCGGTTCGCGCCCCAAAGACGGGAAGGTTCGGAATCGGGAATGCTTCTCCGGTGACGCCGAGCCTCTGGGCGATCAGATGCGCGGTGAGCGCTGAAATGACGGCGGGCACGAGCGAGGAGTAATACATGATTCCGACGGTGCTGATCTCCATGGACAGAATCGCTGCCGCCAGCGGCGTGCCGAAAAGTGCGGAGAAGGAGGCGCTCATTCCGCAGATAATGACGGTGCGCCGATCCTTCTGCGGGATCCGCACGAGCCGTCCGAGGGCATCGCCCATAGAGCCGCCGACCTGAAGTGCAGCCCCCTCCCGTCCCGCAGAGCCGCCGAAGAGGTGGGTCAGGATCGTGGAGAGGATAATCAGCGGAGCCATCCGCCCCGGCACGGCTTCTCCCTCCCGGATGGAGCTGAGCACCAGATTGGTGCCCTTCGGCTGCTTCACGCCGAGCAGGCGGTAATAGGCGATGATGAACAGCCCGGCGAGCGGAAGAAGATAGAGGATCTGCGGATGCGCCGTCCGGAACTTCGTCACGAGGACGATGCCGTTCGCGAATTTCGCGGAGACACCGCCCACGAGGATGCCGCAGAGGATGCCGAAGCCGATCCATTTCAGTCCGATCAGGAGTGCTTCCAGCAGATGGCGGCCGTAATCTTTGTAATTCATGAATTCTCCTTAGAAACAGACAGGGGCAGCTGCCCCTGTCCGTTTTGGTATTATACGGTATAAGTCCCTGTCAAGCGGACGAAGGCGGGGCAAGCTTGCTTTTCCAAGCGTTCGGACATTTGACAGGACAACAGGTATGAGCACGAAGCGATGTGCGAACATCGCGAAAGTGCGAATACCTGTTAGCGGCATGGGGATTTACGGTATAAGTCCCTGTCAAGCGGAAAGCGCCGCGGCGTCGATCGCCAGCTTGATGCAGCCCATGATGCCCTGATCGTCATGGAGACTCGCAGGGACGATATAATGGTCGATATCCCGAAGCTCCTTCGTATCGAGGTAACCGTTCAGCTGCGTAAGGACAGAGGCACGGATCATGGGGAAGAGCTGCAGCTGGTGCATGACGCCGCCCCCCAGGATGATGCGTTCCGGGCTCAACGTAAGGATGAGGTTTTTCAGAGCCTGCGCGATATAGTACGCCTCCAGCTCCCAGACCTCAGGGAGATCGGCGAGCTCTGCGCCCTTTCTGCCCCAGCGTTCCTCAATCGCGGGACCTGCCGCCATGCCCTCGAAACAGATTCCATGATAGGGGCAGTGTCCGCGGTAGGAGTCGCTCGGGTGCGGAAGCATCGTGATATGCCCGAGCTCCGGATGCAGCATGCCGTGGAGGAGTCTGCCGTTCGCCATGACACCACCGCCGACGCCGGTGCCGATGGTCAGGTAGAGCACATTCTCGAGCCCCTTCGCCGCTCCGTAGCACACCTCGCCGAGGAGAGAGCCGTTTACATCGGTATCGAAGCCGATCGGGATATGCAGTGCCTCCTTCATTGTTCTGACGATGTTGAAATTTGCCCATTTCAGTTTCGGCGTGGTCGTGATAAAGCCGTAGGTCGCGGAGTTCGGGTTCAGGTCGATCGGCCCGAAGCAGGCGATGCCGAGTCCAGTGATCTCCTTGTCCCTGAAATATTCGATGATCCGCGGCATGGTCACGGATGGCTCGATTGTCGGGAGCGAGATCTGCTCCAGTATTCTTCCGTTCTCGTCGCCGAGCGCACAGATCATCTTCGTGCCGCCGGCTTCCAGTGCTCCATATAACATAGGCAGTCCCCCTCTGATGAAATAAATTCTTTATTTTAAGTGTAATGTAGCGCATTTTAAAAATCAAGATAATTCCGCCGGAAGAAGCCTCCTCTCTATAACAGCCATATTCCGGAACAGGATGCCTGTTATATTGAAAACCACATCGTGAACTTGCTAGAATACGGGAAGTCCTTTATAATATAAAATATCTACAAAAACAGGAGGCGTTTTCATGGAGAAAAGAGCAGAACTAACGAAAGAGTTCTCGGAACGCTTGGAGAAGAATCTGGATGAGCTGAAGTGGCTCTATGCAGAGCTGTATCATAATGACGACAATGCCTTTCAGTATTTCCTTTCTATGCTCTCCCGGATGTACGAGACGCGTCCGGAGGAGCTTAGAGCACTGGATCGGGAGAGAGAGGCAGATCCGGGCTGGTATCGCGGCAACGATATGCTCGGGATGCTGATGTATACGGGCTGCTTCGCAGGAAATCTCCGCGGTGTGCGGGAGCACCTTCCCTATATCAAGGAATCCGGTGTGAACTATGTTCATCTGATGCCTTTGCTCTCCAGTCCGAAGGGACGTTCGGACGGCGGCTATGCCGTTTCGGATTTCCGGCAGGTCGATCCGGAGCTTGGCACCATGGAGGAGCTCTCGGAGCTTGCGGCGGACTGTCATAGGAACGGGATGAGTCTCTGTCTCGACTTCGTGATGAATCACACCTCGGAGGAGCACGAGTGGGCGAGACGGGCGCGCGGCGGGGAGAAGGAGTTTCAGGATCGATATTTCTTTTTCGATAACTGGAATATCCCGAACGCCTTCGAGGAGACTGTCCCGCAGGTATTCCCGCAGACCGCACCGGGGAATTTCAGCTGGTGCGAGGCGGTGCAGAAGGTAGTCATGACGACCTTCTATCCTTACCAATGGGATCTGAATTATAAAAACCCGACGGTATTCAACGATATGACGGAAAATATGCTTTTCCTCTGTAATCATGGAGTAGATATCATTCGTCTGGATGCCGTGCCCTATATATGGAAGACGCTTGGCACCAGCTGCCGGAACCTCCCGCAGGTGCATACGCTCGTCCGGATCATGCGGATGGCATCGGAGATCGTCTGTCCGGGAACACTGCTGCTCGGCGAGGTCGTGATGGAGCCCTCTAAGGTCGTTCCCTACTTCGGCACGGTGGAGAAGCCGGAGTGCCAGATGCTCTACAATGTCACGACGATGGCGACAACCTGGCATACGGTAGCGACGAGGGATGTGCGGCTGATGAAGCACCAGCTCGGACAGGTCTTCGCGCTTCCGAAGCAGTATACCTTCCTGAACTATTTGCGTTGTCATGATGATATCGGCTGGGGGCTGGATTATGACTTCCTCCGGCAGTTTGGCATCGACGAGGTCGGGCACAAGCGTTTCCTGAATGACTTTTTCCGCGGCTACTTCTACGGCTCCGATGCGAGAGGGGAGCTGTACAATGATGACCCGCGCTTAGGGGATGCCCGTCTCTGCGGGACGACCGCCTCGCTCTGCGGCATCGAGGCGGCGGAGTACGAGGGGAATGCGTGGAAGCTGGATCGGGCGATCCGGCTCGACATCATGCTGCATGCCTTCCTGCTGACCCAGTCCGGTATTCCGGTGATCTATTCCGGAGATGAGATCGGACAGCTCAACGATTACGGCTATCATCACGATCCCTACAAGTGGGATGATTCGAGATACCTGCACAGGGGAAGCTTCTCCTGGGAGGCAGAACAGAGGCGGAAGGAGCCGGGAAGCAGAGAGGCGAGGATCTTTGACGCGCTCAGGAGGCTGGAAACCCTTCGGAGCACGCATCCGGTTTTCCTGTCCTCCGCGGATACCTGGGTGCTCGAAACCTACAATGACCATGTCCTAGGGATCGGCAGATATATTGAAGGGGAGAAGCTGGTAGCACTCTTCAACTTCGGAGAGCAGGATGAGACAGCATGGGTCAACGAGCCGGAGGATTATATAGATCTCCTGACGGGTGCGCAGCGTCCGGCACGGGCGGTCGGTGTTCCTGCGTTTGACTTTGCATGGCTTCTGTGGAAGAGGGAGGAAGCGCCGGAGAAGCGGAAGCCCGCTGAGATGTCGGAAAGTAAGAAGTCCGGGCGGAAACAACGGAAAACAGAAATCCCCATAGAAGCGGAGAAAAGCGAAACAGAGAGACGGAAAGCAGAGAAACTGGCAGGATCGGAGGGCTCTGCACCTGTACGGCGGAGAACGAAGAAGACGGGACGCGCTGCTGGTTGTATCAAGGAGGAGGGCTGAGATGGGGAAGCTGATTTTTCTGGATATTGACGGGACGCTGACGGAAACGGGAACCAATACCCCTCCGGACTCTGCGGTGCGTGCAATGGCGCGGGCGCGGGAGAACGGACACCGGCTCTTCCTCTGCACCGGACGGAACCCGGACATGCTGCGCCCGCTGCTCCGTTATCCCTTCGATGGGATGGTGGCGAGCTCCGGCGCTTATGTGAAGGTCGGAGAAACCGTGCTCTATGACCATCCGATCGCAGCGGAGACGCTGCGGCTTGCATTGGAAACCCTGCATCGGAACGGTGTATTCTGTACGATCGAGGGAACCGGCGGCGCCTTCGGTGATGCGGATCTGAAGGACTTCCTCAACGGCACGGAGGGAGGCAACTCCGAGATCGAGCGCTGGCGCAGGGTGCTTTCCGAGAACCTCGGCATCCGTCCGATGGCGGAGTATGCGGGACAGCCGATTCACAAGATTGTCATTATGGCACGGGAGGCAGCGCAGCTCACGGAGTGCCGGCGTCTCTTGGAAAAGGACTTTCACTTCGTCCTGCAGGACGTCCCGGCGCACGGCTGTGTCAACGGGGAGATCGTGAGCCGCGACTTCGACAAGGGGAAGGGCGTCCGACGGATCATAGAGTATCTGGATATGCCGCTTTCCGATACCATTGGCTTCGGGGACAGCATGAACGACCTCGAAATGCTGGAAACAGTGGGCTATGCGGTCTGCATGGCGAACGGTTCTCCGGCGCTCAGGGAGCGTGCGGATTGGGTTTGTCCGGCGGTCACGGAGGATGGCATTTATAAGGCATTCGAGAAGCTCGGGCTGCTGTAATGCCCGGGAGCGGCAGGAATGTTTGCTGCGTCATGCAGAAACAGATAAATGCAGGGAATCCCGGGGAGATGAGCCGGGAAATTCCTAAAAGGAGGGAAAGCTTATGGCACTGGACTACAGGAAATGTGCGCAGGAGATCGTTGACCATATCGGCGGGCGGGACAATGTCGCACAGGCGGCACACTGCGCGACGAGGCTTAGGCTGGTTATCAAGGATAACAGCAAGGTGGACAAGACCTACCTGGACAATGTCGAGGGCGTGAAGGGAATGTTCGAGTCGAACGGGCAGCTGCAGCTCATCATCGGAACCGGAACCGTCAACAAGGTTTATGAGGAGTTTCTGGACATCACAGGGATGACGGCGGCGACGAAGGATGAGGTCAAGGCGGCGGCAGCCGCACGGCAGCCGCTCTGGAAAAGACTGCTGAAGCCGATCGGAGACGTGTTCGTACCGATCCTGCCGGCGATCGTCGCCTCCGGACTGATGATGGGGCTGGTAGAGGCATTGGCGAAGATCCCGGGGCTGGGCTTCGCAGAATCGGACTGGTTCGCCTTCCTTGACATGGTGGCGAATACGGCGTTCGCCTATCTGCCGGTGATCGTGGCGGTTTCCGCCGCGCGTGTCTTCGGCGGCAATATCTTCCTCGGCGCGGTGATCGGGCTCCTGATGATCCATTCCGCTCTGACCAATGGCTGGAACGCGGCAAATGGCTATGATGTCTGGTATCTCTTCGGGAGGCTGCAGATCCTGCCGGATTATGCGCTTGGGCAGATCAATCAGCTCGGCTATCAGGGACATGTCATCCCTGTCATTCTCTCGGTCTTCTGCATGAGCAAGATCGAGAAGTGGTTCCATGACCATGTTCCGGAGATGCTTGATCTCTTCATCACGCCGCTCTGTACGGTCATGCTCACGGCGCTGCTCACCTTTATGATTATCGGTCCGATCTTCTCCGGGCTCGAGACGGTGGTGCTGAATGCGGCGGAGCTGCTCGTACACAATCCGCTCGGCGCGATGGTAATGGGCGCGATCTATCCGGTGACCGTCGTGATGGGACTGCATCATATGTATAATGTGATCGAGGCCGGCATGCTCGCCTCCGTGGGGCTGAATACCTGGATGCCGATTGCCAGCGCGGCAAACTTCGCGCAGTTCGGCGCCTGCCTTGCGGTCGGCATCAAGACCAGAAACCAGAAGACCAGAAGCATCGCAGTGCCCTCCGCGCTGTCCGCCTCTCTCGGCATCACCGAGCCGGCGATCTTCGGTGTCAATATGCGCTTCTATAAGCCCTTTGTGGCGGGCATGGCGGGCGGTGCGCTCGGCGCACTCTTCGGCGCTTTCATGGGACTCGGCGCAACCGCCTACGGCGTAACCGGTATTCCAGGCTACCTCACGATCAACCGGCCGCTGCTGTACACGATCCTTCTCGCGATTTCCGGCGGGGCAGCCTTCGCGGCGGCATGGTTCCTCTTCCGTGAAGACGGCGCTGCGGCTTCGACTTCCGTTCCTGCGGCATCCGCTCCGGCAGAGACGCCGAAGGAGGAGCGTTTCATCGGGGAAGCCGTGATCCGCTGTGAGGCGGGGACGGTAGCGGCGCCGGTGAAAGGGCAGCGCGTGAAGCAGGAGGATATCCCGGACGAGACCTTCGCGCAGGGCATCCTCGGCGCGGGACTCGGCATCCGGCCGGAGGAGGGTGTAGTTTACGCACCCTATGACGGCACGATCTCATCTGTTGCGGAGTCGAAGCACGCGATCGGCATCAGCGGCAATGGAGATATGGAGCTGCTGATTCATGTCGGCATTGACACCGTGGCGATGAACGGGGACGGCTTCGAGCCGCTGGTTTCCGAGGGAGACAGCGTGAAGCTCGGGCAGCCGGTTCTCCGCTTCTCCAGGGAGAAGATCAGGGCGGCGGGGCACCCGGATCTGGTTGTCGTGCTGCTGACCAATTCGGATGATTATTCGAACGTAGAAGTCTGTTGATAAAAATAAAACAATAGAATAGAAGGAGAAAATCATGAGAGAATTCAACTATACGATTACTGACCCGAATGGCATTCACGCACGTCCGGCAGGCTTGCTCGTCAAGCAGCTCAAGACCTTCGCGAGCTCTGTGACAATCTTCAAGGGAGATAAGAATGTGGATATGAAGAAGCTGCTTGCGCTGATGGGACTCGGCGTGAAGCAGGGGGATACGGTCACGATTAAGGTAGAGGGGGAGGATGAAGAGGCCTGCGCGGCGGCGCTTGAGAAGTTCCTGAAGGAAACCTTCTGAATCATTGCTTGGCGTCGCATCGCATAGCGGCGTGGCGCGGAACGTATCGTTCCGATTATAAGGAGGCAGTATGCAGGTAGTTACCGGGAAAAGCGTTTTAAATGGAATTGCCATCGGGAAGATCAAGGTATACAAGGCGCCGAAGCTGGAGATCAGCGAGAGCCTGATCGAGGATACAGAGGGAGAGCTGAAACGCTTCGACAGCGCCAGAGAGAGGGCGATCGAGCAGCAGAATGCCCTCTATGAGAAGGCATTGATCGATGCCGGAGAGGACAGTGCAGAGGTCTTCTCCGTACACGCGATGATGCTGGAGGACGATGACCTGCTGGACGCGACGAATGAGATCATCAGGAGCCAGAGGCATACGGCGGAATATGCGGTCAAGGTCGCCTTCGATAATCAGGCGAAGGTCTTCGCGGAGATGGAAGATCCGTATATGAGGGAGAGGGCGGCGGATATCTATGACATCGAACAGGCGGTGCTCAGCAATCTATTCGGCATCAACACGGATGTTCTGCAGGGGACGGAGCCGTGCATCCTCGCAGCGCGGGATCTGACGCCCTCTGAGACGGTGCGTCTGGACAAGTCGCTGCTGCTCGGCATCATTACGAAGGAGGGCTCTCTCAACAGCCATACGGCGATCCTCGCACGCTCCATGGGTATCCCCGCGCTGGTGCAGTGCAGGGATGCCTGCGAGGACTGGGACGGAATGGATGCCATCATTGATGGCTACAATTCCTGTGTCTATATCGAGCCGACGGAGGATCTCGCGAAATCGCTTCGGAAGCGGAAGGACAAGGATACCAAGCAGAGGGCGCTCCTGCAGGAGCTGAAGGGCAAGTCCAATACGACGATCGACGGCAGGACGATACAGGTCTATGCCAATATCGGCGGACCGTCCGATATCGGGCTTGTTCAGCAGAATGACGCCGGCGGTGTCGGACTGTTCCGCTCGGAGTTCGTGTATCTGAACGCGCGGGATTATCCGACGGAGGAGGAGCAGTTCAATGCCTATCGGCTCGCGGTGGAGACGCTGGCGCCGAAGCAGGTTATCATCCGTACCTGTGACATCGGCGCGGACAAGCAGGTAGAGTATATGAATATGGTGAAGGAGGAGAATCCGGCGCTGGGCGTCCGCGCGATCCGGATCTGTCTGAGTCGGAAGGACTTCTTCAAGACGCAGCTTCGGGCGCTGCTCCGTGCCTCCGCCTACGGGAACCTCGGCATTATGTTTCCGATGATCATTTCCCGGAGAGAGCTTCGGGAGTGCAAGGAAATCCTCGCGGAGTGTGCGGAGGAGCTGCAGAAGCAGGGTATGAAGATCGGAAGCTATGCGATCGGGGTCATGATTGAGACGCCTGCCGCGGTTATGATCGCGGACGAGCTGGCGGAGGAGTGTGATTTCTTCTCTATTGGCACCAACGACCTCACACAGTATACACTGGCGATCGACCGGCAGAACGCGGGATTGGATCCGTTCCTGGATACGCATCATCCGGCGGTGCTCCGAGAAATCAAGATGACAATCGATGCCGGACACCGCCATGGAATATGGGTGGGGATCTGCGGAGAGCTGGGCGCTGACCTTGCGCTCACGGAGACCTTCCTCCGGATGGGGATCGACGAGCTGTCCGTGAATCCGGTTTCCATCCTGCCGCTCCGGAAGATTATCCGGGGGATTGATCTCAGCAAGGCTCCGGCGGAGCGGACGCCGGAGGAGTAAGAGATGCCCGAAGCAGACGGCTGTCTGCTTCGGGTTTTCTGAAGAAATGCGGAAAGCGAGGAAAAAAATGGACTATAACAAAGCGGCGCTTTGGCTGCATGAGGAGAATCGGGGGAAGATTGCTGTCAAGGCGAAGGTCTCTGTGAGGACGAGAGAGGAGCTCTCTGTCGCGTACACGCCGGGCGTCGCGGAGCCATGCCGGCGTATCCGGGATGAGAGGGAGGAGGTCTACCGTTATACGGCGAAGGGCAATCTGGTGGCAGTGGTCACCGACGGGACGGCGGTGCTCGGGCTCGGGGACATCGGTCCGGAGGCGGCGATGCCGGTAATGGAGGGCAAGGCACTGCTTTTCAAGGAATTTGCGGATATCGATGCCTTTCCGATCTGTCTCGACACGAAGGACACGGAGGAGATCATCCGGACGGTAAAATATCTCGCGCCGACCTTCGGCGGCATCAATCTGGAGGACATCTCCGCGCCGCGCTGCTTCGAGATCGAGCGGCGGCTCCGGGAGGAGCTGGATATTCCGGTATTTCATGATGACCAGCATGGCACGGCAATCGTGGTCGCGGCAGGACTTCTGGGTGCGCTCCGGCTCGTGAGAAAGGAGCTTTCGGGCGTAAAGGCGGTCATCAACGGCGCCGGGAGCGCAGGGCTCTCCATTGCGAAGCTTCTGCTCCGTCTGGGGATCGGTGATGTGGTGCTGGTGGATCGGCAGGGCACGCTTGCGGTCGGTGAGGAATGGATGAATGCAGCGCAGGCAGAGATGGCGGCGCGTACCAATCGGGAGCAGCTTCGCGGCGGGCTTTCGGAGGCGATCTGCGGGAAAGATATCTTCATCGGGGTCTCTGCGCCGAATGTCCTCCGCGCAGAGATGGTAGCTTCGATGCATTCAGATGCGATTGTATTTGCGATGGCGAATCCGATGCCGGAGATCCTGCCGGAGGAGGCAAAGCGGGGCGGCGCACGGGTGGTCGCGACCGGAAGATCCGACTTCCCGAACCAGATCAATAACGTCCTGGTATTCCCGGGTATTTTCCGGGGAGCGCTGGATGCGCGGGCGCAGGATATCACAGAGGAGATGAAGATCGCTGCGGTCAATGCGATCGCCGGGATTATCCCCGAGGAGGAGCTGCGGGAGGACTACATCATCCCCGGAGTCTTCGATAAGCGGGTCGTTAAGGCGGTTTCGGAGGCAGTCGCGCGGGCGGCTGTCGAGGGGCAGTCGCACCCGCCTATGCAGGGCGGCTCTCGCCTTTGAATTGCGCCCCGGCTGAAAATATGTTATAAAAAACAAATGCCATACAGGATGTTTACTGCGGTAAAGGAACGGGAAATGAGAACGAAACGACTGGGAGATATGCTGGTTGAGCTGCATCTGATCACCGAGGAGCAGCTGCTCACGGCGCTGCAGCTGCAAAAGAAGGAGGGGGACCGCCTCGGCTCCACGCTGGTGAAGCACCATTATATCACCGAGGAGCAGCTGATCGATACGCTGCGCATCCAGCTCGGCATCGACTACATCGACCTGAGCAAGCTGGACATCGCGCCGGAGCTGTCCCGGCTGATCCCGAGGGCGCTGGCGACGCGGGAGAAGATCGTCCCGGTGCGGGTCGTCAAGGACACGCTCTACCTCGCCATGGCGGATCCGATGAACTTCATGGCGCAGGAGGAGGCGGCGCGAACCTCGAAGAAGCGGATCATTCCGATGATCGGCTCGCTGGCGGCAGTGGAGCATTCCATCAGCGCGCTCTACGGCAATGAGGGCGCGGCGGAGGCAATGGCGCAGATGCGCGCGGCGGCGGGCATCACGGAGGACGCGGTGACACCGGCGGAGACGGCGGGTGAGCAGGAGAATGCGCCGACGATCCGGCTGGTGAATTCCATCATTGAACGCGCTTATGCGGAGAATGCTTCCGACATTCACTTCGAGCCGAGCGAGACGGACATGGCGATCAGGATGCGTATCGACGGCAGGCTGCATCGCATCCTGACGATTCCGAGAAACTTACAGGATTCTGTCATTTCCCGTCTGAAGATTATGTCCCGTCTGAATATCGTCGAGCGGCGGGTTCCGCAGGACGGGCGTGCGCGCGCGCAGGTGAACGGGCGGCAGCTCGACCTGCGCGTTTCGACGCTGCCGGAGATTCATGGAGAGAAGATCGTGATCCGGCTCCTGCGGCGGGACGGCGCACAGCTCAATCGCCGCGGTGTCGGACTGCCTGCGGCAGAGGATGAGAAGCTCAATAAGCTGCTGAGCCTGCGCGCAGGGGTTATCCTGATCGTGGGACCGACCGGCTCCGGCAAGTCCAGCACGATGTATGCATTGGTGAATGAGCTCCTGTCTGAGAGTACGAATCTGATCACGCTGGAGGATCCGGTCGAGTATCATATCAAGGGTGCAACGCAGGTGCAGATCAATGAAAAGGTGGGGCTCAGCTTCGCCTCCGGGCTCCGTGCCATCCTCCGGCAGGATCCGGACATCATCTGTGTCGGCGAGATTCGGGACGGAGAGACGGCGGAGATTGCGATGCGTGCGGCGATGACGGGGCATCTCGTTATTACGACGATCCATACAGAGGATGCCGTTTCGGCGATCGACCGGCTGAAGGACATGGGCGTCGCACCGTATCTGATTTCCGCGGGCGTGCGCGGCATCATTTCCCAGAGACTGCTCCGCAGGATCTGCCCGAACTGCAGGGAAGAGTATGTCCCGGAGGAGGAAGCGCTTCGCTATTCCGGTCTGCAGCTGCGGCGGGATCGGATCTATTACCATGGGAGAGGCTGTGACCATTGCTTCCATACCGGCTATCGCGGACGGATCGGAGACTTCGAGCTCCTCCTGATGAATGACGCGCTGTGCCGCTGCATCAGCTCCGGGGGGGATAAGCAGGAGTTCCGGCGGCTGGCGAGGGAGACGGGCTATGTTACGATGCTGGAAAATGCGGAGCGGCTTGTCACAGAGGGGATTACAACAGTAGAGGAAGTTGCGGGGACGCTTACGGAGGTCTGAGGAGAGGGAATGAGGATAGAGGAACTGGTACGGACAGCCGCGGGGCTTGGCGCGAGCGACATTCATATCGTAGCGGGGCTGCCGCCCAAGATGCGGCGCAACGGCCGCATACAGGCGATTTCGGCGCAGCCGCTCTCTCGAGAGGACTGCGCCGGACTCGCGAGGGAGCTTGCCGGAGAAGCGTTCGAAAGCGTAGCGGAGATCGGAGAGCTGGATCGCGGGGCAACGATCGCCGGCACGCGGGTTCGCGTCAATCTATTTCGTCAGCAGGGAAGCTTCTCTGCCGCGCTGCGCATTCTCTCGGAGAAGATTCCGCCGCTGGAGAGTCTGAGGCTGCCGCCTGCAGCGCTCCGCTTCCCGGAGTTCCGGCAGGGGATCGTGCTTGTGACGGGAGAGACCGGCTCCGGCAAGTCCACGACGCTTGCCGCGATTCTGCAAAGGATCAATGAGAGCCGGCAGGAACATATCCTGACGCTGGAGGATCCCATAGAGTATGTTTATACGCCGGCGGAGAGCATCGTCAATCAGCGACAGATCGGGACGGATACGAGAAGCTACGCGGACGGGCTTCGTGCTGCGCTCCGGGAGGATCCGGACGTGCTCCTGATCGGAGAGATGCGGGACTTTGAGACGATAGAGACAGCGTTGACGGCAGCGGAGACGGGGCATCTCGTATTCGCGACCCTGCATACGAATTCCGCAGTGGACGCAGTGGATCGTATCGTCGGGGTTTTCCCGGAGGCGAGACAGCCGCAGATCCGGCTCCAGCTCTCAACCACGCTCCGGGCGGTGCTGTCACAGCAGCTCCTGCCGGAGCTGAGGGGGCAGGGCAGGGTGCTGGCAGCGGAGCTTCTGATGATGAATCCGGCGCTTGCGAATCTGATCCGCGAGGGGAAAACACCGCAGATGTACTCTTTCCTGCTCTCCGGCGCAAAGGATGGCTCTGTCACGATGGACAATTGCCTTCTGGAGCTTTTGCGAAGCAGGAGGATTTCCTCGGATACCGCGCTTGCCGCATGCTTCGACAGGGAATCCCTTCGAAAGAGGATGCTGTAGCCGGATCCGGTGCGCTGTAGCTGGGCGCCGGGAGCGGCAGGGAGCATTTGGGAATGTGAGATAAAGAGGGAGGCAGAGGGTGACGACCTATTCCTACAGAGCGATATCGAGAGAGGGCGTGGAGATCCGCGGTGTCGTGCAGGCAGCGGACGAGTTCGCGGCAGCCGGCCAGATCAGGGAGCGATGCCCGATCATTACGAGCCTGAAACCTGTGCAGACGGGGAAACTGCCTGCCCTTCTCAGCATGGAGCTCGGGAGTCGTCGAGTGAAAATGAAGCCGCTGGCGCTGCTCTGCTCGCAGTTCGCGATTACGCTTCGCTCCGGGATGCCGGTAGGACGTGCCATGGAAATGATCGCACGACAGACAGAGGACAGGAAGCTCCGCAGGGTTCTCTCCGAGGCAGCGGAGGATATACGGGCGGGAAGCACCGTCGCCAGCGCGCTGCGGAAATTTGAGGGTGTTTTCCCGGAAACCTTCATAGAGACGATCAGCGCCGGAGAGCATGCCGGTACGCTGGACGAGTCCTTCCGGAAGCTGCACAGCTACTATGAGAAGGGCTATAGGACGAGCGAGAAGATCCGTAGCGCGATGACCTACCCTTCCTTTGTCATCCTCGTAGCGATTGTTGTGCTGATCATTGTGATGGCGAAGGTAGTCCCTGCGCTGACGCAGACCTTCGCGGCGCTGGGCGGGGAGCTGCCGATGATTACGAGACTCATGATCGCGAGCTCCGCATTCTTTGCGGACTGGTGGATCTTTCTGCTGTTTCTGCTGCTGCTCTTTGTCACGGCATGGAAGCTCTATACGCGGACGGAGCGCGGCAGGAGGCTTGCGGGGAGGCTGCAGCTTCTGCTGCCGGTGATCGGGAGGATCAATCTGATGAACGGTGCGGCGCAGTTCGCGAATACGCTCTCCGTCATGCTCGGCGCGGGGCTGACGATCAACAATGCGGTGACGGCGACGGCGAAGACGCTTGATAACGACATCCTTGCGGAGGAGGTTCTCGGCATGACGGCGAAGATCGAGGAGGGACATCCGATCGGTGAATGCATCCGTCAGTCAGCGTATTTTCCGGACACACTGAAGGAGATGTGCGCGGTAGGAGAAGAGACCGGAGATCTCGATCGGACGCTGGAGGTCGTCGGCTCCTACTTTTCGAATGAGGCGGATTTTCTGACGCAGCAGGCGCTGGCGAGGCTGGAGCCGACGCTGCTCATTCTGCTCGCGCTCTTCGCGGGCTTCATTGTCTTCTCGATCTATCTGCCGATGTTTACCATGTATGATTTAATGTAAGAGGAAAGGAAACCCAATGAAAATCACCATGCTGGGTACCGGCAATGCGCTGGTTACGGAGGTTTTCAATACCTGCTATCTGCTGATCGAAGAAGAACGTCCGGCGGAGGAGCGGTATTTTCTCGTGGATGCGGGCGGCGGCGCGCAGATTTTCGCCCAGTTTAAGAGGGCGGGCATAGACTGGACAAAAATACATGAGCTCTTTCTGACCCATCGGCACATCGACCATTTTACCGGCATGATCTGGATGGTGCGGCGGATTGCACAGGGCATGAAGTCCGGGAAATATACGGGAGATGCGAATATCTACGGGCATGCCGAGGTCATCGGACAGCTCGAGACGGTCTGCCGCATCCTGCTCGATCCGGGACAGCTCCGCTATCTCGGGGAGCGGATCCATCTGACTGCCGTCTCGGATGGGGAGAGCCGGGAGATCAACGGAAAGCGCTTCACCTTCTTCGACATCGGCTCGACGAAAGCGAAGCAGTTCGGCTATCAGATGTATCTCCCGGATGGGAGGAAGCTCTGCTGCTGCGGAGAGGAGCCGTACAATGCGGAGCGGGAGCGGCAGTATGCCGAGCACAGTGACTGGCTGCTTCATGAGGCGTTCTGCCTCTATGCGGAGCGGGAGCGCTTCCATCCCTACGAGAAGCATCATTCCACCGTTCGGGACGCGGCGGAGCTTGCGGAGGGACTCGGCGTGAAGAATCTGCTGCTCTATCACACGGAGGACAGCAATATTCTCCGGCGAAGGGCGCTCTATACAGCGGAGGCGGAGAAATACTTCCGGGGCAGGGTCTATGTGCCGGAGGATCTGGAGACGATCGCGCTGTAGGGGATGTGGAAGAGGGAAGGCTTTTGACCGGCACAGTCCGAGAGACACATCGCAGGGGAAGGCTGGAGAGGAGGAACAGAGGTATGAAATTTTTCCATCTGTCGGATCTGCATATCGGGCTGAAGCTGCTGAATCAGGATCTCCGGGAGGAGCAGGCAGAGGTCTTCCGGCAGATTGTATCGGCGGCGCGGACGGAGCAGCCGGACGCGGTCGTCATTGCAGGAGACATCTACGATAAGGCAATCCCCTCGGCGGAGGCGGTATCGCTCTTCGACCGCCTCATCACCGGGCTTCGGGCAGCTGCGCCGGAGGCGGAGCTGCTTCTGATCAGCGGAAACCACGACAGCGCCGCACGCGTCAATGTCTTTCGTTCCGTGCTCGCCGGACAGCGGATACACATGATCGGGGAGCCGCCGCAGCGGGAGGGAGAGCGGATTGAGAGGCTTACGCTGAGAGACCGCTTCGGACCGGTGAACTTCTATCTGCTTCCCTTCGTGAAGCCCTCCATGGTGAAGGCGATTACCGGGGTGGATGCGGACGGCAGCAACCTGTCCTATGATGCTGCGCTGCACCGGCTGATCGAGAGGGAGGAGCTCGTGCAGACAGAGCGGAATGTTCTCGTGAGCCACCAGTTCTATCTGCCGCCCGGGAAGGATGCCGGGGCGGTGGAACGGATGGATTCCGAGCTTTGCACGGTCGGGAATATCGACGCTGTGCGGGCGGATATTCTGGAACGCTTCGACTATGCGGCGCTCGGACATATCCATAAGCCAATGAAGGTCGGGAGCGAAACCTGCCGCTACTGCGGAACGCCGCTCGCCTGTTCCGTCAGCGAAGCGGGACAGGAGAAGGCGATCCTTTCTGTGGAGCTTCTGGAGAAGGGCGTGTGCCGCGTTCGCCCGATCCCGCTTCTGCCGCGCAGGGCGCTTCGGGTACTGCGCGGCGAGCTGCGGGAGCTTCTCCACGAGGGAACGGAGGACTATGTCAGCATTATCCTCACGGACAGAGCGGATCTGGATGTCTTCGATATGCAGGATCGCCTCCGCGCCGCCTTCCCGAATCTGCTGGAGATCCGGCGGGAGAGCGTCCGCGGCGCGGACTATACGGCGGACATTGCGCCAGACAGGGACATGGACAGCTTTTCCCTCTGTGAGAGCTTCCTCGGAGGACTGGAGCAGGAGGAAGCGGCGCTGCTCAGGGAGATTATCAATACGGTGGAGGCGGGAGAATGAGGCCGGTCAGACTTACCATGCAGGCGTTCGGCTCCTACGGGCAGCGGACGGCGATCGATTTCACAGAGCCGCGGCAGCAGCTTTTCCTGATCAGCGGAGATACCGGAGCCGGTAAAACGACGATCTTCGATGCGATTGTCTTCGCCCTGTACGGAGAGGCGAGCTCTGAAAGCAATAAGAAGGACGGGGCAGAGCTGCAGAGTCAGTTCTGCGGCTATGCGACGACACCCTTTGCAGAGCTTTCCTTCCGGGAATGGAACGGCGGTATCGAGGAGGAGTACACGGTTCGCCGAACACCGCGGCACCTCCGTCCGCTGAAAAAGGGCAGCGGCTTTACGGAGGAGAAGGAGAGCGTGTCGCTCACACTCCCGGATGGGCGGGAATATTCGCAGAATACCAGAGAGACGGATCGGAAGCTTATAGAGATCATAGGGCTGACGAAGCCGCAGTTCATGCAGCTTTCCATGATCGCGCAGGGCGAGTTCATGGAACTGCTTCGCGCGCGCTCTGAGGATAAGAAGCTCATTTTCCGGAAGCTCTTCCGCACAGGGATGTATCAGAGTGTCGTGGAGGAGCTGGCGAACCGGAGACGGGAGGGGCTTGCCGCGCTTACGGAGCTGGCGAACCGCTGTGTGGAGGAGCTTGCACAGCTCGTGATTCCGGAGGACTATGCGCATGCTGCGGCGCTCTCGGAGCAGAAAAACCGTGTGCAGCGCAGCGAGCGGCTGAATGTCGCGGAGATGGAGGAACTGCTCTCGCAGCTTCGGGAGGAAAAGCTGTGGCTCTCTGAGGAGAGGCTGCGTGCGGACGCGGCGGAGCAGAGCGCGGCAGAGCGCCGGGATCGGACGCGGGACAGCCTGACCCGGGCAGAGGCGCTCCTGTCGGCATACACGAAGCTTCAGCAGGCGGAGCAGGAGCTTTCTGCGCATTCCGTGCGCGAGGCGGAGTTTGCAGAGAAGACGGAAAGGATGCGGGAGCTTCGGCAGGCGTACGAGCTGCTGCCGCTTTCGGAACGGGCGGAGGATGCCGCCCGGGAGCTTCAGGAGAGTACGGCGGGAATCGCGGCGGAGGAAGGCGCGCTGCCCCTGCTCCGGGAGGAGACGGAAGTGCGCAGCCGAGAGGAGCGGACGATGCAGGCGACCGCCGCGGAACGCGGCGAGGCATATACGAAGTGCAGGGAAAGTGTGCTGCAGGAGCTGGAGCGGATTCGGCGGCGGCAGGCGGCAGAGGCGGAGCGGATAGAGCGGGAGAGGAGCCGGGATGAGGCAGCGAAGCAGGCGGCAGCGGCAAAGGCAGCACTGCAGCATTCTTCAGAGCAGGAACGGAAGCTCCGGGAGGAGGCGGAGCAGCTTTCGGATGCAGAGCTCCGGCTGGAGCGCTGGCAGAGGAGCCGGGAGAGCCTCGGAGAGCTGGAAGCCGAGGAGCAGGCGCTCCGGTCGCTTTTTCAAATCTGCGAGGAGGGGAAGGCAAGGCTTACGGAGCTGCAGCGGCAGTATGCGGCGGCACGGACTGCCTTTTTCTCGGCTTCGAAGGAGCAGCTTGCCGTGCAGACTGCCTTTCTGGATGAACAGGCGGGCTTTCTCGCGCGGGAAAAGCTGCGGGAGGGACAGCCCTGTCCGGTTTGCGGCGCGCTGGAGCACCCGCAGCCGGCACAGCTTTCCGCGCGGCACGAGGAGGTGAGCCGGGAGAAAGTTGCAGCACTTACGGAGCGATGCAGTACGCTCCGCAGCCGGCAGGAAACGCTTGCCAAAGAAACGGGCGCGCTCGGAGAGCTGACGAGGGAACGGGAGACGCAGCTTCTGGAGCGGGAGGCGCGCCTCCGGGAGAGGCTGCAGCGGCTATTTCCGGAAGAAAGCCTTGCGGAGGCGGCATTTCCTGTGCTTTCTGCACTTCTCGGGAGGGAACGGGACAGACTCCGGGAGAGCGGCGCGAAGATTCAGGCGGACGCGGTGCGGCTCCGGCAGATACAGGAGACGCTTTCGCATATGGAGGAGCAGAGAGGCAGGCTGAGTGAGACAGTCGAGCGCACGGCAGAGCGTCTCCGGCACAAAGAGACGGCGCTGACAGAGACGGAAACGAGACTTACGTCGCTGCGAGAGCAGACAGTCTTTCCGACAGAGGAGGCGGCGAGGCAGGCGCACGACAGCGCGCTTCGCGCGAAGAAGCAGGCGGAGGCGCGCTGTCAGGATGCGCGGCGGAGACTGGATGAGAGCCGTGCGGAGCAGGAACGCTGTGAGACGAGACTCCGGCAGTACCGGGAACGGCTGCCCCGACAGCAGGAGGTGCTGGATATGCGGCGGGAGGCATATCTCGCGGGTCTTTCCCGCATCCGTATGACGGAGGAACGGCAGAGAGAGCTTTGCCGTCGCTATGAGGAGGCGGATATAGAGCGACTCCGGCAGGAGATAACAGAGCATAAGGAGCTACTGCTCTCTGTCAGGACGAGAATTAGTGCCTGCCGGGAAACAATCGCGGGACAGCCGAGACCGGATGCAGAGGAGCTGTCGGAGGCGGCTATGGAAGCGGAGCATGATCTCATTGCAAGGAAGAGAGAGGCGGAGGCTCGTAGAGCAGCGCTCCGTTCGGCGGAGCAGGTGTACAGCGTGCTTCTGCCCCGTATGGAGACGCGCGAGAAGCTTCTCCGGGAATACACGCGGCTGGATAGCCTCTATAATCGTCTCGCCGGGAAGGTCAGCGGCTCCCGCATGGATATCGAGACCTTCGTCCAGCGGTATTACCTGAGACGGATTCTCCATGCGGCGAATCGCCGATTCCTGGAGATGTCGGGCGGACAGTTCGAGCTTCGGATGACCGGAGAGGAACAGGCTGGCGAGGGGAAAAACAGAGGGCTTGACCTGATGGTATACTCTACCGTGACCGGAAGAGAGCGGGAGGTACGGACGCTTTCCGGAGGAGAGTCCTTTATGGCGGCGCTGGCGCTGGCGCTCGGAATGGGAGACCAGATCCAGCAGAGCTCCGCGGCGATCCACCTCGATATGATGTTCATTGACGAGGGCTTCGGCTCATTGGATGAGCGTTCCCGCGATCAGGCGGTACGCGTTCTCAAGCGCATGGCAGGCGGCTCGAAGCTGATCGGCATCATCTCTCATGTGACGGAGCTGAAGCAGGAGATCGATGACCAGCTGCTGGTGACGAAGACGGACGACGGCAGTCATGCGGTCTGGAGAATATCATAAAAGGGCTGTAAAAAATGCTTCAAAATGCATTTCTTCACAGTCCCTTTGAAAATATTCGGTAACGGCTCCGCTTCATCAGAAAAGCAGCGAAGCAGTGAATCTTTCTGCTTCGACGAATCGAGAACAGCATGTCTGAGAGCTTAGCGCATAAGACAGGAGGACGGGCTCAGCTCCGTGCGCCGGACTTGATGCGGAAGATTGCCGCCCGGACAGGAGGGATAGCGAGGAGCAGCAGTGTCAGTGCCGCCTCCGCAGCGATATAGCTGCCGTTGTAGCCGGCAGAGTAAACGGCGGGATTCATCCCTGCGGGAGCGTATTCTGCGAAGAAGATCACGCCGGAGAGGAAAGCGAAGAAGAAGCGCCCGAGACAGCTCGCGAGGTAGCCGAGGTACAGCCCGTGCTTCCTTCCCGAGAAGAAGCCGCTCAGCCCGAGCGCGCCGAAGGCGAGGGGATAGTCCACCAGCACCTGCAGCGGCGTGTAGAAATAGGGCTTCAGGATGAAGCTGAGGAGTCCGTAGGCGATGCCGGAGGAGATCCCGCAGACCGGCCCGAAGAAGAAGCCCGGCAGACAGGCGAAGAGCATGGAGCACGGTGTGACAGAGCCGCCGTTCGGCAGGGAGAAGAGACTCAGGCTTCCTGCTGCGACGGAAAGCGCGATGCAGACCGCGGAATAGACGAGTGGCTTTACATTTTTGGACATAAAAAAACCTCCTGTGGAGCTTCCCGTCAGATTTTGACCGAAGTCATCGGGAAACCCAAAGAGGGGCACAAAAAGAATGCTTTCCTACGCCGGCATTGCCCGGTTCAGGTTCAAGGGTTGGCAAAACACCATCTCAGCAAAAGCGCCCCTAGCGTTCTTCATTATAAATAAATTTCATTTGCAAGGCAAGCAGAACTTTGATAAAATCAAAGGCATATAAGGGTGCTGAGACTGTCCTCCCGCAGGAAGCATGCACGCATCTTCTTTTTCGGTTTTTTATCTTCCGGCATTTCGCCGCATTTTCCAAACGGAGTCGATATGACAAATAAAGAGAGAACGAAGCGGAGAGAGCGGCTTCGCAGGATGCAGACTGTTATTTTCGTGCTTGTTTTCCTGCTTTGCGGCGCATGGAGCCTTTGGGAAAGCAGAGAGGAGAAGGCGGAGCTTCTGTACACGAGCTTCGCTTCTCCGGAGCAGTTTCAAGGGACGGCGAACGAAGAGAGACGTGTGTCCGGGAACAGCGCGCGTTTCTCCGGGGAAGATACGAAGGCGACGGCTTCGGCGGCAAACGCCGACGGAGGAGGCGAAGAGGAGGTGCGGCGGGAAACGAAGGCGGAGTACAGCGGTGAGAGCGAAACCGAAGCGGAAAAACGCGTAAATTTGAATACCGCGACGCCGGAGGAGCTGCAAACGCTGCCGGGCATCGGCCCTGCGACGGCGAAGCTTATTGTGGAATATCGGGCACAGTACGGCGGCTTCGCGGCGATCGAGGAGATTCAGAATGTGAAGCGGATCGGTGCGAAGACCTTCGAGAAGCTTCGGGACAAAATCTGCGTTTAGGTGGACAGGCGGGGAGATTGTTGCTATAGTCCAATCGTACAGAAGCGCTTCAAATTCAAAAATACGGAAAGGACAATACGGATGAAATATCTGATTGCGAGTGATATTCACGGCTCCGCCTACTGGTGCAGGAAAATGCTGGAGAAATTTCAGGAGAGCAAAGCGGAGAAGCTGATCCTTCTGGGAGACATCCTATATCACGGGCCGAGGAACGATCTGCCGAGAGACTATGCCCCGAAGCAGGTGATTGAAATGCTGAATCCGCTTAGAAACCGGATCTACGCGGTACGCGGGAACTGTGAGGCGGAGGTTGATCAGATGGTGCTCGCGTTCCCGGTAATGGCGGACTATGCCCTGCTTTCTCTGAACGGACACACAATCTATGCGACGCACGGGCATCTCTTCAATGAGGAGACGCTGCCGCCGCTCTCTTCGGGTGAGGCGCTCCTTCACGGGCACACACATCTCCTGAGGGCGGAGAGGCTGGAGCGGGACGGGCTTCCCTTCCTCTGTCTGAACCCGGGCTCGGTTTCGCTTCCGAAGGGCGGAAATCCGAACAGCTATGCGATTCTGGAGGGAGATCTCTATCAGGTTTTCGACTTCGACGGAAATTTGCTGGCGGAGATCGGGCTGGAGGCATGAGAGGAGAGGCGTTGCGGAACGCAGGGAGCGCGGAGGAGATTTCATGTGTCCCTGGTTGACTTTACTGTTTCACAGTGTTAAAATACTGATGTATAAGTCTCCGCCGGGCGACGGAATGGATGCTGTGCCGGTACGAACGGGCATTCCGGCACCTGATCTGCAAATGCCTGCCTCTTCCCGATTAAAGATCGGGGGGGGGAGCCACGCGGAAAACCACAGGGCAAGGGTCTGAGATACCTCTCCGGCGAAGCAGCGAAGTGACGCGTAGACTTATATCGTATAATGGGATTTCTACGGCATATCGTATAGGCTGCTCCGGAATGGAGGCGTACGGAAAGGATGTAGAAGCCGATAAGCCGATAAGGCGAAAAGCAAGGGAGACAGGATGAACAGTAAGTTAAAGACCGGAGAGGTAGAGCATCTCTTCGATGCGATGCTGACGCTGCGGGATAAGGAGGATTATTACAAGTTCTTCGAGGATCTCTGCACGATCAATGAGCTGCTGTCGATGGCGCAGCGCTATGAGGTCGCGAAGATGCTGCGGGAGGGACATACCTACCTTGATATTGCGAAGAGCACCGGCGCCTCGACGGCGACGATTTCCAGAGTGAACCGTTCCCTGAACTATGGGGCGGACGGTTACGATATCGCATTTCAGAGGCTGGGGCTGGAGGATCGCTCCGGGAGGGGAAGAGATTAGGGACAGGGAAGGGCTTCGGGAATATCCCGAAGCCCTTTCAAAAATCCGAACGGCATAGCGCTGCATTCCTTGTCAAAATGGGAATATGCTCCAATATGGCTGCCCTGCGGTTCAGCGCTTCTTTTTCTCCCCGCTCTTTTCCCGAAGCTGATCCGTGATCCTCTCGATCAGCTGTTTTTTCAGATAAATATCATAGGCAAGCTCGGAAATGAAGGCAAAGAGCTGCAGCTCGGAACGCGCTTCCTCGGTAAGACCGGAGAAGGCATCCTGTGCCGGAGAGAAGCTCTCGGAGGCGCGCGCAAACTTTGTCCGGATATCCTCGATCAGGCGATCCCTGGCGTCAGCCTCCAGCGAGAAGACCTCCTCGTAGACTTTCGCGAGAGAGGGGACGGCGTCTGATGCGAAGTACGTGTCATGCAGCGGGCGTAGGATCTCCTCGATGTCGGACAGGCTCAGAATCCCCTTATAGTAGTAGATGAAGAGGAGCATCAGAATATGATTCCGCGAATAGCGCTTCTTCACCGGCGGCGGAAGAAGCTTGTTTTTCGCGTAGTTGTTAATCATGGTTTTTGTCAGCGCCTTGTCAGAGGGACTGCGCTTCATCATCGAAAGCTGCTCCTCCATGAAGCCGGTCACCTGATCCATGTACAGCGCGAGCCCTGGGATCTCGGAAGCAGGGATATACCGGAGCTCTTGCAGATATTCGGTTAGCTCTTCTAAAAGGTTCTTTTCCATAGCACGATTATAGCACAAAAGGATGAGGACGACAAGATGTGGTTTTTAAAACCATGTGGAAAGCGAGGTGTGGGCAAAGCATATTGCAGGCATTGGAATCATCTTGCGTCCATGTTATACTGGCTCCTATGGAAAAGAGAGGTAGAGGAATGGAAAATCTGGAAGCGATGATGAACGAGAGACAGGCGGAGGCGGTGCGGCAGACAGAAGGCCCCCTGCTGGTGCTGGCAGGCGCCGGCTCCGGGAAGACACGGGTACTGACGCACCGTGTGGCATATCTGATCGAAAACCGCGGTGTCGCACCGTGGCATATTCTGGCGATTACCTTCACGAACAAGGCAGCGCAGGAGATGAGGGAGCGCGTGAACCGGCTGATCGGAGCGCGCGCTTCGGAGATCTGGGTATCTACCTTTCACAGCATGTGTGTGCGGATTCTCCGGCGGAATATCGAGGCACTCGGCTACACACGGGATTTCTCTATCTATGATACAGAGGATCAGAAAACGGTAATGAAGCAGATCTTCAAGGATCTGAACATCGATTCGAAGCTGCTTCGGGAGCGGGCGGTGCTCTCTGTGATTTCGACGGCGAAGAACAGCGGGACGGATGCCGCCTCCTTTCAGCGGGAGGCGGGCGGAAGCCTGCAGGAGCGAAGAATTGCGGACTGCTATCTCGAATATGAGAAGCGGCTCCGGCAGAATAATGCGCTGGATTTCGACGATCTGCTGCTCCGGACGCTGGAGCTGCTTCGGAAGCAGGAGGAGGTACGCGCTTACTATCAGGAGCGCTTTCGCTATATTCTCGTGGACGAATATCAGGATACGAACGACGTCCAGTTCGAGCTGGTGCATATCCTTGCGGAGCGGTACCGGAACATCTGCGTCGTCGGGGACGACGACCAGAGCATCTACAGCTTCCGCGGTGCCAATCTCGAGAATATCCTCTCCTTTGAGAAGAGCTACCCGGGGGCGAAGGTCGTGAAGCTGGAGCAGAATTACCGCTCCACGGAGAAGATTCTGGACACGGCGAATGCCGTCATTTCCCACAATTCCGGCAGGAAGGACAAACGGATGTGGACAGACCGTAAGGGCGGTGCGGCAGTGCTGTTTCAGGAGTATGAGACAGCGAACGAGGAGGCGGCGGCAGTGGTCAGAGAGGTACGGGACTGCGGCAGAGCCTACAGCGAGCAGGCGGTGCTCTACCGGACAAATGCACAGTCCCGTCTTCTGGAGGAGCAGTGTGTGAAGTGGAATGTCCCCTACCGCATCATCGGCGGAGTAAACTTCTATCAGCGCAGGGAGATTAAGGATGTGCTCGCCTATATGAAGCTGGTTTCGAATGATGCGGACGATGTCGCCTTCGAGCGGATCATTAATGTCCCGAAGAGGAGTGTCGGCGCGAGCAGCCTCGCGAAGCTCCGGAGTCATGCCGCGCAGCGGCAGAGCATGTCGCAGCCCTTCTCCTTGTTTTCTGCAGCGGAAACAGCGGAGCAGAGCGGACTTTCCGGCAGGGCGCTGAAGTCGGTGCAGCATTTCACGGCGCAGATCCATGAATGGAGGGAGAAGCTGCGGGCGGCAGGGTACCTGCAGGAGGATGCTGCTCCGGGAATGGAGGAGAGCTTCAGCATCCGGGAGCTGATCGAGTCCATCCGGGACGATACCGGCTACGGTATGGAGCTTCGCGCGGAGGGGGTGGTCGAGGCGGAGACGCGGCTCATGAATATCGAGGAGGTCATTTCCAAGGCGGCGGACTATCAGTCATCCGCGGAGCAGCCGAAGCTGTCCGAATTTCTGGAGGAGGTTTCGCTCGTTTCGGATCTGGATCGGGCGGAGGAGGGGACGGATTGTCTTACGCTGATGACGCTTCACGGCGCGAAGGGGCTGGAGTTCCCGAAGGTCTATCTCGTAGGGCTGAGCGACGGGCTCTTCCCGGGCTTTTCCTCGATCAACGAGCCGGAGGAGCTGGAGGAGGAACGTCGGCTCTGCTATGTGGGGATCACGAGGGCAGAGGAGGAGCTGGTGATGAGCTCTGCGCGGAGCCGCATGATGAACGGGGAATACCAGCGCCTTCTGCCGAGCCGTTTCGTGGAGGAAATGCCGGACAGCGTGGTGCGGAAAAAGCTGCTCTATGTTCCGAAGCCCCGGGATGACTATGACGGCTTCTCCGCCTATTCTGGCACCCCGTTTGAGGAGGAGAATGACAGCAGGACAAACTCCTATGGATTCTCCGGCATGGGCTCACTCGGCTATCGGGACAGCGGCAGACAGGGCGGCCCGCACAATGTACAAAGCCGTGCGGGCGGCAGAAAACGCTCCGGTCCGGGGATCCCATCCCTGATGCAGAAGGGAATGGATAGACCGAAGCTGGAGCACCTCGACTATGGCGTGGGAGATCGCGTCTCCCATGTGAAGTTCGGCACGGGAACTGTGACGGAGATCACACAGGACAAGCGGGACTTCATGGTAACGGTTGATTTCGACGGCGCGGGGCGGAAGAAAATGTTTGCAAGCTTCGCGAGGCTTATGAAGCTGTGAGAAACCTCCGGCAGCGATCCCGACTTGACGGAGAGAATGCCGGATGATACGATGAAAAGAAATAGAAGCTGTAAAGGAGGATAGCATGGAGAGGTTTGACGTAAGGAGATTCCGGAATTTCACGGAGGAGGCGCGCGAGCGCGCCGAGGAGCTGGTAAATCGAGCGCGGATCATGGAGTTTCTGGAGAAAAAGAAGGAAGACGAGAAGCTGAAAAGGACGCTGATGCTGGTACTGGCGGCGATCGGTGCGATCGCTGCGGTAGCGGCGGTTTCCTATGCCGTATATCGTTTCGTCAGCCCGGACTACCTCGAGGAATACGAGGATGAGGACGACGTGGTTCCGGAGGCATAGGGCCGATGGCGCTCTGTGAAAATGCGGGGAGGTGCGGCGGCTGCTTCTATCAGGAGATTCCGTATGAGGAGCAGCTGAAGATGAAGGAGACGGAGGTATATGAGCTGCTCCGTCCGGCAATCGAGGGAGATTTCTGCTTCGAGCCGATCATTCCGTCCCCGCTGGAATACGCATATCGCAACAAGATGGAATTTTCCTTCGGCGACCAGCAGAGGGACGGACCGCTGACATTGGGGCTGCATCAGAAAAAGAGCTTTTTCAACATTCTGAATGCGGACGACTGCCGGATCGCGCATCCGGACTTCGGCAAGATTCTGAGGGTGACGAGGGAGTATTTCACACGGCTTGGAATCGGTTATTTTCATAAGAAGAGCCATATCGGCTACCTTCGGCATCTGCTGATCCGGCGTGCGGTGAAGACCGGAGAGATCCTCATAGACCTCGTAAGCTCGACGCAGACCGTAGAGTTCGTGGCAGACGGGCTCTGGGATCGAATCTGCGCCGGAGAGGAAGCGATGCGAAAGGCGGGCAGAGGACTGCGGGAGGAGATGCTGGAGGCGCTGCTGGAGGAGAATATCCTGAAGGGCTACGTGGAGAGGCTGCGTCGTCTGGAAGAGGAAGGAGAGCTTGCAGGGCGGATCGTCGGCATCCTCCATACGAGAAACGATTCTCCGGCGGATGCCATCAGAGACGACGGCACAGAGATTCTTTATGGCGAGGGCTTCTTTTATGAGGAGCTGCTGGGACTCAGGTTCAAGATCAGCCCCTTCTCCTTTTTCCAGACCAATACGCTGGGCGCAGAGAAGCTCTACGACAAGGTACGGGAGTATGCGGGGACAGAGTTTGAGAAAAAACCTGTCATTTACGACCTGTATTCTGGTACCGGGACGATCACGCAGCTGATGAGCGCAGTCGCGGAGCGGGCGATTGGCGTAGAAATCGTCGAGGAGGCAGTTCTCGCGGCGCGCGAGAATGCCGAGAGAAACGGCATTGCGAATTGCTCTTTCCTTGTCGGAGACGTGCTGAAGGTTATTCAGGAGGGAGGACAGCTCCTCCGGGCGGACGGCACAGCGGAGGATGCGCCGCGTCCGGATCTTATCATACTGGATCCGCCGCGGGACGGCATTCATCCGAAGGCGTTGAAGCGGATTCTGGATTACGGAGCGGATACTCTGATTTATATTGCCTGCAAGCCGAAGAGTCTGGCGCGTGACCTCCTCCCGATGCAGGCGGCAGGCTATCGTGTGAAGAAGGTCTGCTGTGTGGATATGTTTCCCCAGACCAATAATGTGGAGGCGGTAGCGCTGCTTTCCCACGAGGCTCCGAACAGCCATATCAATGTAAAAATCGGGTGATAGCACTGCCTTTGATCATACCCTGAATACGCTGCCGCATATCCCCCGGGAAGCCAATGTCAACAATGACGGCTTCGGCACCACCAATCATATACGTTCCGGGCAGTCTGCGGTATCGGAGCAGCAGGAGGGAAAGCTGTGACACAGTTTGATACGCGAAACCTATCCATGATGATGGATCTATATGAAATGACGATGGCGAACGGCTACTTCGCCGAGCAGGGAGCGGAGGATTTCGTCACCTTCGATGTGTTTTACCGCAGGAATCCGGACGGCGGCGGCTTCGCTGTCTTCGCCGGACTGCAGCAGGTATTGGAATATCTGGAAAATCTGCGCTTTACAGAAGAGGACATCGCCTATCTGCGCTCACTGCGGCTCTACCGGGAGGATTTTCTCCGCTGGCTGTCGGGCTTTCGTTTTCGGGGAAATGTGACGGCGCTTCGGGAGGGGATGATCATGTATCCCAACGAGCCGATCCTGACGGTCAATGCGCCGCTGATTGATGCGCAGCTGGTGGAGACGGCGATTCTTACAGAGATAAACCATCAGTCTTTGATCGCCACGAAGGCACAGCGGATCGTGCGCGCGGCAGAGGGGCGCGCTGTATCCGATTTCGGTGCGCGGCGGGCGCACAATGTCGATGCGGCAGTCTACGGGGCGAGAGCTGCCTATATCGGCGGTGTGGACAGTACCGCCACCGTCCTTGCGGGACAGCGCTTCGGCATTCCCCTCAGCGGAACGATGGCGCACAGCTGGGTTATGTACCATGATGAAGAGTATACGGCGTTCCGCCGCTTCGCGGAGCGATATCCGGACAATTCGGTGCTTCTGGTAGACACCTACAATGTGCTGGAATCCGGCGTTCCCAACGCCATCCGGACAGCAAGGGAGGTTCTGCAGCCCATGGGGAAGCGTCTGAAGGGCATCCGTCTGGATTCCGGCGACCTCGCCTATCTCTCGAAGGAGGCACGGCGGATGCTGGATCGGGCGGGGCTTCCCGACTGTAAGATCGTGGCATCCAACAGTCTGGATGAGTTTACGATCCGCTCCATTCTTTCGCAGGGCGGCTGTATCGATGCCTTCGGCGTGGGCGAGCGGCTCATCACGGCGAAGAGCGATCCCGTTTTCGGCGCGGTTTATAAGCTGGTGGCGGTCAATAAGGACAGAGCCAGCCGCCCGGCGATCAAGGTCTCCGAGACCTTCGAGAAGATCACCAATCCGGGACGGAAGCGCCTCTGGCGCGTCTATGATGAAGAGGGCTATTCCGTTGCCGATCTCATCACCCTCGCGGAGGAAACGCCGGATTTCAGCCGGGAATACCCGTATATTGATCCGGAAAAGCCATGGAAGAAGCGCTCCTTCTCGAATCATACGATCCGGGAGCTGCAGGAAACGGTCATGCTGGACGGGAAATGCGTAAAGCCTTCTCCTTCTTTAGAGGAGATCCGCGCCTATGTCAGAGAGCAGCTGGCGCATGAGGTATGGCAGGAGGAGCAGCGCTTTGAGAACCCGCATCGTCATTTCCTCGACATGAGTCCCGCATACTATAAAATGAAGATGGATCTGCTGCGGCAGACGCAGGAAAAGCTGCTCGAGAGGGAGTAGCTTTTTCGGAGAACCTCTATTTCATTTTTTTGCCTATCGGATTTATGATATCATCGCGAACAAACGGAAATCCTGTCAGGAGGGCGCGAAAAAGAATAAGGGGAAGCCATGGATACAGAGAAAAAGCTCAAGGTACTGAAGAAAATCGCGCGGCGTCTGAACGGAGCCGGGGTCACATGGGCGTTGGGCGCGTCGCTGCTGCTGTACCTAAAGGGAATTACCGACCATTTCCATGATATCGATCTGATGGCAGAAGAGGAGGATGCCGCCGCCGCGAAGGAAATACTGCTGTCTATGGGAGAGCTGCAGCCGCCCAATCCAAACGGGAAGTATAAGACGAAGGAGTTTCTGGAGTATATCGTCGACGGCGTAGACGTGGATCTGATGATAGGCTTCGCCATCGTCGAGGGAGAGCGCGTGCATGACTGTTCTCTTCGAAGGGAACAGATCTCGGAGTTCTATTCTCTGGAGGGGGAAATGATCCCGATGCAGTCTCTTCGTTTATGGAACAGCTACTATCAATGGATGGGGCGGAGCGATAAGTGCAGGATGATACGGGAGTATCTCGGCGTTCCGGTGAATGGTGAACCCTCACGTCTGAACAGCTATGAACTGTTACAAATATGATAAAAAGCATAGTTATTCTGACAGATTCTGACTGTACTTTATGAATAAAATAGTGCTATAATGAGCAAATAGATGCCTGTCGGGAGGGAAATTCCGGCGAATTGCGAAGGGCTTGCCTGAGCTGTCACAGTATTTGCGGTGCAATGCCGCAAGGGAGCAGTGGATGAATACCGAGCGGGAAACGATTCTGATAGTAGACGATTCCAGACTGCAGCGGAGTGTGTTCCGGAAGATGCTGCAGCCGAGATTTCGGGTATTGGAGGCGGAGAGCGGGGAAGAGTGCATTCAGATCCTGCGGGAGCGGGGGAATCAGGTGCACGCGGTGCTGCTGGATCTCGTCATGCCGGGGATGGACGGCTTTCAGGTGCTGGAGCAGCGGCGGGAGCTGGACTTCTTCATGAATATCCCGGTCATTATCCTGACCTCCGGGAATTCGAAGGCAATGCAGATCAGAGCCTTCGAGCTGGGCGCGAATGATTTTTTGAACAAGCCCGGAGAGGAAGCGATCGTGCTTTCCAGACTGCAGAATGTACTGGAGTCCGGACGCCGCTTCCGTGCGCTCGTGGAGCAGAGGAACCAGATGCGATACAGGGCGGAGCTGGACGAGATGACGGGGCTGCTCAATAAAATGACGGCGCGGCAGCTCATACAGAAGCACCTGGAGAGCATGCCGGAGGAGAGCGTCGCCCTTTTTATCGTGGATATCGACAATTTCAAGGCGATAAACGACATTCACGGTCATGAGATGGGGGATCATACGATCAGGATCATGGCGAATATCCTCTCCTCCTGCTTCCGGAAGTCCGACATCGTCGGCAGACTCGGCGGCGACGAGTTCTGTGTGCTGATGAAGAACATTCCCTCGAGGCAGGAGGTGCGTCGGAGAGCGGAGAAGCTGCTGCAGATGATCCGGAAGCATGAGAATCAGACGCTGCCGGAGAATATCACGATCAGCATCGGGATCTCCTATTCCTCGCCGGAATGCCGACTGGAGGAGCTTCTCTCCGAGGCGGATCAGGCGTTGTATCTCTCGAAAAAGGCGGGAAAGGACTGCTATACGGAGTATGGCTGCGGCTGCTGTCAGGATGGGAGCATCCAATGCAGGAGCAGGGCGCTGCTGCTTTCGAGAACCCGCTCTGTCATCAGCACTCTGCATTACAGCTGCTCTTCCTATTATAAGCTGAGTGTAGTGGAGACCGTGGCAGAGCTGGAGACACAGCTCCGGGAAGATCCGGAGGGGGTGTCCCGCATTTTTCTGGATGTTTCTGCGGAGGAGGGGGACGGGCTTCAGGTCTGGAGCGCAGTCACCGGCAAGGAATGGGCGAAGCGGCAGCCGCTCGTCGCGATCTGTCGGGAGGGGGATATTCCTCAGCTCCGCACTGCGCTGGATACCGGGCTGATCGCAGATCTCTATTTTGCGCCAGTGAACGACCAGTTCGTGGACCGGAGACTCAGGGGCTATATGAAGGAAAAGGCGCAGCAAGTCATGCTGTGAGCTTTTTTCTGCGGTGCCTTCCTATGGCTCCATTCTTTTCAGAAGTGTCTTCATCGTATCCTCATGCGCCAGTACCATCAGCCGGTCGCTCGCCTGTATGACAGTCTGTGGAGAGGGGATAATGTCGGTGTGATCCTTCTCGGAAACGATACCGATAATATAGGTATTGTAGCGTTCCCTGATACGGGAGCTCAGAATGCTCTTTCCTATCCATTCCCGGAGAGGCGTGATTTCATAGATGGAGTAGCCCGCTTTCAGCCGGACATAGTCGTAGATATGCTCGCTGCTGTATTTCACGGCGGCACGCATCGCAGAATCCTTGTTCGGATGGATGATTTCGTCCGCCCCGTTGTGCAGGAGGAGTTTCTCCAGCATTTCGTCGTCCGTCTCGGTCACGACATAGCGGGCGCCCAGCTCCTTTAAGGTGCTGACGATGATCAGATTGCTCTTGAAGTCGGAGCCGATGCAGACGAAGCACATATCGAAGTTCTGGACGCCGACCTGCTGCAGAGCGGACTTCGAGCAGCAGTCCGCGATCAGTCTTCCGCTCGCGATCTCTGCGAGATCCTCCAGCGCGTCCTCATTCTTGTCCATAATCAGGACTTCATTCTTCATTTCGACGAGATGTCGGCAGAGGTGATGCCCGAAGTCACCGAGCCCGATTAAAAGCATTGATTTCATATACGGAGTTCCTTTCGAAAAGTCAGATAATTTTCCGCGAAGCCGGAAGCTGCGGGAGATGATCGCATCAGCCGATTGTGACCGGCGAAGCGGGGTAGCGGAGCTTCCCGCTCTTCCTGCGTTCCGTGAAGGACATCGCGAAGGTCAGACTGCCCATGCGTCCGAGGTACATCATGACAATGACGACAAGCTTCGAGAAGAGGCAGAGCTCCCGGGTGATACCGGTGGACATCCCGGCGGTGCCGATCGCGGAGAAGACCTCGAAGGAGACGTCCCGAAGCGGGAGCGGCTGCACGCTCAGGATGAGGAAAACACCGAGGAGCGCGAGTGAGAGGTTCAGAAAGACGACAATTCCCGCCTTCCGAACCGCTTCCTCCTCCAGCCGGGTTCGGAAGAGCACACAGTCCCGCTCGTGGAAAAGGTATTCCTTCAAATGCAGCAGGATCACGAGGAGCGTGATCGTCTTGATGCCGCCGGCAGTCGAGCCGGGGCTGCCGCCGATGAACATCAGGAGGATCGTCAGGAAGAGTCCGGCATCGGAGAGCCCGGCAGTATCGACGGAGTTGAAGCCGGCGGTTCGCGGCGTGACCGCGCTGAAAAAGGCGGCGAGGAGCCGGTGCGGAGCCGACATTCCGGCGAAGAGGCGGGCTTCTGTGAAGTAGAAAAGGAACGTCGAGATGAGCAGGAGTCCGAGCGTCGCAGTGAGAACGAGCTTGGTCTGGAAATGATAGCATTCCCAGTGCCAGCGATTGTCCAGGAGATCGTCCCAGACGAGGAAGCCGATGCCGCCGACGAGGATCAGGGTGCTCAGCGTCAGGATTACGAGAGGATCTCCGGAATAGGCGCAGAAGGAGGAGTAGTGCTCTCGGATCCCCATGAGATCGAAGCCAGCATTACAGAAGGCGGAGACAGAATGAAATATGCTGAAGTACAGCCCGCGGCGGAGCCCGAACTGGGGAACGAAGCGGAGAGAGAGGAGCAGAGCGCCCAGCCCCTCGAAGAGCAGAGTGCCGAAGACGATTCGCCGAACCAGACGCACGCTGCCGCGGAGCTGGAGCGTGCTGAGGCTATCCTGCACCAGCGCACGGTAATTCAGCCCGATCTTCTTCCGGAAAAGTGTCATGGCGAAGACGCCGATCGTAATGAAGCCCAGTCCGCCGATCTGCATTTCGGTGAGCAGGACGAGCTGTCCGAAGAGGCTCCAGTGCGACCAGGTGTCATAGGCGACGAGCCCGGTCACACAGCTCGCGGAAACGGAGCAGAGCAGCGCGCCCGAGAAGCAGGTGGATTCGCCGGGGCGTGCCGCGATCGGGAGCATCAGGAGCAGTGCACCCGTGAGGATCATCAGCAGGAAGCTCAGCATGATTTTATGGGTATTGGTCAGATTGATTTTTTTAGACATGAGTAAGGTAACTCCGGAAAGAAATTTTATTCTATTATAGTAGACAACGACGGATTTGTATAGGGCAGGGTGTACAGAGCGCAGGCCCTACACTGCTGCATCGAAGCTTTCGGTATGAGGATTTATACAGGATTCGGGACGGTATTTCTTGAAAAAACACGAAGGATTCCGTATGCTATCCTGAGAGTAAGAACAGGATAGGGGGACTGAGATGAAACAATTTGACTACATTCAGCCAAAGCTCTTCAGTGTGCTGAAGGACTATGACGCACAGCAGTTCACGAAGGATGCCGTTTCCGGTATTATTGTGGCGATCATTGCGCTCCCGCTTTCGATCGCGCTGGCAATCGCCTCCGGCGTGAATCCGGAGCAGGGACTGTATACTGCGATTGTGGCGGGCTTCTTCATTTCGCTTCTCGGCGGCAGCCGGGTGCAGATCGGCGGGCCTACCGCGGCGTTCGTGGTGATTATCTACGGCATCATTGCAGAGTACGGCTTCGATGGGCTGGTGGCGGCGACGCTTCTCGCCGGCATCATCATGGTGCTGATGGGGCTGCTTCGGATCGGCAATCTGATCCGCTTCATCCCGAAGACGATCACCGCCGGCTTCACGCTGGGGATCGCAGTCGGGATCCTCGCGGGGCAGCTGAAGGACTTTTTCGGGCTGCAGATGGGAGCCGTTCCCGCGGCGTTTCCGGAGAAGCTCGCAGCGTATGCGGCAAATTTTCATACCCTTCAGCCTCTGACCCTGCTGGTGGGATTGGCGGCGCTGCTGATCCAGATTTTCTGGCCGAGGGTTTCGCAGAGGATCCCCGGCTCTCTGATCGCGATTTTTCTGACGACCGCGGCGGTACAGCTCTTACATCTGCCGGTGACGACGATCGGGGATCTCTACACGATACAGGCGGGGCTTCCGCCCTTTCATGTGCCGGCGCTCAGCTTCCCACTGGTGCAGAGAATGCTCGCTCCGGCAATGACGATCGCGCTACTCGCCTCGATCGAGTCCCTGCTCTCCGCCGTGGTCTCCGACGGGATGATCGGAGACAGGCACCGCTCCAATGCGGAGCTGGTGGCGCAGGGGATCGGCAATATCTTCTCCGCCCTTTTCGGCGGAATTCCGGCGACGGGGGCGATCGCGAGAACGGCGGCGAATGTGCGGAACGGCGCACGGACGCCGGTTGCCGGCATGGTGCATGCCGTGACACTGCTTCTGATCCTGCTTTTCCTGATGCCCTATGCTTCTCTGATTCCGATGACAACGCTGGCGGCAATTCTGATCATGGTCGCCTATAACATGAGCGGCTGGAGAGGCTTCGTACACATGGTGAGGAAGGCGCCGGGGAGCGATGTGCTGGTGCTGGTGCTGACCTTCCTTTTGACGGTCTTCTTCGATCTCGTCATCGCGATCGAGGTGGGCATGGTGCTCGCCGCTTTTCTCTTCATGAAGCGAATGTCGGATATCGCAGGGGTGCGGGAATGGGCGGCGCCTGCTGCGGAGGGAGAGACGGCGCTCGCCGAGAAAACGGATCTCCGGCGTGTTCCGGAGCATACCATGGTGTATGAGATCGAAGGTCCGATGTTTTTCGGCGCGGCGGTGGACTATCTGGAATTTACCAGCCAGAGAGGCAAGCGCGTCCTGATCCTTCGGATGCGGAATGTACCGGCGATGGATATCAGCGGACTGGAGTCGCTGGAGGAGGTCTATGAGATCTGCCGGAGAGAAAAAATCACGCTGCTGCTCTCTCATGTCAATCCGCAGCCGCGGCAGGTAATGGAGCGTGCGGGCTTCCTTGAGGCGCTCGGCAGGGAGAATCTCTGTGAGAGCATCTCTGCCGCGCTCAGGAGGGCCGCAGGGATTTCCTGAACGAAGCTGCGCCCTGATCTGCGATTCACTTTACCGTCAGGCGGTAGCGCCGCGGAGAGCAGCCGAAGCGTCTCCGGAACAGGCGGTAGAAGTAACTGAAATTATGATAGCCGACATCGAGGCTGATATCGGTGATGGAGAGATCGGTGCTCCGGAGGAGATAGGCGGCACGGGAGAGCCGTTTCTCCTGCAAAAGCTCGGTGAAATTCTTCCCGGTACCCGCCTTGATGCTGCGGCTGAGCTGACAGAGCGGCAGGCGCAGTGTACGGGAGAGCGCGGAGAGTTCTCCGTCCCGGTAGTTCTCCTCGAGGAAGCGGAAGACCGAAAGGAGCAGCTCCTGCTCTGTATGCGCGGTCCCCAGCTCAAGCTTGTCGGTGAAGCGTAGAAGATGGAGGAAGAGCAGTCCCATGGTGGTGGCATCCAGCCTGCGGCGGTTCGGTGTATCGTAGCGGAGCATCCAGATCAGGTTCTCCATCAGATTCTGAACCGGCAGGACATCCGCTACGTGAAAGTGCAGGTAGCCGGCATTCTGTCGCCCTGTGCGGAGACAGTCAATCAGGAAGTCGCGGATCAGAGAGGATTCTCCGCCGATCATGTCCAGAGACTTGTCGAAGAATTCCGGCAGGATAATGAAGTTGACGGCGAGATCCTCCGCTCCGGCAGCGCGGATTTCCTGCGTCGCGCCCGGAGAGAGGAAGAGCAGCTCGCCGCTATGGAGGATGACCTCTGTGCCGTTGATAAAATGCGTGGTTTGCCCTCTGAACATATATACGAGCTCGACATAGTTATGGCTGTGCTTCGGAAAGTCGATGAAGCGGGTATGAGGACGGAGGTCGATGAGCCGCCCCTCCCGGAGCAGCTTTTTGGCGTCGATTACAGTGGAGAGGTCGAGATTGTAGAAGCTCCGGTCTATGCCGCTTCCGTTCAGGATGCGACGCTCCTCCTCTGTGATGGCCTTCAGCGTTTCCAAGAGCTCTCGCTTCACGGCGGTCTCCTTCTCTTCGGATAATCTGCTCATAGTCCTGTCCCTTCGCAAATTCTGTTCTCTTCGGATCCCCGGTATCGGGTACAGGCTTCCACACGCCGCGCTTTTGCCGGAGCAAGAGAAGCGTAATGCAAATCAGGTTAATTTTTTTCACAAATCATGTGCTTTTTTCTTTCTGCATTTTACCATACAATGAACATAAAACAGAGGCTTTTCACAGAAAAAATCGGGAAAGTGCTGATGAAATCGGGGACGCACGCCACATGGCACGTGAGATGGGAATGAATCAGTGTTTTCTTAGCTTTGCAGGCTTGAGAGGGACAGTATGGCAGAGTATTACCTGGCGGTGGACATCGGCGCATCCGGCGGACGGCATATTCTCGCGAGCTATGAGGAGGGACGACTCCGCCTGGAGGAGGTCTATCGCTTCGAGAATGGAATGATCGAGCGGGACGGGCATCTTCTCTGGGACACGGAGCGGCTCTTCGCGGAGCTGCTGCGCGGCATGAAGCGCTGCAGAGAGCTGGGGAAGCTTCCGAAGACGATGGGGATCGATACCTGGGCAGTCGATTACGTGCTGCTGAACGGGAGAGGAGAGCAGCTCGGGAACTGCTGCGGCTATCGGGACAAACGCACCGAGGGGATGGAACGGAAGCTCGCTATGTATATTCCGGAGCGCGAGCTTTACCGGATAAGCGGGATACAGAAGCAGCCCTTCAATACGATCTACCAGCTGCTGGCACATCGGGAGCAGGCGCCGGAGGAGCTGGAAAACGCGGAGAAGCTGCTGCTGATGCCGGATTACCTGAATTACCGGCTGACCGGCATTGCGAGAAGTGAATATACCAATGCGACGACGACGCAGCTCGTCTCACCGGAGACGAGAGACTGGAATCGGGAGCTGCTCGGAGTGCTCCGATTCCGGGAATCGCTCTTTCCGAAGATCATGCCGCCCGGTACGATGCTGGGCGAGCTTCGACCGGAGCTCGCAGCGGAGCTCGGCTATTCGCTTCGGGTTTTGCAGGTTGCGAGCCACGACACGGCATCGGCAGTAATGGCGGTTCCCGCGGCGGAGCGCGACTTCCTCTATCTCAGCTCGGGAACCTGGTCTCTCATCGGGACGGAGCTTCTGGAGCCGTGCATTACAGAGGCGGGACGTCGTGCAAATTTCACGAATGAGGGAGGCTACGGCTATCGCTGCCGTTTCCTGAAAAACATCATGGGACTCTGGATGATACAGTCGATGCGGCGGGAATGGGGGAAGCAGGAGAGCTTCGAGGAGCTCTGCCGCATGGCGGAGGAAGCGCGGGAGTTCCCGTCAAGGGTAGATCCGAACGATGCCGTGTTCCTCTCGCCGAAAAGCATGACAGACGCTGTTCGCGGGCGCTGCGCGGAGACGGGACAGCGAATTCCGGAGACGAAGGGGGAGCTTGCCGCTGTGATCTATCAGAGCCTTGCGGAGAGCTATGCGAGGGCTTCTGCGGAGATAGAGGCGCTCTCCGGGAAGCGCTTTGACAGCATTTATATTGTCGGAGGCGGCTCGAACGCGGTGTATCTCAATGCGCTTACGGCAGAAAAGACAGGGAAAAGGGTCTATGCCGGCCCGGCGGAGGCGACCGCGGTCGGCAATATCCTCGCGCAGCTGCTTTCCGACGGCGTTCTTCCGGATCTTTCGGCAGGGCGGCGCGCGGTACGGGAATCCTTCGAAATCAGAGAATACGATCCTTCTTCTTCAGGGGGCGGGAGGAGAAGGGGCGCAGGCGTGGGAAGAGAAGAAAAGGAGACAGGAAATGAACAGGATGGAACGCTATGAGGATGCGAGAGCACAGTACCGCGCGGCAGGAGCAGACACGGAGCTTGCGATGGAGAAGCTGCGGCATGTTCCGATTTCCCTGCATTGCTGGCAGGGGGACGATGTGAGGGGCTTCGATCAGGACGGCCCGCTGACCGGCGGGATTCAGGCGACCGGAAACTATCTGGGAAGGGCGCGGACGCCGGAGGAGCTGTTTCAGGATCTCGAGAAGGCGCTCAGCCTGATGCCGGGAACGAAGAAGCTCAACGTACACGCGAGCTATGCGATTTTTTCGCCGGGGGAGCATGCGGATCGGGATAGGATAGAGCCGAGACACTTCGCCGAATGGGTCGCATTTGCGAAGAAGCACGGGATGGGACTGGACTTTAATCCGACCTTCTTTTCGCACAGGCGTGTGAAGGACGGGCTGACGCTCTCCAGCCCGGACGAGGAGACGAGACGCTTCTGGGTGGAGCACGGCAGGGCGTGCATCCGCATTGCCTCGTACTTCGCAGAGGAAACAGGGATTCCCTGCGTGATGAATATCTGGACCGGCGACGGCTTCAAGGATATTCCGGCGGACAGGCTGGGACCGCGGCTCCGCTACCGGCAGTCGATCGACGAGATCCTCGCAGAGCCCTATGACTTCGGGAAAGTGAAGCCCTGCGTCGAATCCAAGGTCTTCGGCATCGGGGTCGAGTCCTATACTGCGGGCAGCGGAGAGTTCGCGCTGCTCTATGCAGCGGAGAACAAGCATCGCTGCATCCCTCTGATGGACAACGGGCATTACCATCCGACCGAGCTGGTTTCGGACAAGATTCCGGCATTGCTCAGCTTCTTTCCGGAGATCGCGCTCCATGTGACGCGTCCGGTGCGCTGGGATTCCGATCATGTGGTGCGCTTCGACGACGAGACGCGGGAGATTGCGAAGGAGATCGTGCGCTGCGGCGGGCTGGACGGCAGGGTCGACATCGCGCTGGACTTCTTCGACGCGAGCATCAACCGCATCGCCGCATGGACGATCGGCTTCCGGAATACGGAGAAGGCGCTGCTCTACGCACTGCTCCAGCCGGCTGCGGAACTCAGGGAATTGCAGGAGGAGAGCCGTTTCACGGAGCTCCTCGCACGGCAGGAGGAGCTGAAAACGCTCCCGTTCGGCACGGTATGGGAGTGCTACTGCGAGCGCTGCGGCGCGCCGGCAGACGGAGAATGGTTCACGGAGATCCGGAAATATGAGAAAGAGGTGCTCTCCGGGCGGAGATAAGCGGTATAAGGCATAGAAGAGACTGGGAGGAACAGAATGAGGGTAACGGATGCGGAATTTGTACAGGGCTTCATCAGGCTGTGCAGCGACGGCTATGCGCAGGGCTGGCATGAGAGGAATGGCGGGAACCTGAGCTATCGGATCCGGGAATCTGAGCTTTCGACGCTTCGTCCGCGGCTCCGCACGGACGGAGTATGGCAGTCGATCGGGACAGCGGTTCCGGGGCTTTCCGGAGAGGCATTTCTTGTGAGCGGGAGCGGGAAATTCATGCGAAATGTCGCGCTCGATCCGGAGGCTTGCCTTGCGATTATCGAGCTGGATCCGGCGGGGGAGAACTACCGCCTGCTCTGGGGGCTCCGGGATGGCGGCAAGCCGACCAGCGAGCTGCCGACGCACCTGATGAATCATGAGGTGAAGAAGCGGGCCACGAACGGACGGCACAGAGTGATCTACCATGCGCATACGCCGAATCTGATCGCGCTGACCTTTGTCCTGCCCTTAAAGGATGAGGTATTCACGCGGGAGCTCTGGGAGATGGCGACGGAGTGCCCCGTCGTCTTTCCGGACGGGATCGGGGTCGTCGGCTGGATGGTACCGGGCGGACGGGAAATCGCGGTGGAGACGAGCCGGCTGATGGAGCGGTATGATGCGGTGGTTTGGGCGCATCACGGGCTGTTCTGCTCCGGAGAGAGCTTCGATCTCTGCTTCGGGCTGATGCACACGATCGAGAAGTCCGCGGAGATTCTGGTGAAGGTGCTCTCCGTCCGTTCGGACAGGCTGCAAACGATCCGCCCGCAGGATTTCCGTGCGCTCGCCGCGGACTTCCGGCTTAGCCTGCCGGAGCGCTTCCTCTATGAGAAGGAGAGCAAATGCGCGGAACGGCTGGCATGGAGGGGAAGAGTCAAGGCAGGCTGTATGGCAGAGTACCGGAGACGGCATGCGGAGCTCTGGCCGGAGATGGCGGAGGTGCTATGGGCAGCGGGCATCCGGAACTACAGCATCTTCGCCTCGGGGGAGGAGCTCTTCGGCTATTACGAGTGTGAAAGGGGCGTGGCGTACGCAGAGAAAGTGCAGGCGGAGAGCCCGGTCGTGAAGCGGTGGAATGCATATATGCAGGATATCCTGGAGCTTCGGATGGATCCGGAGACCGGCGCGCAGCCGAAGCTCACGCAGGTATTCCGGCTGGATTAGAAGAAGGGGGCTGACAATATGTTTTTTGAAAACGGGAAAATGAAGGAGCTGCAGATCGCGTATATCGGAGGCGGATCGAGGGGCTGGGCGTGGACCTTCATGACAGATCTTGCGCTGGATCCGCAGCTCTCCGGTACGATCCGGCTCTATGATATCGACGAAAATGCGGCGCGGGCGAATGAGACGATCGGAAATCGGCTGATGTCGCGGCCGGACGCGAAGGGAGGGTGGAAATTTGAGACGAAGGGTTCTCTTCGGGAAGCACTGACAGGCTGCGACTTCGTCGTGATTTCGATTCTGCCGGGAAGCTTCGAGGAGATGGAGTCTGATGTGCATCTGCCGGAGCGGCTGGGGGTCTGGCAGTCGGTGGGAGATACCGCGGGCCCCGGCGGGATGATCCGCGCGCTCCGCACCGTTCCGATGTTTGTGGAGATTGCGGAGGCGGTCAGAAGCTATTCGCCGGAAGCATGGGTCATCAACTATACCAATCCGATGTCGCTCTGTGTGAAGACACTGTATCAGGTCTTCCCGGAGATTAAGGCGTTTGGCTGCTGCCATGAGGTTTTCGGGACGCAGAAGGTATTGAAGGGAATCTATGAGGAGGAGAGCGGGGAGAAAGGGGTCGATTGGCACGACATTCATGTCAATGTGCTGGGGATCAATCATTTCACATGGTTTTCCTCCGCTTCCTATCGGAATGTAGACCTCTTCCCCCTGTACAGGGACTATATCGAGCGGCATTTCGACGAGGGCTATACGGTGGAGGGAGAGAACTGGCTGAACGCCTCCTTCCGCTGCAAAAACAGGGTCAAGATGGATCTTTTCCGGCGCTTCGGTGCGATCGCAGCGGCAGGAGACCGCCACCTCGCCGAGTTCATGCCGGGAGACGAGTATCTGCGGGATCCGGAGACCGTGCAGCGCTGGGGCTTCGGGCTCACCACGGTCGCATGGCGGAAGGAAGATCTCGGGAAGCGGCTCGCGCGGAGCAGAAGGCTCGTCAGCGGGGAGGAGGCGCTCGATCTCGAGCCGACCGGCGAGGAGGGCATCCTCCTGATCAAGGCGCTCTGCGGGCTAGGGAGAGTCGTCAGCAATGTAAACATCCCGAATACCGCACGACAGATCCCGAACCTTCCGGAAAGAGCGCTGGTGGAGACAAACGCCGTATTTGAGCGGGATCATATCCGTCCGATCTATGCCGGGGAAGTACCGGAGGCGATCCGCGCGCTGCTCCTGCCGCATATCGAGAACCATGAGAGAGTGCTGAATGCGGCGCTGCACCCGGACGCAGGATTGCTCCTTGCGGCATTTCGCACGGATCCGCTGCTTCGGGGGAGGAACTGTACGGAAGAGGAGCTTCGCACCCTGCTCCGCGATATGGTGCGGAATACCTCGAAGTATCTCGCACCGGAGTGGTTTGCGGCAATTGCTCGGATCTGATACGCCTGAAGCAGGCAGAGCCGCATCGAAAGGCGTGGTTTCGCGGCGCTGCGGTTCAGACCCGGCGTCACGGGCAAAGCCGCATATTGACAGACGCGATGCTTTAAAGGGGAACGAAGAGGGCAGGATATGGCATATAATGTAAGGGACTTCGGCGCGGCCGGAGACGGCGTGCACAAGGATACGGAGGCGATACAGCGTGCGATCGACCGCTGCCATGCAGCGGGCGGGGGACGGGTGCTTCTCCCGGGCGGCGGGGTCTACCTGAGCGGCTCTCTGCTGCTTCGGGAAAATATAGAGCTGCATCTGGAGAGCGGGGCGGAGCTACGCGGGAGCACGGAGCTTGCCGACTACCGGAGCTTCTCAGAGGATGGGGAGCTGCAGCTGCACAGCGGCGTGCCATCCTATGTAAACAGCGAGTATGACGGCAGACCGAAGCAGTACTTCCTTTATGCGAAGGGCGGGGAAAATATCCGTATTACCGGCTTCGGGACGATCAGCGGTGCAGAGCGGATCTATCATGGAGAGGAAAAGCCCTATCACATCGACGGCGCCTTCTATCCGAGGATTCCGGTGATTCTGACGGAGGCGGTTTCGCAGCTCACCATCCGGGACATCACGATCACCGAGAGCGCGTTCTGGACCGTCCACCTCGTCGGCTGCCGGGACGTGCTGATTGACGGCATCCGGATATTGAACAGCCTGAATATGGCGAACTGCGACGGGATCGATCCGGATCACTGTGAGAATGTCCGCATCGTAAACTGCCATATCGAGTGCGCGGATGACTGCATTGTCCTGAAGAATACCGGCGCATTCTCGGGGTACGGCCCCTGTCGGAACATCCTGATCGCGAACTGTACGCTGGTCTCTACCAGCTCCGCGATCAAGCTCGGCTCGGAGAGCACGGATGATTTTCGGAATGTTCTCATTCAGAACTGTGTGATCAGCCGGAGCAACCGCGGGATCTGCATTCAGCTCCGCGATGGAGGCAATGTGGAAAATGTCTTCATTTCCAACATAAGCATCGAGACCCGCCGCTTCTCGGAGGAATGGTGGGGAAGGGCGGAGGCGGTCTGCATCACCGCGCTGGATCGGAAGGGCGGGGTATGCGCCGGACAGATCCGCGGCGTTCATATCGAGAATGTGAGCTGTACAGGCGAAAACGGCATTTTTATCCATGGCAGCGAGGGACATCTGCTGCGGGACATCTCGCTCCGGAATGTCCGGCTCTGCCTCGAGAAGCGCTCGAAGTGGCAGACGGACAGCTATGACCTGCGTCCCTGCGAGACAGACGGTATTCTCCCATCGAAGCTCTACGGCGTATATCTCAATTATGCGGAGGACATCCGGATGCAGGACGTACGTGTGTATTGCGGTGAGAGCATGCGAGAGGTCTATGGCGGCGCAGTATATCGGGGTGCGCACTGCGGTGAGATTTCCGGAGAGGCGGAGGAGAGGATGGGATAGAGAATGAGGACGGAGGAGAGGATACTGCGGGAAAAGCTCGCGCTCTGTATAGAGAAGCTGCGGGGATTGGGGGATGCGGAGCAGGAGGAGATCGCAGCGCAGGGCGGAGAGGCGGCCGGCTTCTTCCGGCGTGACTTCGGGATACGGGAATGGGACTGGCCGCAGGGGGTCGGGCTCTACGGCATCCTGAAGCTTATGGAGCGGGAGCAGAATGAGGAGTACCGGACGTTTCTGCATGCGTGGTTTACGGACAACATCAGAGAGGGTCTGCCCTCCCGGAACATCAATACCACGATGCCGCTCCTGACGCTGGTTTCCCTGAATGACTACTATCACGACCCTTCGTTCGAGGCGCTCTGTCTCGATTGGGCGGATTGGCTGATGAACTGCCTGCCGCGGACAAAGGAGGGGGGCTTCCAGCATGTCACGAGTGCGAATGGAGACCGGCAGGGGGTGCGCCTGAATGAAAATGAGCTGTGGATTGATACCCTCTTCATGACGGTGCTCTTCCTGAATCGGATGGGGCAGAAGTACCGGAAAAGCGAATGGATTGACGAGGGCATCCATCAGATGCTTCTGCATATCAAGTATCTCTATGATACGAGATGCCGCCTTTTCTACCACGGCTGGAGCTTCCGCGGATACCACAATTTCGGCGGCATCTTCTGGTGCCGCGGGAACAGCTGGTTTACACTGGGGCTTCCGGACTATCTCGAGATGTTCCGGGGCAGCTTGAATCCGGGAGTGAAGGCGATTCTGCTCGACACTTACCGGGCGCAGGTCGGCGCGCTGCGGGAGCTGCAGGCAGAGAGCGGACTATGGCATACCGTACTGACGGACGAGAGCAGCTATGAGGAATGCTCCGGCTCTGCGGCGGTCGCGGCAGGAATGCTGAAGGGCATCCGGATGGGATTCCTTGACGATTCCTATCTCGAGAGCGCGGAGCGCGCCGTCGAGGGCATCCTCCGGAATATCGATGCGGACGGCACGGTGCGGAAGGTATCTGCCGGCACCGGCATGGGGAACGACAGTGCGCATTATAAGAACATCCTGATCGCGCCCATGGCGTACGGGCAGTCGCTTGCGATTCTGGCGTTGGAGGAGGCGCTGGAGATTCGGTGAATAAACCTGCATGCGGAAGGCTTCGGCGTCACCAACGCTATAAGTTCGGCATGCCGCTCTGCTGCTTTGCCTTATATCCCACCGGGAAACCGGTGGGATTTTTCTGTATAAGTCCCTGTCAAGCGGCAGAATGGACGTCATGCTTGCGTGAGCGGACATTCCGGCATCCTCTGCGATGTGATTTATCATAAGGGTTTCGGGTTTCGCTTGTTTTTTTGGGAAGAATGATATAATATTAAATACATAATATAGTTTTCAAAACTATATTATGTATTTAATAAAACCGTATAAGGAAAGGAGCAAAATATGTGGAAGACCATCGAAACGCATATAAAGGATCCGGGAAGCGCGATCACCCATTTTATCGGCTTGCTTCTGGCAGTCGCCGCGGCGGTTCCGCTTCTGTATCTGGCGGCGCGGGCGCCGGGACGTATCTACCTGATTTCCCTCGCGATTTACGCGGGAAGCATGATCCTTCTCTACCTCGCAAGCACGCTCTATCATTCTCTGAACCGTTCGAAGCGTGTCAATACGGCGCTCAAGAAGTTTGATCACATGATGATCGCCGTGCTGATCGCCGGGAGCTATACGCCGATCTGCCTGCTCGTACTCCGGGGTAAACTTGGGTTTCTGCTGCTCGGTGTCATCTGGGGGCTCGCCCTGCTCGGCATTCTCATCAAAGCGTTCTGGGTTTACTGTCCGCGCTGGGTTTCCTCTCTGCTCTATATCGGGATGGGCTGGGCATGCGTACTCGCTTTCTCTCCGCTTCGGCATGCGCTTCGTCCGGATGAGTTCGGCTGGCTGCTTGCGGGCGGGATCATCTATACCGCGGGCGGAGTGATCTATGCGCTGAAATGTCCGATTTTCAACAGCAGGCATCGCTACTTTGGTTCCCATGAGATCTTTCACCTCTTCGTGATGGGCGGGAGCGCCTGCCATTTTATCTTGATGTACTCTCTGCTTCCGTTTTCCCGCTGAGCGCCTGCGCAGTTCTTTATACTTGCTGCTCTGTTCAGATAGCAGACTGTCCGCCCTTATAAGTATGGAGATCGTCCTGTCGCAGGACAGGGGGGACTCGTACAGTAAAAGACCGGCAAGTGCAGCTTGCCAAATAGAGCCGTTCGGGGTAAAATGACGGGGAATCTGCCGGAGGAGTAGCGTGCATTGACTGCTTCGGGAAAAGCGTCTGGATAGAAGGAGGACGGCGGGACGACAGATGGCAAGGCTGGAAATCGAGGACTATAACGAGCTGGAGGAGAAACGGCGGCCGGAGGCGGGCAGGTCTGCAAAAAATGATATGAAAACAGGCGGAGCGCCGGATCCTGCGGCATCCATCGGCTTGGAGAGAGAGGAAGCTGCAGAAAACGACATAGAACCGGAGGAAGAACCGGATTTCGCCTCTTCGCCGCCTTTGGAGGTGGAGTCGCCTGTGAAGGGGGAAATGCTGTCGGACGGGGAGGCGGCGCTGCAGGAGAGGCTCGCGGCGGAGCTTCAAAGGAAGCGGGAGAGAAGGAGCCGGAGACCCATGCAGCGGAATCTCCGGCTCGGGCTCGCCGCAGCGGTGCTGCTCTGCCTGCTGCTGTTCGCGGGACTTTCGCTTCGCGCCGGGAAGCTGCGCCGTCTCACGCAGGACGGACGGCAGACCGCCTCTGCAAGCGTCGTGAATGAGACGGAAAGCGAAGAGAGTATGGAGAGCGGCCCCTCTGAGGAGGAGCTTCGCGTACAGGAGGCAATCGCCTCCTATACGAATCTCGGGATCGTACAGTGCAGCTCCTATATCAACCTCCGCTCCGCCCCGGATCAGAGGGATCTCAGCAATATCAGAGGGATGCTCAGGAACGGCGCGGCGGTAGAGATCCTCGAAGAGAATGTCGAGGGCGCTGCGGGCTGGATGTATGTGCGCTCCGGCGGGATGGAGGGCTATGTCGCCGGCAGCTATCTCCTCCGGGGAGAGGAGGCGGCCGCGGCGGTTCCCGGGCTCATCCGGCTGCGTGCGACTGTACTCGCGGATAAGCTCCGGCTTCGGAGCGCTCCGGAGCTTACAGACGGCAATACCATCGGCTCCGCCGCGAAGGGAGAGCGCTATGAGGTGCTCGAGCAGGTCGGTACGGACTGGGTGAGGGTCAGGACGGACAATCTCGATTCCGCGGAGGATGCCTATATGTCCGCGCTCCCGGAGAATACACGGCTTTCCTACGGACTGGACGAGGCGCGATCTCTGGATCTTCGGCGGAAGGTGCTGAACAGCTATGACAGGCTCGGCGTATCCAAGGCAGCGGACTATGTCAACATCAGGAAGACGAAGGACACGAGCGGCATCGGCAATATCATCGGCAAGTTTCCGGGCTACGCGGCGGCGAATATACTCGGAGAGGAGGACGGCTGGTATCGGATCAGCTCCGGCAAGGTCACGGGCTATGTGAAGGCGGACTTCATCGCTACAGGGAAGGAGGCGGAGCAGCTCGCCGTGAATCATGCGAGCGTGATGGCAATCGTGAACACCGATGCGCTGAACGTGCGGGCGGAGCCGACAACGGACTCTGCGGCATGGACCAGGATCGTCAGAGATCAGCGCTACAATGTCATAAACCAGCTCGACGGCTGGGTGCAGCTCGATCTCGATACGGGCGACGATGAGGACAGTGAGCAGGGGGCGTATGTTTCGACCAGAGACCGGAATGTCACGGTCATGTACGCGCTGCAGGAGGCGATCGAGTACTATCCGGCAGTGGAGGCAGCGAACGCAGCGATGGCACGCCGGAATGAAATCGTAAATTTTGCCTGTCAGTTCGTCGGGAACCCCTATGTATGGGGCGGCACTTCTCTCACGAAGGGTGCGGACTGCTCCGGCTTCGTGCTGTCGGTGCTCCGTCATTTCAATATCAGCGTACCGCGGACTTCCCGGGCGCAGGCGGGTTCCGGCAGGAAGGTCACGAGTGAGACGATGAAGCCGGGGGATCTGGTATTCTATGCCAACCGCTCCGGCAGGATCAATCATGTCGGGATCTATATCGGGAACGGGCAGGTCGTTAACGCCGCCTCCCGTCGTTCCGGCATCAAAATCGCGCGCTGGAATTATAGAACGCCGGTAGCCATTCGGAATGTCATCGACTAAAGGGAGGAGAATATGCCAAATTTTACCATCAGCTGTGAATCCACGGTGGATCTGAATCACGCATGGGCGGAGCGGAGGGGAATCAAGCTCGCCTACTTCCACTATTATCTGGACGAGACCGAATATCTGGACGATTTCTTTCGTTCGATGCAGCCGCATGAGCTCTACCGGCGAATGCTGGACGGCGCGGAGACCAGAACCTCACAGGTTAATGCAGAGGAGTACGAGCGGCTCTTCCGGGAGGAGCTCGAGCAGGGGCGGGATGTCCTGCACATTACCCTTTCCAGTGGGATTTCCGGGACGATCAATTCCGCCCGCATCGCTGCGGAGACGCTGGGAGAGGAGTTTCCGGAGCGGAGAATATATGTCGTCGATTCTCTCTGTGCCTCCTCCGGCTATGGCCTGCTCGTGGATATCGCCGCGGATCTCCGGGACAGCGGGAGGGAGCTTGACAGCCTCCGGGACGAGCTCGAGGAGCGGAAGCATTGCATTCAGAGCTGGTTCTTCACATCGGATCTCACCTTCTTTATCCGCGGGGGGCGGGTATCGAAGACTGCCGGCTTCGTAGGCAGGGTCCTGAATATCTGTCCGCTTCTGCGGGTCGCCGCGGATGGGAGCCTGAAGCCGGTGGAGAAGCTTCGGGGCAAGAAGAGGACGATGGAAAGGATGCTGCAGAAGATAGAGAGCCTCAGTTCGGAGGGCGCGGACTTCAGCGGCAGATGCTGTATCAGCCACTCGGACTGCATTCAGGATGCGGAGGCGCTGCGGGAACGGATCTTCGCACGCTTCCCGCGGGTGAAGTGTGTCGAGATCTATCCGATCGGGACGACGATCGGCTGTCACACCGGTCCCGGAACGGTTGCAATGTTTTTCGAGGGGAAGAGGAGAGCGTGATGCGGGGACGAGGTCTTTTTCGGGAGCGGCGCAGCCAGGATTGGAGGAGCTTGCTCCGTGCGCGTCGTTATGGGGCGGTGCTCCTCTACATTCCGGCGTATCTCCTGTGCTTCGGTCTGCTGGAGCGTTTTCCGCAGGCGGAGTTTCATCTGATCCGCTGTCCGCTGGATCGTCTGATTCCGACGATTCCGGCTTTTTTTCTGCCCTATGCCTTCTGGTGGTTCTTTTTTCCGGCGAGTATCTTCTATTTTTATTTCTTTGAGAAAAAGAAAGATTTTCTGAAGCTCTGCTTCCTGATTTTCACAGGCTACACCGTCTGTCTGCTCTGCTATGTCCTGTATCCGAATGGGATTGATATCCGGGAGCCGCTTCCGGGAAGAGATCTCTGTTCCCGGGCGATTCTCCTGCTTCGGCGCATCGACACCCCGCAGCACGTCTGCCCGAGCATGCACGTTTCCAGTACGGCGGCAATCTGCTTCTCGGTGCGGGATCTCCGGCATGTTCCGGCGAGACAGCGGGAGGCGGTTTATCTGAGCGGCATCCTCATTGTGCTCTCGACTCTGTTCATCAAGCAGCATTCGATCGTAGACGTCGTTTGGGGAGTTCTGCTCAGTCTGCTGCTCGATCTGCTCTGGGAGGGCTTCCTTGAGAAAAAAATACACTGATTTCTGCGTTTTTTGGAATTTTTTTTCACAAATCGGTTGAAATCGGAGGCGGAAAATACTAAAATAAAAGTAAGAAAAGTTCTCATACAGCGGAGGAGGTAGCTTATGAAGCCGGGAATTATTACGATCTCAAGAGAATTCGGAAGCGGCGGGCGTGAAGTCGGGGAGAAGCTGGCGAATAGGCTGGGTGTCCCGTTCTATGACAGGGAAATCATCACAGAGACGGCATACAAGACCGGATTCGCGGAGGAGTATGTCAAGAAGCAGGGGGAGTACGCTTCGGCACGGAACTGGTTCGAGTATTCCTTCTCCGCGCGGAGCTCGAGCTTTGGGATGAGTCCGGAGGACTATCTCTGGAGCAAGCAGCGGGAGGTGATCCTCGATCTTTCGAGGAAGGGACCCTGCGTCATCGTCGGCAGATGCGCGGACTACATCCTCCGGGAGCGGAAGGATGTGCTGAATGTCTTCATTCATGCGAGCGTCGAGAAGCGGAAACGGCGGATCACGGAGGTCTACAAGGAGGCGGAGCACAGCGATCGGATGCTGCGGGATATTGACAAGAAGCGCTCCTTCAATTACAAGTATTACACGGAGCAAACCTGGGGAAAATCGCAGAACTACGATATCACGCTGGATTCCGGAACACTGGGTATCGACTGCTGTGTGGATATCCTGCTGGAGCTCTGCGGCAGGGACATCGAGAAATAAAACGTATCGGAGACCTGGGGGAGATAGGGGAAGCCTGTCTCTCCTTTCTTAGAATGCGGCGTGGAAGCACGCAGAAGGGGGGAGAGGATGAAGAGAAAGAAGGCATTGGGGACGGCGCTGGTTTTTCTCACGACCCTGCAGCTTGCCATGTGCTGCTACTACAATGTGAAGCAGGTGAGAGAAGAGAAGGAACCGGTGAATCTCAGTCTCTGGACCTATTACAGCGGTGCACAGCTGGAGAGGTTCAACGAGCTGGTACAGGAGTTCAATGACGGCTATGGCAGCGGGCACGGCATCGTGGTGGAGGCGTCGAGCGAGGGGGATATCGAGACACTGACAGAGAAGCTCCGCGCGTCGGTGGAGAAGCGCGCCGGCGCGCCGGCGCTGCCGGATATCTTCTCCTGCTATACGGACAATGTCTATGCGCTGGATGATCTGGGACTGATCGAGGATCTCGCGCCCTACTTCACGGAGCAGGAGAGGGAGGAGTATGTTCCGGGCTACCTTGACGAGGGGGATCTGTATAATGACGGCTCGCTGAAGGTTTTTCCGGTGGCGAAGGCGACGGAGCTCCTGATGCTGAATCGGACGGACTGGGAGCGCTTCTCCGAAGCCTGTGATGTGGAGCTGTCCGAGCTTTCCACACTGGAGGGACTTACGAGAACCGCGCGGATCTATTACGAGTGGACGGACAGCCTGACGGAGACAGCGGGGGATGGCAGGGCATTCTTCGGCAGGGATGCGCTTGCAAACTATATGCTCGTCGGGGCGAAGCAGCTTGGCGTGGATCTCGTGAATGTGGGCACGGACGGGAAGCTGCAGCTGAATTTCCCGCGCAGGGTCGCGCGGGAGCTCTGGGACAACTACTATATTCCGTATATCCGAGGCTATTTCTGCGCGAACGGACGCTTCCGAAGCGATGATGTCAAGAGCGGAGATGCCCTCTGCTATGTGGGATCCTCCTCCAGCGCGTCCTTCTTCCCGACGGAGGTGATACGGAGCAGCAGCGAGAAGTATCCGATCGAGATGCTGGCGATGGAGGCACCTCGCTTTCGGGACGGAGAGGCATACGCGGTGCAGCAGGGCGCGGGGATGGCAGTGCTGAAGGGCAGCGAACGGAGGATAGAGGCGTGCGTGGAGTTTCTCAGATGGTTTACCAAGGAGGAGAATAATATCCGCTTCTCCGTCGGCTCCGGCTATCTGCCGGTGAAGCGGGCGGCGAACGATATGGAGGAGATCCGCAGCGCGATAAAAAACGGAGATAAGGTTTCCGACAGCGTCCGGAGTTCCATCGATACTGTGCGGCACTGCGCGCTGTACAGCGTGAAGGGGCGGGTCCACCGGATTCGGGGGATCCTTCAGGATAATATGCAGACGGTTGCGGACAGAGACCGGAGGGTTGTGCTGCAGCGGCAGCAGAGGGGGCAGAATTTGAGGGAAGCCGCAGCAGATTTCGAGTCGGAGCGGTATTTCGGTATATGGTACGCAGGGATCATGGCAGAGCTTACGGAAGCGGTACAGGCGGCGAATGAAGGGTGGGAATGAAGAAAAGACCGATATTTCATAAAATAGCGATTCCTGTCATGCTCTGGATGGGGCTGGAGCTGCTGCTCTTCCTCGGAATGATCCTCGGTCAGGGCGTCATACGGGAGCTTCGGCAGAATGAGCGCGCCGTCGTCGATGAACAGACCGTCAGCCGGAAGGAGTTCATCGAGAATGAAATGCTGAATCACTGGATGGATCTGGAGAGCTGTGTAACGGACATAAATGCACAGACGCTTCGCTTTTTGCAGAGGAGAGGTCTCACCGCCTCCTCCTTGGACAGTGACGATGGTCTCGCAGCGGAGCTGCTGGAATATCTGGCGCCCCGCATCATTACAATGCAGAGCCGGAATCAGGTGACGGGAACCTACATCATCCTGAATACAGAGGATCTCACGGCGGCGGAGAGCGGGACAGCGCTTCATGCCAAGCAGGGTGTTTATATCCGGAGCAACGCGCCGGGAAGAGGCAGGGAGAGCTATTCCAACCTCCTGATGCTGCGGGGGCCGGTCTCTGTCGCACAGCATCTCCGAATTACGCTGGATTCCCTCTGGGATATTGACTTCGACTTCCGGCGGGAGGGGATCGATTATCAGAGCTATCCCTTTTTTTATCGCCCCTTTGACACGGCATATCGGAATAAGAAGGGCTACAGCTGGCAGGACTGCGGGCTCTGGTCGGGGCCGACGAAGCTCTATCATGATGCGCAGGATGCCATCTATTATTCCGTGCCGCTGATCCTGCCGGACGGAACGGTCTACGGGGTCTGCGGCATAGATATCACGATCAGTTATCTGCAGAAGCTCCTTTCGAGCACAGAGCTGGACGGAAACGGGAGCTATTTTCTGGGACAGCCGGATTCGGAACGGGAGGGAGCGTACCGCACTGTCGCAGGGCAGAACAGCGGGACGTGGATATCCGGAACAGAGGAGGGCTGTCTGATACCGGATCGGAAGAATTTTTACATCCATGAGGAGGCACTCAGCCTCTACAATAACTATACTCCCTTTTACGAGGAGCGCTGGGTGCTCGCGGCAGTGGTTCCGAAGCGGAATCTCTATGCCTTCGTGAACCGCTTTCTTTGGATGCTTTTTTTCGCTACTGGGCTGACGCTCCTGACCGGAACAGCCGGCAGCATACTGCTTTCCTATGAGATTCAGCTTCCGATCTCGAAGCTGATACAGGAGCTGCGGGAGAAGGGGGCGGAGGGGGCAGGCATGCTGCAGGAAACCGGGATACGGGAGATCGATATGCTCTCCGATACGGTGGCGAAGCTCAGCAGGGACGCGATGGAGTATGAGCAGAAGTTTTCGCGGATCCTCCGTATGGCGAGCAACGGTATCGCCGGCTTCATGGCAGAGGGAGAGAAGAGCAGCGTATTCCTGACGGATTCCTTCTTTTCGATCTTCGGTATGCCGGAGCGAGAGACCCGCGGTGTAAGTGCAGCAGCGTTTCGGGAATGGCTCCGGGAAATGGAAGGGCATAGGGTGCTGACGGAGACAGACTGGGATGGCACGCTCTACCAGGTGAAGGTAGGGGAGCAGCAGCGCTATGTGCATCTCAGGCTGCTGACGGCGGGCGGAATACAGTATGGGCTTGCAGAGGACGTGACCTCGAGAATACTGGAAAAGAGAGTGCTTTCCTATGAGAGGGATCACGACGCGCTGACAGGGCTTCTGAACCGGCGCGCCTTCCGGCGGCAGCTGGATCGACTCTTCCGGCAGAATCCGAGTAAGTTGGGGCTGGCTGTATTCCTGATGCTGGATCTCGACAATCTGAAATACGTCAATGATCATTATGGGCACGACTACGGGGATCGCTACATCCAGAAGGCGGCGCGGACGCTGGAGAGCTGTACGGCGGCGCGCGGCTTCTGTTCGCGGATCTCAGGGGACGAGTTCAATCTCTTTTTCTACGGGCTCGGGAGCAGGGAAGAGCTGGAGCAGCGCGTGGAGCAGCTTCGGGTGCAGCTTCGGAGTGCGTTCATCCTGCTTCCGGACGGCAGAGAGCAGCCGGTGCAGGCGTCCGGCGGCATCGCCTGCTATCCGGAGGACAGTCGGAGCATCGACGAATTAAGCCGTTTTGCGGACTTTGCGATGTATAGCGTGAAGAGACTGCACAAGGGAGACCTGCATTTCTTTGACAGGGAGAGCTATCTGTGCATGAATGATTACAGCTTTAAGGCGGCATCGCTGACCAGGCTTCTCTCCGAGCGGGAGGTTTTCTATGCTATGCAGCCGATTTTAAGTGCGGAGAGCGGAGAGGTCTTCGGCTATGAGGCGCTGATGCGTCCGATGAATCCGGGCTTCCGTTCCGTGGGGGAGGTGATGGAGACCGCGAAGCGGGAAGGGAAGCTGAATCAGATCGAGGAGCTGACCTGGGAAATGTCGCTGGAGCGGGTCTGTGAGCTGAAGGAAGGCGGAGTGATTCCGGAGGAGAGCTATATTTTCATCAATTCTATCTCCAACCAGTGGAGCGGCAGACTCCTCTATGCAGAGCAGCTGCAGCGGCTCCGTACAGGAATGGATCGGATCGTTCTTGAGGTGACAGAGGAGGAGAACATCGACGGTACGATCTGGGAAGCGAAGCGGGAATGCCTCGAACGTCTCGGCTGGAGGACGGCGCTGGACGACTATGGCACCGGCTATAACAGCGAGAAGATGCTTCTGCTCATCAATCCGGACTTTATCAAGGTCGATCTCGAAATCGTTCGCTCCATTGACAGCGATCCGGACAAGCAGGCGATCTTCCGGAACATTGTGGGCTATGCGCATGAGCGTGGGAAATTCATCATTGCGGAGGGGATAGAAACGAAGGAAGAGCTGGAGACGGTCATCTGTCTGGGGGCGGATTATCTGCAGGGCTTCTTCTTGGCGAATCCGGAGCGTTACCCGAAGCCGGTGCCGGAGGAGAAGCGGCGTCTGATACAGGAGCTCTTTCGCTTGTCGGGGGGGGGAACGCGTGTTCCCTGATTGTTTGAAGATCTGAAAAAAGAATGAAAGGGTAAGCTGCCTTCATTGACATATTTCTGAATTTCCTCTAAAATGACTCAGTTATTTAAGGCGGAGAAGCAGAGAGCGTCCTTTGGGAGGCGCGCCCATGACGCGTGCACCGCAGATAAATCAGAGTTTCCCTCCTACAGTATGTGATGCCGGAGTATCCGGCACATGAGTTTACAGCAGGCTGCGGATTTCGGGAAACAGAAAGGAGAATTCCAGTGGATATGCTTAAAACGCTGTCGAAGTCGATACGCGAATTCAAGACGGCATCTATCCTGACGCCGACGCTGGTGACCGGAGAGGTGATATTGGAGTGCATCATCCCGTTTATCACGGCGAATCTGATCAATCTGATCAAGGCGGGCTGCGGCCTATCGGTGATCGTGCGCTACGGCGTGCTCCTGCTCGTGCTGGCGACCGGCTCGCTCCTCTTCGGGAAGACGGCGGGGAATTACAGCGCTACGGCGGCGACCGGCTTTTCCCGAAACCTTCGAAAGGATATGTACTATCGAATTCAGGAGTTTTCCTTCGAGAATATCGACCGCTTCGAGACCGCCTCGCTCGTGACGCGTATGACGACGGACGTGCAGAATGTCCAGCTCGCCTATATGATGCTGATCCGGCTCGCTTTCCGCGCGCCGATGATGCTGCTGTTTTCCCTCATCATGGCATTTCTCATGGGAGGAAAGATGGCATGGATTTTCGTGATTGTGATCCCGATCCTCGCTTTCGGTCTGATCCTCGGGATGCGGAGCGTCATGCCGCTCTTCCGGGCGGTTTTCAAGAAGTACGATCGGCTGAACGAGTCCATTCAGGAGAATATCCTCGGGATGCGCGTCGTGAAGTCCTTTGTACGAGAGAACTATGAGAAACAGAAGTTTAACGCGGCGGCGGCGGAGCTGGCGGACGACTTCATGCAGGCGGAGAAGATCCTCGCGGCGGCGAACCCGCTGATGCAGTTCTGTCTCTATGTGGTGATGATCTTCGTGCTGAGCTTCGGCTCCTATACGATCATCACCTCCCGCGGACTAGAGCTGGATGTCGGGCAGCTCTCCTCCCTGCTTGCCTACAGCTTTCAGATCCTGATGAGTCTTATGATGCTTTCCATGGTTTTCGTCATGGTGACGATGTCGATAGAGTCGGCGCGGAGGATCGCAGAGGTGCTGGAGGAGGAGAGCACGCTCCGGAGCCCGGAGAATGCGGCTTACGAGGTGCGGGACGGCTCCGTCGACTTCGAACATGTGAGCTTCAAGTATGCGAAGAGTGCAGAACGGAATGTGCTGAGCGACATTGAGCTGCACATCCGCTCCGGAGAGACGATCGGTATTCTGGGCGGCACCGGCTCCTCCAAGTCCTCGCTGATCCAGCTGATTTCCCGTCTCTACGACGCGACGGAGGGTGTCGTACGGGTCGGCGGACGGGATGTCCGGGATTATGATCTCACGGTGCTTCGCGATCAGGTCGCGGTGGTTCTGCAGAAGAATGTGCTGTTCTCCGGTACGATCAAAGAAAATCTGCGCTGGGGTGATCCGTTGGCGACGGACGAGGAGATGCAGCATGCCTGCAGGCTCGCGCAGGCGGATGAGTTTATCCGGCGCTTCCCGGAGAAGTACGATACCCATATCGAGCAGGGCGGCTCCAACGTGTCCGGCGGGCAGAAGCAGCGGCTCTGCATCGCGAGAGCGCTCCTGAAGAAGCCGAGGATACTGATCCTCGACGATTCCACCTCCGCCGTGGATACGAAGACGGACGCCTTGATCCAGAAAGGCTTCCGGGAGTTCATACCGGAGACGACGAAGCTCATCATTGCACAGAGAATCTCCTCCATTCAGAATGCGGATCGGATTCTCGTGCTGGACAAGGGACGGATCGCAGCCATCGGCACGCATGAGGAACTCCTCATAGAGAGTCCGATCTACCGAGAGGTTTATGAATCGCAGAACAGGAAGGGAGGAGAGGAAAGTGAATAAGCGGAATGCGGCAGGCTTCCTGCCGACCCTGAAGAGAGTCATCGCATATCTCTTCTCCTTTTTTCCGGTGCTTCTGCCGGTCACGATCATCTGCATTCTGCTGAATGCCGCGGTTTCCTCGATGCCCGCCCTGTTCCAGCAGCGTATCATCGCCCTGATCGAGCTGTCGTGGAGGGAGGGGAACTGGGCTGCGGTTTCGGGACAGATCCTCCGTCTCGTTCTGCTGCTGGTGGTTCTGTATGTGATTTCCCTGCTTGCGGGCTTCGCCTACAATTATATGATGGCGATCATCACGCAGGGCTCCCTCATGAAGTTCCGGGAGCGGATGTTCGACGGGATGCAGGATCTGCCGATTTCCTACTTTGACACCCATAACCGCGGCGATATCATGAGCTACTATACGAATGATATTGACACACTTCGGCAGTTGATCTCCCAGAGCATCCCGCAGGCGCTGGTTTCGGGGGTTTCCGTGCTGACGATCTTCTGCATCATGCTCTATTATTCCTTCTGGATGACAGCGATCGTGCTCGCGGGTGTCTTCGTGATGTTCCGTGTGATCAAGTACATCGGCGGCAATTCCAGCCGTTACTTCATCCGTCAGCAGAAGGAGCTCGCGCAAACGGAGGGCTTCATCGAGGAAATGATGAACGGGCAGAAGGTCGTGAAGGTCTTTAACCACGAGATGCAGGCAAAGGCGGACTTCGATCGTATCAATGACGAGCTCTTCCATGTGGCAGAGACGGCGAACTCGTTTTCCAATACGCTGATGCCGGTGCTGGGGAATATCGGAAATATCCTCTATGTGGTGGTGGCGGTGCTGGGAGGGGTCTTCCTCGCAGTGAAGCTGCCGAACCTGAGTCTTTCCGGACTGCCGCTCAGCATTTCCATCGTCGTACCCTTTCTGAACATGACGAGACAGTTCGCGGGGCAGATCGGGCAGGTTTCCTCCCAGATCAACTCGGTGGTGATGGGCGTTGCCGGCGCGGGCAGACTCTTCGCACTGATAGATGAGCAGCCGGAGAAGGACGAGGGATTCGTGACGCTGGTGCGCGCTCAGGAGAGGGACGGCAGGATCGTCGAGACGACGGAGCGCACGGAACAGTGGGCATGGAAGAAGCAGAATGCCGGCGGCAGCACGGAATATATCCGGCTTCGCGGGGATGTCGAGCTTCGGGATGTGGATTTCTCCTATGACGGCAAGAAGACCATTCTTTCCGATATCAATGTCTTCGCCCGTCCGGGACAGAAGGTCGCCTTCGTGGGTGCGACAGGAGCCGGAAAGACGACGATCACGAATCTGATCAACCGCTTCTACGACATTCAGAAGGGCTCTATACGCTATGACGGGATCGACATTTCGGATATCCGGAAGTCGGAGCTCCGGCGCTCGCTCGGGATCATTTTACAGGATACGGTGCTGTTCAGCGGCACGGTGATGGACAATATCCGCTACGGCAAGCTGGATGCCTCGGACGAGGAATGCATCGCCGCGGCGAAGCTCGCAGGTGCGGACGATTTCATTACCCGTCTTCCCCGAGGCTATGAGACAGAGATCAAGGGCAACGGATCGAATCTCTCGCAGGGGCAGCGGCAGCTTCTCTCCATCGCACGCGCGGCGGTGGCAGACCCGCCGGTGATGATCATGGATGAGGCGACCTCCTCCATCGATACCCGGACGGAGGCAATCGTGCAGCGCGGCATGGACGCGCTGATGGCAGGCAGGACGGTCTTCGTCATCGCGCACCGCCTGTCTACGGTACAGAACGCAGATGTTATCATGGTGCTGGAGCAGGGGCGCATCATCGAGCGCGGCAGCCATGAGAGCCTGATTGCGGTGAAGGGCAGCTACTACCAGCTCTATACCGGCGCGTTCGAGCTGGAATAAGCGGCGCGGCGGTCGGCTTTTTGGGCAGGCGCAGGGAGGAGAACGGAAATGGAATCCTATATCGGAAAATCCGATTTTTTCAAGGGGAACGATCCGGAACGGCTCGTCCGGGAATATGGCTCTCCCCTGTATGTGTATAACGAAGACATTATCCGGAGACAGATGGCGCGTGTGGCGGGGGTGATTACGAAGTATCCCTATACCGCGAATTATTCCGTAAAGGCGAATACCAATATTCATATCCTGCGGCTCGCGCTGGCGGAGGGACTCAACTGCGATGCTATGAGCATCGGGGAGATCCGCCTCCTGCAAAAGGCGGGCTTCCCGAACGAGAGAATCTTCTTCGTACCGAACAATGTCTCGGAGAAGGAGCTCCGCGTAGCGATCGAGGAGGGGATTCTGACCAGTCTGGACAGTCTTTCGCAGCTCGAGCTCTACGGGACGCTGAATCCGGGAGGGGAATGCGCGGTGCGTCTGAACCCGGGCATCGGTGCGGGACACAGCGAGAAGGTCGTCACCGGCGGCAAGCGGACGAAGTTCGGGATCGCAGCGGAGGAGCTCGACGGGATCTTCGGGCTTGCAGCGCGCTTCGGGCTCCGCATCGTCGGGATCAACCAGCATATCGGCTCCCTCTTCATGGATCCGCAGCCCTATCTCGATGCGGTTTCCAGTCTGCTTCGGCTTGCAGTGCGCTTTCCGGGGCTCCGCTTCCTTGATTTCGGCGGCGGCTACGGCATCCCCTATCATAAGCTGGAGGGGGAGGCGGAATATGATATGGCGGCGTTTCGGGAGCGGCTCCTGCCGATTCTGGATCGCTTCGTTTCGGAGTACGGCGATGCGCCGCTTTTCAAGTCCGAGCCGGGGCGCTACTGCGTCGCGGAGGGCGGCGTGATTCTGGGGCGTGTCCATGCCCTGAAGCAGAACGCCGGCAGGAAGTATGCCGGCACGGACATTGGCATGAATGTGCTGGTGCGGCCGTCTATGTATGATTCCTGGCACGATATCGAGGTGCTGCGCGGCGGGCGGCTCCTGCCGAGAGCGGACATGGAGGAGGTCACGGTGACCGGAAATATCTGTGAGTCCGGCGATCTGCTCGCGAAGGATCGGCTTCTCCCGCGGCTCAGGAGGGGGGATCTCCTCTGCGTACTGGACAGCGGGGCATATGGCTACAGTATGTGCTCCAGCTACAATTCCAGACCGCGTCCCGCGGAGCTTATGATAGGCAGAGACGGTAATGTGCGGCAGATCCGAAGACGGGAGACGATAGAGGATCTGATGGCATATATGTAAGAAAGGAGGGGAAGATGCTGAAGCAGCATAGATTCTGGGCAGTGGTGATGCTTGTCGGCGCAGCGATGTGCTTCTGGACAGGACATAAGATGGTGAAGCATTGAGCGGCCGTATTTTTTTATGCGGAGTGCGGTTCCTTCGGGAGCCGCACTTTTTCTGTTGTGAAATCAGTATGCGGGACTTATCCGATTGGTGGCATCGAAGGCTTCGGTATGGGGCTTACGCAGCGCTTCCTTCTCAAACGACAAATTCGAATAAAATGTCAAATAAAGATTGAAATATTAAAAACTGTATTATATAGTATTAAAAACTACATATACCTTCTTTTGAATCTATATAAAAAAAGGGAAATGCAGAATCTACGGAAAGGATCCGGATATCCGGATACAGAGAAGAAAAATGACATTGCCGTCGGTAAGGATAGGAGGATTGGAGCTGCAGGTTCCGGTGATTCAGGGAGGCATGGGCGTCGGGATCAGTCTTTCGTCGCTCGCGGGAGCTGTCGCAAGGGAGGGGGGCATGGGCGTCCTGTCCGCGGCGCAGCCGGGCTATCGCGACCCGGAATGGACACGCAGCCCTCTGGAGAGTAATCTGCGTGCACTGGGCAGGCATATCCGCCGGGCGAGGGAGCTCTCGCAGGGAAGAGGTCTGCTCGGCGTGAATATCATGCGCGCCTGTACGGACTATGAGAAGTATGTGCGCTGCGCGGCAGAGAACGGGGCAGATGCGATCCTGTCCGGTGCGGGGCTGCCGACAGAGCTGCCGGGGCTCATCGAGGGGACGGAGCTTCGCTTCGCGCCGATCGTCTCCTCCCTGAAGGCGATCCGCGTGCTGTTTTCCCTCTGGAAGAGACACTATGGGAGAGTCAGCGACTTCGTCGTGATCGAGGGGCCGAAGGCGGGCGGGCATCTCGGCTTCACGGTGGAGCAGGCACGTACGCTCACGAGGGCGGAGTATGATCTGGAGATCGGAGCGATCCTCCGCTATGTCTCAGAGGAGGCGGCGGCAGCCGGAACGGAAATCCCCGTTTTCGTAGCGGGCGGAATCTATGACCGGAGCGACATCGACCATTACCTCAGGATGGGTGCATCCGGTGTGCAGATGGCGACCCGCTTCGTCGCGACAGAGGAATGCGACGCGCCGCGGAGCTATAAGAAGGCATACGTCCGCGCTGCCCGTGAGGATGTCGTCATTGTGAAAAGTCCGGTGGGGATGCCGGGGCGCGCGATCCGGAATCGCTTCGTGCGGGAGCGGGAGAGCAGCAGAGAGCCGGTGCAGCGCTGCTTCCACTGTCTCGAGCGCTGCAATCCGGCGACTACGCCCTACTGCATCACGATGGCGCTCTGCCGCGCGGCGGGGCTGCGTCTTGGCGGGACAGACAGCGTATCGGAGCCGGAGCGCGGAGAGACGGAGAGGGAAGCCGCGTGTATGGAGGACGCGCTGCTCTTCTGTGGAGAGAATGTCTGGCGGATCGATCGCATCTCCACAGTGGCGGAGATTTTTTCGGAGCTGAATAGAGATATCTGAGGAAAACTAAAATTTATTGTGAAATATGCCATAAAATCTAAAAAATAATAAGGCAAAACGACGATAATGTTATTCATGCTTTTTTTCATCCCTGCCCTAACCTATAATAAAAATAATAAGAGTGACAGAATTATTTTTGCCGCTCTGTTCACACTTCGGATCGGGTAATAGGGAGGGCAGGTTTATGAAGTATGTAGTGGTGGCGGCAAGCCTTGCCGCACTGTGCTGTGCGGCGTGGCTCTACAGCTGGATCAGGGGACAGGAGGCAGGAAATCCGCGTATGCAGGAAATCGCATCCTATATCAGGGAGGGGGCGATGGCATTCCTGAACCGTGAATACAGGATCGTGGCATTTTTCATACTGTTCATGTTCGTTTTTCTTTTCGCAGTCATCGGCGTATACAGCGCCGGTGCTTTCCTGTTCGGCGCACTCTTCTCTATCGCGGCAGGCAATATCGGGATGCATACCGCGACCTATGCCAATGTGCGTACTGCACGTGCGGCGGAGCAGGGCGGAATCCCGGCGGCGCTCCGCATCGCCTTCCGCGGCGGCGCGGTCATGGGACTCTGCGTAGCGGGACTCGGGCTGCTCGGCATGGGCGGACTCTTTGTGATAGCGGGTGTCAGCCGGATTGAGCTCTTCTCGGGCTTCGGACTGGGAGCGAGCTCCATTGCTCTCTTCGGGCGTGTCGGAGGCGGCATCTACACCAAGGCGGCGGACGTAGGCGCGGATCTCGTCGGGAAGGTCGAGGCAGGCATCCCGGAGGATGATCCGCGGAATCCGGCGGTGATCGCGGATAATGTCGGGGACAATGTCGGCGATGTGGCAGGCATGGGCTCCGACCTCTTCGAGTCCTATGTGGGCTCCATCGTCTCAGCGGTCACGCTGGCGGCGGCGATTCCGGAGGTGGATCCGCTGCGGGGCAGTCTCTTCGCGCTTTCGATCGCGGCGGCGGGCATCCTCGCATCCCTGCTTTCGGTCTTTACGGTCGGCGGAAGGAATACGAAGGATCCGGCTTCGGCGCTGAACCGCGGAACCTATCTCAGCGGTGGGCTGGTCGTGCTGCTCTCCTTCTTCCTGAGCCGGATGCTGCTCGGCGGCCTCCGTGCCTTCGGTGCGGTCGCGGCAGGTCTCCTGACCGGCATCCTGATCGGCGTACTGACCGAATACTACACCTCCGGCAGCTTTCGCCATGTGAGAGCGCTGGCGGAACAGTGCGGAACGGGGGCGGCGACAGCCGTCATTGACGGACTCGCGCTCGGGATGCTCTCGACGGCAGCACCGATCCTCTTGGTCTGCGCGGGGATCCTCGCGGCGTTTCGCTTCTTCGGACTCTACGGCATTGCGCTTGCGGCAGTCGGGATGCTCTCGACGACAGGCATCGTCGTCGCGGTAGACGCGTACGGCCCGATCTCCGACAATGCGGGAGGGATCGCGGAGATGGCGGGACTTTCGGAGAATGTTCGGGAGATCACGGATAGGCTGGATGCGGTGGGCAACACGACGGCGGCGGTCGGAAAGGGCTTTGCGATCGGCTCTGCGGCGCTGACCGCACTGGCACTCTTCGCATCCTACGCGCAGATCGCGCAGCTTTCATCCATCAATCTGCTGGATCCGCTGGTGGTAGTCGGACTCCTGCTCGGCGGGATGCTGCCCTTCCTTTTCTCGGCGCTCACGATGAAATCTGTGGGGCGCGCCGCCTTCGAAATGATTGAGGAGGTACGCAGGCAGTTCCGCACGGATCGCGGGATTATGGAGGGCAGCAGCAGGCCGGACTATGCAAGGTGTGTGGATATCTCGACGCGGGCAGCGCTGAAGGAGATGCTCCTTCCCGGTGTGCTGGCAATCCTGAGTCCGATTCTGACCGGTATCCTGCTCGGACCCGCTGCACTCGGAGGCTTACTTGCCGGCTCGCTCGCGAGCGGCGTGCTGCTCGCGATTATGATGTCCAATGCCGGCGGTGCGTGGGACAATGCGAAGAAATACATCGAGGAGGGACACTGCGGCGGCAAGGGCTCGGAGGCGCACAAGGCGGCGGTGATCGGCGATACGGTGGGAGATCCCTTCAAGGACACCTCCGGCCCCTCCATCAACATCCTGATCAAGCTGATGACGATCGTCTCCGTTACCTTCCTGCCGTTCTTCCTGTGAGGAGGCGGGAACGCCTTTTGCAGGTGCTTCATTGGGGAAAATGAATTTTATGACTCTATTATGACAGAATTGTCATGGTAGAGTCATATTTATTTCAGCCGCGTATCGTATCCTTACCTTATCAAAAGAGACCTCGAAAGGTCGGGAAAGGGGTAAATATGGTAGCTTTGGTTGGATTTCTGATGATTATCTGCATTGTCTTCCTGCTCCTAAGGGGCAAGATGTCGCCGATCGTGGTGCTCGCCGTGATTCCGTCGATCGCTGCGCTTCTGCTCGGGTACAATCCGGTGCAGATCGCGGATTTTATCAAGGAAGGAATCAAGACGACGACCAGCAATGGAATCCTCTTCATTTTCTCTGTGATTTATTTCGGCGTGCTGTCTGATACCGGTCTCTTCGATGTGATCGTGAACTGGCTGGTGAAGCGGGCGGGCAGCAATGTCATCGCGGTAACGGTGGCGACGGCGCTGATCGCGACCATCGCGCATCTCGACGGTACGACGGCGACGACCGTGCTGATTACCATTCCGGCACTGTATCCGGTTTATAAGAGAATGAAGATCGATCCGAAGATTCTACTCTGCATCACCGGCGCCTGTATGGGTGTCATGAATCTGCTTCCATGGGGCGGACCGACCGCAAGGGCGGCGACCGTGCTGCAGATGGATGCCAATGCGCTCTGGCACATCCTGATCCCGATGCAGGTGATCGGACTGCTCTTAAACGTCGTGCTCGCCGTTCTGCTCGGAATGCTTGCCGTGAAGCAGGGAGCCGGTGCCGGGAAGGGCGAGGAGATCGCCGTGGATGAGAAGGCTGCCGCAGAGGTACAGGCCCTCCGCAAGAAGAACAGCTTCCTCGTATTCAATCTCGTACTCACGGTCGCGGTCATCGCAGTGCTGTCCATGGGTCTCGCCAGCAGCTATGTCGTATTCATGATCGGACTCTGTATCCTGCTGGCAGTGAATTATCCGGATCAGAAGCAGCAGGATAAGCTCATCAAGAAGCATGCGCCGGCAGCGCTTCTGATCTCCGCGACACTCTTCGCGGCGGGGGCGATGGTCGGCGTCTTCGACGGCACGGGAATGTTGGAGGCGATGGCGAATGCGATCATGGCTGTCATTCCGGCGGCGCTGGGCAGATACATCCATCTGATCTTCGGCGTACTCGCACTGCCGCTGGGGCTCTGCATCGGAACGGACGCTTATTTCTACGGTATTATGCCGCTGGTTATGCAGGTCGGCGAGACCTACGGCATCGCTTCCCTGTCCACTGCGCTGACGATGATTATCGGGAAAAATATCGCGCTGATGGTCAGCCCGCTCGTGCCGGCGACCTATCTCGCGATCGGACTTACCAATACGGAGCTGAAGGATCACATGAAGTATTCCATTCCGCCCTATTTCGTGCTCAGTGTACTGATGCTGCTGCTGGGTGTTATCCTCGGCGTGATTCCGCTCTGATAGAGGGAGAAGCACAGATGAAATCGGAGCCGTCACATGCCTATGGCACGTAGAGCATGAATAAATCAGCGCTTCCACAGGCCATTGATACGAATGGAATCAGGATAGAATTTCCGCTGCGGTCTCTTCGGAGGCCGCGGTTTTGTGCTACAATGGGGGCAGAGCGCATGTACGGCGCAAAGCGGAAGCAGAGTGTGTGTAAGCGGATACAGGGGAATGCCGGGGTGTTCAAGGTGCGGGAGGGCGGAGATGGCAAGAGAGGAGATTCTGGTAGTGGATGACGAGGCGGCGATCCGTGCGGCGCTCAGGCTCGCCTTTCGGAGGGAGAACATCAATGTGACAGAGGCGGCGGACGGGAGAGAGGCGCTTGAGCTGCTCAGGCAGAGGCATTTCGATCTCGTCATTCTGGATGTAATGATGGAGGAGGTTGGCGGCTATCAGGCGCTTCAGACGATGCGGGCGCGGGGAGATCTCACGCCGGTGATGATGCTCTCTGGGAAATCCGACGAGATGGATCAGGTGCTGGGGCTCGGCTACGGGGCGGACAGCTATCTGACGAAGCCCTTTCATATCTCTGTGCTGATCCAGACGGCGAAGGCGCTGATCCGGCGGAGCCGCGTTTACAGTCATGCCGGAGAGAGGGAGCTGCGGCTCGGCCCCTTCCGCGTAGATACGCTCCGGATGGAGTGCCTGAAAAATGAACGTCCGCTCAGCTTCACCGCGCGGGAGCTGAGTCTCTTTCGTTTTTTCATGGAAAACGCCGGGAGGGTCTTTACGAAGGAGCAGCTCTATCGGCAGGTCTGGGACGAGGCGGTAGTGGACGACAATACGATCACGGTCTATGTGAAGCGGATTCGGGACAAGATCGAGGAGGATCCGAAGAACCCGCGGTATTTGAAGACGGTCCGCGGCATTGGCTACCGCTTTGATATGGAAGAAGAGGGGGATGGATGAAGAGCCGCTTCGGTGATATCCGCAGCCATTTAAACAGTATGATGCCGGTTTTCTTTGGCATCGCCTTTTTGCTGATTCTCTATATCGATGTGCGGAGCTTCCGGCATTACCGCGCCGCGATGATCGCACAGGAACAGCAGCAGCTCCTGATGATTGCGAAAACGGTAGGAAATCATCTGGAGAATGCCGTGCAGCAGGAGCTCTCGGAGATCGAGCTCTATTTCGGGGGACTGGAGGATGCGGGGGTAGAAGAGGAAGCAGAGCAGCTGCGTCACGCTGCTCTATATTTTGCAAAACAGAATGGGGATGCCTTCCATGGCATCCTGCTCTATGACCGCATACAGGGAACCGTGCCGTATTCGAGTATGCAGCCCTCCGGAACAGCGGCGGCGCTTCGCCGTGCAGGAGAAGCAACGGAGGAGGCAGAGGCGGGCACGGCGGAGATTCTCGGCAAGGAGCTCGCCGATTCCGGCTGGTATGAGATGCTGCTTCGCTATCGCCTTCGCAATTCTCCTTACGATATCCTTTTTTCGGCTAATCTGAATTATCTTTATGAAACCATCGTTTCGCCGGTGAAGATCGGACGGAACGGCTATTCTGTCGTGAAGGACAAGGATCTCGCGATTATCATGCATCATGCGAGGAGCCAGATCGGCATGGATGCGGTCTACGACAGAGCAGAGCGCTATCCGGAGCTGAATCTCACGAGCCTCCGTGCATGGATCGACAGACAGAAAGAGGAGGAAGAGGGCAGTGGCATCCTCGACAGCTATGTCTGGGACAGTGAGGCGCTGGAGCCGGTAGAACGGATCGTCGCCTTTACGAAGATCCATTTTCAGGGGGAATGCTGGATCGTGAATTCGACGCTGCCGATGCAGGAGCTTTCCGGACCGCTCGGCTCCATGGTTCTGATGATTGCGGCTTTTACCGGCATCTATTTCCTGCTGCTTCTGATCGCGGCGGTTTTTCTCACGGGCAGCCGCTATCAGGCGGAGGCGCAGCGGCAGGAGATCCGCTATCTTCGGGAGCTGAATCAGGGAATGGAGGTCATTTCCAGACAGAAGGAGGAAATCCGGCATTACCAGAGAGTGCAGTCTCTGGGAATGATGGCGAGCCATATCGCGCATGAATTCAATAACTTTCTGACGCCGGTGCTGGTTTATGCGGAGCTTCTGGAGGGGGATGAGACGATCTCCCCGGAAAATCGTGAAATGCTCCGGGAGATTACGGGTGCGGTGAACCGCGCCTCGAAGCTCTCCCATGATCTGCTTGCCTTCGCACGGCAGGACTCCGGTTCGAAGCTCCGGCTTCTGAATATGACGGAGGAGACGCGGGCGGCTTCGGAGGTTGTGCGGCAGCTCTGCCCGGAGGAGCTTCGTTTCACGGCAGTGCTCACGGAGGAGCCGCTGCCTGTCATGGGCAGGGATGGAATGCTGCAGCACATCCTGCTGAACCTTTCGAAGAATGCCTTTCAGGCGATGGAGAAAACGACGCGGAAGGAGCTCGAGATCCGGCTCATGCGGGAGGGGGACTGGGCGGTGCTGACGGTAAGGGATACGGGCTGCGGGATTTCCGAGGACGCGAGGGCGCGGATTTTCGAGCCCTTCTATACGACGAAGGGCAGCCGGCAGGGCACAGGGCTTGGGCTTTCTGTCATTCAGAATGTGATGAATTCGCTGGGCGGACGGATCGAGCTGGAGAGCGGCAGGATGCAGGGGAGTCTGTTCCGGCTCTATTTCCCGATCGAAGAGGCGGATCCGGGACGTCGAATGCTCCGGATCCGGCGGATCTCTGTAGTCAGCGAGAGACAGGAAATGGAGGAGAAGCTGCGGAGATGGAACCGGGAGCATCCGAAGTATGCCTTTACGCTCTACCGCCATCCGGCGGCGCTGCTCAGTGCCCTGCAAGGAAACAGGGCGGAGACGGATATGGTGCTTTCAGACTATCGGCTGGATTCGATGAGCGGAATCGAGCTGCTGGAAATGGTGCGCCGCCTGAATGACGGGATTCGACTCCTGCTCTGCACGGAGGAGCCGGGAGAGGATCTTCAGTGGTATGTGAACAACGGGATCATCGATCGTATCCTCCGGCAGGAGGAGTTTGAGGAGGTATTGCAGGAGGAATAGAGGACGAAAAACGGGTGATGTAAAACAGAGGGTACAAGAAAAAATTTAGCATAGTATTTGTTTATTCTATTACTCGTCCAACTTGATTTAAGACGGTCTCTTTGAGATAATACAGCGGTTAGTTATTATAAACTAACTTTTGATGCGACTTAAATAATAAGAGGAGAGATAGAAGGATGAAGAGAGCGAAGAAGAGACTGCTGCGGAGAACCGGCTCTGCGCTGACCACGGCGGCAGTGCTGCTGTCCCTGTCCGCAAATGCCGTATTTGCGGAGGAGGCAGCGCATACAGGAAGGCAGAATAGTGTGATCGTATCAGAGCTTCCGAGGAGAACGGAGGAAGCAGAGGCGCAGTACGGAAGCGGCAGCGATGGCTCGGACGAAAATGCAGGGGAGCTCGAAGCCGGAAAGGAGGCGTTCACTGCCGCCGTTTCGAACGGAGACGGCATAACGAAGAAGACCGAAAGGACAGAAGAAAATGACGCTTCGGCCACGTTGCCGGAGAATGCGGGAGAAGGCACACGCGGCGAGAGCATGGAGGAGAATGCTGCGGAAAAGACGGAGACAGCAGAGGAGTTGTCGGAGCCTGCGAAGGACGAGACGGCGGAGAAGCAGTCCGGAGAGAAGCGCCTTGACCTTACAGCGCTTCTGTCAGAGCAGGGACAGCTTCTGCCGAAGCAGCTCGACGCGAGCCTCTTCGCGCTGCCGGCACTGCCGGCCGCGGAGAAGCAGACGCCAGAGGTGTTCGGAGAGGTACTGGCGGGCAGCGTCAGCGGCGTACCCGTGTTCCGTGTTACGGTAGACAAGAAATACAGAGAATGGCTCAAGGCAATCGACGCAGTTTCCGTGAACGGGGTATCGTATCGGAAGAATGCAAATATCAATAATTATTGGCCGGGAAGCCATGAGTGGTATGCAGAGGCGAACGGCATAAATTATGACACCCAAAGCCACGAGGATTTCCTGCGCTTTACCAATGACCTGAGGGGAATGACCACCTTCCGGATCAGCGCGAAGGGCTATGAGGATGTGCTTCTGCAGCTCACGAAGGGAGCGGACGGCAGCTATACGGCAGCGCTCGCGGAGGAGGATACATCGGCGAAACCGGAGCAGAAGAAGCCGGCCCCCACAGAGTTTGGTGAACTGATGGAGTATTCGGTACCTCTGGGCAGTGTCAGAATTTTCCGGCTTATGGTGAATAAGACGGACAAGGACTGGTTTCAGGCGATCAGCGCGGTTTCCGTGAATGGAGAGAGCTACGATCAATTCACAGGAATCAACAGCTATCCGAGCGGGAAGCAGTGGAATAATGGGCTAAGCTTCAATTATTCTACATACAACTATGAATATAAGCTCTTCCTTACCAACGACATGGAGGACACGACCACCTTCCGGATCAGCGCGGAGGGCTATGAGGATGTGCTCCTGCAGCTTACGAAGGGAGCGGACGGCAGGTACACGGCAGTGCTCGCAGAGGAGGATACATCGGCGGAACCGGAAGAGCCGGAGGAGAAGGACACGAGGACGCTCTATGTGAAGCTCGAGGGCAGCTTCGAGTCCGCGATCGTGAACCAGACGGACTACGACGGAGTGTCCTCCGCGACCGGCATGGCGACGAGCAGCAAAAACAGCAATGCGAAGGTCTATGTCGCACGGACGGAGAAGGACAGCGAGAGCGGGGAGGAATCCGAGAAGCAGTGGTCTGTCATGGGGCTCGATAACAAAAACGGCATCAATATCCAGAAGGTCGAGGTCTTTATCCGCCCCGACACATCGAAGCCCGGCATGACAGGGGATATGGACAGTGGTATGGAGGATGGTGTGAATACCTCCCTCGGAGACAGCATTACCCTGCAGGGCACGCCGAAGACACCGGGCTTCTACCTCGTCTCTGTCAGAGTGACGGATGAGGTCGGCAGAAGCGCGGAGAGCAATGCGCTTCCGTTCCGGATCTACAGTGGAGAGGAGAAGCTCTCCGAACAGCTCTCGGAGAGCGCGATGCGGTCGGAGCCGAACTTCGAGAGAGCGCAGGACGGGAAGTATATGTGGAAGTATATGGAGCCGTGGAGTATCCGGAATTTCGGCTCCAATGTAGACGAGGAAAGCGAGAGCGTCCGGGTACCGGCGGAGCTGAAGCTCTGGTCGGGATCCGGCGAGGGCGGTCCCTACGCAGACATCGGCTATGATTTAGACTGGCAGAGCGTGGAGGTGGGAGAGATCCCGCAGACGCTCTATATCCCGAGGGGCGCGAAGCTTACGATGCAGAACGTACGGGTGCGCAGCAGCGTTCGTATCATTGTAGAGGAGGGCGGCAGGCTGGATCTCCGCCGCTCTACCGTAGAGGGCAGGATCATCGTACAGTCCGGCGGCATCTTCACGATGAACTACAGCGGCGGGAAGTTCTCGACCGGTGCGATCCTGAACGGACAGATGGAGCTAGAGGACGGCGCGATCGTAGAAAATGCAGCGATCGTCTCCCATACGAACTACCTCGCGAATGGAGAGCGTACCGACCGTGACAATGCGGAGCCTGTAGTAGTGGCGAAGGGCAGTGTTTTGGTTCGGGGGCAGGTCTTCATCAAGGGCGATGAGGCAGGCAGCAAGGACGGCATCGGACAGACCGCGCTCCGTGTGACAGAGAGAAGCACTGTGACGCTTCAGGACAATGCGGTGCTCGCCGTATACGGCGGCGCGGCGAAAGTCACACTGAACGGCAAGGGCGGAACGGCGTTGGAGTTGCAGAACGGCACAGTAGAAGGCAGGGGCAAGCTGATTGCTGTCGGCGGCAAGCCCTTCTGGGGCGAGGGCGGAGACGCCGTGAGCGGAAAGGGACTCCTCGCGACAGAAGAAGCCTTCCTGCAGGGCAGTACTGCTTCGGACGCGATGTCGAAGCGCCCGGGCCTCGCAGTAAACAATGCGGCAGCCGGGGATGTACGCCTCGTAAGCCCGAGGTATCATGCAAAGAATGGCAGCATCGTGAATGTCACGATGATCGACGACGCAAATGATCCGCTCGGCGAGGACATGTATTGGGATCTCTCGAAGGGAACCGCGCCGGTGCTCAGCCTCTACAAGACGACCGAGACACAGGGAATCGAGGAGCTGAAGCAGCCGGAGAACGGCGGTAAGACGGAGAAGCTGAAGCAGCTGGAGAACGGCGGCAAGACCGAAGAGCCGAAGCAGCCGGAGAATGGCGGAACGCAGTCCGGCGGGGGAAACAGCGGCAGACGGAGCGGCGGCAGTGGCGGAACACGCAGAATTCTCCGCTCGGTACAGCCGGAGAGCAGGGGCGCCGTTCTCGGCGCAGTCAGGACGGAGAATACGGCATCGGATGCATGCTGGATCCGGCAGGGAGAGGACTGGTATCTCCGCTCCGGAAACGGCAGTAATCTGAGCGGCTGGATCACGAAGAACGGCAGCTGGTACTATCTGAGCCCGCGTGACGGCAGGCTGCTGACCGGCTGGCAGTTTGTCGGCGGTAAGTGGTATCTCCTCGCAGCAGATGGGAAGATGCAGACCGGCTGGCAGCGGCAGGACGGCAAGTGGTACTTCCTCTCGGAGAGCGGCGCGCTCCTCCTCGGCACGGTGACGCCGGACGGCTACAAGGTAGATCAGAGCGGCGCGTGGGTAGAGTAAGGTAAAAAACATAGGATACTCAAAGGAAAGAGATCGTCTCATTCGAGGCGGTCTCTTTTGTCTGCCCCAGATCTACGATCGGGGGAGTCCCGCGGCTTAGAGCGGTTCAAAGCAATTATGAATTTTTTGAAAGAGATTCCGAAATTTCAGCTGCGAAGCCGTGCAGGATACAGAACAATATGCTATATTTATTAAAATGATGCCTGTGATGTTTGTATTAAATGGCGAAAAACAGAAGTGAGACTGCGGAGGGGTCTCATCATATCGCTCTTTTGGGGAAAACATACGGGAAAAGTTGAATATCTCAGGAGATTTGAAAAGGAGAAGAAATGAGCAGGTTGAGCATCGTGACACAAAACCATGCGCAGCAAACCGTGGAGGAGCTCTACAAGGATCTCGAGCGAAGGATTCAGGCCTCGCAGCCGGGACTATGCCCTGTGGATCTCACGGAGGCGTTTCTGCACCTCTGCCACGCACAGTCCTGCGGAAAATGCGTGCCGTGCAGGGTCGGTCTGGGACAGCTCGAGGGATTGATCGAGCAGATCATGGAGGGAAAGGCGGAGCTTTCCAGCATCCGCCTTCTGGAGAAGACGGCGGAATCCATTTACTATTCCGCGGACTGTGCCATCGGCTCCGAGGCAGCGCGGATGGTGCTGAAGGGGATCCGAGGCTTCCGGGAGGACTTTGAGGAGCATATCCTGCATGGACGATGCTCTGCCCTGCAGAGCCAGCCGGTACCCTGCGTTTCCCAGTGTCCGGCGCACGTGGATGTGCCGGGGTATCTCGCACTGATTCACGAGGGACGGTATCAGGACGCGGTACAGCTGATCCGGAAGGACAATCCGCTTCCCGCGAGCTGCGGGCTGATCTGCGAGCACCCCTGCGAGCTCAGATGCCGCAGAACCATGGTGGATGCACCGATCAATATCCGAGGGCTGAAGCGCTTCGCCGTGGAGCAGGAGGGAGAAATCCCCGCACCGAAGCGGATGGAGCCGACCGGGAAGCGCGTCGCGATCGTGGGCGGCGGCCCGTCCGGGCTGAGCGCAGCGTATTATCTCAGCATCATGGGACATGAGGTCACGGTATATGAGCAGCGCAGGCAGCTCGGCGGGATGCTCCGTTACGGCATCCCCGCCTATCGATTGCCGAGGGAATATCTGAATCATGAGATTGAGGGAATGAAAAAGGCAGGCTTCCGGACGATCACGGACTGCGCAATCGGAAAGGATATCAGTCTTCCGGAGCTTCGGAGGGACTATGACGCCATCTATGTTTCGATCGGCGCGCATACCGACCGGAAGCTGGGAATCGAGGGAGAGGACGCGGGAGGCGTGATCTCCGCAGTAGAGCTGCTCCGTGCGATCGGAGACGATGCTTATCCGGATTTCCGCGGCATGAGAATAGTGGTCGTGGGCGGCGGAAATGTCGCGATGGATGTCGCCCGCTCTGCGATCCGTCTCGGCGCGGTGTCGGTCAAGGTAGCGTACCGCAGGAGAAAGGACGATATGACGGCGCTGCCGGAGGAGGTGGAGGGCGCGATCGCAGACGGCTGCGAGATCGTCGAACTCGCAGCACCGGTTCGGATCGAGAAGCATGCGGATGGAAGCTGCCGGAGCCTGATCGTGCAGCCGCAGCTTGTCGGAGAAATCCGGAGCCGCCGCCCGGAGCCGGTTCCGGCAGGGAAGCCGGAGCTCGAGATCCCGGCGGATCGTATTCTTGTTGCGGTAGGACAGGGCATCGACTACAGAGACATTGCGGAGGCTGCCGGCATTCCGATCGAGAGAGGCAGAATTCGTGCGCTGGATACCTCCATGGTGGAGGAGACGGAGGGAATCTTCGCCGGAGGAGACTGTGTGACAGGGCCGGCAACGGTGATCCGCGCGATCGCCGCAGGCAAGGTTGCTGCGGCGAATATCGACGAATACCTCGGCTTTTTCCATGAAATCGAATCGGAGGTGGAGCTTCCGCCGATCCGCTTCGACGACCGTATCCCGATGGGACGGATCAATATGCAGGAGAGGCCCGCTGCGGAGCGCCGCTGCGACTTCCGGCTGATGGAATGCGGGATGACGGAGGAAGAGGCGCGGCAGGAGAGCGGGAGGTGTCTGCACTGCGACCATTTCGGCTATGGGATCTTCAAAGGAGGGAGGGAAGCAAAATGGTAAACTGCATCATCGACGGAAAGCAGGTATCGGTTCCGGAGAGAACCACGATATTGCAGGCGGCGCTGGACGCCGGAATCCGCATTCCGACGCTTTGCTTCCTGAAGGACATCAACGAAATCGCGGCATGCCGTATCTGCGTGGTCGAGGTCGAGGGCTATGAGCGTCTGCTCACGGCGTGCAACAATACCGTCGCGGAGGGGATGGTGGTGCATACCAATTCCCGCAAGGCACGCGCCGCACGGAAGATCAATGTCGAGCTGATTCTCTCGCAGCACAATACCAACTGCGCGATTTGTGTGCGCTCCGGGAATTGTATGCTGCAGACGGTAGCGAACGATCTGAATATCATGGAGGTGCCGTTTGAGAAGCAGCTTCCGCAGGAGAAGGGCTCGAAGACCTTCCCGCTGATCCGGGACTATGATAAATGCATCAAGTGCATGCGCTGCATCCAGGTCTGCGACCATATTCAGGGCTCGAATATCTGGGATGTGGTGAACACCGGCTCCAAGACCACAGTGGATGTGCGGGATGTTTACCGCCTGGAGAACTCGAAGTGCGCACTCTGCGGACAATGCATCACACACTGCCCGGTGGGGGCGCTCCGGGAGCGGGACGATACGGACAGAGTGCTGGATGCGCTGGAGGATCCGGACAAGATCGTGGTGGCACAGATCGCGCCTGCAATCCGGACGGCGTGGGGAGAGGCATTCGGACTCAGTCCTGAACGGGCGAGCATGAAGCGCCTTGCCTCTGCGCTGAAGCTCATGGGCTTCGACTATGTCTTCGATACGGATTTTTCCGCGGATCTCACGATCATGGAGGAAGCGAGCGAGTTCCTTCATATAATAAAAAACGGCGACAGGGAGAGGCTTCCGCTCTTTACGAGCTGCTGCCCGGGCTGGGTTCGCTATCTGAAGGGGCACTTCCCGGAGTATACGGCGCAGCTTTCGAGCGCGAAGTCACCGCAGCAGATGTTCGGTGCGGTGACGAAGAGCTATTTCGCGGAGCGGCTGGGAGTAGATCCTGCGCGGCTGGTCTGCGTTTCCTTCATGCCCTGTGTCGCGAAAAAGGCGGAATGCGAGTACCCGACGATGCAGAGGGCGGGGATCAGGGATGTCGATATCGTCCTGACGACCCGGGAATTGAACCGCCTGATTCGTTCGGAGCATATCGTGGCGGCGGAGATCCCGGAGGCAGAGCTGGACAGCCCCTTCCCGAACGGCTCCGGAGCAGGCAATATCTTCGGCGCGACCGGCGGCGTAATGGAGGCGGCGCTCCGCTCTGCACATTACTTCGTGACCGGCGAGAATCCGGATCCCGATGCCTTTCGGGAGGTCCGGGGGATGGACGGCTGGAGAGAGGCTGAGCTTACGATAGACGGCATCCCGCTTCGGATCGCTGTGGTCAGCGGGCTCGCCAATGCCGGGAAGCTTCTGAGCTATCTCCGGCAGGGGAGAGTACACTATGATTTCGTCGAGGTGATGGCATGTCCGGGCGGCTGTGTCGGCGGCGGCGGGCAGCCGATTCATCCGCAGCAGGAGATGGCGGCGGACAGAGCGCCGGTGCTGTATGCGCAGGACAGCGCGGATGCGCTCCGCTTCTCTCATGAGAATCCGGCGATCCGGGAGATTTATCGGGACTACCTCGGAGAGCCGCTCTCCGAACGTGCGGAGGAGCTTCTGCATACCGATCATTTCGGCTGGGAGGTCGGGATTTAGGACACAAACGAATAAGTGAGTAAATGCATGTCCGTTGTATACATACAACGGACATATTTTTGTACAGCACGGACAAAAAGCGAAATTCGCGCCGGCTGTTCGAGAAAAAAACTTGCAATGGGTATAAATATAGCATATACTTTCCATTATGTCTGTTACTGCTAGAGTGCCGGACTTTATTCCGTTCCCGAAGCGGATGCAATTTTAAGGAGGAAATCAATGCCGAAATACATAGTGAAACGAGTTCTGATGGCGGTCATTACGGCGTTTCTGGTGGCGACGCTTACTTTTTTTGTAATGAATATGGTTCCGGGCGGACCATTCCTTTCCGAGAAGGCGGTCACCCCGCAGGCGCAGGCGGCGATGGAGGCGAAGTACGGGCTGGATAAGCCGCTTCCGGAGCAATATGCTACCTATATGAATGGGATTCTCCACGGTGACTTCGGGCTTTCCCTGAAGAAGAGAGGACGCACCGTGACGCAGATCATCACTACCAAGTTTCCGGTTTCGGCGCGGCTCGGCGGGATCGCGCTGATCGTAGCGGTTTGCATCGGGGTGCCGCTGGGCGCGGTGGCTGCGTTTAACCGCGGCAAGCTCGTCGATAATATCCTGGTGGTGCTCTCCACTGCCGGCATTGCGGTACCGTCCTTCCTGTCAAGTACGCTTCTGATGTATATTTTCACCACGAAGCTGGAGCTGCTGCCGTCGCTGGGGCTGAAGACGCCGTCCAGCTATATCATGCCGGTAATGGCGCTGGCACTCTATCCGAGCTTCTATATTGCCCGCCTGATGCGCTCCTCCATGCTGGATGTGATGGGGCAGGACTATATGCGCACGGCGAGGGCGAAGGGTGTCAGCACCTTCAAGTCCATCTTCAAGCATGCCATGCGGAATGCGATCCTTCCGGTCATTACCTATCTGGGGCCGCTGCTGGCTTCTCTGATGACCGGCTCCTTCATCATTGAGAAGATCTTCAATATCCCGGGGCTGGGCTCCGAATTTGTGGGAGCGATTACCTCGAGAGACTATCCGATGATTATGGGTACGACCATTTTTCTCGCAGTATTTATTATAGGAATGAACGTGATTGTCGATATCGCCTATGCGGTTGTCGACCCGCGGATCAAGCTTCGTTAAGCGGAATCAGAATGGAAAGAGGAGTGATAGAATGGAAGAAATGAAGAAGAGTAATCCTCTGAGTTTACAGCTCAACGTGGATGACTTCGTACCGGCATCGGTTTCCGAGAAAGAATCGCTGGTGGTCATGCGGGAATCTGTGAGCTTCTGGAAGGATGGGATCCGGAGATTCCGCAGAAACAAGATCGCCATGTCGGCGCTTCTGATCGTGTTCCTGATCGTCATCGCATGCTTCGTCGTGCCGAAGTTTTACCCCTATAAGTATGAGCAGCAGATCAAGGGCTCGGAGCGGCTCGCGCCGATGCAGTACTCGAAGTCGGAGCAGCTTCGTCTGGACAGCGGCGAGACGGTATTCCCGCATCTTCTGGGAACTGACCAGAACGGACGTGACTATATGATCCGTGTGCTCGTGGGCGGCAGGGTTTCCATGACAGTCGGTATCGTCGCCTCCATTCTGATCCTCCTGATCGGCTCGGCCTACGGCGCCATCGCCGGCTATTTCGGCGGCATGGTCGATATGATTATGATGCGGGTGGTCGACATTATCTATACTGTGCCGGATGTGCTCATCATCATTCTGCTGGCGCAGACGCTGAAGTTCCCGCTGGAGTCCCTCGGCGCGACACCGGGCTTTGGCTTCATCCAGAAGCTGGGACCGAATATGGTGTCCATGTTTATCGTCTTTGCGCTCCTGTATTGGGTTGGCATGGCGCGGATCGTGCGTTCCCAGATCATGGTGCTCCGCCAGAGCGAGTATGTCACGGCAGCGAAGGCGCTGGGGGCGAAGAGCAGCCGTATCATCGGCAAGCATCTGATCACGAACTGCATCGGCACCCTGATCGTGACGACGACGCTGCAGATCCCGAGCTCTATTTTCACAGAGTCCTTCCTGTCCTTCCTCGGTCTGGGCGTGCAGGCGCCGATGCCGTCCCTCGGCTCGCTCGCAAGCTCTGCGCTGAACGGCTTCCAGACCTATCCGGAGAAGCTGTTCGCGCCGGCATTCCTGATCTTCGTCATTATCCTGAGCTTCAATCTGCTCGGAGACGGACTGCGGGATGCCTTCGATCCGAAGCTGAAGCAGCAGTAAGAAGGGAGAGGATATGGCAGAAGAGAAATATTTGGTAGACATAAAGCATGAGAGGCTTTCCTTCTTCACGCCGGCAGGCGAGGTCAAGGCGCTGAATGATGTCAGCATCCGGATGAAGGAGGGCGAGGTTCTCGGCATCGTGGGCGAGTCCGGCTCCGGAAAGTCTGTGACCGCCTATTCCATCATGGGGCTGACCGCGCAGAACGGACGCATCGTCGGAGGCTCGGTAGAGTTCAACGGGCACCGGATAGATCAGATGTCCGAGAAGGAGCTCCGGCGAATCCGCGGAAAGGAGGTCAGCATCATTTTCCAGGATCCGATGACCTCCCTGAATCCGGTCTGGACGATCGGGAATCAGATCGAGGAGGCGATCCGGCTGCATACGGACAAGCAGGGCAGAGAGGCGACTGCGAGGGCGAAGGAGCTGCTGGAGCTGGTCGGCATCAATGAGCCGGAGAAGCGGCTCAGGCAGTATCCGCATGAGCTTTCGGGCGGCATGCGGCAGAGGGTGATGATTGCCATCGCACTTGCCTGTGAGCCGAAGCTTCTGATCGCGGACGAGCCGACGACAGCGCTCGATGTGACGATACAGGCGCAGATCCTCGAGCTGATGCAGGAACTGAAGCGGAAGCTCGGCATGGGTATCATTATGATCACGCATGACCTCGGCGTCGTCGCCTCCATGTGCGATCATATCGCAGTAATGTACGCCGGAGAGATTGTAGAGTATGGAACCACGGACGATATTTTTTATGCGCCGAAGCATGAATATACCAAGGGGCTGCTGCGCTCGATTCCGAAGTTCCATGAGAGGGAGTATGAAAAGCTGATCCCGATCGAGGGGCAGCCGGTGGATCTGCTGAATCCGCCGAAGGGCTGCGGCTTCGCGCCGCGCTGCAAGAGCTGTATGAAGCTCTGCCTCGAGCAGAAGCCGCTTCGGAACGATTATGAGGGTATACACTATGCCCGCTGCTGGCTGGAGCAGAAGCAGCAGTTTTTGGCACAGAAGGGAGAGCAGTAAAGGTGTCTGAAAATTTACTGGAAATTGAGAACCTGAAGCAGTATTTCCCGGTTGCGGGCTCCAAGAAGGTGGTAAAAGCGGTCGATGATGTCAGCTTCTTCATCCGAAAGGGAGAAACCTTTGGTCTGGTGGGCGAGTCCGGCTGCGGCAAGACGACGACCGGACGCTCTATCCTTCGCCTGACGGAGCCGACGGAGGGAAAGCTCGTCTATGACGGCAAGGTGATCTTCGACTCGAAGACCAGAACGAGGGCAGATATGCTCCCCTACCGCCGCAAGATGCAGATCGTCTTTCAGGATCCCTATGCTTCGCTGGATCCGCGTATGACGGTCGGAGACATCGTCGGGGAGGCATTGGATATCCATAAGCTGTATCGGAACAGGGCAGAGCGGCGGGAGCGGATCCTGGAGCTTCTGTCTACGGTCGGGCTGAATTCCGAGCATGCGAACCGCTATCCGCACGAGTTTTCCGGCGGACAGCGGCAGCGAATCGGCATCGCGCGGGCGCTCGCCGTGAAGCCGGAATTCATCGTCTGCGATGAGCCGGTTTCTGCGCTGGATGTGTCGATTCAGGCGCAGGTGGTCAATATGTTCGAGGATTTGCAGCGCGATATGGGGCTGACCTATCTCTTCATCGCGCATGACCTCTCTATCGTGAACCATATTTCGAACCGTATCGGTGTTATGTATCTGGGGCACATGGTGGAGCTTGCGGACAGCGACGAGCTGACCTTCCATTCCATGCATCCGTATACCCGTTCTCTGATTTCCGCGATTCCGATCGCGGATCCGAAGACAGCGAGAGCCTCGAAGCGAATCATTCTGAGCGGTGATGTGCCGTCTCCGCTGAATCCGCCCTCCGGCTGCCCGTTCCGCACCCGTTGTCCCTATGCCGATGAGAAATGCGCGGCGGAGAAGCCGGCGTTCCGCGAGGAAAAGCCGGGGCATTTCGTCGCCTGCCACCATTTAGATAAATTAAATTGATACTAGTCATAACTAAAATCTATTTTTAAGATATAAGCGTATGTTATAGAATCAGGATGTAGACATAATAAGAGGGAGGTATATATTATGAAAAAGCATCTTGCGGTTCTTTCTGCCGCGGTAGCGGCGGGACTTGCGCTTTCTGCCTGTGGCGGTTCTTCCGCCAATACCCAGACGACAGCAGCGGCATCCGGTGCGGAGACGGCGGCTGCCGACAACACCGGCGCGGAGACGAGCGGCGGACAGATCGACGTGCAGGTCGGCCCCTCTCCGGAGACCATCGACCCGGCGCTGAACTCCGCGGTCGACGGCGCGAATATGATTATTCATGCCTTTGAGGGACTCATGAAGTTCGACAAGGATAACAATGTCGTGGCAGGACTTGCCGAGAAATGGGAGAGCTCCGAGGATGGGCTGACGTGGACCTTCCATCTGCGTCCTGATCTCAAGTGGTCGGACGGTTCCGCGCTCACGGCGAACGATTTCGTCTATGCATGGCGGAGAATCGCGGATCCGGCTACGGCGGCGCCCTACGGCTATGACCTGCTGAATCTCATTACAGGCTATGAGGAGGCGTCGCAGGGAAATCTGGAGGCGCTCGGCGTAGAGGCAACGGACGATTCTACATTTGTCGTGACACTGAAGAGTCCGTGTACCTATTTCGAGAAGCTTTGCGCTTTTGCGACGCTGGTGCCGGTGCAGCAGGCGGCGATAGAGGCGGCTGGCGACGGCTGGTCCACGGCTCCGGAGACCTATGTGTCAGACGGTCCGTACAAGATGACAGAGTTTACAGACGGCTCACAGATCGTATTTGAGAAGAATCCGAATTACTGGGATGCGGCGAATGTCACCTTTGACAAGATCGTGTGGCATCTGATCGAGGATTCCAATACCTCCTATACAGCCTACAATGACGGTACGCTGGATCTCATCAAGGATGTGCCGACCGAGGAGATTCCGACCCTGACCGGCAATCCGGAGTTCCATGTGGAGCCGCTGATGGGCACCTATTATGTGACCTTCAATACAAAGAAGGCGCCGTTTGACAATGCCAAGGTGCGCGAGGCACTGTCTCTTGCCATTGACAGGGATTATGTGGCGAATACGGTGATGCAGGGAACCTATTCTCCGGCAACCAATTTCGTCGGCGCGGGTGTCAGCGACGCGGCGCCGGGCTCTTCCTTTGCGGAGGTGACCAGGGAGAAGTACGGCGATCACTTCGACAACAGCAATTATGAGGCGAATCTCGAGAAGGCAAAGGCGCTGCTTGCAGAGGCAGGCTATCCGGACGGTGCAGGCTTCCCTGCTTTCGAGTATCTGACCAATGATACTGCTTATCACAAGGCCGTGGCAGAGTACCTGCAGTCGGCATGGGGCGCGCTCGGGCTCACGATGAAGGTTGATATCCAGGAGTGGAAGACGGTGACCGCGAACCGGCGTGCCGGCAACTTCGATGTCGCCCGGAACGGCTGGGTCTATGACTGGGACGATCCCTCCAATATGATCAATCTCCTCGAGACCAATAACGGAAACAACGATGGAAAGTATTCCTCCGCAGAGTTTGACAAGCTCGTGGACGCTGCCAGAAATACGGTGAACGTGGAGGAGCACTACGATCTTCTGCATCAGGCGGAGCAGGTTCTCCTGAAGGATGCAGCGATGGCTCCGGTGGCATATTACAATGAGTTCTGGCTTCAGAAGCCGAACGTTAAGGGAACATGGCATTCTCCGTACGGCTACTGGTACCTGATGTACGGTCACAAGGAGTAAACGGATTCTCCGAAGGATATCAGGAATAAATCAGTACCCTTTAAAAAGACAGTCGAGACACAGGCATTTTCCTGCATCTCGACTGTCTTTTGTACTCTCTTGAAAAAGAATATTAAAAATGTTATGCTCTGAATTACTTTCATTTAGAGGAAAGAAACACATTAACAGGAGGTATTATGAGAAAAAGAATCGCACTGCTTACGGCAGTTGTCGCGGCGGGACTCGCATTGTCTGCCTGCGGCGGAGGGAAGAACGGCGGAAATACCGCCGGAGATACTGCGGAGACGCCGGCTGTTCCAGAGGGAGGACAGCAGCTTGACGTGCAGGTCGGGCCCTCTCCGGAGACCATCGATCCGGCGCTGAATGCGGCTTCGGACAGCGGAAATATCCTGATTCATGCCTTTGAGGGGCTTCTGAAGTTTGATGACAAGCAGAATATCATCGGCGGCGTGGCGGAGAGCTGGGAGAGCTCCGAGGATGGGCTGACCTGGACCTTCCACCTGCGTCCGGATCTCAAGTGGTCGGACGGCTCCGCACTCACGGCGAACGATTTCGTTTATTCATGGAAGAGAGTTGCAGACCCTGCGACGGCGGCGCCCTATGGCTACGATCTGATGAATATGATCGTGGGCTTCGACGAGGCTGCCGCCGGCGAGGTGGATAAGCTCGGCGTCGAGGCGCCGGACGAGAGCACCTTCGTGGTGCATCTGTCCGCTCCCTGCATCTATTTCGACAAGATCGCTGCTTTCGTGGTTATGTCTCCGGTACAGCAGGCGACGGTTGAGGCGAACGGCGAGGGCTGGACGACAGATCCGGCGACTTATATCTCCAACGGCCCGTACAGAATGACGGAGTTCACGGACGGCTCGCAGATCGTTCTCGAGAAGAACCCGTATTACTGGGATGCAGAGCACATTACCTTCGACAGGATTGTATGGCACCTGATCGAGGATGCCAATACCTCCTACACTGCCTATAATCAGGGGGAGATCGATATGATCAAGGATGTGCCGACGGAGGAGATTGCTTCTCTTCGGGACAATCCGGAGTTCCATACGCAGGCGAAGATGTCTACCAGCTTCATGGTTTTCAATACCCAGAAGGCACCGTTTGACAATCCGAAGGTGCGGGAGGCGCTCTCCCTCGCGGCAGACCGCAAGTACCTCGCCGAGACAGTGCTGCAGGGCATTTCCTCTCCGGCGGAGAATTTCGTCGGGCCGGGCGTCAGCGACGCGGCACCGAGCTCTTCCTTCGCGGAGGTGACGATCAAAAAGTACGGAAAGCATTTCGATGTGGACAATTATGAGGCAAACCTGGAGAAGGCAAAGGCACTGCTTGCCGAGGCGGGCTATCCGAACGGAGAGGGCTTCCCGGCATTCTCCTACCTGACCAATGACGCCGGCGCCAATATGGCGATCGCAGAGTATCTGCAGTCTGCATGGGCAGAGCTCGGTGTGACCTGCACGATCAATGTGCAGGAGTGGAAGACGATGTCCGCAGACCGCCGGAACGGCAACTTCGATGTAGCGCGCCACGGCTGGAGTCTGGATTGGGACGATCCGTCCAACCTCATCAACCTCCTCGAGACCGGCAACGGCAACAATGATGGAAGATATTCGAATCCGGAATTTGACAAGCTTGTGCAGGAAGCGAGAGATACCGTTGACGTGGAAAAGCACTATGATCTTCTGCACCAGGCGGAGCAGCTGATCCTGAACGATGCTGCGGTGATGCCGGTCGTCTATTCCAACGAGTATTGGCTGATGAAGGAGAATGTCAAGGGAACATGGTATTCTCCGTACGGCTACTGGTACTTCATGTACGGTACGAAGGAGTAAATATTCCTCTGCAGGAACAGAAGAGAAAAGGTCTCGGCAGTTTGCCGGGACCTTTTTGACAGCCCCCGATCATAGATCGGGGGAGCCCCGCGGCTTAGAGCGGTTCAAAACAATCGCTTGCGATTGTTTCTTATTTTATGATAGAATATCCCTAATCCAAGGAAAGAGGGAGAATTATGTCTAAAAAGAGAAGAGTCATGCTGAAGCTGTCCGGAGAGGCGCTTGCAGGTGAGAAGCACTTCGGCTTCGATGATCCGACGATCCGCAAGGTGGCGAGAGAAGTAAAGTCGGCACTGGAGGAGGGGGTGGAGCTCGCGGTCGTGATCGGCGGCGGCAACTTCTGGAGAGGCCGTCAGTCGGAGAATGTGGATCGTTATCGGGCAGATCAGGTCGGCATCCTCGCTACAGTGATGAACTGCATTTATGTTTCCGAGATCTTCCGCACCGAGGGAATGAAGACCAGAGTGATGTCCTCCATAGCGATCGGCGATATGGCAGAGCTGTTCTCGAAGACGAAGGCGCTGAAGGCGATGGAGAAGGGGACGGTCGTTTTCTGTGCCGGAGGCACGGGGCATCCGTACTTTTCGACGGACACCGGCGTGGTGCTCCGCGCGGCAGAGCTGGAGTGTGAGGAGATCCTGCTCGCGAAGGCAGTTGACGGCGTTTACGACATGGATCCGAAGACGCATCCGGATGCGAAGCGTTATGACGAGATCCCGATCGCAGAGGTCGTAGATAAGCGGCTTGGCGTCATTGACCTCGCCGCCTCCGTCCTCTGTATGGAGAACCGGATGCCGCTCAGGATCTTCTCTCTGGGGGAGGAAAACGGCATCTCCGAGGCGCTGAAGGGGCAGGGCAGAGGCACGAAGATTATTGTTTGATATTCGATAAAACCGCAGGAGGATACGATTATGGATGATCAGTTCACAATTTATATCGAGAAGATGCACAAGACGCACGACAACCTGCTCTCCGAGCTTGCCACGATTCGCGCCGGACGCGCCAATCCGCATGTGCTCGACCGCATCACGGTAGACTACTATGGCAGTCAGACCCCGCTGCAGCAGGTCGGCAATATCACTGTGCCGGAGGCGCGTATCATTCAGATCCAGCCATGGGAGAAGAGCATGCTGAAGGAGATCGAGAAGGCGATCAATATGTCTGAGCTCGGCATCAACCCGACCAATGACGGCAATGCCATCCGGCTCGTATTCCCGGAGCTGACCGAGGATCGCCGTAAGGAGCTGGTGAAGGATGTCAAGAAGAAGGGGGAGGCGGCGAAGGTAGCCATCCGCAATATCCGACGGGACGCGATGGATCTCGCGAAGAAGCTCGAGAAGAAATCCGAGATCACGGAGGACGATCTGCAGAGACAGACCAAGGACATTCAGGAGCTGACCGATCACATGGTGGAGAAGATTGACAGCTCGGTGGAGGCGAAGAGCAAGGAGCTTCTGACGGTATGACAGAGGGAACGCAAAGCGAGGACCGGAGTATTCCGGTCCATATTGCTATTATTCTGGACGGAAACGGCAGATGGGCGAAGGCGCACGGTCTCCCTCGCAGTCTCGGACACAGACAGGGCTGTGAGACGCTGGAGCGGATCGTAGAGGACTGCGCGCGGCTGGGGGTGCAGTATCTGACAGTCTACGGCTTCTCGACTGAGAACTGGAAGCGTTCGGAGGAGGAGGTCGGGGCGCTGATGAGCCTTTTCCGCCTCTATATGAAGAAGCTGATCCGTGTGGCGAATGAGAACAATGTCCGCGCGCGGATGATCGGGGAGCGCTCCCGCTTCGCAGCGGATATCCGGGAGGGCATCGACCGACTTGAGACAGAAACTTCCGGGAATACCGGCATGACCTTTGTTTTCGCTGTGAACTACGGCTCGCGGGACGAGATCCTCCGTGCGGTGCGACACTATGCCATGGATGCAGTGAGAGAGGGGAAGACGGAGGAGGAGATCGCGGCGCTCAGCGAGGCGGCATTCTCCGGCTATCTCGATACGGCGGGGATGCCGGATCCGGATCTCGTGATCCGCACCTCCGGAGAACAGCGGCTCTCCAACTACCTGCTCTGGCAGTGCGCTTACGCGGAATACTATTTCACGCCGGTGCTCTGGCCGGACTTCGGCCGGGCGGAGCTGCTCCGGGCGATTGAGGAATACAACAGGAGGAGCCGACGCTTCGGCGGCCGGTAAAGAGGCTTCTATGGCGGATCTGAAAGCAAATCAAAATGAAAAGAAAATGAGCTCGTTCCTGAAGCGGCTCATCAGCGGAGCGGTGCTGCTGCTTCTCATTCTGGTGATCGCGCCTATGGGCGGGCTCCCGCTTTTTCTGCTGACGCTCGTGACCTCGCTCACGGGACTCTTCGAGCTGTACCGGGTCTTCGGCATTGAACGCCGCTCGATCGGCTATGTCGGCTATCTGACGACGGTGATCTATTATCTGCTCGTCTGGTTTCGAATGGGAGAGTATATGGCGCTGATGAGCGTGCTCTCGCTGATGGGAATGTTCGCGTTTTACGTCATTACCTATCCGGAGTACAAGGTGGATCATGTGGCGAAGGCATTCCTCTCTGTGGTTTATGCGGGAATCATGCTGAGCTATCTCTATCAGACCAGAAACCTTCCGGACGGCAGATACTTCGTCTGGCTGATCTTCATTGCGAGCTGGGGAAGCGACACCTGCGCCTATTGTGCGGGAATACTCTTTGGCAGGCATCGTATGACACCGGCGCTCAGCCCGAAGAAGACGGTGGAGGGTGCGGTGGGCGGTGTCGTGGGTGCGGCGCTGCTGGGAGCGCTCTATGCTTTCCTGTTCCGCCATCATTTCACCGAGGGAAGCAATCCCGCCCTGAGCTCTGCGGTTGCCTGCGCAATCGGTGCGCTGATTTCAATGATCGGGGATCTGACAGCCTCCGGGATCAAGCGGGACTATGCGGTGAAGGATTACGGCACACTGCTCCCCGGGCACGGAGGCATTATGGATCGCTTCGATTCCGTGATTTTTACGGCGCCCGCGGTTTTTTTTGCGTTGACGTTTATAGTATGAGCAGCGGTGCATAAGCACTATGTGACAGGTTTATCGTCGTATGAGGCAGGAGAAAAATGAGAAAAATCGTGATTTTAGGCAGTACCGGTTCGATCGGCACACAGGCGATAGAGGTGATCCGGCAGGATCCGGAGCTTCGGGTCACCGGACTCGCGGCATACGGCTCGATCGAGAGGCTGCGGGAGCAGGTGCTCGCGCTGAGGCCGGAGACAGTCTGCGTCTATGATACGGAGAAGGCAGAGGCGTTCCGTGCCTACGGGCTCCCAGTGGAGGTGCTCTCCGGGATGGAGGGGCTCTGTCAGCTCGCTTCGATGGCGCACTGTGACGAGGTGATCGTCTCTGTGGTCGGCATGATCGGCATTCAGCCGACGATCGCAGCGCTTCGAGCGCGGAAGAGAGTGGCACTCGCGAATAAGGAAACGCTGGTCTGTGCCGGGCATCTCATCATGCCGCTGGCGAAGGAATGCGGCGTAGAGATAAGACCTATCGATTCGGAGCATTCGGCGATCTGGCAGTCCCTTGCGGGAGAGAGGCATGAGAGCATTGAACGCATTCTGCTGACGGCCTCCGGCGGACCCTTCCGCGGGAAGAAGCGTGCGGAGCTTCGGGGAAAGACCAAGGAGGACGCACTGCGGCATCCGAACTGGACGATGGGGAGGAAGATCACGATCGACTCTGCTACCATGGTTAACAAGGGGCTGGAGGTGATTGAGGCGCGCTGGCTCTTTGACGTACCGGTGGAGAGGATCACGGTGCTGGTGCAGCCGCAGAGCATCGTACACTCTGCTGTGCAGCTTGTGGACGGCTCCGTGAAGGCGCAGCTCGGCCTGCCGGATATGCGCATTCCGATCGAATACGCGCTCTATGCGCCGGAGCGGCGGGCGCTTCGGGAGGATGAGCGGCTGGATCTCGCCGGACTTGGGAGCCTCAGCTTCGAGATGCCGGATCCGGAGACCTTCCGGGGGCTATCTCTCGGGATCGAAGCGGGGAAGCGCGGCGGTTCGCTCCCGACGGTTTACAATGCGGCGAATGAGGAGGCGGTCGCGCTCTTTCTCGAAGATCAGATTGACTTTCTCGGGATACCGGAGGCGATAGAGGCAGCGATGCGCACCCATGAGGAGGCATTCCTTCCCGCGCCGACACTGGAGGAGATTCTCCGGATTGAGCGATGGTCGAGAGAGTTTGTCCGGAAGCGCTTCCGGAAGTGAGGATAGAATTTGAGTATTATAGCAGCGATTCTGGTTCTGGGAGCCATTGTTTTCTTTCATGAGCTCGGGCATTTTCTTGCCGCGAAGCTTTTCGGTGTCGGCGTACTGGAATTTTCCATCGGCATGGGGCCTCGTATCCTTTCCATCGTGTTCCGGAATACCCGCTACAGCCTGAAGCTCCTGCCGCTGGGCGGCTCCTGTGCGATGCTGGGCGAGGACAGCGCCGGTTCGGGAGACTTCCTGTGCGCATCGGGGACGGAGAGCGGGGACGGGATACTGGATTATGAGGGCGTGCGCTTCCGGGAAGCGGAGCTTTTGCGCCGGAGCTTCCGGAACAGGCCGAACTGGCAGCGTTTCGTGATCTGCATAGCCGGTGTCTTTCACAATTTTCTGCTTGCCTTCCTGCTGGCAATCGTGGTCTGCCATTTCAGCGGCTTCGACAAGCCGATCATGCTGGGGACGGAGGCGGAGGCGCCGGCCGCGGGGATGATTCAGGAGGGAGACCTGCTGCGTACGATCTCCTACGACGGGAAGCACGAGCGGCGGATCCGTTCCTTCCGGGATCTCTACATTTACCTTTACCTTCATTCGGGAGAATTTACGAAGGATACGCGTGTCAGCATCGGCTATGAAAGAGCAGGGAATGCAGGTTTGGGCTCGGCGGTTTTTGCGCCGTACTATGACGGTGCGTCCGGGAGGTACCGGCTGGGCATTTCCTTTTACAGCGGACGTGTGCGGGCGGCGAATGTCCCGGAGCTCCTGGAGGATGCCTGCTATGAGCTTCTCTACAATGTCAGGGTCGTCTTCGACAGTCTGCAGCTTCTCGTCCATGGACGGGTGGAGAGGAATGAGCTGATGGGACCGGTAGGGACGGTCAGCGTCATCGGCAGCACGGTGGAGGCGTCCTCCCGCTACGGGCTCTTCAATGCCTTTCTGGTGCTGCTGGAGCTCTCCGTGATGCTGAGCGCGAACCTCGGCGTGATGAATCTGCTGCCGATTCCGGCGCTGGACGGCGGACGGCTTCTGTTCATTTTGCTCGAAATGCTTACACGGCGGCGGCTTGATCCGAAGATAGAGGAACGCATCAATCAGGTCGGGATGGCGCTGCTGCTTCTCTTGATGCTCCTGCTCCTGTCGAACGACATCTTCAATGTGCTGACCGGTGCTTATAAAAACATCATCTGATATAATACTGATATAAGAATCCGAAATGGCTTTCCGGAACGTGTACCATGGTACGGAAAGCATAAAAACGGTGGAGGACAGAATGTTCAGCAGAAAAGAAACCAGAGTGGTCGATATCGGCGGCGTGAGGATCGGCGGCGGCAATCCGGTGGCGATCCAGTCGATGTGCAATACCAGGACGACGGATATCGCAGGCTCGGTCGAGCAGATTCGGAGATTACAGAAAGCAGGCTGCGACATTGTCCGGCTGACAGTGCCGAGCTTCGAGGCGGCGGAGGCGTTCGGTGAGATCCGGAAGCAGGTCGGCATCCCGATGGTAGCTGACATCCACTTCGATTATCGCATGGCGATCGCGGCGATGGAGCATGGAGCGGACAAGATCCGTATCAATCCGGGCAATATCGGATCGAAGGAGAGGGTGCGCGCTGTGGTGGACTGCGCGCGGGAGCGGAGGATCCCGATCCGTGTCGGGGTTAATTCCGGTTCTCTCGAGAAGGCGTTGCTCGAGAAGTACGGCGGGCATGTGACTGCGGAAGGGCTCGTGGAATCGGCACTCGATAAGGTGCATTACATCGAGGCGCTCGGCTATGACAATCTCGTGATCTCGATCAAGTCCTCCGATGTACTGACATCCGCGAGGGCGCATCTCTTGATCGCAGAGAAGACCGACCATCCGCTGCACGTCGGCATCACGGAGGCAGGAACCGTCTGGTCCGGAAATATCAAGTCGGCGATGGGGCTGGGGATGATCCTCTCGCAGGGGATCGGAGACACGATCCGCGTCAGCCTCTCGGCGGATCCCGTGGAGGAGGTCAAGTCGGCGAAGCTGATTCTCCGCACGCTGGGACTGCGAAAGAAGGGGGTAACGGTCGTGTCCTGTCCGACCTGCGGCAGAACCAACATTGATCTGATCGCGCTGGCAAACGAGGTGCAGACCATGGTGGAGGAGTTTGACGACAAGGACCTGAAGGTCGCAGTGATGGGCTGCGTTGTCAACGGCCCGGGAGAGGCGAGAGAGGCGGACATCGGCATCGCCGGCGGCATTGGCGAGGGACTGCTCATCCGGAAGGGAGAGATCATCCGGAAGGTTCCGGAGAAGGAGCTGCTTTCTGTGCTGCGGGAGGAGATCGAGAAGCTGTGAGGAAGGGCTGATGACTGCGTGAGAGCTCACAGGAGCCCGAAATACGGTTAGGGAAACGCTGATTAAACCGGGAAAGTTACGTGTAAACGGGCGTGTGCCTCATGAACAAATCAGTGTTCCGTATCGGCTTGCTCTCTGCTTTCCGAAGCGGTCTTTCTGAAACAGCCTTTCTGAAGCGGAGCCGTGCGGCTTCTTGTCAGAGATGCGCTTCTGTGGTAGACTAATGCGGATTGGAGAACGTATGATTCGATTTGTACATGGGATTCTCCGGGGCGTCGAGGAGGGGCTCGTCACTGTAGAGGCTGGCGGAATCGGCTATGGGATACGGGTAGCGCAGTCGGTGCTCCCGCTTCTCCCGTCTCTCGGAGAAGAGATTTGCATATATACCTATTTTTCTGTGCGTGAGGATGCGATGGAGCTGTTCGGTTTTCTGAACCCGGAGGACAGGGGGATGTTCGTACAGCTCCTGTCGGTCAGCGGGGTGGGGCCGAAGGGCGCTCTCAGCATCCTTTCTGTGCTACGACCGGATCAGCTTCGGGCGGCAATCCTCTCCGGAGACAGCCGGTCTATTCAGATGGCACAGGGGATCGGGAAGCGGACGGCAGAGCGTGTGATCCTCGACCTTCGGGATAAGGTAGATGCGGGGAAGCTCTATGGAGAGCTGCTTTCCGGAGGGGAGGCGGCATTGCCGATGGCAGCAGGGGAGCTGCATTCTGCCGCGAGAGAGGCGACGGAGGCGCTGACGGCGCTCGGCTACAGCAGCGCGGAGGCGCAGGGCGCGGTGCGGAAGGTCGAGATCACGGAGGGAATGACGGCGGACGACGTGCTCAGACAGAGCCTGCGGCATCTGGCGTTTTAAGGAAGCGCTGATTTATTTATGGATTCACGCCCGTTGGCACGTAACTTTCCCGGTTTCATCAGCGTTTCATTAAGCCGCGCAGCTCCCCTGATTTTCAATCGGGGCAGAATAAGAAGCAATCGCAGGCGATTGCCTTGAACCGCTCAAAGCTCTTCGCCAGAGGGGCAGCGCAGTCCTTCGAACTGCGCTTAACCGCGCAGCTCCCCCGAGCCTTGCTCGGGGGCAGAATCAGGAGGAGAATGGAACACAGAGTCATCAATACAGACGAGACGGCAGAGGACAGGAAGCTGGAGCCGAGGATCCGTCCGCGGCTTCTCGGCGACTACATCGGGCAGAGCAAGCTGAAGGAGATGCTTTCCATCTATATTCAGGCGGCGAAGCAGCGGGGACAGTCGCTGGATCACTGCCTTTTTTACGGCCCGCCGGGACTCGGCAAGACGACGATCTCCAACATTATTGCCAATGAGCTCGGCGTGAATATAAAGGTGACCTCCGGGCCCGCGATTGAGAAGCCCGGGGAGATGGCGGCGCTTCTGAACAACCTCTCCGAGGGAGATGTGCTCTTCGTAGACGAGATCCACAGGCTGAACCGGCAGGTAGAGGAGGTGCTCTATCCGGCGATGGAGGACTTCGCCATCGATATCATGCTGGGAAAGGATGCGAGTGCGCGCTCGATCCGGCTGGAGCTGCCGCATTTCACCCTGATCGGAGCGACGACGCGCGCGGGACTTTTGTCCGCGCCGCTGCGGGATCGTTTCGGTATCATCTCGAAGCTCGAATTCTATACGACGCAGGAGCTTCGGGAGATCGTCCTTCGTTCCGCCAGAGTGCTGGAGGTCGAGATCGAGGATTCCGGCGCGGAGCGGATCGCGCTTCGCTCGCGGGGAACGCCGAGATTGGCGAACCGTCTGCTTCGGCGTGTCCGGGATTTCGCAGATATTAAGTACGACGGCAGGATCACGCGGGAGGTCGCGGACTACGCGATGGACATCCTCGACGTGGACAGGCTCGGGCTCGATCAGAATGACCGGAGCTATCTCCTGACGATTATCGAGAAGTTCAGCGGCGGTCCCGTGGGGGTCGAGACGCTGGCGGCGGCGCTCGGAGAGGACAGCGGGACGCTGGAGGACGTATACGAGCCCTATCTTCTGATGAACGGGCTGATTAACCGCACGCCCCGCGGACGCGTAGCGACACCGAACGCGTATAAGCACTTGGGGATATCGTATGAAGGCTGAGCCTTTCGAATTAAAGCTGGCTCGGGAGGATTGTCAGATACGGTCTTGGCATCCTTATCAAATCTGATAAAGCAGGGAATAAGATGGCAGAGAAGAATACAGTAGAAGTAGTTATCGACGGAAAGATTTACCGGCTGTCCGGAAACGAATCCGACAGCTATATGCATGAGGTGGCAGGATATCTCAACAACAGGATCGCAGAGTTCAGGAAGGAGTTCCGCTACTATAATAAGCTGGATGATTCTCTGAAGGCGCTGCTTCTCGAGATCAATATCTGCGACGATTTCTTCGTCGAGCAGGAGAAGACGAGAAAGGCGCGGATCGCCCGGGAGGAGCAGGAGCGGGAGGCATACGCGGCGAAGCGCGATCTCGTAAATATGCAGATGAAGCTGGAAACCGCGCTGCAGCAGCTTGCCGACGCGCAGAAAAAGCTCGCGGAATATGAGATTCAGGAGCGTCTCCGGGCGGACGGGGCGAAGGGATGAGGCAGACGGAGCTGCTTGCACCCGCGGGCTCCCTCGCCTCGGTATATGCCGCGGTCAATGCCGGCGCGGACGCTGTATATATGGGCGGACGTCGCTTCGGGGCGCGTGCCTACGCGGAGTCGGCGCAGGCATTGGCATCGGATATGCTGCTTGCCGCGATCGAGCACTGCCATCTCTTCGGTGTGAAACTCTATATGACGATAAACATACTCTTTAAGGATGCAGAGCTTAAAGAGCTTTTTTCGTATTTGTATCCCTATTATGCGGCGGGGGTGGATGGGGTAATCGTGCAGGATCTCGGCGCGGTGCGCCGCATTCGTGAGCTCTTCCCGGATCTCCCGGTGCATGCCAGCACGCAGATGTGCGTGAGCGGGCCGGAGAGCGCGCGGCTCGTAAAGCGGCTCGGCATGACGAGAGCTGTACTCGCCAGAGAGCTGAGCCTTTCGGAGATCCATCGGATACATGAGGAGGCGGGGATAGAGCTGGAGGTCTTTGTGCACGGTGCGATGTGCTACAGCTATTCCGGGGAATGCTTTATGTCCTCTCTTCTGGGCGGAAGATCCGGAAACCGCGGAAGATGCGCGGGAACCTGCCGTCTCTGCTATGAGACCGGCGGGAAGAGGGGATATTTCCTCAGCATGAAGGATATGTCCACAGTGGAGCTGCTGCCGGAGCTGATTTCAGCAGGCGTGTATTCTATGAAGATCGAGGGGCGGATGAAGTCGCCGGTCTATACGGCGGGCGTGGTTTCTGTGTACCGGAAGTACCTGGATCTCGCGGAGAAAAGTCCGGAGACGTATCAGGTAGAGGAGAGGGATCTCCTGCTGCTCAGAGAGCTCTATGACCGCGGAGGGACGGATTCCTACCTGAGGAAGCATAACGACAGAGAGATGATCGCGATCAAAGAGAAGGGCTTCCGCGTCGTGGACGAGCAGCTGCTCGACGAGGTCTCGGAGCGTTATGTGAGACGGACGCGGCAGCTTCCGACAGCACTCTCCATCCGCCTCCGTGCCGGAGAACCGATGCAGCTTCGCGCTGCTGCGGGAGAGCAGGCTGTGACCGTAGTATCCTCCGCTCCGGTGGAGCGTGCGCAGCAGAGCGGAAGCGCTAGGGAGAGCATAGAGAAGCAGCTTCGGAAAACCGGCGCTACGGTCTTTTTCCCGGAGAGGCTGGAGATCGATATGGAGGAGGGGCTGTTCGTACCGGTTTCCGGGCTGAACGCACTCCGGAGAGCGGCATTGGAGCAGTTGAAGGAGGCATTGCTTGGGAATGCGAGACGACAGGGCAGAGAGGTCGAGACGGGAGAATAGAGGGGGCAGCGCAGAGAAGCGGGGCCCGCAGGGACGAAAGGAGGATACGGCACGCAGTGCGGGGGAATCTCAGAGAGCGGCGGAGCTACGCGGGAAGGCACGGGGAGGCAAGGAGATCCGGCGGGGCGGGAAGCGGGAGGCCGCCGGGAGAGGGGTCGTGCCAAAGAGGGAGACACGGGAAAACCCGAAGCCCCGCTTCGCCCCGCTGCTGCCTGTTTCGGAGCTTCGGGTCTCTGTAGAGCAGGAGGAACAGCTTCGGGCAGCGCTTTCCGTACAGGAGGTATGCCTGATCTATCTGGACGAGGCAGGCTTTTCGGATACGGCGCTTTCGGAGGGAATCCGGCAGATACAGCGGCAGGGGAAGAGAGCCGGGCTTCGGCTCCGGCGGATCGAGCGGGCATCGGAGGACAGCTGCTCCGTGAAGGCGCAGCTTCGGCGGCTGCTCTCTCCGGAGAGCATGGCGAGACCGGATGCGGTGCTCATTCGCTGCATGGAGGAGGTGATGCAGCTCCTCTCTCTTCGGGAAGCCGAGGAAAGCGCCGCCTTCCCGGAGCTCTGCTTCGATTATACGGTCTATGGCTACAATGCTGCGGCACTTTCGGTGCTCCGAGAGCTGGGGGCGGAGCGGGTAACGCTGCCGATTGAGCTGAACCGGCGGGAGCTCATGGAGCTCCGCGGCGGGCTTTCCCGGGAGCAGCTGGCATCAGAGCTCCTCGTCTATGGACATCTGCCGATGATGGTGAGCGCGAACTGCGTCAGGAAGACGAGCCGCGGCTGCGATCGTGGGAACGGAACAGAGCGGCTCCGCGACCGCATGGGTAAGGAAATGCCGGTGCGGATGTACTGCAAATACTGCTATAATCAGATCTTCAATGCGGAGCCCTACGGCATTTCGGATCTTCCGGCGGAGGTGCTGCCGCTCAGACCGGACAGCGTCCGTTATGATTTTTCAGTGGAAAGCGGAGAGGAATGTCGGCGGATTTTAGGCGGCATGCTTCCGACGAGCCTCACAAGAGGACATTTCCACCACGGGGTAGAATAAGATGATTCATTTATTCACGACGGCGAGCAGGTATCTCTGCATCCTTTTGACGGTACTCTATACCTACTGTAATTTTCGATATCTTTCCCTCTCGGACGAGGAGGCGGCAGAGCAGCTTGCGGCGTACCAGAAACCGATTCTCCTGCTTTTCCATTTCCTGCTCAGCCTCGTTCTCATTCTGCATAGCATGCGCCCGGAGACGCTGGGATTTTATTTCGCGCAGCTCCTTTTCCTGCTGCTTTTCCCATGGCTTTTCCGGCGGCTTTACCGTAATGTCAATCCTCTGCTTCTCAATAATATGAGCCTCCTGCTTGCGGTCGGACTGGTCATGCTGGAGCGGCTCAGCCTCGACCGGGCGGTGAAGCAGTATGTGATCGTGCTTGCGGCGGGACTTCTCTCGCTGCCGGTTCCGTACCTGATCGACCGGATCTGGGACTTTGCCCGCTTCCGCACTGTGCTCGCAGCATTCGGGATAGCGCTCCTGTCTTCGGTGCTTCTGATCGGCGTCAGGAGCTATGGCGCCAAAATGAGTATCAGTTTGGGCGGCTTCTCCTTTCAGGCAGTGGAGCTCGTGAAGCTGAGCTTCGTTTTTTCGCTCGCGGGCTTCCTCTATCGCGCAGAGGCGCTGCGGGATTTCCTCGTATCGAGTCTCGTCGCGGCGCTGCACATCCTGCTCCTCGTGCTCTGCAAGGATCTCGGCTCCGCGCTGCTGCTCTTCCTCTGCTATCTCGTGATGCTCTATATCGCGACGCGAAGGACGGCTGTACTTACAGCGGGACTCACGGCGGCAGGCTTTTCCGGCGTGCTTTCTTATTTTCTTTTTTCTCACGTCCGTACCCGGGTCTTCGCGTGGCGTAACCCTTGGGCGGATATCAATAACCGGGGCTATCAGATCACGCAGTCGCTCTTCGCCATAGGCACAGGGGGCTTCTTCGGGCTGGGGCTCTATCAGGGGCTTCCGAACAAGATTCCCATTGTAGAGAAGGACTTTATCATTTCCGCTGTCTCGGAGGAGCTGGGCGCGGTCGTGGCGATCTGCCTGACGCTGATCTGTCTGGGCTGCTTCCTGCAGATGATGATGATCGCGACCTATATGGAATTCGGCTTTTACAAGCTCGTAGCAGTCGGTCTCGCGATACAGTATGTGATGCAGGTTTTCCTGACGATCGGCGGCGCGGTCAAGTTCATTCCTTCCACCGGCGTGACGCTGCCCTTCGTGAGCTACGGCGGTTCCAGCCTTTTCTCCAGCTTCCTGCTCTTTGCCGTCATACAGGCGCTGTATATCGTGCAGGGCAATGAGGACGAGGCGGAGCTTCTTACGGAGACGGGGGAGGCTGCGGAGGATACGGAATACGGGGAGCAGGCAGACGAGGAGAGGACAGAGGGCGCGCAGGAGCATGGCGCTTATGGCGCAGCGCGGCATTTGGAGAGGGGACGATCCCGAGGAAGAGAGGGGGCGCGATGAGAGACGATTCGGAGAGAGAGAGACGGCAGGCGGACAGGGGGATTTTTCATCTCATTTTCTTCTTTTCTCTGCTTTTTTTCGTCCTGATCGGCTATATGATCTACTTCATCGGCTGGCAGGCGCCGGGGCTGATGGGCAATCCCTACAATGCGAGGATGGAGGTCTTTGATAACCGTATCCTCCGCGGAGCTATTCTTTCCTCCGACGGGCAGACACTGGCTGTGACGGAGAGAGGAGAGGATGGGACAGAAACGAGGCGTTATCCCTTCGGCGCGCTCTTCGCGCATGCGGTCGGCTATACTGCGAAGGGCAAGACGGGACTCGAGTCCGCGGCGAACTTCTATCTGATGGAGAGTCACACGAATCCCATGCAGCAGATTCTGAACGAGCTGACAGAGCAGAAGAGCCTCGGCGACAATGTGGTGACGACGCTTCATGCAGGGCTGCAGCAGGCAGCCGCGGAGGCGCTCGGAGAACGGAGAGGTGCGGTGATCTGCATGGAGCCGAAGAGCGGGAGAATCCTCGCGATGGTTTCCAGTCCGGGCTTCGATCCGAATACGATATCGGCGGAGTGGGAGAGTCTGGTCTCGGAGGAGAACCGCAGCGGAAACCTCATAAACCGGACGACGCAGGGACTCTATCCGCCGGGGAGCACCTTCAAGACGGTAATGGCGTTGGAGTATCTGCGGGAGCACCCTGCGGACTATGCGGATTTCCGCTACAGCTGTGACGGGAGCTTCCGCTCTCCGGAGGATCCTGCGGCAGAGATCCATTGCTACGGCGGAGAACGTCACGGGGAGGTGGATCTCGGACGTGCCTACGCGCTGTCCTGCAATACCGCCTTTGCGAAGCTCGGTACGGAGATTGATCGGAAGCAGCTGCTCACGCTTACGGAGTCGCTCGGCTTCAATCAGGATCAGACCCTTCCGATCGCCGCGAACCGGAGCCGTTTCCGGCTTACGGAGGAAGACAGCAGCTGGACACTGATGCAGACTGCCATCGGACAGGGACAGACGCTGATGACGCCGCTGCACAATCTCCTCCTGACTGCGGCGATCGCGAATGACGGAGCACTGGTGCAGCCGCGTCTCCTGGAACGCGTAGAGACGGCGGACGGGACGGTGGTGAAGCGTTTCTCCGCAGGGAGTGAAAAGCGGCTGATGCGTGCGGAGGAGGCAGAAGTGCTTCGCGGCTTTATGCGTTCTGTCGTTTCCGAGGGAACTGCGAGTAAGCTTCGTACAGAGGCCTACGCGGCGGCAGGCAAGACCGGCTCTGCGGAATATACGGAGGACGGCGTGACGAAGACCGATGCCTGGTTCACCGGCTTCGCGCCGCTGGAGGAGCCTGTGCTCGCGGTTACGGTACTGGTTGAGGATGGTGAGACCGGCGGCAGGACGGCAGTGCCGATTGCAAGGAAGGTATTTGACTATTGGCTGCTTTCATGATATGGGAGCCGATGCCGTGTCAGGCATGCTTTCTCCCGCCAGAACTGTAAAATTAGTTTCTGATGAAGAGGAGAATAGAGAAAAAAATTACAGTAGTTGTGCGATTTCTATAATTTATACGGAGTTTTTCTGTATAGAATTATAAATTAAATAAAGATGAATGAAATGTATTTCTGAATGATGACTATGTATTGAAATTACTTTTAGTTTGGATATACTGGTCACATGAGGAGGTACGGAGGATGAACAGCAAGATAGAGGCTTTGAAGGGAAAGCTGATCGTGTCCTGCCAGGCGCTTCCGGAGGAACCGCTCCATTCGTCCTATATCATGGGACGCATGGCAGTTGCCGCGAAAATGGGCGGCGCGAAGGGGATTCGCGCAAACACGAAAGAGGACATCCGCGAGATCCGATCCCTGGTGGATCTTCCGATCATCGGGATCGTCAAGAGAGATTATCCAGGCTCGCCGGTCTATATCACGCCGACGATGCGGGAGGTGGACGAGCTGATCGAGGCAGGAGCGGATATCATCGCGATGGATGCGACCGCGAGGCTTCGGCCGGACGGTGTCATGCTGGATGTGTTCTTCCGGGAGGTCAAGGAGAAATATCCGTTTCAGCTTTTCATGGCGGACTGCGCCACAGTGGAGGAGGCGCTCCATGCGGATGAGCTGGGCTTCGATTTCATCGGCACGACGATGGTCGGTTATACTGCGGAATCGAAGGGACTGCACATCGAAGCGGATGACTTCCGGATCCTGCGGGAGATTGTGGTGGGAGTGAAGCACCTTGTGATCGCAGAGGGAAATATCAATACGCCGGAGAAGGCGAAGCGGGTTGTAGAGCTCGGCGCCTACGCGGTAGTGGTCGGATCCATTATTACGAGACCGCAGCTGATTACGAAACCATTTGCGGAGGCTCTGAAAGAGCTTTCCGTCTAAACGAAGGAGGAAACTATGAAAAAGAAACTTATGGCGAGTGTTATGGCAGCGGCTCTCGGAGTGAGTGCGCTGGCTGCCTGCGGCGGAGGAAAGGCAGCTCCGGAGACGACAGCGGCAGGGGGGACGACGGCAGCAGCGCAGGAGAGCAGCGCAGCAGCTCCGGCAGCGGGACAGAACGCGGAGATCACGCTCTGGACGTATCCGGTCGGCAAGTGGGGCGATTCCGCGACGGTAGACGGACTGATTCAGAGCTTCAATGCGAAGTATCCGGACATCAAGGTCACGGTGGAGTACCTCGACTATACGAACGGCGACGATCAGGTCAATACCGCAATTGAAGGACATGCCGCGCCGGATCTCGTGATGGAGGGACCGGAGAGGCTGGTGGCGAACTGGGGCGCCAAGGGGCTGATGGCAGACCTCTCTGATTTTTTCACGGCGGATTCCGCATCCGACATTTATGATACCGTGAAGTCCGCCTGCAAGGGCGCAGACGGCAGGTACTATGAGTATCCGCTTGTCATGGTAGCGCACAGCATGGCAGTCAACAAGGCGATGTTCGAGAAGGCGGATGCCCTGCAGTATCTGGATCTCGAGAACCATACCTGGACGACCGAGAATTTCCTGAAGGCAGTACAGGCGGTTTATGACAGCGGACAGCAGAATGTCGGCGCGGTATACTGCGCAGGACAGGGCGGCGATCAGGGAACCAGAGCGCTGGTAAACAACCTCTACGACGGCAGATACACGAATCCGGAGCATACGGCATATGTAGTGGCTTCGGAGGAGAATGAGAAGGCACTGGAGGCGCTGAAGGCGCAGGACGGCATCAATTTCGACGCATCCATCGCCGGCGGCGATGAGATCACGCTGTTCCGTAACGGAACGCTTGCCATGTCCCTGTGCTGGAACGCCGCGCAGCAGAATAACAGCGATAACGGAACGGCGGGAAAGACAAACAGCGGAGACGAGATCATCCCGATGCTGTTCCCGAGTGACGACGGCAAGGCGGAGCTCTGCGGCGGCATCTGGGGCTTCGGGATCTTCGACAATGGTGATGAGAACAGGATCGCGGCAGCGAAGACCTTCATTGACTTCATGGCGAACGACCAGGATCAGGTCAAGGATTCTGTGCGCGCCTCCGGCTTCTTCCCGGTACACAAGAACCTGACCGGCGTCTATGACGGAACGGAGACCGCAGATGTGATGCAGCTCTATACCGAAAAGTTCATGCCTTCCATGGGCGACTATTACCAGGTCGTTCCGGGCTGGGCACAGGCGCGTACCGAGTGGTGGAACATGCTGCAGAGAATCGGCACCGGCGGTGACGTCAAGGCAGAGCTCGCAGTATTCGAGCAGAATGCCAATGCCGCTGCGAAGGGATAAGCTGCAACATTTCGCCCCCGTGCCGCAAATCGGCATGGGGGTTTATTTGAAGGATCGATTCAGAGGAGGGAAGTATGAAGGCGAAGGCTCCATCGAGAAGCCGTGTACTGGTGATGAGGGAGACGAGAGCGGCATATCTGTTCTTACTGCCGAGCCTCGTGTTCTTTATCGGCTTCGTCATCCTGCCCATGGTGCTCTGTGTATACACGAGCTTCTTTGATTCCACTATGGGAAAGGACGTAAAGGACGTATTCATCGGATTCCAAAACTATCAGTCGCTGCTTACCGATCAGATTTTTCATAAGGCTCTGTGGAATACCTGCATTATCGTACTGGTCTCCGTGCCGGTAGTGACGATCTTTTCGCTTTGGGTATCCTCCGCGATCTACCGCATGAACGGGGCGGCGCTCTCTGCCTTCCGCTGCATCTTCTATCTTCCGGTGGTGACCGGCTCGGTAGCGGTAACGGTGGTATGGAAATGGATGTTCAATAACTACTACGGCATTTTCAACTATGTCGGCAAGGGGCTGGGACTTCTGCAGCAGAATATCAACTGGCTGGGTGATTCGAAATACGCGCTGGGCTGCATTATCCTGATTCTGCTGACGACCTCCGTCGGACAGCCGATCGTCCTCTATGTCTCGGCGCTCGGCAATGTCGACGATTCTCTGGTAGAGGCGGCACAGGTGGACGGTGCGAACGACATGCAGCTCTTCTGGAAAATCAAGTGGCCGAACATCATGCCCACGACGCTCTACATTCTCGTCATTACCACGATCAATTCCTTCCAGTGCTTCGCACTGATCCAGCTCCTGACCTCGGGCGGCCCGAATCACAGCACGGATACGGTGATGTACTACATTTACTACACGGCATTCAAGCTTTACAAGTACGGCTACGGCAACGCGATGGGCGTGGTTCTCGCGATCATCATTGCGGTGCTTTCCGCGGTACAGTTCAAGCTGGCACAGGAAAAGTAAGGAGGAGATATGAATTCAAAAGTGAACAGCGGCATTCATCCGTATCGAATCCTGAGTCTGATCGTGCTCGTGATCCTGGCGTTTCTCTTCGTCTTTCCGCTTTATTGGATCCTGACCGGCGCCTTCAAGACCGCGGCGTCGATCAATGCGACCAGCCCCGAATGGATTCCGAGGGAGCTGGTGCTGGATAACTTCCGGAAGCTCTTCAGCCGGCAGACTGCGCCGCTTTTCGAGCTGAATATCCCGTTCAGCGGCTGCTTCTCCGCCTCCGGGAAGCCGATCGTCTTCCTGAGCGGGCCGGTGCTCCCGGCAGCGGTACGTTGGATGGTGAATACGGTTTTCATGGCACTGACGGCGATGCTGCTCACCTGTGTGACCGCTTCGATGGCTGGCTATGCACTGGCGAAGAAGCGCTTCACCGGCAGAACCGTGCTCTTCGGACTGATTGTCTGTGCGATGGCGCTGCCGAAGCAGGTCATTCTGATCCCTCTGATCCGTGAAATGTCGGCGCTCAGCCTGTATAATAAGATCTGGGCGGTGATCTTCCCGACAGTCGGCTGGCCCTTCGGTGTCTTCCTGATGAAGCAGTTTTCCGAGGGGGTTCCGGGAGAAATGCTGGAGGCGGCGCGCATCGACGGCGCGGGGGAGCTGAAGACCTTCCTCGATATCGTGGTTCCGATGATCAAGCCGGGGCTCGGCGCGCTGGCGATCTTCACTTTCATCAACAGCTGGAATGATTACTTCATGCAGTTGATTATGCTGAGCAGCACGAACAATCTGACGATCTCGCTCGGCATTGCGAAGCTGCAGGCGGAGAACTCCACCGACTTCGGACTGATCATGGCGGGCGCGAGTCTCGCGGCGGTACCGATCCTCGTGGTGTTCCTGATGTTCCAGAAGTACTTCACACAGGGTATCGCGATGGGCGCGGTGAAGGGGTAGAACTGTTATAGTTTGTTTAGGAGAACAGTATGAGAAATCTGGAGAAATACAAGGGGATTCTTCCCGCATTCTATGCCTGTTACGATACAGAGGGAGAGATCAGTCCGGAGCGTGTCCGCGCGCTCACCCGTTATTTCATAGAGAAGGGGGTGAAGGGCGTCTATGTCAACGGCTCCTCCGGCGAGTGCATCTACCTCTCGGTCGAGGAACGGAAGCGCGTTCTGGAGAATGTGATGGCGGAGGCGGAGGGCAGGCTGACTGTCATCTGTCATGTGGCGGCGAACAGCACCCGGGATTCACAGGAACTGGCGCGCCATGCGGAGTCGCTTTGTGTCGATGCGATCGCAGCGATCCCGCCGATCTATTTCCATCTGCCGGAGCACGCGGTCGCGGCGTACTGGAATGACATCAGTGCTGCTGCGCCGAATACTGATTTCGTAATTTACAATATTCCGCAGCTCGCCGGCGTAGCGCTGACCCGTTCACTCTTTGCAGAAATGCGGAAGAATCCGCGGGTGATCGGCGTGAAGAATTCCTCCATGCCGGTACAGGACATCCAGATGTTCAAGATGGACGGCGGAGAGGACTATGTGATTTTTAACGGCCCGGACGAGCAGTTCATCAGCGGACGGCTGATCGGTGCGGAGGGCGCGATCGGCGGCACCTACGGCGCGATGCCGGAGCTCTTCCTCCGGATGAACAGCTTCCTCTCAGAGGGGAGGCTGGAAAAGGCGCGGCAGCTTCAGTATGCCGTGGATGCCGTCATTTACAAGATGTGCGAGGGACATGGGAACCTCTACAGTATCATCAAGGAGGTGCTCCGGATCAATGAAGGGCTCGACCTCGGAAGCGTCAGGAGACCTCTTCCGGAGATGACGGTGGGCGACCGCGACATTGCGGCGAAGGCGGCGGAAATGATTCGGGCAGCACAAACGGAATTTCTGAGATAGGTACAGCGGATGAAGAGCTATGTCGCCATCGATATCGGTGGAACGAAGATGAAATACGGGCTGCTTTCCGAACAGGGGAAGCTGCTTCAGAGCGCGGAGCGGGACACGGAGGCGGTTCCGGGCGGCGGCCCGCATATCCTTACGCTCGTGAAGGGGATTATCGAGGGATATCTCCGGGAGCAGGAGCTTCTGGGGATCTGTCTTTCCAGCGCAGGTATGGTGGACATCGAGCGCGGAGAGATCTTTGCCTCCCGGCCGCAGATTCCGAACTATGTCGGTACCGCCTTCAAGCGGGAGCTGGAGGAATGCTTCGGCATTCCCTGCGAGATCGAAAATGATGTGAACTGTGCCGGACTCTCTGAGGGGCTTCTCGGTGCGGGAAGAGGCGCAGAGAGCAGTCTCTGTCTCACGGTCGGAACCGGAATCGGAGGCTGCTTCGTGAAGGATCAGGAGGTTTATCACGGCTCTTCCTACAGTGCCTGCGAGGTGGGATATCTGCATCTGCCGGGAGGTCTGTTCGAGGAGCTTGCCTCGACGAGCGCACTTTGCCGCAGGGTGGAGGAGCGAAAGGGAGAGCCGGGAAAATGGGACGGAAGACGGATTTTCGGGCAGGCGAAGGCGGGAGATACGGTCTGTCGGGAGGAAATCGCAGCGCTCTGCGATTATCTCGGGATGGGGATCGCGAACCTCTGCTATGTGCTGAATCCGGAGAGGGTGATCCTCGGCGGCGGCATCATGCAGCAGAGGGACTATCTCTATCCGCTGCTCCGCACGTCGCTTGACCGTTATCTTGTGCCGGCGCTCTCGGAGAAGACGGAGCTTCGCTTCGCGGAGAACGGAAACCATGCCGGGATGCTGGGTGCATTCTGTCACTTCGCCGCCATGCAAAGGAAAAGAGAATTGAAATGAGAATTCACAGTGAGAACTCGTTTCTGCCGACGTTGGAGGCGAGACATGCGAGCTTTACACAGGTGGAGAAAAATATCGCCGACTTTTTCATGAAGAATACGGAGAAGATGGATTTTTCCACGAAAAACATCGCGAGGCTTCTGTTCGTATCGGAAGCCTCCTTGTCGCGTTTCGCGAAGAAATGCGGTTTTCGGGGCTATCGGGAATTCATCTATCAGTACGAGAAGTCCCTGCAGGACAGCGAACGGATGGGAGAGACGGTGAAGGCGGAGGAGGTTCTCCTGAATTACCGGGAGCTGATCGAGAAGACCTACAGCCTGCTGGACGAGCGGCAGGTCTCCAAGATTGTGAAGCTGCTCTACCGGATGCCGCGGGTGCTGGTCTGCGGGAACGGCAGCTCCGGGCTCGCCGCACGGGAGATGGAGAGCCGCTTCATGCGGATCGGCGTAGACATCGACTCTGTGTTCGAGCCGGATAAGATGCGGATGCGGAGTGTCTTTCTGACAAAGGATACGCTGGTGATCGGGTTCAGCATCAGCGGGGAGACGCAGCCGGTGCTCTATCTTCTGGAGCAGGCGCATCAGAGAGGAGCGAAGACGGTGCTTCTGACCTCGAAGGACGACCGGCGCTTCGACAGCTATTGTGACGAGGTGCTGCTCCTGTCCTCCCTGAAATATCTGAGCAGCGGAAACCTCATCTCTCCGCAGTTTCCGCTGCTTCTGATGATGGATATCATCTACAATGAGTATGTCTCGGCGAATCGTTACGAGAAGGAGGCGTTGCATGACGATACCCTGCGCGCACTGAGCTCCAAAGAGGAGAGGAGGACACAGGTTTGGTGAAGACAGTAGTATGCTTCGGTGATTCCAACACCCATGGCTACGATGCCATGACAAACGGACGCTTCGCAGCAGAGGAACGCTGGCCGGGAAGATTGCAGACCCTGCTCGGGGAGGGGTATCGAGTGATCGAGGAGGGACTCAGCGGCAGGACGGCGGTCTTTCGGGATCCGCTCTTCGAGGGACTCTGCGGGCTGGATTACCTCTATCCCTGTCTGATGAGCCATGAGCCGGTGGACAGCCTGCTCGTGATGCTGGGAACGAACGATGTAAAGCTTCGCTTTTCCGCGACTGCCGCCAACATTGCGAGGGGAATGGAGCGTCTTCTGACAAAGGCGCTTCGAACGCCGGAGGCATTCCGGGGCGGAAAGCCGGATATCCTGCTTATCGCGCCGCCGTCGATCGGCATAGAGTATGAGCGTACGATGGTTTACGGAGAGATGGGAGCGGGCTGTCATGAGAAGACGGATCTGCTGCGCGGCTTCTACCGGGAGCTCGCCGAACGCCTGTCGATCCGCTATCTGGATGCCGGTTCGATTCCTGGACTTCGTATGAGTCCGCCGGACTATATGCATTTAAACGCAGAGGGACATAGGCTTCTGGCAGAGACGCTGGCGGAGCTGCTTCCCTGATAAAAAACGCCTCTTCCCTCCGGCATTTGTCCGGAAAGAAGGGGCATCGTCAATCATGGAATCCTGCCTGCTGCGCGCTCACTGTCCGAGGGCTTCCTCGTCTGCGAGCACGAGAACATTTTCATGGAGCTGCAGGATCGAAGCGGGGAGCTGCGGCGTGATCGTGCCGTACAGCATTGCATGGACTGCCTCCGCCTTGTCCCTGCCGGAGGCAAGCAGCAGGATTCGCCGTGCACGGAGGATCGCGCCGCAGCCCATGGTATAGGCCTCGGTCGGCACCTCCTCACGGCGCTCGAAGAAGCGCTGGTTCGCTTCTATGGTATTCTCGCTGAGCTTCACGCAGTGGGTGCCGGAGGAGAAATGATCGGAGGGCTCGTTGAAGCCGATGTGCCCGTTTCGTCCGATGCCGAGGAGCTGGAGATCAATGCCGCCCAGACGCTGTATCACTGCGTCATAGTTACGGCAGGCGGTCTCAGTGTCTTTTTCCAGTCCGTTCGGAACATAGGTATTTTCCGGATGAATATTGACGTGGCGGAAGAGATTCTCTTCCATAAAATAACGGTAGCTCTGCGGATTCTCCGGAGCCAGTCCGCGGTATTCGTCCAGATTGACGGTTTTTACCTCTGAAAAATCGACAAGCCCCTCCGCGAAGCGTTCCCGAAGCTTCCGGTAGAGTCCGACCGGACTCCCGCCGGTCGCGAGTCCGAGTGTGGAATCCTTTTTCCATGTGAGCTGCGCTGTGAGAAGCTCCGCCGCCCTCTGACTGATTTCTTCATAGTTCCTGCATCTGCAAAGCTGAATCATGTAAAGCCCCTCCGATTTCTGGATTAGATACCGACCGTCTGAAACGTTCCTTTTTCCAACAATAGCAGAGAATGCACGGAATTTCAATGCGGGGGTATCCGGATAGAAAGAGTATTCCAAAAGGAAACAAAGTAAACAGAAAGGAGGAGGCAGTTTCGGCGCTTTGCTGTGGAAAAGAGGAAGCAAAGTAAAAGAATTTTCAAAATAAACGGTATGACTTGAAAGTAATTTTAAGGAGGCTATACTGGAAAGAAAGGGAAAGAACGTATCCGGCAGACAGGGAGCTTGGACAGACAGGGCTTACTGCTAAAAGGATATGGCGGAGCGGCTTCGCCGGGAATGGGAAAGCCGGATTACGCTGGAAAACAGAACGGAGGCAGGGGTATGTGGATCAAAAATGCGAGAATCTTCTGCGAGGACGGGCGGTTTCGTCTCGGATCGCTTCGGATGGAAACGGGCAGGGTTCAGACGCTTCGTCTCGCTTCGGAGGGATGGTACTTCGAGGAGCTCGGAGAGGAGCAGGCGCCCGAAGAGGATGCTCCTTCCCCGGCTTCATTTGAAGGGGAACAGCAGGAGGGAGAGGACTGCCTCGATGCCTGCGGCGGGCTCCTGATCCCGGGGCTGATCGACCTCCATTTTCATGGCTGTCTCGGGGAGGATGTCTGCGACGGGAAGCTGGAGGGGATGCGGCGGATCGCGAGATACGAGGCGGAGAACGGCATCACGGCGATCTGTCCTGCGACCCTGACGCTGCCGGAGGAGGAGCTCTGTCAGGTGCTTCATACCATGTCGGAGTGGAGGAGGATGCAGGAACCGGAGGAGGCGGAGCTTGTGGGCATCAATATGGAGGGCCCCTTCATCAGTAAGGCGAAGAAGGGGGCGCAGAACGGCGCCTATATCCGGCGCTGTGACGTCGGGACAGCGCGGCGCTTCCTCGAGGCCTCCGGCGGACTCGTGAAGCTGATCGGGATAGCGCCGGAGGTGAATCCGGGCTTTGAGGATTATATCCGGGAAATCAGTTCGGAGCTGCGGGTTTCGCTGGCGCACAGCAATGCCGACTATGAGACGGCAGGCAGAGCCTTCCGTGCCGGAGCCGTTCATGTCGTCCATCTCTACAATGCCATGACAGGGCTCAGCCACCGGGCACCGGGCGCGGTCGGCGCGGTATTCGAGAATCCTGCCGTGACAGCGGAGCTGATTACGGACGGTGTGCATATTCATCCGATGATGGTGCGGCTTGCCTTCCGGCAGCTGGGACAGGAGCGGGCGATCCTGATCAGCGACAGCCTGCGTTCCGCGGGAATGCCGGACGGACGCTATCTTCTCGGCGGGCAGGAGATCGAGAAGAGAGGGAAACTCTGCACCCTGGTTCCGGACGGCAACATCGCCGGCTCTGTTTCCAATCTGATGGATTGCTTCCGAACCGCTGTGCTGGAAATGGAGATTCCCTTCGCGGACGCGCTCCTTGCCGCGAGCCGTAACCCGGCACGCCGTCTCGGGATAGAGGATGCGCACGGTACGATCTGCGAGGGAAAGTTGGCAAATCTCGTGCTGCTGGATCAGACGCTCCGGATCCGGCGCGTCTTCCGGGAGGGCAGGGAAGTCCGCGGCGAAAACAGCAAGAACGTATGAGGCAGAGACAGAGTGCGCCGCTTATCGCTATGCCGCGCACAGAAAACAGGAAACGGGAATGCTTCCGGGCATAAAAGCCCCGGAACATAAAAAAGGGGACATGGAAGAAAGGAAAACGCATTTCTTCCATGTCCCCTGTGCGGTTCTTATTCGCTCACGCGAACCTTCGTCATGATAACCTTCTTACGCGGCGCATCCTGCCAGCCGGTCTCCACGGAGGCGATGCGGTCTACCTCCTCCATACCATCGATCACTTTGCCGAAGGCTGCATACTGTCCGTCAAGATAGTCTGCATCGTCGTGCATGATGAAAAACTGAGAGCCGGCGGAGTCCGGATCCATCGCTCTTGCCATGGAGATCACGCCTCTCTTATGCTTGAGATCATTCTTTATGCCGTTGCTGCTGAATTCGCCCTTGATCTGATAACCGGGACCGCCGGTGCCGTTTCCGTCCGGATCGCCGCCCTGAATCATGAAGCCCGGGATGATGCGGTGGAAGGTGAGCCCGTCATAGAAGCCGTCCGTTGCCAGCTTTACGAAATTCGCTACCGTGATTGGCGCGATCTCCGGGTAGAGCTCGAGGCGGATCTCGTTGCCGCTGTCCATCGTGATCGTAATGATCGGATTTGCCATATCGTATACCTTGCCTTTCCTTTTTCAATGCCTACATCATAGCAGGTATTCGGAATGCTGGCAATGGCGGATTCTCGGCAGAAACGGCAGAAACGCGCGGGATGCCTTTTCTCTTCGGAAAGAATGTGCTATAATGAACCAAACTATGGCTGGAGCAGCCCACGGAGCAGCCTGCCCGGAGCGAATAGCCGTCATATTACAGGAGGAAAAAATGACAGAAGAAGTTAAGAGCAAGGTAGAGGAAGCGATCCCCTCCATGGATGATTTCAAGGAGGAACTGGAGGAATCTTTCCGGCAGCACAGTACGGCGAAGCGCTCGGATATGGCGGCATGGGACAAGATCATGGATGACTTCGAGAAGAAGACAAATGTGGAGGTCGAGATTCGGGAGGCGGTGAAGAGCGGCGTGACGACCAGTCTGGAGGGCGTGCGGGCATTCATCCCGGCATCCAAGCTTTCCCTCGGATTTGTGGAGGAGAAGGATCTTCCGAACTGGGTCGGCAAGAGACTGGAGGTTCGCATCATTACCGCGGATCCGGAGAACAACAAGCTTGTTCTGTCCGCACGGGAGATTCTCCGTGAGGAGGCGCAGAAGAAGCAACAGGAGAAGATGGCGAAGCTGCAGGTCGGTCTCGTTACCGAGGGGAAGGTCGAGAGTCTGAAGGACTACGGCGCATTCGTGGATATCGGAGACGGCATCACCGGACTGCTCCATGTTTCACAGATTTCCAATAAGAGAGTAAAGTCTCCTGCAGACGTGCTGAAGGAGGGACAGACCATCACCGTCATGGTGACGAAGGTCGCAGACGGCAGGATCAGCCTCTCCATGAAGGCACTGGAGGCGGACAGAGCGGAGAAGCAGGAGAGGCGTGAGCGGGACGACTTCCGTGAGAACTACAGGGAGAACGGCGCGGTTACCACTTCTCTGGGATCTCTGCTCAAGAATATCAGCTTTGATTGACGGAAGAGTGTTCCGACTGATTAAAAAGCAGGAGATGCTGCGGTACTGGATCGTACGCGGCATCTCCTTTTTTACTTCAGTCAGTTCAGCTAAGACCAGGAGCGGAAGCATGCGCTGGATTTTTTGAGAAATATCGTGTATAATATTTCCGAATTTTTGTTCGAATATCGAAGGAGGAAAGGGAAGCAGGCGTGAGGGCGATGACGAAGAGCGGCAGTACGAATCGGAGCGGCAGGCAGGGAAAGCGTGCCGCGGCTGTGAAGAAGGCTGCGGAGACAAAAAGCAAGGGACGCAGCGGAAGGAACGGCAGGCGCAGAGCGGCGGAGAAGACAGCTTTTATGGGGGATGAGGTTCTGATCATCCTCCTCTTTGCACTGTCTGCGCTGCTGCTGCTCAGCAATCTCCGGCTCTGCGGTCCGATCGGCGCGGCGCTCCGTGCGATGCAGATGGGAGCCTTCGGCACGATCGGCTTCCTGTTCCCATTCGTACTTTTTCTGGTCGTGGTATTTCTGCTTTGCAATCGGGAGAACCGATATGCGGTATGGAAGATGACTGCTGCCTGCTTCCTCTATATCTTCCTCGCAGCGTTCTTTCAGTTTCTGTACGGCGGAGACCTGCGATACATGGGACTGTCGGACTTTACGGAGCTCGGAATCGCGGAGTCGGCAGGCGGAGGACTCATCGGCGGCGCACTCGCGATGGTGCTTCACAATCTTTTGGGCGGTGTCGGCGCGGTGCTGGTACTCCTCGCGGCAATGCTGGTCTGCCTCGTCTATATGACGGAGAAGCCGCTGATGCGGATGCTCGCGTCTTTTTCGGTAAAGACTGCGGGGAGAGCGGGTGCGAGGGCGAAGAAGGATCTCCGGGAGTTCTCCGAGACGGCGAAGGCATACCATCAGGAGCAGCTGCGGATCAGGGAGGAGAAGCGGCAGGAGCTTGCCCGCAGCGTGGACTTCGATGCCATTGACCTTCGGGGATGCGGTGTGGATGCGTCCGGGCCGCAGCCTGTACGGGAAGCAGAGCCTTCGGGGGGGACGCAGGAGGCAGCGGCTGTCAATGCGGCTTCCGTGACGGCGCAGACGGCTCCCGCAGGACAGGACATACAGACCTCCTCCGGGGGAGGGCGCGAAGCGGAGGATCGCGCCTCGATCTTTCAGGGACATATCTCCGGCGTGTATGAGGTGCATGGTACGGAGATGGCAGGCGGGATCCCGATGGCGCGCGCTGCCGCATCGTCCCGCACTGCCGCGCCGTTTTCCGGGCAGCCGCTGGAGGTCGAGGATCTCGGACAGGAGACTGCGGCCTCGGGGACAGCTCCGGCGTTTCGTGAGGAGCGTTTCTTGAAGACGGCAGATCGCCGTGAGGAGATGCCGCTCGCTTTGACGGAGAGCGCTGCGGATACGGAAGCGGCGCGTATCGCTGAGAAGAGCGCTGCGGATGTGCAGTGGAAAATGGAGAATCCCTCCGCGGCAGCGGGCGGACACCCCGCACAGGACAGCAGCGTGACGATTCCTGTGGAGAATCCGGAGGCGGGGACACGGACTATCGTGACCGCGAGCGGGCACGTCATTCATTCCGATGCAGAGCAGATTCAGAAGAGACTCTATGAGAAGCGGGCAGAGAAGGCGAGCTCGTCGGAAAATGAGGAAATGAAGCAGGAAATTCTTGAAAAGAAGAGGCTGTGCAGACCCTATGTCTTCCCGCCGCTGTCGCTGCTCCGGCGGGGCGGGCTCCAGAACATTGACAGCAAGGGCGAGATCGAGCAGAATGCGATCACCCTGCAGCAGACGCTGCAGAGCTTCGGTGTCAGCGTAACCGTGACCAATGTCTCTGTCGGACCGGCGGTGACGCGTTATGAGCTCCAACCGGAGCAGGGTGTCAAGCTGTCGAGGATCGTGGCGCTGACCAACGACATCAAGATGCGGCTCGCTGCGGCGGATATCCGTATGGAAGCGCCGATTCCGGGGAAGAACGCCGTCGGGATCGAGGTGCCGAACCGGAAGGGACAGATCGTCTTTCTGGGGGATATCCTTTCCTCGAAGGAGTTCCGGGAAGCGGACGGCAGGCTGTGCTTCGGTGTCGGCAAGGATATTGCCGGCAAGGTCGTCGTGACGGATATCGCGAAGATGCCGCATCTCCTCATAGCAGGTGCGACCGGCTCCGGAAAGTCGGTTTCGATCAATACGCTGATTATGTCCATCCTTTATAAATATAAGCCGGAGGAGGTTCGCCTGATCATGGTGGATCCGAAGGTCGTCGAGCTGCAGGTTTACAACGGGATTCCGCATCTGCTGATTCCGGTCGTGACCGACCCGAAAAAGGCGGCATCGGCGCTGAACTGGGCGGTGGCGGAGATGACAGACCGCTATAAGAAATTCGCGGAAACGGGTGTCCGGGATTTGAAGGGCTACAACGAGCGGGTGCAGACGGTGCGGGAGGATCCGACCGTTCCGGAGGGGGAGAAGCCGGAGAAGCTGCCGCAGATCGTCATTATCATCGACGAGCTGGCGGATCTGATGATGGTTGCCGCGCAGGAGGTAGAGGATGCGATCTGCCGTATCGCCCAGCTCGCGCGCGCCTGCGGGATGCATCTCGTGATCGCGACGCAGCGGCCGTCCGTCAATGTCATTACCGGACTGATCAAGGCGAATGTGCCGTCCCGCATTGCCTTCGCGGTATCAAGCGGTGTGGATTCCCGTACCATCATTGACATGAACGGGGCGGAGAAGCTGCTCGGCAAGGGCGATATGCTCTTCTTCCCGCAGGGCATCCCGAAGCCGGTACGTGTGCAGGGTGCGTTCGTCTCGGATGAGGAGGTACAAAGGGTCGTGGACTTCCTGAGGGACAATTCGGAGGCGGAATACAGTGAGGAGATCCAGTCCACTGTGGAGAATCCGGCAGTATCCGCGGGAGCGGGAGAGAACAGCGGCAGGGATGAGCTCTTCGCGGAGGCGGGGGCGCTGCTCATCGAAGCGGACAAGGCTTCGATCGGGATGCTGCAGAGGCGGTTTCGCATCGGCTTCAACCGCGCCGCGCGGATCATGGATCAGCTCTCGGACTATGGTGTGGTCGGGCCTGAGGAGGGAACGAAGCCGCGCCGGATCCTGATGAGCATGGAGGCATTTCAGCTCCTGCTTTCGGAGAACGGGTAAGCTGCGGGACGGACTGGTTTACAGGGCGCATCCGTGCTATGATGTGAGTCGAGGCTTGCAGGAAGCCGACGCACTTAGGAAGAGGAGAGAGGCATGAGAGCAGACATTGAAATCGCGCAGGATGCGGAGCTTATGAGGATCCGGGAGCTTGCCGCGCGTTATGGGATCGGGGAGGAAGAGCTGGAGCTTTATGGGAAGTACAAGGCGAAGCTCTCCGACGAGCTCTGGGAGAGGGTGAAGGACAGAGAGGACGGGAAGCTGGTGCTCGTCACCGCGATCAATCCGACACCGGCAGGAGAGGGCAAGACGACGACCTCGATCGGACTCTGTGATGCGCTGAATCTGCGCGGCAGACGAACAGTCGTCGCGCTGCGGGAGCCGAGCCTCGGTCCCTGCTTCGGCATTAAGGGCGGCGCCGCAGGCGGCGGCTATGCGCAGGTCGTACCGATGGAGGATCTGAATCTCCACTTTACCGGAGACTTCCACGCGATCACCAGCGCGAACAATCTTCTCGCGGCGCTGCTGGACAATCATATCAAGCAGGGCAACGCACTGCAGATCGACCCGAAGCAGATCAACTGGAAGCGCTGCCTCGATATGAATGACCGCGCGCTCCGGAATATCATTATAGGACTGGGCGGCAGGGCGGACGGCGTGGTCAGAGAGGATCATTTCGTGATCACTGTCGCCTCCGAGATCATGGCAATCCTCTGTCTCGCAGACAATATGGAGGATCTGAAGAAGCGCCTCGGACGTATCATCGTCGCCTACAATACGGCAGGAGAGCCGGTCACGGCAGAGGCGCTTCAGGCAGTCGGAGCGATGGCGGCACTTCTGAAGGATGCGATCAAGCCGAATATCATACAGACACTCGAGCACAATATGGCGATCGTTCACGGCGGACCGTTTGCCAACATTGCGCACGGCTGCAATTCTGTGCAGGCGACCCGCTTCGCGATGAAGCTCGGGGAGATCGCGGTCACGGAGGCGGGCTTCGGTGCAGATCTCGGTGCGGAGAAGTTTTTCGATATCAAGTGCCAGATAGCGGGGCTCCGGCCGGATGCCGTCGTGCTCGTGGCGACGGTACGCGCATTGAAGTATAACGGCGGCGCGGCGAAGACGGCGCTTTCCGAGGAGAACCTCACGGCGCTCTCCGACGGCATCGTCAATCTGGAGAAGCATATTGAGAATCTGCAGAGCTACGGCGTGCCTGTGATAGTGGCGATCAACCGCTTCGCGACGGATACGGAGAGAGAGCTTCATTTCATTGAGGGATTCTGCCGGGAGAGGGGCGCGGAGTTTGCGCTCTCCGAGGTTCACGGCAGGGGCGGCGAAGGCGGCCTTGCCCTTGCGGATGCGGTGCTCCGCAGCCTGGAAGAGAGGAAGCCGGACTTTAGACCGGTACAGATCCTGACAGACTCTCTCAGGCAGAAGATTACGGCGGTGGCGGAGCGGATCTACGGCGCGGACGGAGTGGACTTCCTGCCGAAGGCGGAGAAGGAGCTTGAACGGCTGACGGCACTCGGCTTCGGGGGGCTTCCGGTCTGCATGGCGAAGACACAGTACAGTTTCTCGGACGACCCGAAGAAGCTGGGGCGGCCGCGGAACTTCCGTATCACGATTCGGGATGTCAGCGTCTCCGCCGGGGCGGGCTTCGTGGTCTGCCTGACCGGTGAGATCATGACGATGCCAGGGCTCCCGAAGCTTCCTGCGGCGAATGGCATCGACGTAGAGGACGGGAAGATAATCGGTTTATTTTAGCAGGAAAGGCAGAATATGGCTAGGTTCAGCGAGTGGCTCGGGGATACGGCGTATACGGTGCTCTGCGGAGATCCGGAGGAAACAGAGGTTTCGGAGCTTGCGTTCGATTCCCGGAAGGCAGTGCCGGGGGCGGTTTTTGTTTGTATGAGGGGGAGCACAGTGGATTCGCACCGCTTCCTCCCGGAGGTCGTGGAGAAGGGGATTGCCGCGGCTGTGGTAGAGGAGGATGCGGAGGAGCTGCCGCTCCCGCTTTCATCGCTTCCCGAGGGGTTTACGCTCATACATGTCGATTCCTCCCGTGCGGCGCTTGCGCGGCTTTCTGCTGCGCGCTTCGGCTATCCCGCGCGGAAGATGACGATGATTGCCATTACCGGGACGAAGGGCAAGACCACGACGGCGCACATGCTGCGTTCCATTCTGCAGTGCGCAGGCATCCCTGCCGGCCTGATCGGGACGACCGGCATCGAATATCAGGGGAAGCACATCGAGACGAAGAATACGACGCCCGAGTCCTACGAGCTGCATCGCTGCTTCCGGGACATGTATGAAAGCGGCTGTCAGGCGGTCGTGATGGAGGCGAGCTCACAGGGCTTCAAGCTGCATCGGACGGACGGAATCGACTTTGATTACGGCGTATTTACCAATATCGAGCCGGATCATATCGGACCGAACGAGCATGCGGATTTCGAAGAATACAAGTATTTCAAGTCCCGCATTTTCTGCCAGTCGAGGGTAGGGCTTCTGAATCTGGATGCAGACTATGCGGACGAGCTGCTCCATAGCGCACCCTGCCGGATGTATACCTTCGGAATCGACCGCGCTGCGGACTTCACGGCACAGTCGGTGCGCCATGTGAACAGCGCAGGCTTTGTCGGCGCGGAGTTCGATGTGCTCGGTATGGCAAAGCTCGACGTAAGGCTGAATCTGCCGGGAAAGTACAATGTTTACAATGCGCTCGCGGCGCTCTCCGTAGGCAGTCTGATGGGATTGAAGCCGCGCAGCATTCTGGAGGCGCTCTGCCATGTCAGGGTCGACGGCAGGATGGAGGTCGCGTTCCGGAACGAAAGGATGACGGTGCTTGTGGACTATGCGCACAACGCGATGGCGATGGAGAACCTGCTCAGAACCCTGCGGGAGTATGAGCCGAAGCGGCTGGTTGTGGTCTTCGGCTGCGGCGGGAACCGGGCGAAGGAACGGCGGTACGGGATGGGAGAGACTGCCGCGAGACTGGCGGATCTAAGTGTCCTGACGGCGGACAATTCCCGCTTCGAGAGAACAGAGGATATCATCGCGGACATCCGCTCGACCTTGGAGACAGCGGGCGGCCGTTTTGTGGAGATTCCGGATCGGAGAGCGGCGATCGAGTACGCGATGGGGAATGCAGAGGACGGGGATATGATCGCGGTGATCGGCAAGGGGCATGAGGACTACAACGAGCAGAACGGCGTTCGTACGCATTTCCTGGATCGGGAGGTCATAGAGGAAACAGCAGAAAAGCTGGGGCTTTTCAGACAGTGAGGAAAGAGAAGGGCATGGAGACGGCAGACCGGAGCTTCGGGTTTTCGGACGAGGGAATCGAGAGGATCGTGCTGGATTCTCGTCAGGACAGTACGAACGGGCTTTTCGTCCCGATTATCGGGGAGAAAAGCGACGGACATGATTATATCGAGATGGCGATCCGAAACGGTGCGCGCGCTGTGCTTTCGAGCCGGGACTGCGGATCGCTTGCCGCCGCATACCCGGCGGTACGCTTCTATCCGGTGGAAGACACCCGGAGAGCATTGCAGGAGATTGGTCTCATGGAGCGGCGCAGATTCCCGGGCACGGTGATCGGCGTGACGGGCTCCGTCGGCAAGACGACGACCCGCAGCATGATCGCCGCGGCGCTCTCCGCAGAGCGTAGGGTGTTCCAGACCGCGGGTAACGCGAATTCACAGGTCGGTGTGCCGGTCACGCTCTTTCAGATGCGGCGGAGCGAGGCGGAGCTTGCCGTGATCGAGCTCGGGATGTCCGAGCCGGGGGAGATGACGCGGATCGCACGCATCGCCTGCGTGGACATTGCCGTCATTACCAATATCGGAACCGCGCACATCGAGAATCTGAAGACGCAGGAGAACATCCTGCGGGAGAAGCTGCATATTCTGGACGGAATGCGGGACGGCGGACTGCTCCTTCTGAATGCCGAGGATCCGCTGCTTTCCGGGGTGACGCGGGAGACGCTTTCCCGCTTCGGGATCGCGGAGGGAAAGGAGATCCGGATCTGCCGTTACCGTCCGGAGAAGGAGGAGGCTGCCCGTCCGAAGCTGCTTGTGAGAGGCTATCATATGCAGCAGAATGCTGCCGCCGCGCTGCGGATCGCCTCGGAGCTCGGCGTATCGGAGGCAGCGGCGAGGCAGGCACTTGCACGGTTCGGCGGGCTGCAGGGACGCGGAGAAATCTTTACGACGAAGGGTGGCGTAACGATCATAGATGATGCTTACAACGCGAGTCCCGCGTCCATGCGGGCGGGACTTTCTGTGCTGTCCGAGCTTCGCGGAGAACGGAAGATCGCGGTGCTGGCGGATATGCTGGAGCTGGGAGAACGGGAGGAGAGCTATCATCGGGAGCTCGGAAAGCTGATTTCGGAGCTGCATATCGATGTGCTTTTTCTCTATGGCAGACTGGCGGCGCTCATTGGGGAGAGCGTGCAGCAGTATGGCGATACAGCAGGACATAAGCCGGCGATCTCCTATTTTACGGATTTGACGGAGCTTCGGAACACGGTTTGTTCCGTGGCGCACACCGGAGATGTGCTGTTGTTCAAGGGCTCGAATTCGATGCGGCTCTCCGATATCGTGTCGGAGCTTCGAAAGGAAAGGGAATAAAGGAATCTTTGTACGCGCAGGTCATCATCGATATCACAAATGAGGCGTTGAATCATGCCTATACCTATCGTGTTCCGGAGGGGATGCAGGTGAAAGCAGGGGATAGAGTTTCTATCCCCTTTGGTCATCTCAGGAAAACCGGCTATGTGCTGGAGCTCACGGAGAAGACGGGCTATGCGCCGGAGAAGCTGCGGGAGCTTTTTGGGAGAGTGGAGGGCGCGGTCACCATGCAGGAGCAGCTGATCCGCCTCGCCGTATGGATGTCGGAGGAATATGGCACGACCCTGAACCAATGCCTGAAAACCGTGCTTCCGGTGAAGCGCGCCGTAGGGAAGAATCGGAGACGGATTGATCCGCTTATGCGTTATCTGTCCGAGGAGGACAGGGAGGTCTGTCTGAATGCGGAGCAGCAGCGGGCGGTGGAGGAGGTGCTCCGGGGCTTTCGACGGAGCCTCTCAGCGGATGATGCCGTCTTTTCAGAGAAAAATGCTGCATCTTCGGAGAGTAATGCGGGTTCTTCCGATAGCAATGCGGTATCTTCGGGGGAAAGGGCTCTTTCGCCGGAGCATGGGGCGGTACGCTATCTTCTCCACGGCGTCACCGGCTCCGGGAAGACAGAGGTTTACCTGCATATCATGGACGAGGTTCTGCGGGCGGGAAGACAGATCATATTTCTGATTCCGGAGATCTCTCTGACCTACCAGACCGTCCTTCGTGTTTCTCGTCGCTTTCGCGGAAGGGTCGCGGTGCTGCATTCCCGTATGAGCATGGGGGAGCGTTTCGAGCAGTACCGGAGATGCGAGAGGGGAGAGGTAGATATTCTGATCGGGCCCCGCTCCGCGGTCTTTGCTCCCTTTGCGCGGCTCGGACTGCTCGTTATGGACGAGGAGCACGAGGCGGCATACAAGTCGGAGACCGCACCCCGCTATGAGACCAGAGAGGTCGCATGGGAACGGGCGAGGATCGCGGGCTGTCCGCTCGTCTACGGCTCTGCCACGCCCTCCCTCCGCCTGTTTCATCTCGCGGAGGAGGGGGAGGTTCGGCTGCTGACGCTCTCCCGGCGGGCGAAGGCGGGCAGCCGTCTGCCCGTCCTGGAGATCGCCGATCTCCGGGAGGAGCTTAAACGGGGAAACCGTTCGATTTTTTCGGAGCGCCTTTCGTCCTTACTTTCGGAGACGCTTCGACGTGGGGAGCAGAGTATGCTCTTTCTGAATCGCCGCGGCTATTCCAGCTTCATCAGCTGCAGGAGCTGCGGAGAGGCGGTGAAGTGTCCGCACTGCGATGTGAGCCTCACCCTGCACCGGGACGGCATCCTGCGCTGCCATTACTGCGGATATGCCAAGCGGCTGATGCAGAAGTGTCCGAGCTGCGGGAGCCCCTATATCGCGCCCTTCGGCTTCGGGACGGAGAAGCTCGAGAGCTTTACCAGAGAGCGCTTCCCGGAGGCGCGCATTCTCAGAATGGATGCGGATACGACGCGGCGGAAGGGCGGACACGAGGCGATCCTTTCGGCATTCCGGAAGCAGGAGGCGGACATCCTGATCGGGACGCAGATGATCGTCAAGGGGCATGACTTTCCGAATGTCACGCTGGTCGGGATGATTGCTGCGGATATGAGCCTTTCGGCACCGGACTTCACGGCACAGGAGCGAACCTTCCAGCTCCTCACACAGGCGGCGGGGCGTGCCGGACGGGGAGAGACGCCGGGCAATGTCATCATTCAGACCTATCAGCCGGAGCATTATGCGATACAGCTCTCACAGAAGCAGGATTACAGAGGCTTTTATGAGCGCGAAATGCAGTTTCGAAGGCGGCTCGGCTACCCGCCCTGCGAATACCTGCTTACGATACAGCTCAGTGCCGGCGACGAGGATCTGCTGAATGCGATCGCACAGGAGACGGTGCGGGAGCTGCTGCCATATGCTGCGGAATCTGAGGCGGAGCTGCTGGGCCCCTTTAATGCGACGGTCTACAAGCTGAAAGACATTTTCCGAAAAATCGTGTATATTAAGCACAGGGAGCATGCTATAATCATTAAGCTCAGAGAGGGCTTCGCCGCGCGGCTGAGAAAGCACGACCGACGGGGACAGCTTCTTCTGAACTATGACATACAGTGAGAGAACAGAGAGGAAGTATAAATATTATGGCGTTGAGAACGATTCGCATAGACGGAGATCCGATCCTGGAGAAGGAATGCAAGCCGGTGCGGGAGCTGACAGAGCGCACCCGGGAGCTGATTCAGGATATGTTTGAAACGATGTACAGGGAGCAGGGGGTCGGACTCGCCGCCCCGCAGGTCGGCATATTGAAGCAGATCTTCGTTGTGGACATCGGAGACGGGAACCGATTTGTCTGCATCAATCCGGAGCTTACGCCGATCGGAGAGGAGCTGCAGACCGGAGAGGAGGGCTGCCTCTCCATTCCGGGCAAGCAGGGCATCGTAACCCGCCCGATGCGGGTACATGTCAGGGCGAGAAATGAGGATTTTGCGGCGATCGAGTTCGACGCGGAGGGCTTCCTCGCCCGTGCGATGCAGCACGAGAACGATCACCTCCACGGCATCCTTTATCGCACAAAGGCCGAGGGAGAGCTGGAGGACGTGGAGTACGAGGAGCTGGTGGAGGAGAATACGGAGGAAGAGGGAAACGAGGCGGCGCTCGGCTGAGACGCTGTATCGGCAGGAGGCGTAAGGAATGAGAATCGTATTTATGGGGACGCCGGATTTTGCGGTGGCCACGCTGGCGGCGCTGGTGCGGGCGGGACATGAGATCCCGCTCGTGGTGACGCAGCCGGATAGGCCGAGAGGACGGCACGGAGCACTGCAGAAGTCAGAGGTGCGTCTCTTCGCGGAGGCGCAGGGGATACCGGTGATTACGCCGGAGAGGCTCCGGCAGGATACGGCGGCACAGGAGCAGCTCCGCGAAATCGCGCCGGAGCTGATTGCGGTTACGGCATTCGGACAGATTCTCCCGAGAGAGGTGCTGGAGATCCCGCGCTACGGCTGCATCAATGTGCATGCTTCACTCCTTCCGAAGTACCGCGGCGCATCGCCGATCCAGTGGGCGGTGCTGAACGGGGACGAGCGCGCAGGCGTCACGACGATGATGATGGATGTCGGACTGGACGATGGGGATATCCTCGAGCAGGCTTCCATCCCGCTGGACAAGAGGGAGACGGGCGGCAGCCTTTTCCGTAAGCTTGCGCCGCTCGGCGGGGAGCTCCTCGTGAAGACGATCGCGGATCTCGAGGCAGGGACGATGCCGCGGACGCCGCAGAATGCGCTGGAGGCGACGAAGGTCGGGATGTTCACGAAGCAGAGCGGACGGATCGATTGGAGCGAGAGTGCGGAGAAGATTGAACGGATGGTGCGCGGGCTGAATCCCTGGCCGTCGGCATTTACAGAGCTCCGCGGCAGGCAGCTGAAGCTCTGGGAGACGGAGCTTGCGGACAGCGCGGCGCTTTCCGGAGAAGGTGTCCGCTGCTGTGCCGCGCTTCCGGGTAACGGCAGTCTCTATACGGATGGCAGGGTGCTCTATGCGCGCTGCGGAGAGGGCGTGCTCCGGATCCTCGAGCTGCAGCTGGAGGGAAAGAAGAGGATGAGGACAGAGGAGTTTCTTCGGGGGTATCAATTCTGATGCAGGAAAGAAGAGAAGTGCAAGGCGGCGGAGGGAAAGAGGAGAGGCGGCACAGTGCGCCGGCTATGCAGGGCAGACGCCCGGCAGGCGGCAGGCAGGACGGGAGGAGGCGCGGCAGGCAGGACAGCATAGCGGCGCGAAGGGGAGCTGCTGCGCCGCACCCCCGGACGGAGAGCAGCAGGGAGGATCCGCGTGCTGTGGCGCTCGCTGTCCTGATGGATATTCTGGAGGATGGCAGATTTTCGCATCTTGCCCTCCGGGAGACCCTGCGGAAGTATCCCTCTATGCCTGAGCGCGACCGCGCTTTCCTTACGCGGCTCTGTGAGGGAACAATCGAGCTTTCGATCCAGCTGGACTATCTCCTGAACGATTATTCGAAGATAAAGGTGAAGAAGATGAAGCCGCTGATTCGGAACATTCTTCGCATAGGCGCGTATCAGATCCTCTATATGGACAGGGTGCCGGACAGCGCCGCTGTCAACGAGTCAGTAAAGCTCTGCAAGAAAAGGGGGCTCAGCGGACTTTCTGCCTATGTCAATGCGGTGCTCCGCAGCATCGAGCGGGAAAAGGCGCAGATTTTCGAGCGGCTTCGAAACGAAGAGGAAACGCCGCTTTTCATCCGCTATAGTCTTCCGGAATGGCTCTTTGAATATCTCGTCCTGTGCTATGGCAGAGGGGAGACGATCCGCATGGGGGAGTATTTTCTCTCAGAGGAGAATCGGAGCTTCGTGCGCTACCGTGACGGGCACAGCGCGCAGCTTGGCGGCAACCTTTCGGAGCGGGCTGATTTCAAGTCCGGAGAGATGACGGTACAGGATTACAGTTCACAGCAGGTCGGGCTGCTCGCTGATCCTAAGCCGGGGGATCTGGTCGTGGATCTCTGCGCGGCGCCGGGCGGCAAGGCATGTCATATCGCGGAGCTGCTCAAGGGGAACGGCGAGGTTTCGGCGCGGGATCTCTCGAAGGAGAAAACGGTGCTGATTGAGGAGAACCGCCGACGGCTTCGTCTCACGAATCTGAAAACCAAGGTCTGGGATGCACGGATAAGGGATGAGAGTCTGCTTACGCCGGACGGGGAAGGCAGGGCGGATATCGTGCTCTGCGACCTCCCCTGCTCCGGACTCGGCATCCTGAAAAAGAAGCCGGATATCCGTTACAGCGCGAGTCTTGACGGGATACGGGGGCTGCAGGCGCTGCAGCGGGAAATATTGACGGTCGCGAAGGACTATGTCCGGCGGGGCGGACGGCTTCTCTACTCGACCTGCACGCTCACGCGGGAGGAGAATGAGCAGAACCGGGACTTCATCGAGAGGGAGCTGGGGCTTCGGTTGCTGCGGGAACAGAAGCTGCTGCCGGGACAGCCCTCGGACGGCTTCTATATCGCAGAATTCAAAAAGGAATAATTGACGCAATGTAAGGTCTACGCGTTGCTTACACATCGCTTCATGTGCATGCCTGTATGACGGGGGATCTATATATTAATGAATGAAATAAAGAAATCGCTTCGTGATCTGGAGCTTGGCGAGCTCACCGAAATTCTCCTCGAAGCGGGAGAGCAGGCATTCCGTGCGAAGCAGCTCTATGCGTGGCTGCATCGGAAGCTCGCCGGCAGCTATGCGGAAATGACGAATCTGGGGACGGCACTTCGGGAGAAGCTCAGCCGCAGCTATTCTGTCGCGTTGCCGGAGCCTGTCGCGGTGCCGGAATCGAAGCTGGACGGTACGAAGAAGTTTATCTTCCGGCTGGAGGACGGGCATGTGATCGAATCGGTCTGGATGAAGTACCGGCATGGCAATTCGGTCTGCATTTCCAGTCAGGTCGGCTGCCGCATGGGCTGTCGCTTCTGCGCCTCCACGCTGGACGGGCTCGCGCGGAGCCTCAGCAGCGGAGAGATGCTTGCGCAGATCTATCAGATTCAGAGGCTGACCCGCGAGCGGGTTTCCAATGTCGTCGTCATGGGCTCCGGCGAGCCGCTGGACAATTATCCGGAGCTGACGCGCTTTCTCCGCATGATCTCGGATGAGAACGGACTGCATATTTCTCAGAGGAATATCACTGTCTCGACCTGCGGGCTGCCGTCTGAGATCCGGCAGCTCGCTTCGGAGGGCTATGCCATTACTTTGGCGCTCAGTCTCCATGCGCCGAACGATACGGTGCGGCAGACGCTGATGCCGATCGCGAGGCGTTATTCCCTCCAGGAGGTGCTTCCGGCGATGGAATACTATTTTGAGAAGACCGGACGCCGCGTCACCTTCGAATATTCCGTAGTGCAGGGCGTAAACGACACGGAGGATGAGGCAAGGGAGCTTGCGCGGCTGCTCGGGAACTGGAAGCGCGGCGGGAGCTGCCAGTGCCATGTGAACCTGATTCCCGTCAACCCCATCCGGGAACGGGGCTGGAAAAGACCGGAGCGGAGAAGCGTCGAGGCATTCCGGCAGCTGCTGTGCAGGAATGGGATCAATGCGACGATACGAAGAGAGATGGGCTCGGATATTTCCGGCGCCTGCGGACAGCTGCGGCGGGATTATCTCAGGGAGGAGACAGCAGAGCGCTGAGGCGGGGGAGACAGATGGAATTCTTTGCGAAAACAGATAAGGGGAGGAAGCGGCGAATGAATCAGGATTTCGTCTTCGCGACGGATCAGCCGCTCGGATCGCTTCCGAATCTTTTCCTGCTGGCAGACGGCATGGGAGGACACAGGGCGGGGGACTATGCCTCCCGCTTTCTGGTGGAGCAGCTCCGCACAGAGCTTTCAGAGACCGCAGAGCTGCCGCTGGTGCGTCTCCTCGAGAAGAAGATCGGACGCGTGAACGAGGCGCTTTATCGCCTTTCTATGGAGAATGAGAGTCTGCGCGGTATGGGCAGCACCCTTGTCTGCGCCGTCATAGAGGACAGGACGATGACGATTGCCAATATCGGCGATTCCAGGGCGTATCTGATCCACGACGGCAGGATACGGCAGATTACCCGCGATCACAGCTTCGTGGAGGAGATGGTCGGCAGGGGGATGATGCGGAGAGGCTCCGAGGAGTATCAGCATTCGAAGAACATTATTACCCGCGCCGTCGGCATCGAAGAGACGGTGGAGGCGGACTTCTTCGAGCTGGAGCTCACGGAGGGGGACTTCGTCCTGCTCTGCTCCGACGGGCTCAGCAATATGGTAGACAATGAGAGCATGCTTAGTATCGCATTGGACAGTGCCCCCGTCCGGAGCAAGACACAGGCGCTGATCGATATGGCGAATATCAATGGCGGCAGGGACAACATCGGTGTGATCCTGATCGATCCCCTCGGAGAGGAGACTGCGGTATGAAGCTGGAGAACGGAATGCTACTGAACGAGCGATACCTGATCGAATCAGTGATCGGACAGGGCGGCATGAGCTATGTCTACCGCGCCGAGGATCAGCGGATGCGCCGCCCGGTCGCCATCAAGCTGCTGAAGGAGGAGTACTGCGAGGATGAGGAGTTTATCCGTAAGTTTCAGAATGAGGCGCAGGCGGCGGCGAAGCTGAACCACCCGAATATCGTCGCGGCATACGACGTCATCGACGACGACGCGGCGAAGCTTCATTATATCGTGATGGAGCTCGTCGAGGGAATTACCCTGAAAAACTACATCCAGCGGAAGAGCAGGCTGAACAACCGGGAGACGATCGGCATTGCACTGCAGGTCATCGACGGGATCGAGCAGGCGCATAAAATGGGGATCGTTCATCGCGATATCAAGCCGCAGAATATGATCGTCAGCACGGACGGCGTCGTCAAGGTAGCAGACTTCGGTATTGCCCGTGCCGCGACGCAGCAGACGGTCAATGCGACGGTCATGGGATCGGTACACTATATCTCTCCGGAGCAGGCGCGCTCCGGCGCCTCGGACGAGCGCTCTGACATCTATTCCTTCGGCTGCACGCTCTATGAGATGCTGACCGGAAGGGTGCCCTATGACGGCGATACCAGCGTGTCTGTCATGTTCTCTCATCTGGAGGATCCGGTGCCGCGGGTATCCGAGCTCGTCGCCGAGGTCTATCCGGCATTGGATCTCGCTGTATACAAGTGCATGCTGAAAAATCCGGAGCTCCGTTATCAGCACATCGGAGAGCTCGGAGAGGATCTCCAGAGAGCGTTGGAGCAGCCGGACGGCAGCTTCATCGAGATTCCGGAGACGACGGAGGACATGCGGCTTTCCGCCGCCGGGAGATCGGACAGGGCGAACGGGAAGGGAAGCGGACAGAGGGAGACAGCAGAGGACGGGAATCAGGATGTCCGAGGCAAAATGAATATGCTCTACCGCGGGATCGCGGCTGCCTGTGTAGGGATGATCGTCCTGCTGCTGCTCTTTCTCGTCTTCCAGCTCTTTCGTATTCTGCATTCCGCATCGCAGAGGGAGACGACGGCGGCACAGGAAAGCATGGCGGAGAGCCTCACGGAGCCGGTGAATATCACGATCTCGGCACTGGAGACCCGTCTCCCGAACATCATCGGGAAGACAGTGGAGGAGGCGAGCGTTTATCTCGGAGACTACGGGCTGCGTCTCCGAAGAGAGGGCTCGGAGTTTTCGGACAGTTACCCGGAGGGACAGATTGTCAGCTATCCGGATGGAAACTATGCTTCCGGAGATACGGTGCCGGTAACGGTTTCCAGAGGACCTCTGACGCTTAGCTTCTACGATCCTGCAGCACCGGAGAATCTGGACATGCTGCATAATATGCGCTTTTCAGAGCTTCGAAAGGAGCTGGAGGACAGAAACATCCCGTTTCGCTACAGCATGGAGTTTTCGGATGAGGTCAGGGAGGGCAATGTGATCTCGACCAACAAGCCGGATACGGGCGGTGCGGAGGAGCTGCAGATCATCGTCAGCCAGGGCTCTGCCAAGGATCGGGCGGTGACACCGAGACTGATCGGATATTCGGTGGAGGAGGCAGAGGCGCTCCTGCAGGACGCCTCCCTGCAGCTCGGAGAGCTGCGCTATGCCCCGAGTGCGGATATGGAATACGGCATCATCCTCGGACAGAGCTATGAGGAGGGGACAATCCTGAACAAGGGCACGACGGTGGATATCACTGTCAGCTCCGGCACGGGGAGCGCGCCGCAGGAGAGCCGGCAGAGTACGCGGAGCTACTGGTACGGCAGCCTCAACCGGACGGTGAAGCTCGGGACAGGCGGTCCCGGAATCGAGGGGAAAATGCTGGTTTCCATCCGGCTTCGGCAGGATATCAACGGGGAAAGCATCTATACCAGCCTGCAAAGCGCCAGAAGCTACAGCCTCGGCACGGAGCTGCAGGTGGTATACTCGCGCATCAAGGGCGCGGAGGGGATCCCGACCGGAACCGTCGAGATCGTGGATGCGGAGAATGACAGCATTCTCGCATCCTATGAGGTGGAATTTGCACCATAAGGGAACAGCATGAATTTAAAGGGAAAGATTTTCAAGGGCATCGGGGGCTTCTACTATGTGCATACGAGGGAGGGAGACTACGAGTGCCGCGCGAAGGGGAGCTTCCGGAACCGGAGGGAGAAGCCGCTGGTGGGAGACCTCGTAGAGCTCACACCGGTGGAGGATTCGGAAAAGGAGCGGACGGGGAATGTTGTCCGCATCCTGCCGCGGAAAAACGAGCTGATTCGGCCGGAGGTCAGCAATGTCGATCAGGCGGTCGTGATCTTTTCGCTGCGGAACCCTGCTCCCAGCCTGAACGTGCTGGATCGTTTCCTGATCAATATGGAGCGGCGGGAGATCCCGACGGTTATCTTCTTCAATAAGAGCGACCTTTGTGAAAGTGAGGAGGACAGCTGCTACGCTGCACATCTTCGGGAAATCTATGAGAGAGCGGGCTATCCGGTGCTCGTGCTGAACACGAGGGAGGAGCACTTCCGGGAGGAGGTTCTCCGCATACTCAGGGGGAAGACGACAGTGCTCTCCGGTCCCTCCGGTGTGGGGAAGTCCAGCATTACCAACTGGATCCATCCGATGGCGCAGATGGAGACGGGGGAGCTTTCCCGTCGGATCGCGCGGGGGAAGAACACGACGCGCCATACGGAGTTCTTCTATCTGGACGATGAAACCTATGTGCTGGATACGCCGGGCTTCACCTCTCTATTCGTGACGGAGGTTCCCTCGGAGCGGCTGATGTACTATTACCCGGAGTTCGAGCCGTACCGTACGAGGTGCCGCTACCATACCTGTGTACACATCGGGGAGGGCAGGGCGGTCTGCGCCGTGAAGCGCGCAGTAGAGGAGGGCGGGATTTCGGAGGAACGCTACCAGAGCTACCGGCAGCTCTATCTGGAGCTTCGGGACATGGAACGCTATTAAGGAGAGGGAAAATGAACTATGTCTTAGCGCCGTCTATTCTGGCGGCAGACTTCGGCGCGCTTCGGGAGGCGCTTCGGATTGCAGAGGAGGCGGGAGCAGACTGCTTCCATTTTGACGTCATGGATGGCTGTTTCGTCCCCAATATTTCCTTCGGTCCCGCGCTGATCTCCACGCTCCGCGGCGCTTCGGAGGCATTCTTCGACGTACACATGATGGTGGAGCAGCCGGAGCGCTACCTCGCGGATATAAGGGAGGCGGGAGCGGATCGGATCACGATCCATGCGGAGGCGACGCGGCATCTGGATCGTGCGCTCAATCAGATCCGGGAGCTGGGCGCTTCGGCAGGGGTGGCGCTGAACCCTGCGACCCCGGTTTCTGTGATAGAACAGATTCTCCCGCTTGTCGATATGGTGCTGATTATGTCCGTGAATCCGGGCTTCGGCGGGCAGAAGCTGATCCCCTATACACTGGACAAGCTTCGCGCGCTGTCGGCGCTTCGGGACAGGCTGGGGCTCCCTCTCAATCTCGGAATCGACGGCGGCGTGGCAGAGGGAAACCTGCCGGAGATCGTCGATAGCGGCGCGAACTTTATCGTTGCCGGCTCCAGCGTCTTTCGCCCGCAGGATAAAATCGGGGAAAACGTCCGCGGACTGCTATCCATACTTGAAAAAGCGGGGAAATGAGGGTATCATAGGGAGTTAAAGAGCGCCGCACAGCGTCTCTTCATGAACAAACAGAGGGAGGAAGATATTCCATGCTAGACATCAGATTCGTCAGGGAAAACCCTGCGCTTGTGAAGGAAAACATCAGGAAAAAGTTCCAGGATTCGAAGCTGGAGCTGGTAGACGAGGTTATCCGCCTCGATGCGGAGTCGAGGAGGGTACAGCAGGAGGCGGATGAGCTTCGAAGCAGGAAGAATCAGGTGTCCAAGCAGATCGGTGCGCTGATGGCGAAGGGCCGGAGAGAGGAGGCGGAGAAGGTCAAGGCAGAGGTTGCTGAGATTTCCGACCGCCTGAAAGCGCTCGAGGAGCGGGAGCCGCTGCTTCGGGAGGAGGTTCAGAAGCGAATGATGGTCATTCCGAATATGATCGATCCCTCTGTGCCGATCGGACCGGATGACTCTCACAATGTCGAGAACCAGCGCTACGGAGAACCTGTGGTGCCGGACTTTGCCGTGCCGTATCACACCGACATCATGGAGAGCTTCGGCGGCATCGATCTCGATGCGGCGGGGCGTGTGGCAGGCAACGGCTTCTACTATCTGGTCGGGGATATTGCGAGGCTGCATTCCGCGATTCTGAGCTATTCCCGTGACTTCATGATCGACAGAGGCTTCACCTATGTGATCCCCCCGTACATGATCCGCTCCAACGTCGTGACCGGCGTCATGTCCTTCGCGGAGATGGACGCGATGATGTACAAGATCGAGGGCGAGGATCTCTACCTGATCGGCACCTCGGAGCATTCCATGATCGGCCGCTTCATCGATCAGATCCTTCCGGCGGAGCAGCTTCCGCTGACGCTCACCTCCTATTCCCCCTGCTTCCGCAAGGAGAAGGGTGCGCACGGCATCGAGGAGCGCGGCGTATACCGCATCCACCAGTTCGAGAAGCAGGAGATGATTGTCGTCTGTGAGCCGGAGCAGGCGATGGACTGGTATCAGAAGCTCTGGCAGAACACGGTTGACTTCTTCCGCTCCATGGAGATTCCGGTTCGTACCCTCGAGTGCTGCTCCGGAGACCTTGCCGATCTCAAGGTGAAATCCTGCGATGTGGAGGCATGGTCGCCGAGACAGAAGAAGTATTTCGAGGTAGGCTCCTGCTCGAATCTGGGAGACGCGCAGGCGCGGAGACTGAAGATCCGCATCAAGGGGGAGGATGGGAAGAACCATCTCGCCTACACCTTGAACAATACCTGTGTGGCGCCGCCGAGAATGCTGATCGCCTTCCTTGAGAACCGGCTTCAGGCAGACGGCAGCGTGACGATTCCGGAGGTTCTGAGACCGTACATGGGCGGCAAGGAGATCCTGATTCCGAAGTACAATTCCATCACCGGAAAGAAAAACAGCTGATAGCGCCTGAAATGAAGAGGGGGGAGCCTTCCGGCTCCCCCCTCTTCATTTCAGGAAGATTTCACAACTGTATCATCCATAGTAATACAGTTGTAATAAATTATTAATTGTATTGCAATGCGGCTTTAGTGTATACTTCTGATGAAATACGGAATGTCGCAGGAGCCGGGAAACGGGCGGGGAGGCAGCTTGGAAGCATTGATTAAGGTGCGGGATCTGTACAAAATCTTTCATATCGGGAGCAATGAGGTCTTCGCGCTGAACGGTGTCAGCTTCGATATCTATCAGGGGGAGTTCATCGCGATTGTGGGCACCTCCGGTTCCGGGAAGTCCACCTGCCTGAATATGCTCGCGGGTCTGGAGAAGCCATCGAAGGGTGCGATCCAGATCGCAGGAGCACGGATCGATCGGATGACGGAGGCGGAGCTTGTGCGCTTTCGTCGGATGAACGTCGGCTTCATTTTCCAGAGCTACAATCTGCTGAACTCGATGAATGCGCTGGAGAATGTCGCGATGCCGCTGATGTTCCGGGGGCTTCCGGAGGCGAAGCGGATGAAGGCAGCTAGGAAGTATCTGGAGCTGATGGGAATCGGGAATCAGGGGCAGCACATGCCGAATCAGATGTCCGGCGGGCAGCAGCAGCGGGTCGGCATCGCGCGGGCGCTCGTGATAGAGCCGAAGATCATCTTCGCGGATGAGCCGACCGGAAATCTGGACTCGCATACGACGGAGGATGTTCTGAATCTGATGCGCCGTATCGTGACGGAACAGAACAAGACGCTCATTATGGTGACGCATGATAATCATATCGCGGGATGGGCAGATCGACAGCTCCGCGTCGTCGACGGCAGGATCGTCGAGACGGTATATCGGGAGGGCAGCGAGATAGAGAAGCGGATTCTCGCGGAGAACGGAGAGCTGCCGTTCACAAGAGTAGACCCTGTCACAGCATAGATGAAAGGCAGAAAAGCAGAGGAGAGAGGGAAGATGAGGAAGGACTATTTGGGGGAAACAGCCGGAAGGATCACCACGGGGGAGGAAGCGCCGCAGCCGATGCCTGCGAAAGGCGGAAAGCGGCATAGCTTTCGCTTTCACAGGCTGTGGGCGGCGTTGTTGAGCCTCGTCCTTGTGACGACAGGTGTTACGGGGAAGGCACCGATGAGCGCGGAAGCGTCCTATGTGAATACCAATATGAATACCTTCGTCCATGACGCTGCGGATATGCAGACAGGCTACCCGGGACAGGATATGCAGATCCATGTACGGATCGGCTACAACGGTGTCAACGGACTTTACAATCCGGCGACGGACGAAATCCGGAATGTCCGTGTCCGACTCTCCAATGACCAGAGCTATCTCTCGGTGAACCAGCCGGGAACGACCCATAAATCCAATCCCTACAAGAATGATACGGGAGAGGACGGGGAGGACAGTAAGCAGAAGGATGCGTGGGAGGAGGGATACCAGTCCGGAAAGAGCAATGCGTTAAAGAACGGGATGAACTATGCTTATCCCGTGGATGGCGGCGTTTATCCCTTCGAGATCAATGCCTCTCTTTTCACGCAGGAGCAGACCGCTGCGGTACTCAAAAAAGGCGAATATCTGGATCTGACCTTCAATGTCACCGTCCGCTCAGACGCGCTCACGATGAAGGATAATGCCGGCAAAACCAGCGACGGCTATTTCGGCGTACCCTTCACGATCTGGTACGATGTGCCCGCCAATTCCACGGGCGCGCAGGGCTCTTTCGTGAAAACGGAGTTTGTCAATGTCTTCATTGCGCCCAGCGGGGACATCAGCAATCCCGGCACACAGACCAAGGATCAGGCGTTCGTTATCGGAGAGAATCAGGAAACGCCGTCCGGTGTCTATCCGAATGTGATGAACTACGGCGTCAACCTCCGGAATCGAAGCGGCAGGCCGGTTTATGATGTCAAGGTCACTCTGGATACAAACCTCGCCGAGAAGTCCGCGGTACAGCTCACAGAGAGCGCGAAGTCGCAGGCATCCAAGGATTTTCCGTTCAATATCAACGAAGCGAATTATGACAGAAATTATGAAAGGGTGGAGGCGGGAGAAAGCATCTCCGTACCCTATTCCATGTCGATCAAGCAGAACGCTGCGACGGGCTACTATCCGCTGCATTACCGCGTGAGCTATAAGAGAGCGCCGGGGGCAAATGTCAGTGTGACGGAGGACTACACCTTTTTCGTGAATATCCGGAACAGCGGGATGATCGACTCCAGCAGCACGAAGGGGGAATTCAACGAGAATGACCGCACCAAGGCTCGTATCATCGTCGATTCCTATGCGACCGAGCCGGAGAAGGTCTATGCGGGAGAGCCGTTCAAGCTGGTTCTGAATATGAAGAATGCCTCCTCGAGCATCAATGCCAGCAATATCCTCTTTTCTCTGAGCTCGGCGAAGGTCAGCGATACGCCGGTCTTCAATATGGAGGGCGGGGCGAATTCTGTCGTGGTGAATTCGCTCGCGGCGGGAGAGACGACGACCCTGAGCTTCCAGCTCGAGGCGGCGGCGGGCGTAGACCCGAAGTCTTATCCGATCACCGTTGAGGAGAAGTATGATTCTCCGGAGTTCAAGAATGCATCCGAGAAGGTCGATATCAATATTCCGATCTATCAGAATGCACGGCTTTCCGCCTCGAATTTCGAGGTGACACCGGAGAGCATCGAGGTTGGCTCGGAATCCAATGTCACCTTCGGCATCAACAACACCGGAAAGGTCATCCTCTACAATGTGGAGGCGGTCTTCGAGGCACCCTCTATTAAGAAGATCTCGACCTATGTCGGAAATATCGAGCCGGGAAAGACCGGAAATGTGGACGTGACGCTCAGCGGCACGGCGGCAACGGAGGACGAGGGCAAGATTCCGGTCACGATTCGTTATGAGGATGTGAACGGCAGCCCCTTCGAGGAAAAGACCGAGGTGACGCTCTACGTCACCGAGCCGGTTGAAACGGATCCCGAAATGGAGGAACCGGGAATGCAGGAGAAGCCGGACGGCAGTCTCGGGCTCATACAGAAGGCGGCAATTCTCGTCGCGATTGCGGCGGCGCTGGCGGCTTCCGTGCTGACGATTCGAAAGAGACGGCAGAGAAAGCAGAGAGAAAACGAGAGGAACGATGAGACTATCTGATCTCCTGAAGCTGAGCTTCAGCAATCTAAAGAGAAGGAAGACCCGGACGGTGCTTACGGTGCTGGGCGTCGTGATCGGCACGGCGTCCATCGTCGTGATGGTCAGTCTGGGGCTCGGGATGAGTGCCTCACTGTTGAAATCCTTCCAGGATTCCGCCTCCCTCACGATGATCACCGTGATGAATTACGGCGGCGACAGCTCGGGCAAGAATAAGAAGAAGCTGGAGCTGACCGACGAGAGCATTCGTGATTTTGACGCGCTCCCCCATGTGACCGGCACCTCTCCGGCGCTCTCTGTCTATGTTGACGCGAAGTCCGGCGCTTACAACGGAAGCTTCGATATCATTGGCGTTTCGCAGGATTTCCTCAAGCAGCTTCGCCTGAAGTCCGGGGAGATTCCGAAGCCGAATCAGTCAGAGCTTACGCTGGTCTATGGGAACCGTGTCGGGAACAATTTCTATAAAAGGGGCGACTGGGAAAATCCCGGAAATATCGATCCGAATAAGGATACGATTTTCTTCAGCTTTCCGCAGGGCTATACCCAGAATTCCGAGAACAGCAGCGGGAACGATACGCAGCCGGCGAAGAAGTATCTGCTGCAGACGAGCGGCGTCATCGAGGGCGGGGAGGATGATTACTCGGAGAATTCCATGAATATCTATGCCGACATCGATACCTTCAAGCATTTCCTGCGCCGCATTTATAAGAAGAATCTGGTGCCGAATCCGAAAACCAGCAAGAGCGGCAAGCCGCTCCATTACTATGTCTATGACACAGCCTATGTCTTCGTGGATGATATGAAGAATGTCACGGCAGTACAGAAGCTGATCAGCGATCAGGGCTATAACTGCTACTCCAACATGGAGTGGCTGGAGCAGAGCCAGAAGCAGATGGGCATCGTGCAGATGGTGCTGGGCGGCATCGGCGCGGTATCGCTGCTCGTCGCAGCGATCGGCATTATGAATACCATGATGATGTCGATCTACGAGAGAACCAAGGAGATCGGTGTCATGAAGGTGCTGGGCTGCGATATGGGAGATATCCGCAATATGTTTCTCACAGAGTCTGCCATCATCGGCCTTTTGGGCGGTGCGGTCGGGCTGACGCTGAGCCTCCTGATCTCCCTCCTGATCAATACGCTCACGAGCAGCGTGGGCGAGTCGATGTTCGGAAGCGCCGGCGGTATCTCGCTGATTCCGTTTTGGCTCGCCGGCTTTGCGGTGGTTTTTGCGACGCTGGTGGGCTCCGTTTCCGGCTACGTTCCCGCGGTGCGGGCGATGAAGCTGAGTCCGCTGGCGGCGATCCGGAACGATTAGCTGCCTGCAGTTTCCCGGCTTCTCCCTGATTTTCCTTGTGCAGGAGCAAATCTGATGCTATAATCGCAGGAAATTCGGCGCACGATCTGCAACTTCATAGCGATGCGCGGAAAAAGGGAAGATGGGGAGAGAAAAATGCTGAAAATCGCGAAATTTGGCGGAAGCTCCTGCGCATCTGCGGAGCAGTTCCGGAAGGTGAGAGAGATTGTTGCTGCGGAGGAGAGCAGGAGGTTTATCGTCGTTTCCGCGCCCGGCAAGCGGGATGCAAAGGATACGAAGGTCACGGATCTGCTCTACCAGCTCTATGAGGCGGCGGAGCAGAGGGACAGCGTGGACAGGCTGCTTACGCGGATCGAGGAGAGGTATCAGGACATCATCGGCGGGCTTGGCATAGATTTCAGCCTGCACGAGGACTTCGCGGAGATCCGGCGTCAGCTCGAGGACGGAGCGAGCCGGGATTATGCGGCTTCCCGCGGCGAATACCTGAATGCGAAGCTGATGGCTGCGTACCTCGGCTTTCCCTTCGTAGATGCTGCGGAGCTGATCACATTTCACTCGGACGGCAGCTGTGACTTCGAGCGAACCGCAGAGAGGACGGAGGCGGTGCTTCGGGAGCTGGACTGTGCCGTGGTTCCGGGCTTCTACGGCGCAGACAGCGCGGGAAATACCGTTACCTTCTCCCGCGGCGGCTCGGATGTGACGGGCTCTCTCCTCGCGGCGGCGCTGCATGCCGACCTTTATGAGAACTGGACGGATGTTTCCGGCTTTCTCGTGGCGGATCCGCGGATCGTGAAGCAGCCGGAGGTGATTGACTACATCACCTATCGGGAGCTTCGGGAGCTGAGCTATATGGGCGCAGGGGTTCTGCATGAGGATGCTATTTTTCCGGTTCGGAGGGAGGGCATCCCGATTCAGATCCGGAACACCAACCGTCCGGAGGACCACGGGACGATGATCGTGGCGAATACGCTGAAGAAGCCGCGCTTCGTCATCACCGGTATTGCCGGCAAGAAAAATTTCTGCTCGATCAACATTGAGAAGGCGATGATGAATTCGGAGATCGGCTTCATCCGGAAGGTGCTGTCCGTGATCGAGGAGAACGGCATCAGTGTGGAGCATACGCCGTCCGGCATCGATACCTTGACGCTCTTCATCCATCAGGAGGAGCTGGAGCATCATGAGCAGAAGGTGCTGCAGGGCATACAGCGGACGGTCAATCCGGATCTGATCGAGCTGGAGGCGGATCTCGCGCTGATTGCGGTCGTGGGGCGCGGCATGAAGTCCGCGCGCGGCGTAGCGGGGCGGGTATTCAGCGCACTGGCACACGAATACATCAATATCAAGATGATCGATCAGGGCTCCAGCGAGTACAATATCATCGTAGGCGTGCGGAACGAAGACTTCGATGCCGCAATCAAGGCGATCTACAATATGTTTGTACTCAGTGCGAAATAAGGGATTTCTATGGTGATTACCGTAATCGGCGGCGGCGCCGCCGGAATGATGGCAGCATTCAAAGCCAAGGAGGCCGAGCCGGAGGCCTCTGTTTTTTTGCTGGAGAAAAATGAGAAGCTCGGAAAAAAGATTTTCATTACCGGAAAGGGCAGGGGCAATCTGACCAATGCAGCGGAGCTGCCGGATTTCTTCGGAAGCTATCTCCGGAATCCGCGCTTTCTGTATTCCGCCCTCTACGGGTTTACGAATCAGGAGCTGATCGGGCTCCTCGAACGAGGCGGCTGCCGGGTGAAGACAGAGCGCGGCGGACGGGTCTTCCCGGTCTCCGGCCACGCCTACTCCATCACGGACAGTCTGAAGGGGCTTCTGAAAAAGGCAGGCGTGCATATCGCCTACCGGAGCGAGGTACGGGAGATCCGGCTTCGGGACGGCAGGGTATGCGGCGTCGTCACGAATCGGGAAAGCTATCATGCGGATCGTGTCATAGTCGCGACCGGCGGCCTGTCTTATCCCTCTACCGGTTCGACCGGCGACGGCTACCGCTTCGCGAGAGAGGCAGGGATGGAGGTGACGGCATGCTACCCCTCCTTGGTTTCGCTGGAGCCGGAGGAAGAGGACTGGTATCCGCTCCGCGGGTTGAAGCTCCGGAATGTGAAGGTACGCATCACCGATGAGGACGGGAAGCTCTACTACGAGGACTTCGGAGAGCTGGACTTCACGAACGCAGGGCTCGGAGGGCCGCTGGCGCTCTCTGCGAGCTGCCATATCACGGAATACCTGAACTGCGAGAAGAGGAAGGCACGCAGGCTTCTGACCCTGCACATCGATCTGAAGCCGGCGATGGAGGAACAGGAGCTGGACGAGAGGCTTCTCCGCGAGCTGCGTGCGTCGCAGACGAAAGCGCTTCGGAATGCGCTCGGAAGCCTGCTTCCGGCGAGCCTGCTCCCGGTTTTTCTGCGGCGGCTCTCCCGGAGGGGCGTTGATTCGGGCAGGCGGGCGGACGAGGTTTCGCGGGCAGAGCGCAGGGAGATCCTCAGCCTGCTCCGGGATTTTTCCTATACGCTTCGCGGGACGGGCGGCTTCCGGGAGGCGATTGTCACGATGGGCGGCGTTTCCGTGCGGGATATCAACCCGAAAACCATGGAATCGAAGCGGGTAAAGGGACTCTATTTCGCGGGTGAGGTTCTGGATGTGGATGCCTATACCGGCGGCTTTAATATGCAGGCGGCATTCTCCACGGGGGCGCTCGCGGGCCGGAGCGCCGCAGCGTCGCTCCGGGAGGCATGAAGAGAGAAAGGGAGAAAGAAATGCCATACAGTATAGCGATTGACGGACCTGCGGGAGCGGGAAAGTCTACGATTGCGCGGGCGGTAGCGAGGGAGCTCGGCTTCGTCTATGTGGATACGGGGGCGATGTACCGTGCCGTAGGCTTCTATTGTCTTTCGGAGGGGATTCCGATCCGGACAGAGGAGAGGGTCTGTGAAGCTGTTCGGGATATCACGGTTCGCATCGCCTACGATGCGGCGGGGGAGCAGAGGGTCTATCTGAACGGAGAGGACGTTTCCGTACGTATCCGGACACAGGAGGTCGGCGATGCCGCTTCGACCGTATCTCAGTACCCCTTGGTGCGGGAGAAGCTCGTCGCCCTGCAGCAGCAGCTTGCGCGGGAGAGCTCCGTGGTGATGGATGGGAGAGATATCGGGACGAAGGTGCTGCCGCAGGCAAATCTGAAGATCTACCTTACTGCGAGTGAGGAGGTGCGCGCCGAACGCCGTTTTCGGGAGCTTCGGGAGAAGGGGCAGAGGATATCGCTTCCGGAGGTGCTAAGGGAGGTCAGAGAGCGGGATTATCGGGATATGCATCGGGAGCATTCTCCGCTCCGGCAGGCAGCGGACGCGGTGCTGCTGGATGCGTCCGCGCTCTCGATCGACGAGACGATCGACGCGATTCTCGCGCTTCTGGACAGGACAACCTGAGAGGAAACGGGAACGCGGCAGGAAGCAGCAGAAACGACGGGCAGGGAGAGAGATGGATGCGAAGAAGGTACAGGTAAGACTCGCGGAAACGGCGGGCTTCTGCTTCGGCGTACAGCGCGCCGTGGATACGGTATACCGGATTCTGGAACGGGAGGCGGCGAAGCCGGAGGCGGAGAGGCGGCAGATCTACACCTATGGTCCGATCGTCCACAACGATACGGTGGTGCGGGGGCTTCAGGAGAAGGGCGTCCGAGTGCTGGAGAGCGAGGAAGCGCTTCGGTCTCTTCGGGAAGGGATCGTCATTATCCGTGCGCACGGGGTTCCGGAGCGTATATATACGCTTCTGTCAGAGCGGGGGCTCGAAACCATCGATGCCTCCTGCCCCTTCGTGCAGAAAATTCAGCGTCTGGTGAAAAAGCATACGGAACAGGGGGAGCGTGTCTTCGTCGTCGGAAACCCGGAGCATCCGGAGATTGTCGGTATTATGGGGCATGCACATGGAGAGGCGTTCGTGCTTCCGGACAGGGAAAGCGCGGAAAAGCTTCCCGTTTCGGAGGGGGAAAGGGTCTTTGTCGTTGCACAAACCACTTTTCATATCGAGAAATTCAAAGTAATTGTTGATATTTTGCGGAAAAGGGGTTATTATGTTAACGTTATAAATACGATTTGCAACGCAACTTTCGAAAGGCAGGCAGAGGCGAGGGAGCTGGCTGGAGCATCCGACGCCATGATTGTCATTGGAGGAAGCAGTTCATCGAACACGAAGAAGTTATTTGAGATTTGTAAGGCCTCATGCCCGAACACCCAGCTGGTGCAAACCGCTGCGGATCTTAAATTCTACTCGGATGGAGCGGTTCGCAACGTAGGTATCACAGCAGGGGCAAGCACCCCAAAAGAAATTATAGAGGAGGTTCTAACTTATGTCAGAAATGAGTTTTGAACAAATGCTTGAGGATTCACTGAAGTCAATTCATGCGGGGGAGATTGTTACTGGTAAAGTCATCAGCGTGAAGCCTGATGAGATTGCACTGAATATCGGCTACAAGTCAGATGGAATCATGACCAGAAACGATTACAGCGCAGATAATTCACTGGATCTTACGACAGTAGTAAAAATTGGCGACGAGATCGAATGCAAGGTCAAGAAGGTGAACGACGGCGAGGGGCAGGTCGTTCTTTCCCACAGAGATGCACTCCAGTCCAAGGCATCCGAGGAGCTTCGCAAGGCGTTTGAGGACGGCACGACGCTTACCGGCAAGGTGGTACAGGTTGTGAAGGGCGGACTCAATGTCGAGGTGGACGGCGCGAGAGTATTCGTACCGGCTTCTCTGGTTTCCGATACCTTCGAGAGAGATCTGAACAAGTATCAGGGACAGGATATCCAGTTCGTGATCACAGAGTTCAATCCGCAGAAGAGGAGAATCATCGGGGACAGGAAGCAGCTGATGGCCTCCATGAAGAAGGAGCTGCATGACAAGCTTTTCGCAGAGCTGCGTGAGGGTGACATCCGTATGGGCGTGGTGAAGAACCTGACGGATTTCGGTGCGTTCATCGATCTGGGCGGTGCGGACGGACTTCTCCATATTTCCGAGATGAGCTGGGGCAGGATCGAGAACCCGAAGAAGCTCTTCAAGCCGGGACAGGAGGTTGAGGTGCTTGTCAAGGAGATCAACGGTGAGAGGATTGCGTTGACCAGGAAGTTCCCGGATGAGAATCCGTGGAAGGATGCCGAGACCAAGTACGCGATAGGGCAGATCGTTTCCGGCAAGGTGGCGAGAATGACGGATTTCGGCGCGTTTATCGAGCTGGATAAGGGGATCGACGCACTGCTTCACGTATCTCAGATTTCCAGGGATCATGTGAACAAGCCGTCGGATGTGCTTTCCGTCGGACAGGAGATCGAGGCGAAGGTCGTAGATCTGGATGTGGACAATCACAAGATTTCACTTTCCATGAAGGCGCTGCTTCCGGAGGATGGGAACAGCGACGTGGCGGATGTGGATGTAGATGCCGTTCTGCGCGGGGAGTGATTCTGATACAGACCATTTGGAGGCTGGGCGATGCTGCTCAGCCTCTTTTGTATAAATAAGGCGGTACAGGGGGGCTATGGCGGTATGGGCATGGAGATCGAGAGAAAATGGCTGGTAGGAAGGCTTCCTGAGGCACTGACGCAGTACCCGTTCCGGGAGCTTACACAGGCATACCTGAACTTCTCCCCGGCGATCCGTGTGCGGCGAGAGCGTTCGGGAGACAGCGAGCATTATGAGCTGACCTACAAGGGGCCGGGAGCATATGCACGCAGGGAGGAAAACATGCCGCTGGATCGAGCATCCTACGAGAGCCTGCTGCGAAAATGCGAGGGACTCGTCATTGTGAAAAAGCGCTACCTGATCCCGCTCGGCGCCTATACTGCGGAGCTGGATGTCTTCGAGGGAGTGCTCAGGGGACTCTGCCTCGTCGAGGTGGAATTCCCGTCGGAAGCGGAGGGAGCGGCATTTTCTGCGCCCGACTGGTTCGGAGAGGACGTGACGGCATCCGGAAAATATTCCAATGCGCACCTTGCAAGAACGCATTTTCAATGATATAATTGCCAATCGGATATGTTTGCAGAGGGGAGACGTGCGCACCGGGCAAGCATTTAGATCAGTTTTGGAGGTACTCTTAAATGAGCGTAAAGGTTGAGAACTTAGAGAAAAGCATGGCGAAGCTTACCGTGGAGGTAGAGGCGGCGGAGTTTGATAAGGCTATGGTTTCCGCTTACAATAAGACTAAGGGCAGATTCAGTCTTCCGGGATTCCGTAAGGGCAAGGCGCCGATGGCGATGATCGAGAAGATGTACGGCGAGGCGGTATTCTATGACGAGGCGGTCAATGAGCTGCTGGACAAGACCTATCCGGACGCTGCAAAGGAGTCCGGTCTGGAGATTGTTTCCCGTCCGGAGATCGGCATTGATCAGATCGGTAAGGGCAAGAGCCTGATCTATACCGCAACCGTGGCTGTGAAGCCGGAGGTCACGCTCGGAGAGTACAAGGGAGTAGAGGCGGAGAAGGCAGATACCGAGGTCAGCGCAGAGGAAGTGGAGAAGAGACTCGAGCGGGAGCTGGAGAAGAATGCCAGAGTCGTAGACGTGGAGAGAGAGATCAAGAGCGGAGATATCACTACCATTGATTTCGTGGGCTCTGTGGACGGCGTAGAGTTCTCCGGCGGAAGAGGCGAGGACTATCCGCTCACCATCGGTTCCGGCACCTTCATTCCGGGCTTCGAGGATCAGCTGATCGGGCATAAGGCAGGGGAGAATGTGGATGTCAATGTGACCTTCCCGGAGAACTACGGGGCGAAGGATCTCGCCGGCAAGGCGGCTCTCTTCAAGGTGACGGTAAAGCAGGTCAAGGAGAAGCAGGTTCCGGCGGCAGACGACGAGTTCGCTTCCGAGGTTTCCGAGTTCGAGACGCTTGCCGAGTACAAGCAGGAGCTCGAGAAGCAGCTCGGCGAGGAGAAGGCAAAGCAGGCGGCATCCATCAATGAAAAGCATGTCATTGACAAGGTTCTGGAGAACGCGAGCCTGGAGATCCCTGCGCCGATGCTGGAGATGCAGCTCGAGCAGATGCTCTACGACTACTCGACGCGGCTGCAGCAGCAGGGCATCCCGATGGAGCAGTACCTTCAGATCACAGGACTTACCGAGGAGAACCTGAAGGAGCAGATGAAGCCGCAGGCAGAGAAGACCATCAAGACTTCCCTCGTACTGGAGGCGATTCAGAAGAAGGAGGGCATCAGCGCCGACGATGCCAAGCTGGATGAGGAGTTCCACCGGATCGCAGAGCAGTATAAGATGAAGTACGAGGATCTGATGAAGACCGTTACAGACTCTCAGAGAGAGTCCGTGCGGAGGGAGCTTTCGATTCAGGCGACGATCGATATGCTGGTTTCGGAGGCGAAGCTCGTCTGAGCATAGACGGGCGTTTATGAAGAAAAGAGGCTGCGAAGAGAGGGCTCTTCGCGGCTTCTTTGCTTTCACGGCATAATGACAGCCCAATGCGTGACAGGGTCTTATGCGATATTGAACCAGAAGTTGATAGCTTTTTGGAAACGGAGGCAGTATAATTCCGATGCGGCGCTGTCCGGAGGGGGTTTCTGCGATTTCGGACGTCGGCAGGACGCTGCATTTCCGTAGACTTTTAGGAAAACACTGATTAAATCGAAAAAGTTTCGTACCAACGGGCGTGATGCCGCAAAAGTGTGCGGAACGCCGGTGCTTAATGAACTCGGGACGGAGGTAAACCTATGAATTATCCATCTATGCCGCATAATATTTCGACCATTCCCTATGTCATCCAGTCGACCTCCCGTGGGGAGCGTTCCTATGACATCTTTTCCCGCCTTCTGAATGAGCGGATTATTTTTCTCGGAGATGAGGTCAATAACGATACCGCATCCCTGATCGTCGCGCAGCTGCTCTATCTGGAATCCGAGGATCCGGAGAAGGATATCAGCCTTTATATCAATTCTCCGGGCGGCGTCATCACTGCCGGCATGGCGATCTATGATACCATGCAGTATATCAAGTGCGATGTATCCACGATTTGTGTGGGCATGGCTGCCTCCATGGGCGCTTTCCTGCTCGCGGGCGGCAAGAAGGGAAAGCGTATGATCCTGCCGAATGCCGAGGTCATGATTCACCAGCCCTCTGGAGGTGCGCAGGGGCAGGCGACGGAGATCCAGATCACGGCGGAATGGATTCTCAGGACGAAGAAGCATATGGCGGAGATTCTCGCCGCAAACTGCGGGCAGAGCTTCGAGAAGGTGATGGCGGATACGGAGAGAGATTATTGGATGACGGCAGAGCAGGCACTTTCGTACGGCATCGTGGATCACATCTTCCATTCCAGAGACGAGCATACGGAGAAATAAGGAGCGAGACAGACTATGACGATGAAGCCAGACGATAAGGTGAGGTGTTCCTTCTGCGGGAAGTCGGCGAAGCAGGTACAGAAGCTGATCGCGGGTATGAACAATACCTACATCTGTGACGAATGCGTGGAACTCTGTCAGGAGATCTTCGAGGAGGAGTTGGGAAAGGGCAGTCGGCAGGGTACTGACGCAGCACAGGATATCCATCTGCTGAAGCCGAAGGAGATCAAGGATTTCCTCGATGAATATGTTGTCGGACAGGACGAGGCAAAGAAGGTGCTTTCCGTGGCGGTATACAACCACTATAAGCGGATCACCTCGAAGATCAAGGATATCGAGGTACAGAAATCGAATATCCTGATGATCGGGCCGACCGGTACCGGCAAGACCTATCTCGCACAGACCCTTGCCAAGATTCTCGGCGTCCCGTTCGCGATCGCGGACGCAACGGCTCTGACGGAGGCGGGCTACGTCGGCGAGGATGTCGAGAACATTCTGCTGAAGCTGATCCAGGCGGCGGACTACGATGTGAAGCGGGCAGAGATCGGTATTATCTACATCGACGAGATCGACAAGATCACGAAGAAGGCCGAGAATGTCTCGATCACGCGCGACGTCTCCGGCGAGGGCGTGCAGCAGGGACTTCTGAAAATTCTCGAGGGAACAGTGGCGTCTGTCCCGCCGCAGGGCGGCAGGAAGCATCCGCAGCAGGAGCTGATCCAGATCGATACGAGGAATATCCTCTTTATCTGCGGCGGCGCCTTCGACGGACTGGAGCATATCATCGAGAAGCGCATCGCGAGCGGTTCCATGGGCTTCGGCGCACAGATCGTAGAGAAGAACAAGGAAAACTATGACGACGTGCTGCGGAAGGTGCAGCCGGAGGATCTGGTGAAGTTCGGGCTGATTCCGGAGTTTATCGGGCGTGTGCCGGTGGATGTGGAGCTGAGCAGTCATGATGTGTACACCCTGAAGAAGATCCTGACCGAACCGAAGAATGCATTGACGAAGCAGTATCAGAAGCTTTTCGAAATCGACGGCGTGGAGCTCGGCTTCACGGACGGCGCGGTCACAGCGATCGCCGAGAAGGCGGTCGAGCGGAAGACCGGTGCGCGAGGGCTGCGCTCGATCATGGAGGGGATGATGACCGACCTTATGTACGAGATTCCGTCTGATCCGTCGATCGAGAGCGTGATGATCACGAAGGAAACGGTAGAGGGCAGCGGTGAGCCGGAGATCCGGCATAGTGCAGCGCCGGAGCCGGAGACGAAGAAGAGCGCGCGGCGTCTCCGCAGCGCGGTGGAATAAGGGAGCAGACAGAGAATGAAGATCAGATCCGTGGAGCTGAAGCATGTTCTGGGCGTGAAGTCGGAGCTGCCGGATACCGGACAGCCGGAGTTCGTGCTGGCGGGGCGCTCCAATGTCGGCAAGTCCTCCTTTATCAATGCCTTCATGAACCGGAAGAGCTATGCGCGAACCTCCTCGACGCCGGGAAAGACGAGGACGGTAAACTTTTATCATATCAATTCCACATTTTTCCTGGTGGATCTTCCGGGCTATGGCTATGCCGCTGCGGGAGCGGCAGAGCAGGAGAAGTGGGATCGCATGATACGGAGGTATCTCGCCGGTTCCGGCAATATCGAGGAGGTCATCCTGCTGGTCGATATCCGGCATGATCCCTCGAAGCTGGACATACAGATGTTCCGCTGGATTGTGAGCGCGACCGGCTTCGAGCCGCTCGTTATCCTGACGAAGCTCGACAAGATCAAGCGCTCACAGATTCGGAGTTCGGCAGAGAATGCGAGGAGGCTGCTCGGCGCATCGGCAGACTGTGTGCTGATCCCCTTTTCCGCGGATTCGAAGCAGGGGCTCGAGCAGATTTACGCAGTTTTTGACCGTATCCTAGAGCCGAGGGAAGCAATCGATGAGACGCTTCCGACGCTCCTTGCGGAGGAAAGCAGAGAATCGTATTGACAGTGGGCGGAAACTGTGGTATTGTACCAACGTCGCATGACAGGAAAGCAGGTATCCACCTCACCTTGGCAGAGAGCTCTGACCCGGGTTCATATTGATTTTTACTTCGTGTATTTTTCAATGGTGGATTGGCTTATCATCCGCCATTTTTTTGTATTTTACCGCGAGAGGAGCTTATGGCAGTAAAAAAAGGCACAGAAATCGAAATTAACGAACAGATCAGGGACCGAGAGGTAAGAGTGATCGGGGCAAACGGTGAGCAGCTCGGCATTATGAGCGCACGGGAAGCTTACATGATGGCAAGAGACCAGGACATGGATCTGATCAAGATTGCAGCGATGGCTGCGCCGCCGGTTGTACGCATTGCCGATTTCGGCAAGTATCGTTATGAGATGCTCCGCAAGGAGAAGGAGGCCAGAAAGAACCAGCACACGACAGAGCTGAAGGAGATTCGTATGACGCCAAACATCGATACCAATGATCTCAATACGAAGCTCAGCGCTGCGCGGAAGTTCCTCGAGAAAGGCAATAAGGTCAAGGTAGCGCTTCGCTTCCGAGGCCGCGAGATGTCCCGCATGAACCAGTCGAAGCATATCCTCGATGAGTTCGCAGAGCAGCTCAGCGACATTGCCGTGCTGGATAAGCCGGCGAAGGTAGAAGGCAGAAATATGGCTGTGGTGATAAGTCCGAAAAAGTAAATTCACAGGAGGCAAATATGGCAAAGTTAAAGCTTAAGACAAAAAAAGCCGCTGCAAAGCGTTTTAAGGTTACCGGCACGGGAAAGCTGATCCGGAACAAGGCGAACAAGTCTCACATCCTCACCAAGAAGACTACGAAGCGTAAGAGAGGTCTGAGAAAGGATACTACCGTTGACGCAACAAATGTGAAGACGATGAAGAGAATTCTTCCTTATCTTTAACAGCAGGATTGGTAGTGGGAAAATAGGAGGATAGAACAATGAGAATCAAGGGCGGAGTTAACGCTAAGAAGAAGCACAACAGAGTTTTAAAGCTGGCGAAGGGATACAGAGGAGCGCGTTCCAAGCAGTACAGAATCGCGAAGCAGAGCGTAATGCGCGCACTTACCGAGTCCTACAGGGGACGTAAGGAGAGAAAGCGGCAGTTCAGACAGCTCTGGATCGCCCGTATCAACGCGGCTGCAAGGCTGAATGGGCTTTCTTATTCCAAGCTGATGTTCGGGCTGAAGAGTGCGGGCGTAGATATGAACAGAAAGATGCTCTCCGAGATCGCAATCGCGGATGCCGAGGGCTTCACCGCGCTCTGTGAGCAGGCGAAGGCACAGCTCGTCAAGTGATTTTTTGATGAAAAATTTTCTGTAATGTGATAGGATAGAAAGGCAGGCTTAGCTTGTCTTTCTTTTTTTGTGCATAAGTCCCCGTCAGGCACCGGAATAGACGCCGTGTTTACACGAGCGGATATCCTGCTATCTGTCGGGACAACAGGAATGCATGGGATTGGGATTTTGATCCTGATCATTTTATTGCAGGATGTGATGATAAAACGTTTTACAACACGGAGGCGGAAATGGCAGTCAGAGTTTCGGTTTTGGGAAGTCTTCCGGATGGGAGAGAGGTGCATAAATATACCCTTGTGAACGGACGGGGCAGCGAGGCGGCATTTACGGATCTCGGCGCGATCTGGACGAATATGCGGGTAAGGGATAGAGACGGGGTGTTCAGAGATGTGGTGCTCGGCTGCGACAAGCCGGAGGCGCTGCTCCGGAATCCGGGGCATATGGGGGCAGTCGTCGGCAGAAATGCCAACCGGATCGGCGGCGGCAGCTACATGCTGAACGGCGTGAGCTATACGCTCGAAAAGAACGATAAGGGCGTGAACAATCTGCATTCCGGACCGAATTTCTGGGAGAGACGGAGCTGGGCGGCGGAGTACGGTGACAAGGGAACGGGAGCTTATGTGATGTTTTCCCTTCATTCCGAGAGTATGGAGCAGGGCTATCCCGGCAATGCGGAGATCGCGGTGATCTATACCCTGTCGGAGGACGATGCACTGTCGATCGAATATCGGGGCGTTTCCGACTGTGATACGATCCTGAATATGACAAACCACGCCTATTTCAACCTGAACGGCTGTGATGCCGGAGACGCGAGCTCGCAGTATGTACAGATTCACGCATCCTATTTCACGCCGGCATCGGAGAGCTCGGTTCCCTACGGAGAGCTTGCGCCGGTTTCGGGCACGCCGATGGACTTCCGTACGGAGAAGCGGATCGGAAGAGATATCGGCGCGGAGTATGAGCAGCTTCGCTTTGGCGGCGGCTACGATCATAATTACTGCGTGGACGGGACGGCGGGAGAGCAGCGCCTCGCGGCAGCAGCGTATGCAGAGGAGTCCGGCATCGAAATGAAGGTCTATACCGACCTGGAGGGACTTCAGTTCTATACCGCAAATTTCCTGAATGTCCGGGGAGATGGGAAGAACGGCGCGAGCTACAGCCCGCGCACCGCGTACTGCTTCGAGACGCAGCATTATCCGGACGCAATCAACAAGCCTGCTTTCCCGAGTCCGGTTGTGAGAGCCGGAGAGGAATACCGGACAGAAACGGTATACTGCTTCGGGATACGCGGATAGACGGCGGATGAAGGCATTGTTTATTGCAGAGAAGCCCTCCGTGGCACAGCAGTTTGCGGAGGCACTGGACGTGGATGTCCGGGCGTGCCGCAGGGACGGGTATCTGGAGTCCGAGCGATGCGTCATTACCTGGTGCGTGGGGCATCTCGTCACCATGTCCTATCCGGAGAAATATGATGAACGTTTCCGGCGTTGGAGCTTCAACACCCTGCCCTTTCTCCCTGCGACGTTTCGCTATGAGGTGATTCCCGAGGTGGAGAAGCAGTTCCGGATCGTGGCGGGGCTGCTGCATCGGGAGGACATCTCTACGATCTATGTCTGCACCGATTCGGGACGGGAGGGAGAATACATCTACCGTCTCGTCGAGCAGGAGGCGGGGATCGGAGACACGAAGGAGAGACGGCGCGTCTGGATCGATTCCCAGACGCGGGAGGAGATCCGGAGGGGGATACGGGAGGCGAAGCCGGAAAGTGCCTATGACAGTCTGGCGGACGCCGCATTTTCCCGTGCGAAGGAGGACTACCTGATGGGGATCAACTTCTCCCGCGCGCTGACGCTGCGCTACGGACGGGAGATTTCCCGCCGCCTCGGGAGGGAGAAGAGCACGGTCGTCGCAGCGGGGCGGGTCATGACCTGTGTACTGGGGATGATCGTCCGTCGGGAGCAGGAGATCCGTGACTTCCGAAAGACCGTTTTCTATAAGCTGAACGGCAGCTTCTCCCTGCCTCGAGAGGGAGAGGCTTCGGAGTCTGCGTCGGAGCGCGGCGGGATCGACGCGGAGTTCCGGGGCAGGGAGGGTTCGCCGCATTACCGGAGTACGGAGCTCTATAAGAACAGCGGATTTTTGCAGAAGGAAAGGGCGGAGGCGTTTCGCGACAGCTTCCTCCCGCTCCCGAAGGAGGCAGTCGTGGACAGCCTCGAGAAAAAGAAGGAAATGAAGAATCCCCCGCTTCTCTATAATCTCGCGGAACTGCAGAACGACTGTTCCCGGCTCTTCAAAATCAATCCGGACGAGACACTGCAGATCGCGCAGGAGCTCTACGAGAAAAAGCTGACAACCTATCCGAGAACCGACGCGAGAGTGCTTTCCACGGCGGTTGCGAAGGAGATCGAGCGGCATCTGCGAGGCTTGCTGGGCTTTCCGGACTGCACGGCACTTACGCAGGAGGCGCTGGATAGCGGCGCGTGGCGGAAGATTGAAAAAACGAGGTATACTGACGACAGGAAGATTACCGACCACTACGCGATCATTCCGACCGGACAGGGGCTCGACTCGCTTCGTGCGATGAAGCCCCTCAGCCGTTCCGTCTATACGTTGATTGTGCGCCGCTTTCTCTCGATCTTCTTCCCGGCGGCAGAATACCAGAGGCTGCAGCTCAGCCTCCTTTGCGGGGGCGAATCTTTCCAGATGACAGGGAGGGCGCTCAGGAAGGAGGGCTATCTTCGTGTACTGAAAGGGGAAGACGGGGAGAGCGGAGAGGAGGACGGCGTACTATCGGAGCAGCTGCTCCGTCTGAAAAGAGGGGAGAGGCTGCTGCTTCGGGCACTTCGGATCAAGGAGGGAGAGACCTCTCCGCCGAAGCGCTATACCTCCGGGACAATGATTCTCGCGATGGAAAACGCAGGCAGCCTGATCGAGGATGAGGAGCTGCGGGCACAGATCAAGGGCTCCGGCATCGGAACCTCTGCGACCCGCGCAGGCATTCTAACCAAGCTTACGAAGATCGGCTACATTGCCTTAAACAAGAAAACGCAGGCGCTCAGCCCTACCAGCCTGGGAGAGCTGGTCACCGCCGCGGTTTCTGTCTCTGTCCGGCAGCTTCTGAATCCGGAGCTGACCGCATCCTGGGAGAAGGGGCTCTCCTATGTGGCGGACGGCAGCATCACGGAGAAGGAGTATATGCAGAAGCTGGAACGCTTCGTGCGGACGCGGACGGAGGCGATCAAAAGCAGGGAAGCGTGCTTCCCGAAAACAGGAGTGGGTGAATGACCAGAGAAGAACTGAAGATTTCCAATATGTATGACCTCCGCTATACGGAGGCGGCGCTTTTTGCGGGGCTCTGCTATCCATGGGAGGCACTGCCGAGAATTCATGACTTTATTGCGGAGCTGGGGCCGAAGCTTCCGACAGGGGAGTATGAGGAACGTATGCCGCATGTCTGGGTACATCGGACGGCGCGGATCGCCGATTCGGTTTCCCTTTCGGAGTATATCATTATCGGGGCGGAGACAGAGCTGCGGCAGTGTGCCTTTCTGCGCGGCAATATCCTGATCGGCAGGGGCTGCGTGGTCGGGAATAGCTGTGAGCTGAAAAATTCGGTGCTTTTTGACAAGGTACAGGTTCCGCATTACAATTATGTGGGCGATTCCGTACTGGGCCACAGGTCGCATATGGGTGCGGCGAGCCTTACGTCGAATGTGCGTTCGGACAAAAAGCCGGTGAGGGTGCACGCCTCTGACGGTGATATCGAGACCGGACTTAAGAAATTCGGAGCAATGCTCTCGGATCATGTGGAGGTCGGCTGCGGCTCCGTGCTGAATCCGGGCTGCTGCATCGGCGCCCATACCGATATTTATCCGCTCAGCTCCGTCCGGGGCTGCGTACCGGCACATTCGATCTATAAATCGAAGGAAGCAATCGTAACAAAGGCAGAGGAATAAGGAGGATACCGTTTATGAATGAATTTGGCGAGAACGTGTTCGTGCTGGAGCACCCGCTGATTACACACAAGATCTCGATTCTGCGAGACAAGAGCACGGGAACGAATGAGTTCCGGCAGCTGGTTGAGGAGATCGCGATGCTGATGGGCTTCGTCGCATTGTCTGACCTTCCGATGAAGACCGTCGAGGTGGAGACGCCGATTGAGCGCGCAGAGACGAGGGTGATCGCGGGGAGAAAGCTCGCGATCGTACCGATCCTGCGTGCCGGACTCGGTATGGTGAGCGGGCTTACAGCCCTCGTTCCGTCCGCGAAGATCGGCCACATCGGGATGTACCGGAATGAGGAAACCCATCAGCCGGTGGAGTACTTCTGCAAGCTCCCGAATCCGATCGAGGAGAGAACCATCGTGGTCTGCGATCCGATGCTCGCGACCGGGGGCTCCGGCGTGGACGCTATCAGCCAGATCAAGTCCCATGGCGGCAAAAAGATCAAGTTTGTCTGCATCATCGCCGCGCCGGAGGGCGTGAGGCGGCTGCATGCGGCGCATCCGGATGTGCAGATCTATGTCGGAAACCTCGACCGCTGCCTGAATGAAAATGCCTACATCTGCCCGGGGCTCGGTGATGCCGGCGACCGGATCTTCGGGACGAAGTGAGTGCTGTAATTGTCCTGTCAAATGTCCGAACGCTCGTATAAGCAAGCTTGCCTCGCGTTCGTCCGACTGACAGGGGAATTATACAGTAAAGAACGGGGATTCAGAACAGTTTTCTGTTCTGAATCCCCGTCGCTCTGCCGCTGGCCGGACTCGAACCGGCATGGTTTCCCGCTTGATTTTGAGTCAAGTGCGTCTGCCATTCCGCCACAGCGGCAAGTAGACAGATAAAAATCTAACATATCCAACAGGCTTTTGCAAGATTTTTCCGGAAGTTTTACTTTCCTGCCGGATCGGCATCCGTGCGGATTTTTGACAGTGGAATCAAAGAATGCTAAAATGATTTCTACTTTGGTATTCTTTGGAAAACGGAAGACGCCATGGGGACAGAAAAATGCAGATGAATTGCCTGGAAGCGCGAAAGTGCATATACCATTATCTGAACGGGGATCTGGGGGAGGAGAAGCTCCGGAGCTTCCTGCAGCATCTCACGGAGTGCCCGGAATGTATGGAGGAGCTTCGGATCACGCACATGGTCTATTCCGGCGTGGCGAAGCTGGACAGCAGTACGGATGATCCGCTCGATCTGGAGCGGGACTTCCGGAGGAGTCTCGAGCAGTCCCGTTTTCTGCTGCTTCGGCGGACGGGACTTCGGATCACCTGCTATGCGGTGGAGACGGCGGCATTCTGGAGCCTGCTGCTCAGCCTCCTCCTCTACCTCCGGCTGTACTTCATCGGCTGAAGGCAAGGCGCAGGGAGAGAGCTCCGCAGTTTCCATGAAAAAGCCGCGGAACGGATTTTCGAGGTGTGCGCCGATGACGCGATAAAAAAACAAAGCTGAGAGAACGGACAGGTGATGCAGGAGATTTGTATGAAGGACAAACTTTTATTGATCGACGGGCACAGCATCCTTTCCCGTGCCTTTTACGGCATTCCGGAGCTGAATAACTCGCAGGGCATCCATACCAACGCGGTCTATGGCTTCCTGAATATTCTTTTGAAGGGACTGGAGACGGAGGAGGCGGATCACCTCGCCGTCGCCTTCGACCTGCATCACCCGACCTTCCGACACGCGCTTTACCCGGAGTACAAGGGGACGCGGAAGCCGATGCCGGAGGAGCTCAGGGAGCAGGTTCCGCTGATGCAGGAGCTGCTCCGCAGCATGCGGATTCCGATTCTGACCATGCAGGGCTACGAGGCGGACGATATTCTCGGGACGATCGCGAAGCGGATGCAGGCAGAGGGCAGGGAGGTCACCATCATTTCCGGAGACAGGGATCTCCTGCAGCTCGCGGACGAGCACATCAAGATCAGCATCCCGAAGACCGTGAGGGGACAGACGGAGGTCTGCCATTATTTTCCTGCGGAGGTGAAGGCGGAATGGGGCGTCAGCCCGATGGAATTCATTGACTGGAAAGCGCTGGCGGGAGACAGCAGCGACAATATTCCGGGGGTCGCCGGCTTCGGAGACAAGACGGCGAGCTGGATCATAGCGCATTATCACAGCATTGAAAATGCAAGGGAGCATGCGCTGGATGCGGAGTTCAGGGTGCCGCGCAAGCCGAAGGCAGGGCAGATGCTCCTTGAAAACTGGGACATCGCGGCACTCTCCAAGACGCTCGCGACGATTCATACGGATGTGCCGATCGACTTTTGCTATGAGGACGCTGCGGTCAGGGATATGTTCAATGCCGATTCGCGCACGCTGGTGCGGCGTCTCGAGCTGAAAACGCTCCTGAAGCGCTTCGAGGAGAGCGCGCTCCCTACAGAGCAGGGCAGCGTGTCCGGCATCGAGCCGGAGCTCTTTAAGGAGGTCACAGATCCTTATATCGCGAGGGTTGTCTTCCGGGATGCGGAGAAGTCCGGCGCAGCGGGCTTCTGCCTGCGCCCTGAGGAGGACACGGAGAATCCGTTTGAGAAGACAACGGTGCTTTATTTCGTGCTGGAGGGGAAGCGCTGCTACCGTTTTCACGGCTTTGACTTCAGGGAGCAGCTCTCCCGTCTCTCCGAGACGACGACACTTTATACGCTCAATCTGAAGGATCAGCTGCATATTCTGGAGCTTCCGCGGGAGGCGAAGTTGCACGACCTCGCGCTCTGTGCCTACCTGATCAATCCGCTGAAGGACAGCTACAGCTATGAGGATCTCGCAAGAGATTTTCTGGATGAGACGCTCCCGACGGAAAAGGAGCTTTCCGACAAGACGGATGCAGGGAAATATACGGCGGCAGTGGCTCTATTAAGTCATGAGGCAGTATTCCGCCGGCTTCGCGAGCTGGAGAGTCTCTCTCTCTACGAGGAGATCGAGCGGCCGCTGCTCCGCACGCTTTACGATATGGAGAAGGAGGGCGTACGCGTAGATCGTGAAGCGCTGGTGCGTTACGGGAAAGAGCTCTCCGACGGAATCGAGCGGCTGCGCACGCAGATCTATGCGGAATGCGGGGAGGAATTCAATATCAACTCGACACAGCAGCTCGGACGGATTCTCTTCGAGAAGATGGGGCTGCCGGGCGGACGGAAGACCAAGACCGGTTATTCCACTGCTGCGGATGTGCTGGAGAAGCTCTCGGAGGAGTACCGGATAGTCGATGACATTCTGCAGTACCGTACCTATACGAAGCTGAATTCCACTTACGCGCAGGGACTCCTCGGCTGTATTTCGGAGGACGGACGGATTCACGGGCAGTTCAATCAGACAGTGACGGCGACCGGCAGGATCTCCTCAACAGAGCCGAATTTACAGAATATCCCGATCCGTACGGAGATGGGGCGGCGTTTCCGGCAGGTTTTCGTCCCGAAGCCGGGCTGTATCTTTCTTGACGCGGATTATTCGCAGGTGGAGCTTCGTATTCTCGCCTCCCTGAGCGGGGATGAGAAGCTGATCGCCGCGTACCGCAATGCGGATGACATCCATGCCGTGACTGCCTCGCAGGTCTTTCATGTACCGCTCTCGGAGGTGACGCCGCAGCTCCGCCGGAACGCAAAGGCTGTCAACTTCGGCATTGTTTACGGAATCTCTGCCTTCGGACTCTCCGAGGGACTGAGTATCTCCCGGCAGGAGGCGAAGGAATATATAGAACGTTATTTCGAAACCTATCCGGCAGTCAAGCGCTATCTTGACGGAGAGGTCGCCTATGCCCGGGAGCATGGCTTCGTGAAGACGCTCTTCGGACGGCGGAGGCCGGTGCCGGACATTCACGCCTCAAACTTCCTGCGCCGCTCCTTCAGTGAGCGTGTAGCGATGAATTCGCCGATTCAGGGAACCGCCGCGGACATCATGAAAAAGGCGATGAACGCAGTGAATCAGGCACTCCGGGAGGAGGGACTTCGCGCACGGATCGTCCTGCAGGTGCATGACGAGCTGCTGCTGGAAACGCCGGTCGAGGAGGCAGAGCGGGTCGAGGCGCTGCTTGTGGAGAAAATGCAGGGCGCGGCGGTGCTTCGGGTGCAGCTCGCGGCGACCGCGGCGCGCGGAGAGAATTGGGAAGAAGCACACTGATGAGGGAAATCACGTCAAAGGATATCATGCATATCGGCTTTTTGAAGAAGGAATGCTTTACCGGCTCCAATGCGGGGATGCGTTACCGGATGGAAATGCGCGAGCAGGAGCGAAAAAAGGAAGCGGCAGAGCGCGGAGACGGCGTGGAGACCGAGACTGTGCGGGAGCTGCTCGTCACGGTATGGCCGGAGCCCTACGCCTTTGATCATACGCCGGAGGAGGAGAAGGAGAGCAGAGCCTTTTCCTTCGATGAGGAGGGGGTAGAGGCAGGGAGACAGTGGCTGAATGAGCGCTGTGCCGAAGAGGACTGGGATGGGCGGCGGCTGAGGGACAGGGCATGGTGATTGCGGTATTCGGCGGCATCGGAGCCGGGAAGAGCATGGTTCTTTCTATTCTGGAAGAGGAATTCTCCATGCGGGTCTGCCGGACAGATGAACTCGCAAAGTCCCTTTATCAGCCCGGGACGGAGGTATATCGTGGTCTGCTCGCGCTTTTCGGAAGAGAAATCATGGAGCCGGAGACGGGAGCGCTCGACCGCAGACGGATGGCAAAACAAATGTTTTCCGATCCGGCCCTGACAGAGCAGGTTTCCCGTCTGGTTCATCCCGTAGTCTGGGGAGCGGTCTCGGAGAGAATCGCGGATGCGCGGGAAAGCGCCTATGACCTCGCGGTAGAAACCGCGCTTCCGACAGAGGAATTTCTGCGGTGCTGCGATCACAGAATTTTTGTGTCCGCACGGCGGGATCTGCGGCTCGAACGTCTGCTCCGGGATCGCGGCTATTCCCGCGCGGAGGCGGAGGCACGGCTTCATGCGGAGGAGGCGGAGCGCTTTCTGAGCTTTGCCGACATTATCATTGAGAATTCAAGGACAAAAGAGGAAACCATAAATGAGATTTACCAGTATTTCGAGCGGCTCCAGCGGGAACGTGAGCTACATCGGGACGGAACGGACACATATTCTGGTGGATGCCGGCGTCACGATGAAGGCGATTAACGAGGGGCTTCGGACGCTGGAGCTGGAGCTCTCGGACATTCAGGGGATCTTCCTGACGCATGAGCACATCGACCATATCAAGGCGATCGGGGCGATATCGAGACGCTACGGCATCCCGATCTACGGGACGCTGGAAACCTTGCAGGAGCTGATCTCCGGGAATGGACAGAAAAAGCTCGGAGAGCTGGATCGGGAACTGCTGCATCCGATCCTTCCGGATGCGGAGAGTCGGATCGGAGATCTGTCCGTGCTGCCCTTTTCCATCGACCACGATGCAGCGAATCCGGTGGCGTACCGGGTGAGCGACGGCGTGTACAGCGTTGCGGTAGCGACGGACATGGGACATTTCGATTCCTATATCGAGGCGCATCTCCGGGAACTGGATGCGATGCTGATTGAGGCGAACCATGATATCGCCATGCTGAGCAGTGGACCCTATCCGATGGCGCTGAAGCGCCGTATTCTCTCAGATCGCGGTCACCTTTCCAATGACAATGCAGGACGGCTCCTGGATCGGGTGCTGCACGATCGGCTGCGCCACATCTTCCTCGGGCATCTCAGTCTGGAAAACAATCAGCCGGAGCTTGCGAAAAGCACGGTGGAGCAGGAGATCGACGCCTCGGAGAGCGGCTATCATAGCGGCGACTTCGAGATCAGTGTAGCGAAGCGGGATTGCGTATCGGAGCTCGTGGTGCTATAATGGGCAAAATGTCTGCATGAGGAGGATGATTGTCTTTCTGTGGGAGACACTGATTTATTCATGACGCCCGTCCGTTGGCACGTAATTTTTCAAAATTTAATCAGTACTTCCCGAAAAGAATATTTCATGTAATGGTGCAGGCAAGACATTCGTAATTGTTATCTGTTTTATGCCGAAGCCTGCCGGAGGCGGGGAGGTATGCGCGGGAGCGCAGCAGAGAAGGAGGCGTATGAGAAAGGCGATCATTACTGTGGTGGGGAAGGATTCCGTAGGGATTATTGCGAGGGTCTGCACCTTCCTTTCCGAGAGGAATATCAACATTCTGGATATCTCTCAGACCATTACAGGCGGCTACTTTAATATGATGATGATTGTAGACATCGCGGAGGCGAGGGGAGAAATCAATCTGCTTTCGGAGGCGCTCACAGAGCTCGGGGAGCATATCGGCGTCAGCATCCGCATTCAGCTGGAGGAGATCTTCACGATGATGCATCGGATCTGAGGAGATGTCGATTCCATTCGAAAAAGCGATGTAGCGTGCGGAAGAGGGAAGGGAGATTATGGCTGCATTTGAAATCAACTCTATGGAGGTGCTGGAAACCAACAAGATGATCGAGCACAACAATCTGGATGTGCGCACGATCACCATGGGGATCAGCCTTCTCGACTGCGGTGCGGAGGATGTGGACAGCTTCTGCGGGAAAATCTATCGGAAAATCACGACCAAGGCGAAGGATCTCGTTGCGGCAGGCGAACAGATCTCGAAGGAATACGGGGTTCCGATCGTAAATAAGAGGATCTCCGTCACGCCGATCGCGATCGCGGGGGCGGGCGCCTGCCGGAGCATCGAGGACTTCGTGAAGGTTGCGCACACGCTGGATCGGGCGGCGCATACGGTCGGGGTAAATTTCCTGGGAGGGTTTTCCTCAGTCTGCCAGAAGGGAATGACGGCGGCGGACGAGCTTTTGATACGGGCGATCCCGCAGGCACTTTCGGAGACAGAGATCGTCTGTGCGTCGGTAAACCTCGGCTCGACCAAGACCGGCATCAATATGGACGCAGCTTGTCTGATGGGGGAGGTCATCAAGGAAGCAGCGTATCTGAGCCGCGATACAGATTCCAGCGCCTGCGCGAAGCTCGTGGTCTTCTGCAATGCGCCGGACGACAATCCGTTCATGGCAGGCGCTTTTCACGGCGTTTCCGAGGCGGACTGCATTCTGAATGTCGGCGTTTCCGGTCCGGGCGTCGTCCGGGATGCCTTAAGCCATGCGGAGAATATGGATTTCGAGGAGCTTTCCGAAACAATCAAGAGAACGGCGTTTAAGATCACGAGAGTCGGACAGCTCGTGGCGAAGGAGGCATCCCGTATGCTCGGAGTTCCGTTCGGCATCATCGATCTCTCGCTCGCGCCGACCCCGGCAGTCGGCGATTCGGTCGCGGATATTCTGGAAATGATGGGTCTGGAGCGCGCCGGCGCGCCCGGTACGACCGCCGCGCTGGCGATGCTGAACGATCAGGTCAAAAAGGGAGGCATCATGGCATCCAGCTCCGTCGGCGGACTGTCCGGCGCATTTATTCCCGTGTCGGAGGATCAGGGGATGATTGCCGCGGTGTCGGAGGGTGCGCTGACGCTCGAGAAGCTGGAGGCGATGACCTGTGTCTGCTCGGTAGGACTCGATATGATCGCCATTCCGGGCGATACCGCTGCGGCGACGATTTCCGGCATGATCGCAGATGAGGCGGCGCTGGGAATGGTGAACCAGAAAACCACCGCGGTTCGGGTGATTCCCGCCTACGGCAAGACCGTCGGCGACACGGTTAACTTCGGCGGGCTTCTCGGACACGCGCCGGTTATGCGCGTGAATTCCTTCGGCTGCGAACGCTTCATTAGAAGGAAGGGGCGGATTCCCGCGCCGATTCATTCCTTTAAGAACTGAGAGGGAAAGCGGAAGCGGCAGAGGAGAAGCGTTATGTATAAAGGGGAGAGGGTCGTCGGCATCATCGCGGAATTCAACCCCTTCCATGAGGGACACCGGTATCTGATCCGTTATGCGAAGGAGAAATATCAGGCGAAATATGTCGTGATTGCCATGTCGGGCGATTTCGTGCAGCGGGGGGAGCCGGGCTTCTTCTCGAAATATGAGCGCACGGAGAAGGCGCTCCGAAACGGTGTGGATCTCGTGCTGCAGATGCCGGTGCTGTTTTCGACGGCCTCCGCAGAGGATTTCGCCGCCTGCGGTGTGGCGATGCTGGAAAAGGCAGGCATTGTGGATCTGCTCCTGTTCGGCTCGGAGTCCGGCAGGATAGAGCCGCTGGAGGAAGCGGCGGCGTTTCTTCTTAGGGAGGAACGGGGAGCTGCAGCGCGCTCTGCCTTTTCCCGCGCCCTTCGGATGAGGCTTCGGGAGGGGCAGAGCTTCCCTGCGGCGCGGGAGGCTGCGGCGCGGGAAGTCGAGCCGGGGCTCTCGCTGTCCCTCTGTGCGAACGATGTGCTGGGCGTGGAGTATCTGAAGGCGATGAAACGGCAGAATGTCGGCTTTTCCGCTGCCGTGCTGCGCCGGAACCAGAAGCTTCGGAGCGCGCACTCGATCCGGGAGGGAATTTCGGAGAGCTGCGGCGCAGACTGCGTGCATCGCTGTTATGCGGAGGCTGATATGCTCTCAGATATGCTTTCCTATCGTCTGCTGGAGCTGGAAAGGGACGGGATTTCCTGCATGGACTTCTCCGATGTCTCGGAGGAGCTCGCGCGGGGACTGCGGAAGCAGCTCTTCATGCGAAAAACCTTTCGGGAACGTGCCACTTTGCTTAAGAGTAAAAATGTCACCTACTCCAGAGTTTCCAGAGCACTGCTGCATATCCTTTTGGATATCCGTAAGGACATGGTGCAGAGGGCAAGGGAGGAGGGCTATGTCAGCTTCCACCGGGTACTCGGTGTTTCCCAGGACGGGCGTGCGCTGCTGGGCGCACTGCAACTCCCGGTGCTCTCCTCTCCGGCACGTTGGGAGAGGGAAGCGGAGGGTGCGGGAGAGCTGCAGCTTCGCACAGATCTCTTCGCGAGCCGTATCTATGGGATGATTTACAATACTTTTTATAACGATTATACAGAAAAGTTGCGTGTCCTTTGAAAAAATTGTAAAATAAACATAGTATATGTTCTGGGAGGTGAAGACATGAAACTGATTTATGCCATCATTCGAAATGACAACGAGGACGACGTAACTTCCGCGCTGATGAGGGGGCATTTTCAGGTGACCAAGCTTGCGACGACCGGCGGCTTCCTCCGAAAGGGCAATACGACCCTGATGATCGCCGTAGAGGATACGGAGACGGAGCGCTGCATCGATACGATCAAGCAGCAATGCGGGAAGCGCCAGAAGATCACCGTAAATATGCCCTATGTTTCCGGGACATCGATGATGAACTATACGACGATGCCGATGCAGGTCGAGATCGGAGGCGCAACGATCATGGTAGTGCCGCTGGAGCGCTTCGAGAAATACTGACTGCCGGAACCGGGGACGCGTACTCGAAAATGTGCAAGAATATCCGGGATTCTTCCTTGCCGTGCGGGGGCTTTCGAGTATAATAAAGGTAACGGAGAGATACTGTATACAAGATAGTACCTCTTTCTTTCATGGAAAGGGCGGGGAGGATTCTTCCATACCTTATTTAAAGAAGCAATCGCAGGCGATTGCTCTAAACCGTTCAAAGCCGCGAGGCTCCCCCGATCAAAGATCGGGGGACAGAATAGAGGCGGAAGCCTCAAGTTTCAGAATCGAGAGGAGAGATGATCATGGCTTTTATTGATGACGTGAAAGCAAATGCGAAGAGCAGGATGAAGACGATCGTGCTTCCGGAGTCCGAGGACAGGAGGACGCTGGTCGCGGTGGATCAGATCCTGAAGGAGGGCTTTGCGAAAGTAATTCTTTTGGGAAATCCGGAGAAGGTGAAGGCGGATGCCAAGGCATGGGGTGCGGAGATCACGGGCGCGGAGATCGTGGATCCGGCGAGCTCCGACAGGCTGGACAGCTATGTCGCGGAGCTTGTCGAGCTTCGGAAGAAGAAGGGCATGACCGAGGAGGAGGCACGGAAGATCCTGACGAGCTCCAATACCTATTTCGGCGTGATGATGGTGAAGAAGGGAGATGCGGACGGACTGGTGTCCGGCGCCTGCCATTCCACCGCGGATACGCTGCGTCCCTCTCTCCAGATCCTGAAGACCAAGCCGGGCACCAAGCTGGTTTCTGCCTTCTTTATCATCAATGTGCCGAACTGCGAGTACGGGGAGAACGGAACCTTCGTCTTCTCGGACTGCGGGCTGAATCAGAATCCGACCGCGGAGGAGCTTGCGGCGATCGCCGAGTCCTCCGCCGAGTCGTTCCGCTTCCTGGTGGGCAAGGAGCCGAAGGTCGCGATGCTTTCCTACTCTACCAAGGGCTCGGCGAAGCATGACGATGTGACGAAGGTGCAGGAGGCGACGCGGATCGCGCAGGAGGCGAATCCGGAGCTCCTGCTGGACGGAGAGCTCCAGCTCGACGCTGCGCTTGTAGCGTCCGTGGCAGCGCTCAAGGCGCCGGGCTCCAAGGTGGCGGGGCATGCCAATACCCTGATTTTCCCGAATCTCGATGCGGGAAATATCGGCTATAAGCTGGTACAGAGACTCGGCAAGGCGGAGGCCTACGGTCCGATGACGCAGGGCATCGCCGCACCGGTCAACGACCTTTCCCGCGGCTGCTCCGCAGAGGATATTGTCGGCGTCGTAGCGATCACGGCGGTACAGTGTCAGCTCTACGGTTGAGTTTGAAATTGCCGGTTCTCCGGCGCCTGCATAAACAGAGCCCTGACGCCGTTTCGAGAGCGTGAGACGGCGCGTCAGGGAAACAATACAGCACTTCACGAGACGAAAGGGTACATTTCCATGAAGATTTTAGTCATCAACTGCGGTTCCTCTTCTTTAAAATACCAGCTCATCGATATGGAAAAGGAGGCGGTTCTGGCAAAGGGACTCTGCGAGAGGATCGGGATCGACGGCTCCAAGCTGACGCACAAGGCGGAGGGCAAGGAGGATTTCGTGAATGAAACGCCGATGCCGGATCATTCCGTAGCAGTCAAGCTCGTATTCGACGCGCTGACCGACAGCGCGCACGGTGTGGTACAGTCTGTAGACGAGATCAGCGCGATCGGTCACCGGGTCCTGCATGGCGGAACCAAGTTTACTGAGTCAATCGTTGTAACGGATGAAGTGAAGAAGGTGATCCGTGAGTGCTTCGACCTCGGGCCCCTCCACAATCCGGCGAACCTGATGGGGATCGAAGCCTGCGAGAAGGTGGTTCCGGGCAAGAAGAACGTCGCCGTATTTGATACCACCTTCGGGATGGGACTGCCGGAGAAGGCATACTATTATGCGATTCCGACCGAATACTATGAGAAGTACGGCATCCGCCGCTACGGCTTCCACGGTACCAGCCACGCATTCGTTTCCAAGGAGACCATCCGTTTCGGACAGCTTGATCCGGAGAAGGCGAGGGTGATCGTCTGCCACCTCGGAAACGGCGCTTCCATCTCCGCCTCCATCGGCGGCAGAGCGGTGGATACCTCCATGGGACTGACCCCGCTTGAGGGACTGATCATGGGAACCCGTTCCGGCGATATCGATGCGGCAGTGGTGCAGTATATTGCGAACCATGAGAATAAGACGGTGGATGAGGTGCTGAATATCCTCAACAAGAAGTCCGGCGTGCTCGGTATGTCCGGCGTATCCTCCGACTTCCGCGATGTGGAGAATGCTGCCAGAGAGGGCAATCATATGGCAGAGGTCGCGCTTGACGCGTTCCGCTACAGAGTGGCGAAGTACATCGGCGCGTATGCAGCTGCCATGAACGGCGTGGATGCGATCGCCTTCACCGCCGGCGTGGGCGAGAACGATAAGGTGACGAGAAAGCTGGTCTGCGAGCAGTACCTCTCCTTCCTCGGCGTGAAGATCGACGACGAGCGGAACAATGTCCGCGGCGAAGAGAGACTGATTTCCGCCGACGATTCCTCCGTGAAGGTCTTCCTGATCCCGACGAACGAGGAGCTGGCGATCGCGAGAGATACGCTGCGGCTGATCTGAGGGGAAATGCGCGGAAATTTCGGGATGACAAATTTATCCGGAATCCCTTGCTTTTTTGAAAACGATGTAGTATCATACTACGAGTGTTTCTGATCAAAGCAGAAATGATGACATACATTAAACCGATTGCATGAAAAGCCGGTATGACGAAGGAGGTGTAAATATGTCTATTTGTCCAAAGAACAAATCATCCAAGGCGCATAGAGACAGCAGAAGAGCGAACTGGAAGATGGGTGCTGTAAACCTGGTGAAGTGCGCAAAGTGCGGCGCTTTGGTTATGCCTCATAGAGTCTGCAAGGCCTGCGGTTCTTACAATAAGAGAGAAATCGTCAAGGTTGAGGATTGATTCCGTGCGGTGGAGAAGAGCTTCCGAGAGGGGGCTCTTTTTTTGTGATTGACTCTTTGTTTTTCTTTTTCCGCGATTCTCCTTTCCTTTGCGGCATCGGACATAAGGTAACGGTTTAAATCGTAGCTTGCGTCTTTCCTTTATTTCCGATATTCTAAGGGAGTAAGCGAGGCGAGCCGCCTCTCCGGGAGACGTCACACAGGAAGGAGAAAAGTATGCCGGAGCTCATTGTAATTGTGATCTGTTTCCTTGCCTATTTTCTGTATTCCCGCCGCACAAAGGGTGGAAGGAACAGAATCAGGGAGGCAAAATTCTGGAATATGGATGGAAAGGGGAGAATGGATTTTAATATGGGGAAGCTGCCGAAGCTGAACTGGGAGGGAAATATGCCGAAGCTCAGGGGGCCTGCGGCAGCGCTGCTTCTCCTGTTCTTTACAGCGCTGCTTGCCTCCGGCTCCTACTACAAGGTTTCGGAGCAGGAGCAGGCGGTCGTGACGATGTTCGGACAGGTGATTCGCACAGACAGTGCAGGACTCTATTGGAAGCTTCCGTTTGTGCAGAGTGTCCACAAGGTGGATACCACGACCTCCGGCATGCCGATCGGCTATACGCTGGAGAACGGCTCGCGCTATGACGGGGACAATGCGTACAGCGATACCGTGCCGTCAGAGGCGATGATGATTACCTCGGACTTCAATTTTGTTAACGTGGATTTTTATCTGGAGTACCGCGTCAGCAACCCCGTGCAGTATCTCTATGCTTCCTCCGATCCGGAGGGAATCCTCCGGAATGAGGCGCAGTCGGCGATTCGTTCTACGATCGCGAAGTACAGCGTCGACGATGTCATCACGACCGGAAAATCGCAGATTCAGGCGGAGGTACGGGATAAGCTGATTGCCGCGCTGGAGGAGAACGATATCGGCATTCAGGTCGTAAATGTGCTGGTGCAGGATGCGGAACCGCCAACCAGTGAGGTTCTGGCAGCCTTCAAGGCTGTGGAGACCGCGAAGCAGGGCGCGCAGACGGCAGGCACGCAGGCGCAGCAGTACAGAAATGAGCGGATTCCCGCGGCAGAGGCGAATGCGGACAAGACGAGGCAGACAGCAGAGGCGGCGAAGCAGGCGCGGATCGCGGAGGCGACAGGGCAGGTAGAGCGCTTCAACCGGATGTATGAGGAATATTCGAAATATCCGCTTGTCACGAAGCAGCGGCTGTTTTACGAGACGATAGAGGATGTGCTGCCGGAGCTGAAGGTCATCATCACAGACGGGAAGACCGCTACGATGTACCCGCTGGACAGCTTCTCTGAGGCTGTGACGCAGCCGTCGGAGAGGACGGAGGGGTGAGCCCCCGCCGCAGAAAGGAAGGGCTATGAATACAGAAATGAATACTGGACGTCCCGCAGACGGGAAGCGTCTCTTTTCCCGCGGGCTGCTGCTTGTGCTGCTGTTCCTCCTCCTGCTGCTCCTTCGCAGCAGCTTCTTCACGGTACGGATGAACTATTACGGAGTCGTCACGCAGTTCGGCAAGATCGTCCGGGTGGAGCCGAATGCGGGGCTGAAGCTGAAGCTTCCCCTGATACAGTCTGTGAGCTATGTGCCGAAGACGCTTCAGGTCTATGATATCGCGCCGTCGGATGTGATTACCCGGGATAAAAAATCCATGATTTCCGATAACTATATTCTCTGGCAGATCATTGATCCGGTTCGCTTCATGCAGACGCTGAACGGCTCAATCTCCGGCGCACAGGATCGCTGTTCGGTGGCAAGCTATAATGCGACGAAGAATGTCATCAGCTCCATGTCGCAGGACGACATCATCGCGGCGAGAGGGGAGAAGCTGACAGATCTGATCACGGAGGATGCCAACTCCAGCATCGGTGAGTACGGCATCCGCATCGCGAAAACGGCAATCAAGGCGCTCGACCTGCCGGACGACAATAAGGAAGCGGTATATCAGAGGATGATCTCCGAACGGAACAATATCGCGGCGGCGCATAAGGCGGAGGGAGACAGCGCTGCACAGAAGATCCGAAATGAGACGGATCGGGAGGTGGCTGTCATGAATGCGAATGCGGACAAGGAGGCGGCGATTCTCGAGGCAGAGGGGGAGCAGATCTATATGCAGACCCTGCAGAATGCATACAATACGCCGGAAAAGGCGGACTTCTATAATTATCTCCGTTCCCTCGATGCGCTGAAGGCATCTCTCAGAGGAGAAAACAAGACCGTCATTCTCGATAAGGATTCCGAGCTCGCGAAGGTTCTGTACGGTGTGAACTGAAAACACTTGACGAAATACCCTGATCGATGTATGATTGCATTATCAGTTAAACATATATTTAACTATCAATATATGTTTTCTGATAATGCATTTTTGATTGCGGAAATCGTGAAAGCTATTTCTGAAGGAGAACGAAGATGAAGAAGAGCTATCAGATCGAGGTGGACTGTGCGAATTGTGCGAACAAAATGGAGGAGGCGGCGAAAAGAACTGCGGGTGTCCGGGATGCGGTAGTCAATTTCATGGCGCTTAAGATGAATGTGGAGTTCGAGGAGGGGGCGGACTGCGACGAGGTTATGAAACGGGTTCTCCGTGCGTGCAGGGATGTCGAAGAGGACTGCGAGATCTATTTCTAGGGCAGGAGTGCGATATGAATAAAAAACAGAAAAAGCTGCTGTACCGCATTTTGCTTTCCGGAGGGCTGCTGCTTTCCCTGCTGCTGCTCGGGAAACACGGGCTGCTCCCCGAAAACGCCGCACTTCGTTTCCTGCTCTTCATGATCCCTTATTATATCATAGGGAACGATATCCTCCGGAAGGCGGTGAGGAATATCCGGAAAAAGCAGGTTTTCGACGAGGAATTCCTGATGGCGGTAGCGACGCTGGGCGCGATCCTTCTTGCGCTCTTCTCTCGCAGCGGGGACTATGTCGAGGCGATCGCAGTGATGCTCTTCTACCAGATCGGAGAATGGTTCCAGAGCTATGCCGTCGGCAGGAGCCGGAAGAATATCTCGGAGCTGATGGATATCCGTCCGGACTATGCCAATATCGAGAAGGATGGCGCGCTCGTACGGGTAGTGCCGGACGAGCTCCCGGTCGGCTCTGTGATCGTCGTCTGTCCCGGAGAGAAGGTGCCGATCGACGGCATCGTGCTGGAGGGCAGCTCCAGCCTGAATACCGCCGCGCTGACGGGAGAGAGCCTGCCTCGGGAAATCCGCCCGGGAGAGGAGATCATCAGCGGCTGCATCAACGAAAGCGGGCTTCTGAAGATCCGGACGACGAAGCGCTTCGGGGAATCTACGGTTTCGAGGATTCTCGAGCTGGTAGAGAATGCCGGCTCCCGAAAATCGAAGCCGGAGGATTTTATCACGAGGTTTGCGCGGGTCTATACGCCGGCGGTTGTCTACGCGGCGCTCGCACTGGCGGTGCTGCCTCCGATCCTTCAGCTGCTGCGGGGGACAGGCTCCGACTGGGAGATCTGGCTCTATCGGGCGCTGAGCTTCCTCGTGGCGAGCTGCCCCTGCGCGCTGGTCGTCAGCATTCCGCTGAGCTTCTTTGCAGGCATCGGCGGGGCGAGCCATTCCGGCATACTGGTGAAGGGCTCCAATTATCTGGAGCTTCTGTCTCGAACCCGCATCGTTGTATTTGATAAGACCGGCACGCTGACACAGGGCGTCTTCGAGGTAAACGGCATCCATCACAGTCCGCTGGAGGACGGGAAGCTGCTGGAATATGCTGCGCTTGCCGAGTCTGCGAGCACACATCCGATCAGCCGGAGCCTCCGAAAGGCATACGGCAGGGAGCTGGATCGTTCCCGCGTATCGGATATCCGGGAGCGAAGCGGAAGCGGCGTGATCGCGAGGGTGGACGGCAGAGAGGTTGCGGCAGGGAATGATAAGCTGATGCGCTCCCTTTCGGTTGCCTACCGAGACTGCCACTCTGTCGGGACGATCATTCACATCGCGATCGACGGGGAATACGCCGGGCATATCGTAATCGCGGATCGTGTGAAGCCCGGTGCGAGGGAGGCGGTGCAGGCATTAAGAGGAGCCGGTGTTCGACAGACAGTGATGCTGACCGGCGACAGTCGGCGCGTCGCCGACAGGGTCGCCGCAGAGCTCGGGATCGATACGGTCTTCTCGCAGCTGCTGCCGGGAGGTAAGGTGGAGCATTTGGAGGAGCTGCTTTCCGGGAAAGGGAAGCAGGAGGTACTCGCCTTCGTCGGGGATGGCATCAATGACGCGCCGGTGCTCCGGAGAGCCGATATCGGGATCGCAATGGGAGCGATGGGCAGCGACGCGGCGATCGAAGCGGCGGATATCGTCCTGATGGACGACAATCCCCTGCAGATCGCGAAGGCGATCCGGATCTCGCGAAAGGCGCTGCGCATCGTCTATGAGAACATCTTCTTTTCCATCACGGTGAAGCTGCTCTGCCTAGGGCTCGTCGCACTGGGGATTGCAGGAATGGGGCTGGCTGTCTTCGCGGATGTCGGCGTGATGATTCTGGCGGTGCTGAATGCGATACGGGCGCTCTTCGTGAAACGGCTGTAAGACAGACAAAAGAGTACCGGAAGAGTAAAGCACCGCATTTGGAAGAACAGGGAAGGGAGAGAGGATGCAACGGGAGGAAATGCAGCGGGAGCTGCCGGGGCTTCTGCCCTTCTGGAGGGAGCTTTCCGCGGAAGAGCAGACGGCGCTCCGAGACAGTGCGCGGCTGCTCCGCTTCCGGAAGTCCGAGCGGATCGCCCGCGCTGAGGAGCAGTGTCTGGGGACGCTCGTCGTCCTTAAGGGGCAGATCCGCGCCTACATGGTTTCTGATGAAGGGCGGGAGATCACCCTGTACCGGCTCTATGAGCGGGAGCTCTGCGTAATGTCGGCATCCTGTCTGCTGGAGGGCATCAGCTTCGACCTGATGATGGACGCGGTGACAGATACGGAGGCGCTGCTCCTGCCGGTACAGGCGATGAATCCGATCCTCCGGCAGAACCCGCGTATGGAGCGCCATCTCACGAGGCTGGTGAACGAGAGATTTTCCGAGGTAATGTGGATGATGCGGCAGATCCTCTTTTTCTCCGCGGACCGGAGAGTGGCGGTCTTCCTCTGGGATGAGCTCGCGAAGGGCAGGACAGAGCTTTTGTACTATACGCATGACGAAATTGCGCGGCTGATCGGCAGCGCGCGGGAGGTGGTGTCCAGAATGCTGAAGTATTTTGCCATGGAGGGCATCGTCGAGCTGGGGCGCGGAAGCATCCGGATCGTAGATCGGGAAAAGCTGAGGGGCTATCTGTGATTCTGTCACAGACAGCCCTTCTTTTTTTATGCTAAGCTTTCTTCGTTTCCGTCCTCTATGGACACGATAGAGGAGAGGCTGTTTTTTGATCCGGAAAGCGGCGGCTGCGCAAGGGAGCTCCGACTTTCCGAAAAAGGAGAGGCAAAATGGCAAGAAGGCTGGCATCGGTCGATCGCAGGCGCTGCGTTTCCTGCGGCGCCTGCGAGAATACCTGTCCAAGGAACGCGATCCGCGTATGGAAGGGACTTTTCGCGAGGGTAGAGGGGTCGCTCTGCATCGGCTGCACGCTCTGCGCGAGAGTCTGTCCCGCAGTATGCATTGACATGAGGGAAAGGAGCGTAGAATGAAGAAACGGCATCGCTGGTATGAATGGCTTTGGATCTGGGAGCTCCTGTACTTTTCTCTGGGCTTCTTCCATATCCTCTTCGCGTGGCTGGGGTTGCTCGATTTCCTGCTGCCGCTTCTCCTCGCGATTTTTGGCGGCAATAAATTCTTCTGCAACCATCTCTGCGGGAGAGGACAGCTCTTCCAGCTCCTCGGCACGAAAGGGAGGTGCTCACGGAACCACCCTACGCCACGGTGGATGTCCTCCCGCGCGTTTCGTTACGGCTTTCTCATTTTCTTTATGACGATGTTCGGGAATATGCTCTTCCAGACCTGGTTGGTCTTCGGTGGAAGCCGGGGGCTTCGCGAGGTGCTGAAGCTCTTCTGGACCATCCGCGTGCCCTGGGGCTGGAGCTATACTGCGGGGACGGTGCCGGACTGGATCGCGCAGTTTTCCTTTGGTTTCTACAGTATGATGCTGACCTCGACGCTGATCGGTCTGATTGTGATGCTTCTGTATAAGCCGCGCAGCTGGTGTACCTTCTGCCCTATGGGCTCTATGACGCAGTCGATCTGCGAGTGGAAGCACAGGGAGCTCCTGCATTTCGAGGAGAAGAGCGCCTGAACGAATCCTTACTGGAATTTTTATAGCAATATTGCTATAATTAAAAAATAATTCCTGACGGGAGGCGGCTATGAGACTTTCTTTTATCGGTGCGAATCATGAGGTGACGGGCTCTCTGCACCTTTTAGAGGCGTGCGGGCTGAATATCGCGATCGACTGCGGGATGGAGCAGGGCAAAAACGTCTACGAAAACGCGCCCATGCCGATCAAATATTCGGATCTGGACTACATTTTGCTGACGCATGCGCACATTGACCACGCGGGGATGATTCCTTATGCGGTGAAGAACGGCTTCCACGGAACCATACTCGCGACGAAGGCAACGGCGGCGCTCTCGGAGATCATGCTCCGCGACAGCGCCCACATCCAGATGCAGGAGGCGGAATGGCGGAACCGGAAGGGGAAGCGGCTGGGTCGTGCCGAGGTTGTGCCGATCTATGATCTGAATGATGCGCACGATGCGCTGGAGCTCTTTTACGGTCTGGATTACGGACAGGAGACCGAGCTTGGAGACGGGGTGTGCATCCGCTTCGTGGATGCAGGGCATCTTCTGGGGAGCGCCAGCATCGAGGTTTTCCTCATGGAGGGAACGGTGCAGAAAAAGCTGGTTTTTTCCGGCGATATCGGAAACTTCGGGAAGCCGCTGATCCGCGACCCGGAGTATATCCACAGCGCCGACTATGTCATCATGGAGTCCACCTACGGCGACCGGCTCCATGAGCTATGCAGCGACCATCTGCGGGATCTCGTGGAGATCACGCAGCGCACGCTGGATCGGGGCGGAAATGTGGTGCTGCCGGCATTCGCGGTGGGACGGACGCAGGAGCTGCTCTATCTGTATCGCGCGATCAAGCAGCAGCACCTGATCCGCGGACATGAGGATTTTCCGGTCTATGTCGACAGTCCGCTGGCGGTGGAGGCGACCCATGTCTTTACCCGGGAGCTCTCGCAGTGCTATGACGAGGAGACGCGGATGCTGGTAGAGCACGGCATCAATCCGATCGCGTTCCGGGGACTGAAGCTGTCCATCACCTCTGATGAGTCGAAGCTCATCAACCTCGACGATACGCCGAAGGTCATCATTTCCGCCTCGGGAATGTGTGACGCGGGACGAATCCGCCACCATATCAAGCACAATGTCTGGAGGAAGGAGTGTACAATCGTTTTCGCCGGGTATCAGGCGGAGGGTACGCTGGGACGGCTCCTGCTGGAGCATGCGGACAAGGTGAAGCTCTTCGGAGAGGAGATCGCGGTGGAGGCAGAGATCGCGACCATGCAGGCGATGTCCAGCCATGCGGATCAGGCAGGGCTTGTCCGCTGGATTTCTGCTTATGAGGAGAGACCGGAGCGCGTCTTTCTGGTTCATGGAGACGACGGGGCGATGGAGACACTGTCGGGGCTGCTCTCGGAGAAGGGGTTCCGCGTCGACTGCCCGTATTCTGGCTCGAGCTTCGATCTCGCGCGGAATGAATGGATACGGATCGCGGAGCCGGTTCCGTTTGTGAAGGAAATGTCTGCATTGCCGGCAGCAGAGCCGCGGCAGCGGAGTGCCGGAGCTGCCTATGACCGGCTGCTCTCGGCGTATGAGAAGCTGTTTACAGCGGTGAAGGCGAACTATGGCGGCGCGAACAAGGATCTCGCGAAGTTTACGAGCCAGATCCTCAGTCTTTATGAGAAGTGGATGCGCTGATGCGGAGCGAGGAGCGAATCCGGATTCCGGCGCGAAGGAGAGAGAAGGCGCACAGACCGCCGCGCCCGGGGCAGAGGCTTTTGCTTCTGCTCCTTTTCTGCATTCTTTTCTCCGCCGTCTTTCAGGGCATTCTGCAATTCCGCCTCAGGCGCTACTATGAAGGCAGGCCGACAGAGGAGCTGTCTCCCGGAGAGAGTCTTCCGGAAACGGATCTGATAGAGCATAGCCCCGAGCTGGAATCGCCGTCCGAGCGCTTCCGGCTCGAGCTTTCGAGGCTTTCCGAGGAGCAGGCTGCGCTCCGGAGACAGCGCAGCCGGATCGCCGCGCGGGAGCAGGAGCAGCAGATTGCAGCCCTCTGGGATACCGAGCTCCAGAGGATTTCAGCGGAGCTGCTGTCTCAGCTTTCGGAGAAGAAGCGTGCGGATTTTCGGGAGAGCCAGAAGCAGTTCCGGAGGGAGCGGAGACTCACGGCGATGAAGGAGGTCAATACCGGAGGCTCCGCCGCGGAGGAAAATATCGCATATCTCAAAAAGTATGCGGAGCTCACAGAGAGGCGCTGCTACGAGCTGCTGGAGAGGCTGCCCGCATAGCTGCATCCGTGAAGCTGACGATATATTTGCGTATGCGGCATAACTGTGCTATCATAAAAAAATTGATTTATGCTTTTATATTAAGGGAGAGATTACAAGGGAGAGATGACAATGCAGAGATATGGTGTCAATGAATTACGACGGATGTTCCTGGACTTTTTCGAGGAGAAGGGGCACCTGAAGATGAAGAGCTTTTCACTGGTTCCGCATAATGATAACAGCCTGCTGCTGATCAACTCCGGCATGGCGCCGCTGAAGCCCTACTTCACAGGGCAGGAGATTCCGCCGCGGAGACGCGTGACGACCTGCCAGAAGTGCATCCGAACCGGCGACATCGAGAATATCGGCAAGACGGCACGGCACGGCACCTTCTTCGAGATGCTCGGCAATTTCTCCTTCGGCGATTACTTTAAGTCCGAGGCGATTCATTTCGCATGGGAATTCCTGACGGAGCGCGTCGGGATCCCGGCTGACCGGCTCTATCCCTCGATCTATCTGGATGATGAGGAGGCATTCCGCGTCTGGCATGAGGAGATCGGCATCGCAGAGGATCGGATCTACCGCTTCGGCAAGGCGGATAATTTCTGGGAGCATGGCGCCGGCCCCTGCGGCCCCTGCTCCGAGATCTATTATGACCGCGGCGAAAAATACGGAAATGGGCCGGAGGACGTTATGGGCGGTGAGGGCGACCGCTTTATGGAGGTCTGGAACATTGTATTCTCCCAGTTCAACAATGACGGCAAGGGCAACTATTCCGAGCTGATTCAGAAAAATATCGATACTGGCATGGGGCTCGAGCGGCTCGCCGTCGTATGTCAGGATGTGCCGTCGCTTTTCGATGTGGATACGAATCAGGCGATGATGGAGGAGATCGGTCAGCTCGCGCATGCCCGCTATGAGGAGGACAGCGTGAAGGACGTTTCCTTCCGCATCATTGCCGACCATGTGAAGAGCTGTACCTTTATGGCGAGCGACGGCATCATGCCGTCCAATGAGGGCAGAGGCTATGTTTTCCGCCGTCTGCTCCGCCGCGCGGCACGGCACGGAAAGATGCTTGGCATCGAGGGCAGGTTCATGGCGAGACTCTCTGAGAAGGCGATCGCGCTGTCCGGAGACGGCTATCCGGAGCTGATCGAGAAGCAGGCGATGATCCTCCGCGTGATCGATCAGGAGGAGGAGCGTTTTCTGAAGACCATCGACAAGGGGCTGGAGATGCTGAACGAGCTTTCGGCAGCGATGGAGGCGCGCGGAGAACGGATGCTCTCCGGGGAGGAGGCGTTTCGGCTCTACGATACCTACGGCTTCCCGATCGATCTGACCCGCGAGATTCTCGCAGACAGACAGCTCTCGCTCGACGAGGAGGGCTTCCAGAGGGCAATGCAGGTGCAGCGGGAGACGGCAAGATCCGCCCGGAAGACGACCAACTATATGGGGCGCGACGATATCTATCAGAAGCTCGATGCAGACCTCACGACCGAGTTCACCGGCTATGAGACGCTGGAGGATACCTCTGAGATTACCGCGCTGGTGAAGCTCTCCGATGGAGAGTCCGAGGACGAGATTGCCGACGCGGTGACCGATGGGGAACGCTGCTCCATTCTCACAAAAAGGACTCCCTTCTATGCCACGATGGGCGGACAGGCAGGCGATATCGGCGTGATCCGCGCCGCAAACGGCGAATTCTGCGTAGAGGAAACGATCGCCCTGCAGGGCGGGAAGCAGGCGCATATCGGCAGGATGCGCTCCGGGATGTTCCAGACCGGCGACCGGGTGACGCTCTCCGTGGATGCGGAGAATCGGGCGCGCACCGCACGGAACCATACTGCGACCCATCTTCTCCAGAAGGCGCTCCGTGAGGTGCTCGGAGAGCACGTGGAGCAGGCGGGCGCATACTATGACAGCAAGCGGCTTCGCTTCGACTTCACGCATTTTCAGGCGCTCTCTCCGGAGGAGCTTCGCAGAGTGGAAGCGCTTGTCAATGCTGAGATCGTGAAGTGTACGCCGGTGCGCACGGAGATCATGGGCATCGAGGAGGCGAAGCGGAGCGGTGCGACAGCGCTTTTCGGCGAGAAGTACGGCGATTCCGTCCGCGTGGTTTCCGTCGGGGAATTCTCCAGAGAGCTCTGCGGCGGCACTCATGTGAAGAACACTGCGGAGATTCAGGCGATGAAGATCATCTCGGAGCAGGGCGTCGCCGCCGGGGTGCGTCGGATCGAGGCTCTCACCTCCGCCGGCCTGATGGAGTATTTCGCAAGGGGAGAGGAGCAGCTGCACAGGGCAGCGGCTCTCTTGAAAACCGATGCTTCGCACCTTTCCGAGCGGATTGAGGCGCTGGAGAAGGAGCTTCGGGAGGCGAATTCCGAGAAGGAAGCGCTGAAGGCGAAGCTTGCCAATCAGTCCATGGGGGAGGTCTCTGCGGAGAAGCTCGGCGGGATCAGTCTGATCGTGAAGGAACTCTCGGATGTGGATATGAACGGACTTCGAAATCTCGGAGACCAGCTGAAGGAGCAGTTCGGAGATGCCTTCGTGGTTCTCGGCGCCGTAACGGAGGGGAAGCCATTCCTGATGGCAACCGCGACGGATGCCGCGATTAAGGCAGGCGCGCACGCTGGAAATCTCATCAAGGCGATCGCGCCGATCGTCGGCGGGGGCGGCGGCGGACGCCCGAATATGGCGCAGGCGGGCGGAAAGGATGCCGCGAAGCTCGATGCGGCGCTGGAGAGGGCGAGGGAGCTTGCCGGAGAGCAGCTTGCACAGCGATAAAAGGCTTATAGTAAAAACCGACTGTACTGCCATTGGCAGTGCGGTCGGTTTTTCAGCGATTCTCCGTTGTTTTCAAGATATTTCCCCAAAGCGTATCTTCAGAAAATCCGGCGGCGCTGTTCCGTTTTCCCGGAGCTCGGTACAGCGCGGGCAGGATGAGGACAGAGGAAAGATTGTCGTTCGTACCTTATGCACCAGATTTCTCCGCTTCCCTGCCTTTTCGGCTATACAGAGGGAAGATACTGTCCATGGGAACCTTGAGCACGATCTTTCGGATCGGAACGGGAGAGGAGACGGCGACCGTCGGGATGTGAATGTCCCACGGAAGAAAAACGGCATAGCTTCCGGGCTCCATGGGGATGCGTCCCTCCAGAACCTCCCTCTGCTCATAGAATAGGATGTCTCTGGGGGTATCGAGCAGATCCTCCGAGACTACGCTTTTTCCGTCGTCATGGTAGAAGACGGCATATTCCGGTCCGCCTCCGGCGAGGAACTGTACATCGATATATTTTCGGTGGACTTCCGGACGAAGCGTTTCCCTCGGAGCGGTATGCAGATCCAGAACCTGTAAAATCATGGGAATGCCGGAGAGCAGGAGCTCGAAGTGACCCGGCGCATGCGCCATGAGATCCGTCTCCCGAAGATAGCGAAGCGCCGCGGAGAGCGGGGGAGGCAGAAGCGAAGCCTGTTCCTCGAAAAAGGGGCTGTATATATTTCCAAAAACCATAGAGGTCTCCTTATGGGGTGCTATGCCCGCGACGAGGGAATCACGAGCAGAAATAGTCCGGATAGCATTTGATCAGTGCCGGCAGCCTTTCCTCTAAGAGAGAAAGCACAGCACAGTAGATCCGGCATGCTTCCTCGCCGTTTCTCTGCTCCAGCGCAGAGATAAGACAGCGGTGCAGTGTAAGCTGCAGGCGGCAGAGGGAGGGCTCGCGCTGCGCCAGACGAAGGCAGCGGAGAAAGTCGCCTGAGGCATAGCGGAGAGACTGTCGGAGGTGCTGACAGCAGCCGGGAAGCTGAAACAGCAATTCATAGAAGCTGTCCATAGCGGAAGAATAGCATTCTGTACCTTCCTCCAGCCTCTTCTCTGCCTGCCGGAGAAGCCCGGACAGAGGCAGCAGTCTTTTTTTCTCAATATGATCCATGAAATAGCGGTGCAGCACGGACAGGGTTATCTTTTCCTGCAGCCACATCCCGTTTCGGATCCGCTCTTCGCTGAGGAAGGAGACGAAGGCACCTCTCCGAGGCGGAATATCCGCGAGCCGCTCTCTTTGCAGCTTCAGCAGCGCGTCGTGAACCGGCGTTCTGCTGACACCGAGCAGCTCTGCCAGCTCCTGCTCGCCGAGCTTTTTCGCCGGGGCATACTCCAGGGAAAGAATAGACTGTAAAATACTCTGGTATGCCATCTGACGCTGATCGTTCTGTTCTTCAATTGGCTCCGTCCGATATGCTGCGCTGGGCAGAAGCTTTGACATAGATCCTCCTGGTATGCAATAACTGTCTGCCGCAGCGCTGCCACAGGCGCTTTTCCGCGCCACAGGAAGCTTGTTTTCCGTATGAAGCCCAGTATACTGCTTGTATTCATAAAAATTGTAGCATCTTTGGAGAAAAAATCAATTCCGGAATGCAGAAAATAGGAAAATCCCTTGCTGCGTAAATTCATACACGATACAGAGAAGGAGGAAAGCGCCAAAAAGCTTTAAAAAAAAGAAAACAATTTGAGCAGAAGGTCAAAAAAGCCATTGCAATTCCGAGGCTGATGTGCTATTTTGGAGATGCTTCAAAAACTGGTATGCAATTTCAGGGATTGCGCCTGCTTCGACTTCGTCCGCCTGACAGGGGACTTATACAGTATACTGATATGCAGAGAGAAGACAGAATGACATCGGCGCTTTCTCGAAGTACGGGACATACGGAAGAGATCAACAGCAGGGATGTGATTTACGGACTCCTGAAGAGCAGGATTCTCCGCTTTGACCTGCTGCCCGGAGAGAAGCTGAGCGAGAACGGTCTGGCAGAAAGCCTGGAGGTCAGCAGGACGATCCTGAGAGACGGCATTTCCAGACTTTGTGAGGAGGGGTATGTATCGGTGCTTTCCCGAAGCGGAACCTTCGTGTCTCTGATCGATATGGATCGGGTCAGGCAGGCAGTGGATGCGCACATTACGCTGGAGCAGGAGATCCTGCGGGAGCTCGGGGAGCGCAGGCTCGGGGCAGAGGAGCGGAGAAGTCTGGAGCGCTTTCTTCGCAGGATCGACCGGCTGAGGGATCGGCAGGCGAGGGGAGAAGAGCGGGAGGAAAATATTCTCCTATATATGAGAGAAAAGGATTCTCTGCATCGTCTCCTATCGGAGATCTGCCGCAGGGAGGCTGTGTGGGATTTTTTTCGAACGCTGGACAGCGACCTGCTTCGGGTTCGGTATCTTCTGTACAGCACCTTCGATTATGGGATGCGCGCCGTGGAGATGTCGGCATGGGAACAGAGCGAGGCAGAGTATCGGATGCTGCTTGACAATATCCTGCGGAAGGATACGAAGGCTGCCATTCTGGTGCTGCAAACGCATTATCAGTCGGTGCTCTGGAAGGCGGACAGCCTCCGGGCGTATTATCCCCGGTATTTTTCCGACTGAAGCAGTCGGTGAAAATAGCATGATGAATCTGAGAGTAAGGGGAGGAATTGAGGGAAGCAGAAAAAGGGAATCCCCGCTCTTAGAAAGGCGCAGCCTTATCTGACGGGTCTGAGACTGTTATATCGGCGGAAACAGACGGAGGGGGCACAAGCAGGAGGGAGAATATGTTTTTTAGTTTTATTGCACTTTCGGAGAAGTACGATTACCTGAGCGAGGCATTCCGGACAGCCTATCGCTGGCTGCGGGATAACGATGTGAAAAATATGGTGCCGGGACGCTATCCGATCCTTGGAGAGGATATTTATGCCAGCGTACAGCAATATGAGACAGTACCGGAGGGAAGCAAGAGGTTTGAGGCGCATGACCTGTTCTTCGATGTGCAGTATATGGTCAGCGGACGCGAGTACTTCGGGGTAGCGAAGCGGGAAGGGCTTCATGTGACGGAGCGAAGGGAAGAGAATGACGTCTGCTTTTTTGAAGAGCCGGAGCTGCCGGGCAGGGTGCTCCTCACGGAGGGAGACCTCATCGTGGTGGAGCCGGAGGAGGCGCACCGTCCCGGCTGTGTGGCAGGGGAGCCCATGCAGGTGAAGAAGGTGGTCATCAAGGTCAGAAAGTAGGAGCGTTTTCCGGAGCATTCGCACATGCAGGCATGGCGGCTGCTCCGCCGCCGGATCGCATCCGTGCTGTATAAGCTCACGCGTCACTTCGCTGCCCTGCAGCTTTCGTGCCGCTAACAGGCATTCGCAATCCGCCCTATCGGGCTCTTTGCTCATACCTGTTGCCCTGTGCAATGCCGGAGCATTCGCACATGCAGGCATGGCGGCTGCTCCGTCGCCGGATCGCATCCGTGCTGTATAAGCTCACGCGTCACTTCGCTGCCCTGCAGCTTTCGTGCCGCTAACAGGCATTCGCAATCCGCCCTATCGGGCTCTTTGCTCATACCTGTTGCCCTGTGCAATGCCGGAGCATCCGCACATGCGGGCATGGCGGCTGCTCCGTCGCTGCACAGGAGCTTATACAGAAAAAAACCGCTTGACGGAATTCTCTTTATTTGCTAATATAAACGAGTTCGCGAGAGCGGTCGCGGCAATGCAGAAGTGGCGGAATGGCAGACGCGCACGGTTCAGGTCCGTGTGAGCTAACACTCATGTGGGTTCAACTCCCATCTTCTGCATCGGAAGAGCAGACAGTTTCAGGCTGTCCGCTCTTTTTTTGTGTGTAACGGTTGAAGCAAGCAGATCTTTATGACTGGTATGACAATGGCTTGCCTGATCTGTTGCTTTTGATGCAAGAACTGTCCGGCGGGAAACGAAATGGGTTCGGAAACGGGTTCAACAGCAAATGAGAAAAAAACAGCGGTTCGAGAGGCAAAGCGCTGCGGGGAATGGTCGAAAATACAGTTTTCATTCTCGAAAAGAAATAGTACGGATGCTGTAATGACCGGAACATTGCTTAAAAATATCCAATATCCGGAGATGAAATATCGGATAAGCGGTCAAAATGCTGTAAGTGGTTGAAAATGCGCCTATTATGCGCAAATATATAGTTGCGGAGTGCCGGATAAGTGATAAAATACCTACAGAAACAAGAAATGTGCAGAAAGGATACATCATATTGCACAAGACACAAATCATTAGCAGGAGGGATTTATTATGAAAAGAAAAATGCTATCCGTAGTTCTCGGCGGAGCGATGCTGGCTTCCATGACGGCATGCAGCGCGTCTCCGTCGGCCCCGGCGGCCAGCTCCGCTGCGGCAGAGACCCCGGCGGCAGCGGAGAATGTGGCAGAGACCACCGCCTCGGTAGATACAGCTTCCGAGGATGAGAACACCCTATCCGTATACGCCTGGGACGCGAACTTCAATATCCCTGCGCTGAAGGCTGCAGAGGCGGACTACAAGAAGAATGTCAATCCGGATTTCAAGCTGGATATCGTGCAGGTTTCACAGTCCTCGGATGTAGAGAATGCGGTAACGCTTGCCGGCTCCGCAGGAGACTACGGCACACTTCCGGATATCGTGCTTTTCCAGGATCATTATTTCCAGAAGTATGTGACGGATTTTCCGGATGCATGGCAGAGCTTCGAGGGTGCCGACATTGACTGGAGCGACTTCGGTGCGGAGAAGCTGTCCTACTCTACGATCGACGGGAAGCACTATGGCATGCCGGTGGACAACGGCACGGTGATCTTCGCCTACAGGACGGATCTCCTTGCGGAGGCGGGCTACAAGCTGGAAGACATGAAGGGAATTTCATGGGATGAGTGGATCGAGATCGGCAAGGCGGTCTATGAGAAGACCGGCAAGTATCTGCTCTCCATGGACGGCGACGGAAACGACCTGCCGTACATGATGCTGCAGGCGGAGGGCGAGTCCCAGTTCAAGGACGGACAGCCGAACCTCGTACACAATGAGAAGTTCATGAAGCTGATCGATGTGATTAAGCGCGCCGTGGACGCGAAGGCGCTTTACCTCGCGAACAGCTGGTCCGACTATACCGACCAGACCATCAAGGGCGATATGGTAGCAGGCGTGATGAACGGAAACTGGATCATTCCGACGATCGAGCAGGTGAAGGAGAACTCCGGAAAGTGGGAGATCACCTCCATGCCGACATTGGAGGGGAAGGGCAGGGAGGGCTTCGCCTCCAACGGCGGTTCCTCTCTCTACATCACCTCTAACTGCAAGAAGCTCGCGCTTGCGCAGGACTTCCTGGGAAAGACCTTCGGCGCAGGCTCCGTAGAGACCTATGATGCGGCGCTGAAGGACGGCGGTGTCATCACCTGCTCGATTTCTGCAGGTAAGTCGGATGTATATCAGCAGGGCGTCGAGTTTTTCAACAATACGCCGGTCTATGCCGAGATCGTGGCGATGGGTGCCAATGTTCCGGTTGTAGAGCAGAGCGATTACCATTATCCGTGCCGTACACAGGTTGCGACCGCCATCCAGAATATCATCAATGGCGGAGACGAGACGGCTGCGATACAGGACGCGGAGGATCAGGTGAAGTTTGCAATGCAGGGCTGATCCGGAATCCGTTCCCGGCGGGAGGCATGCCTCTCCGCCGGGCTTCCGTCTGACTGTCCCCGCCGGGCTTCAGGGGGAGCCGGAGCCCTGTTTCGGAGCCTATCCGGAATAGGGCTCCGGCGAGGCATCTCTTCGGAACAGACGGCAGAACTTTGGCGGCAGGATGCAAGGAAAAAGGAGGAGAATCGTTATGAATAAGAAACATACAGGATCGGTTGCTGCGAAGCAGAACCGGGCGGGGTGGTTTTTCCTGCTGCCCGCAAGCATCCTGATCTTTGTCCTGAATTTCTATCCGATGGCGCAGGCGTTTGTCATTTCCCTGAAGAAGGGATCGCCCGCAAATATGCAGTGGACGACGCCGATTTTCAACAACTATACCCGGATGCTGCAGGACAAGCTTTTTCTTAGGGCGGTCGGGAATACCTTTTTCTACCTGCTGATCCAGGTACCGATCATGCTGCTCCTGGCGATCCTGCTGGCGCAGCTTCTGAACAATAAGCATCTTCGTTTCCGCGGGCTCTTTCGTACACTGGTTTTTCTGCCCTGCGCGACCTCTCTGGTTTCCTATGCGCTGATCTTCAAGTCGCTGTTCGCGACACAGGGGCTTATCAATACCGTTCTGGTGCAGCTGGGGCTTTTTCGGGAGAATTTCAATTTTCTGGGGACGCCGTGGTCGGCGCGGATGGTCATCATTATCGCATTGATCTGGCGCTGGACCGGTTATAACATGGTTTTTTATCTGGCAGGTCTGCAAAATATCGAGTATTCTGTATATGAGGCGGCGAAGATCGACGGCGCCAATGGCTGGAAGACCTTCTGGGGCATTACTGTCCCGCTGCTTCGCCCGGTCATCATTATGACCTTCATCATGTCGATCAACGGCACCCTGCAGCTCTTCGACGAGTCTGTGAATCTGACCGGCGGCGGTCCTGCGAACTCGACGATCACGATGTCGCACTACATTTACAATAATTCCTTCGGACAGGGCGTCGGCAACTTCGGCTATTCCTCCGCGCTCAGCTTCGTGGTGTTTCTCATGGTGGCGGTGCTCGCCTTTATCAATCTGAAAGCAGGTGACAAGCGTGACAATTAAGACGGGTGTGAAAGCGAACGGATCGTCGATCCAGCGGCGTCTGCTTCCGAGCTATATTTTCCTGATTATCTGGTGTCTTTTCTCTGTTTTCCCGCTGTACTGGATGATTACGGCGGCGACCAATGCCTCGATTGAGATCGCAAGGGGTAAGATCCTCTTCGGTACCTTCGCGCGGACGAACTTCGCGAACCTTCTGGCGCAGCAGCCGCTGTGGAGGGCACTGGGAAATTCCTTCCGCTACGCTCTGGTACAGACGGTGCTCTGCCTTGCGATTTGCTCTCTCGCGGGCTTCGGCTTCGAGCTCTACCATGATAAGCAGAAGGATCGGCTCTTCGGCATACTTTTGCTCGCAATGATGGTGCCGCAGGTGGCGACGATGATCCCACTCTTCCGCATGGTCAGCGGGATGCATCTCCTGAATACCGTCTGGGCATTCATCCTGCCCTCTATTTCCACGCCGTTTATGATTATGATGTTTCGGCAGAATTCGAGGAATTTCCCGATCGATATCATGGAGGCGGCGCGGCTGGACGGGCTCAGTGAGCTGCAGATCTTCGGACGGATGTACCTTCCGGTTATGCGTTCCACCTATGCGGCGGCGGCGGTCATTACCTTCATGGGCGCATGGAACTCCTATATGTGGCCGAAGGTGGTGATGAATACCGACAGCTCGGCGATGAACATGCCGATGCTGATCGCGAACCTTTCGGCAGGGTATTCCGTGGACTACGGCGTGCTGATGATGGGCGTTCTGTTCTGCTCGGTTCCGACGATGATTATCTTCTTCATCCTGCAGAAGCAGTTTGCGGAGGGCATCACCGGAGCGGTGAAGTAGACTTCGGCAGAGGACGCAGCAGGATTGGCATGGACAGAGGTGTGAGATGAGAGAGAAATTTGAGTATGCGATCGTGAAGGATCCGAAGATCTTCAAGCTGAATGTACTGCCGGCGCATTCGGATCATACGGTTTATCGAAGCCGGGAGGAGCTTAGGTTCGGCAGGAGCAGTCTCCGGCAGAGCCTCGACGGAGTATGGAAATTTCATTATGCGAGGAACTACGCCGCAGCGGTTCCGGGCTTCGAGGCACTTTCCTATGATGCACGGAGCTGGGAGGATATCAGGGTGCCGGCGCATATCCAGATGGAGGGCTACGACGTACCGGCATATGTCAATACGCAGTACCCCTGGGACGGACGGGACGAGATCGAGCCGGGCGAGATTCCGGAGAGCTTCAATCCGGTGGCAAGCTATGTGAAGTATTTCACGATTCCGGAGGAGATGCGCGGACGGCGTCTCTACATCTCCTTTCAGGGCGTGGAGTCCGGCTTCGCGCTCTTTATGAACGGCAGCTTCGTCGGCTACAGCGAGGACAGCTTCACACCGTCCGAGTTTGAGCTGACACCCTTTCTCACAGAGGGGGAGCAGAAGCTCGCGGTGCAGGTCTTCAAGTGGACGGCCTCGAGCTGGCTGGAGGATCAGGACTTCTACCGCTTCTCCGGTATTTTCCGCGAGGTTATTCTCTTTACGCTGCCGGAGATCCATGTCTATGACCTTCGGATCCGGGCGCTTCTGGACAGCAGTCTCACGAAGGGCGAGCTGGAGCTTCGCTTCCAGCTCACGAAGGCGGCGGGGAAGATCCGCTATACGCTCTCGCGGGAGGGCAGGACTGCAGTCCGCGGTACCGCCGACTGTCTTGCAGAATGCGTGGAGATCAATGCGCAGGTGGAGAGTCCGGCGCTGTGGAGCGCGGAAAATCCGGCACTTTATGTACTTGATGTAGAGATTCTGGGGCAGGACGGCGCGGTGCAGGAGGTCTTCCGGGAGGCAGTGGGCTTCCGCCGCTTCGAGCTGAAGGATGGGCTCATGCTTCTGAACGGAAAACGAATCGTCTTCCATGGAGTGAACCGGCATGAATTTTCCTGCGACCGCGGCAGAGTGCCGAAGCCGGAGGAGGTGCGGCAGGACATTATCTGTATGAAGCGGAACAATATCGATGCGGTGCGGACCAGCCACTATCCGGATGCCTCCGATATTTACCGGCTCTGCGATGAATACGGGCTGTATATGATCGCCGAGAACAATATGGAGTCGCACGGAATCTGGGATCTGATCGAAAGAGGCGAAAAACCGATCGAGTACGCGCTTCCGGGGAACCGGGAGGAGTATCTCCCGATGCTGCTGGATCGTGTGAACTCGACCTATCAGCGGGACAAGAATCATCCGTCCGTGCTGATCTGGTCGATCGGCAACGAGTCCTTCGGCGGGAAGGATACCGAGCGGATGGCGGACTTCTTCCGTAAGGAGGATCCGTACCGTCTGGTACACTATGAGGGAACTGCCCATGACCGCCGCTATCCGAACGCGACGGATATGGAATCGCAGATGTATATCTCGGTGCCGGATATCGAGCGTTTCCTCGGTGAGCACGGAGAAAAGCCCTTCATCCTCTGCGAGTATGCGCATGCCATGGGGAATTCCAATGGTGCGATGCACAAATATACGGAGCTTTCCGATCGGGAAGTACGCTATCAGGGCGGCTTCATCTGGGACTTTGTGGACCAGTCGCTCCGTCGGAAGAACCGCTATGGGGAGGAGTATCAGGCATACGGCGGGGACTGCGGGGAGCGCCCGACGGATTACGATTTCAGCGGAAACGGCATCATTGATGGAAAACGGCAGCCCTATGACAAGATGCAGGAGGTGAAGTATAATTACCAGGGACTTCGGATCACAGTGGAGCGGGAGAGCGTCACGATCCGGAATCGCTTCCTCTTCACCGATCTCTCCGCCTTCGACGGCTTCGTGCGGGTGGAGCGGAACGGAGAGCTGCTTCGGGAACAGCCGTTCCCGGCAGCGCTTCCGCCGCTCTCCGAGAGGAGCTTCTCTCTGTTGCCGTATCTTTCGGATACGACGGCGGGAGAGTACGCGGTCACGGTTTCCTTCCGGCTGCGGGAGAGGAACGCCTGGGCGGAGGCGGGGCATGAGATCGCGTTCGGACAGGGCGTCTATGAGATCTTTGCACCGGAGAGACCGCACAGAGGCAAGCTTACCGTCATTCACGGAGGCTGGAACATCGGAGTGCGCGGAGCGGATTTTGATATCCTGCTCTCCCGGCTGCAGGGCGGTATCGTTTCCTACCGCTATGCGGGGAAGGAGCTGATCTTAGAGCTTCCGCGTCCGAATTTCTGGCGCGCGCCGACCTCCAATGATAAGGGAAACCAGATGGCGTTCCGCTATGGGACGTGGAAGCTGGCAAGCCTCTACCAGACCTCGATTCCGCCGGAGGCGAAGGAGAATCCGGAGCTGATGCGGGAGCTGATGTCCTACCCGAAAATTCTCGAGACGGAGGACTATGTGGAGGTCTGCTTCAAAAAATGGCTGCCGACCGGCGCTCCGAGCACGCTGCTTGTGACATACCGGATCTTTGGGGACGCTGCGGTTCGGGTGACGATGGACTACGCGGGAGACGCAGCGCTTTCCCCTATGCCGGAATTCAGCTTCCTGATGAAGCTGGATGCCGATTACCGGCATCTCCGCTGGTACGGGCTGGGACCTGCGGAGAACTATTGCGACCGGCGGAGCGGTGCGCGGCTCGGGATCTATGAGAAGGAGGTTTCCGATAACGTGCAGCCCTATCTCGTGCCGCAGGAAAGCGGGAATCGTACCGGCGTGCGCTGGGCGGAGCTCACCGACGACCGGGGACGCGGGATACGCTTCTCCGGGGTTCGGGAGGAGAATGGAAAAGGGCAGGATGATCCCTATGCCTCCCGTCCGGGAACGATGGAGCTCTCTGCGATTCCATATACGCCGGAGCAGCTGGAGGAGGCGAGACATCCCTATGAGCTCCCGCGGGTATTTCATACCGTGGTGCGTGCCGGTCTGAAACAGATGGGGGTTGCCGGGGACGACAGCTGGGGCGCGCGGACGCATGAGGAATACCTCGTAGACGCGCGGAAGCCGCTTCATTTCACCTTCGAATTCCGTGGGATCTGAAACGGAGAACATGCTCTTAGGGAGGATGGTCAGGGAAGTACTGATTAAGGAAATGCCGATTAAATCGAAAACGGCATAGACCAACGGCACGTGTGCCATAAATAAATCAGTGCTTCCTCAGCAGAATGGAAGAGGAAAATGGCAATCATTTATGACAGGGAGCAGGGACTTCTGACGCTGCATACCCTGCACAGCACATATCAGATGGGGATCAGCTCCTACGGGCATCTGCTCCATCTCTACTATGGAAGAAGGGCGGAGGGAAGCTTCCTTCCGCTTCTGTCTCTCCGGGATCGGGGCTTCTCCGGGAATCCCTATGATGCCGGAAACGACAGGAGCTATTCCGCGGACACGCTGCCGCAGGAGCTTTCTGCCTTTGGCAATGGAGATTACCGGCACAGCGGCTTCCGGCTCCGGACGGCGGACGGCGCCTGCGGCAGCGACCTCCGCTTCGAGGAGGCGCGGCGCTATCCCGGGAAATACCGGCTGCCCGGCGGGCTGCCCGCGGCGGATGCCTTTCGGACAGAGGGAGAGGAAAGCGGTGCGGAGAGTCTCGAGCTCCGGCTTCGGGACAGCCGCAGCGGCACTCTGGTGCGTCTGCTCTATGCGGTCTATGAGGAGGAGGACATCCTGACCCGCGCTGTCATCGTGGAGAATGCGGGGGCAGAGCCGGTCTGGATTGAGCAGGCGGATTCCGCGGCGCTCGACTTCCCGCGCGGACACTTCGATCTCGTACACTTCAGCGGCAGCTACGGGAATGAACGGCTCTATCACAGGGAGCGGCTCTCCGCAGGAGAGAAGTCGATCGGCTCTTCGCGCGGTGCTTCCAGTCACCAGCACAATCCCTTCGTCATGCTCTGCACCGCGGACAGCACGGAGGACAGCGGAGAGGTATACGGACTCGCGCTGGTTTATAGCGGGAACTTCCGCATCTCCGCCGAGGTGGATCAGCTGGGGCAGACGCGGCTCTCTGCCGGTATGATGGATACGCATTTCTCGTGGAGGCTCGGAAGCGGAGAGCAGTTCTGCTGCCCGGAGGCGGTACTGGGCTTCGGGGAGGGCTTCGCTGTGCTCTCACAGCGTTTCCATCGTTTTACGAGCCGCCATATCCTGCATGGCACTTTCATGAAGGCACGCCGTCCGGTGCTGCTGAATTCCTGGGAGGGCTGCTATTTCGACTTCGACGGTACACGGATTCTCCGGCTCGCGGAGGAGGCGAAGGAGCTGGGGATCGAGCTTCTCGTGATGGACGATGGCTGGTTCGGAAAACGGGACAACGATCTGTCCGGGCTTGGAGACTGGCAGTGCAATACGAAGAAGCTCGGGATGCCGCTCGGAGTGCTTGCCGAGGGTATCCGGGAGCGAGGGCTCCGCTTCGGAATCTGGATCGAGCCGGAGATGGTGAGCGAGGACAGCGCGCTCTTCCGGGAGCATCCGGATTATGCCTTTCGTATTCCGGGCAAGGAGCCGATCCGCTCCAGGATGCAGCTCGTGCTGGATTTCTCGCGGCAGGAGGTCGTGGATCGCATTTTCCGGGATCTCTCGGAGACGCTTCGGGAGGCGAAGCCCGACTACATCAAGATGGATATGAACCGGAGCATCATGGAGGCATATACCCATGCGCAGCCTGCTGCGGGAGAGAGCTGTGCGGATGGGACAATGCAGAATCGGGGGGCGCTTCTGCACCGCTATATGCTGGGGGTTTATGACTTCCTCAGGAGGATGCAGGCAGCGTTTCCGGAGACACTGATCGAGGGCTGCTGCGGAGGCGGCGGACGCTTCGACCTCGGGATGCTCTATTTCACGCCGCAGATCTGGCTCAGCGACAATACGGATGCGATCGAGCGGCTCTCCCTGCAATACGGCGCATCCTTCGGCTATCCGATCTCCGCGGTAGGAGCGCATGTTTCTGCCGTGCCGAATCATCAGACGGGGCGCAGTACGCCGCTTGCCACCCGTGCGGTCGCAGCACTGAGCGGGAGCTTCGGCTATGAGCTGGATCCGGCAGCGCTTTCTCCGGGGGAGCGTGCGGAGATCCGGCAGCAGATTGAGATTTATAAAAGGTATTATGTGCTGCTTCACGAGGGCGATTATTACAGGCTGAGCGGTGCGGCGATGGGCTGCGCGGCGGCAGGCTTCGGAGCGGACGGGAATATGGGATCGGACAGCTTCAGCGCATGGCTCACCGTTTCTTCGGATCAGACGGAGGCGCTGCTTTCTGTCGTCACGAGGACACAGCACTGTAATACGCCGGCGGAGTACATCCGGCTCCGCGGACTTCGGCGCGGACGGGAATATCGGATCGCGCCTGTTATGCAGTCCGCAGAGTGGTATCTGCCCAAGGAAAAGGAGGCGCTTCTTTTTCATCGCTTCACCGGAGATGTGCTGATGGAGCGCGGCATCCCGCTTCCGCTTCTGCCGGGAGAGTACCAGTCGCTTCTGCTGCATCTTCGGGAGGTCTGAGATGGCGAAACAAAAACAGGAGATGCAGTTCCGCTACTACGAGATGCCGGAGGACAGCTTCGTACTGGCGCTGACGGGGCAGAGTTGGGTCAGGGCATATGGGGACGGCATCGATTGCCTGCATTTTCATAATTATGCGGAGATCGGGGTCTGCCATGAGGGGGAGGGGGAGATGGTCTATGAGGATACGATCCGGCATTTCGAGCCGGGCTGCCTGACCTTCCTCCCTCCGAATTATCCCCATACCACGAATTCGAAGCCGGGAACGCTGGGCTTCTGGGAGTATCTCTTCGTGGACTGCGAGGGACTGATCGAATATATGTTCCCAAGGAGGAAGGCGAGTGCCCGCAGGATGCTGGATCGACTGTACCGGCAGGCATTCTTTTTCTGCCCCGGAGAGGCGGAGGGGCTCTGGGATAAGGTCTGCCGGGTATTGGAGGAGCAAAAGGAAAAAGGGGAGTATTACCGTCAGGAGACGGACGCGTTATTGTGCCTCATCCTGACGGATATTGTGCGTCTGGAGAAGGAGAGCGCCGCCGTGCGTGTCCCTATTCCGGAGGAGGGGATGGAGGACGGAGACCTCGAGCGGCTTCGTCCGGCGCTGCAGAGGATACAGGAGCACTATCAGGAGGAGCTGTACATCGGACAGCTCGCACGGCTCTGCGCGCTGTCGGAGACGCACTTTCGCCGTCTCTTTACGGACTGTATGCATCTGGGACCGCTCGATTACATCAATTCCGTGCGGATACACAGCGCCTGTGTCCAGCTTCGAAGCAGCAATAAGAGCATCCGATCCGTGGCGTTCGGCTGCGGCTTCAGCTCGATCTCGACCTTTCAGCGGAATTTCCGGAAATTTGTGGGAATGTCGACGAAGGAATGGCGGGATAAGCCGGAGAACTACGAGTACAAGCTGAATCAGTACAAAATCAATCGCTATGAGGGCTGGTGAGATCCGCCGGCATTCAGAACCTGATTCGTCTCACAGAATCGAAGCGTCTCTATGCCGCCGCATCCTGCTGCGGTCAGGGCAAGAAACGGCTGTCAAAAATTAAAATCAAAAAATAAAAAGGGGAAATGACACATGGAAACGAAAAAAATCAAGTGGAGCATGCTGGCTTTTATGGCGTTCTCCACAGTTTGGGGCTTCGGAAATGTCCTGAACGGCTTTGTTTACTTCAACGGAATTCAGGTTATTTTCAGCTGGATCCTGATGTTCGCACTGTACTTCGTGCCTTATGCGCTGATGGTCGGAGAGCTTGGCTCCGCCTTCAAGAGCTCCGGCGGAGGAGTCAGCTCATGGATCCATTCCACCACGGGGCCGAAGCTCGCCTACTATGCAGGCTGGACCTACTGGGCGTGTCATATCACCTATATCGCAAGCAAGAGCTCCGGCGGCCTGAAGGCGCTGAGCTGGGCGATATTCCGGAACGGGGAGACCTACGACACTTTCCCGACGCTTTCGGTACAGCTCGTGACGCTTTTCGTCCTCCTGCTGTTCTGCTGGGTCGCCTCCCGCGGACTGAATCCGCTGAAGAGGCTCGCGACGCTCGCCGGAACCAGTATGTTCATCATGTCCATCCTCTACATTCTGATGATGTTCGCCGCGCCGGCACTCAATCCGAACGGCGGCTTCATCTCCATGGATTTCAGTATGAAGAGCCTGCTTCCGCAGTTCAATGTGAAGTATTTCACATCCCTGTCCATCCTGGTCTTCGCGGTGGGCGGCTGCGAGAAGATCTCTCCTTATGTCAATAAGGTGGAGAATCCGAGCAAGGGCTTCCCGCGCGCGATGATTACGCTCGCCGTCATGGTCGTGGTCTGTGCGATCCTCGGAACCATTGCGATGGGAATGATGTTTGATCCTGCGGAGATCAATGCCAGCAGGGAGAGTTTCAATTCCTACAATTCCAACGGCTCTTATTGGGCGTTCCAGAGACTCGGCGGGTATTATCACCTCGGGAACAGCCTGATGATCCTCTACGCACTCTGCAATGCGGTCGGGCAGCTTTCCACGCTGGTGATCAGTATCGACGCGCCGCTCCGTATGCTTCTCGACAATGAGGACGCACGGGAGTTCATTCCGAAGGGACTGCTTCGGAAGAATGACTATGGCGCGTATATCAACGGAATTCGCATGGTTGCCGTGCTGTCCGGCGCGATCATCCTGATCCAGTCTGTCGTACCGGGCGCCGCTGCGGTGCTGAAGCAGCTGACCAAGCTGAATTCGGTATGCATGCCGCTCCGGTATCTCTGGGTGTTCTTCGCCTATCTTGCGCTCCGGCGGCAGGAGGATCGCTTCCGGCCGGAATACCGCTTCGTCAGAAGCCACGGAGTTGCGATGTTCTTCGGCGCATGGTGCTTCTTCCTGACGGCGGCGAGCTGCATCCTCGGAATGTATGACAGCGATCCCTTCACCTTCGCGCTGAATGTCGTCACGCCCTGCGTACTGACTGCGCTCGGCATCATTCTGCCGGTGATCGCGAAGCGGGAGAAGACAGCGTGAGGATACGCCGGGACGCACGGAACGGAAATCGACAGACAGAGAAGCTGTGAGACAAAAATCGGATAGGATAGAAGAGAGAAGGCTGCGGGATTCGCGGTCTTTTCTCTTTTCTCATTTTTCGTAACAGTTCAGCCAAAGGGAGCTCTGTGGAGGATAGGAGAATGGGAATTTTGCGGGCGAAGTGAAACGTATCACTTCATCTTGTAAAAGGAAAGCGCGGATAGTATGATGAGAGGGAGCATTCCGCTTCGCGGATTCTATGGATGATACAGCGGAATGCCTGCGGAGGAAAATGCCGCAGGACAGCGGCAGGAGCGGGGGCTATATGATTACGATAAAAGAGATCGCACAGCGCTGTGAGGTTTCCACGGCGACGGTATCCTATATCCTGAGCGGAAAAAGCGGCAAGGCATCCGAGAAAACCCGGGAGAGAGTGCTCAGGGTAGCGCGGGAGCTGGATTATGTGCCGAATGCTGCGGCGCAGCATCTGAAAAGCAAGCGGACGCGGAGCATCGGCGTCATTGTCGAGGATATGACGATTTTCAGCATTCCGGAAATCGTGGATGGCATCACGGATTACTGTGAGCAGCAGGACTATCAGATTCTTTTATTGAATCTTCGTCTTTTTAAGAAATTCAATGACAGCTACTATTACAAAACGGATTATTTCGAGCGGGTTCGGGGAGAGATTCGGAAGCTGATGAATAAGCAGGTGGAGGCGGTGATCTATGTTTCTGCACATGAGAGGATACTGCGCTGCATTCCGGAGGATCTCTCCATTCCGGCGGTCATGACCTACGGCTATACGAAGAGCAGCCGTGTTCCATCTGTGGTGGTGGACGATGTGCAGGGCAGCTATATGATTACGAAAAGGCTGCTGGACAGCGGGCATCGCCGGATCGGCGTCATCACCGGAAAACCGGACAGTCTGCATACGCAGGCCAGACAGATGGGCTTCCAGAAGGCGCTGTACGAGAGCTTCGTGCCCTTTCATCCGGAGGATATCCGGAATGGAGACTGGGAACGGCATTCCGGATATGCACAGACAGATCTCCTCCTCTCCAACGGTGTGACGGCGATCTTCTGCATGAACGATCTGATGGCAGGCGGTGTTTATGACAGGTTGGAGGAGCTGGGAATGCAGGTCGGACGGGACGTCTCTCTTGCAGGCTATGATGACCGTATGCTCTCCGCATATTACCAGCCGGGACTTACAACGGTACGCCTCCCGCTGCATGATATCGGCTATGAGGCGAGCCGCCTGATTCTGGATATGCTGGAAAATAAAAGGAGCTGGGAGGAGCCGTATGTCCTCTCGGTTCCCTGCGAGCTGGTGGAGCGCGCCTCGGTCTGTTCGTATAGAGAGCAGGACGGAAAATAGATGAAGGAGCGGGCAGGGCGGCAGGATGCCCTGCTTTTTGCTTGCATACGTTTTTTGAATCCCTCATATCTATAAAATATGCACAAAGTTAACCGTTTAGTTTTTTCGAAAAAATGTATTTAATAACGGATTTATGCTTGTAATTTTAGAAAAATAACGTATAATATGAGAAAAATAAAGTATTTTCATGGGAAAAGATGATGATTTTACGGAAAATGCTTTAAAACAAGATAGCGAAAGGCTAAACGATTCACAAAGGAGGAAGGATGAAAAAGACAGCGATTTCAGCGCTGCTCTGTATGGCGCTTACGGCAGGACTGCTGGGCGGCTGCGGGGCATCCGGCGCGGCAGGCAGTACAGAGAGCAGCACGGCAAAGAGCGAGGCAGGCGGGAAGACCGTAATGGAGGTCGAGGGGGAGAACGTGACGACCCTGGCCGTATGGACCTTCATTGAAATGCACCAAAAGTTCTATACGACGATGGCAGAAAAGTGGAACGAGGCACATCCGGACAGGAAGGTGAAGCTGGAGCTTTCCAATATGCAGTATGACGATATGCACAACAAGCTCTCTCTGGCGCTGGAATCCGGACAGGGCGCGCCGGATATCGCGGATATTGAACTGGGGAAGTTTCCGTCCTTCACGGCGGAGAAGGATATCAAGCTGATGGATCTCAGCGCTGTGATCGCACCCTACAGGGACAATGTGGTCAGCTCCCGCCTCGACATCTATTCCAAGGACGGGAAATACTACGGGCTTCCAACACATGTGGGCACGGAGGTCGCCTTCTATAATACCGAGGCACTGGAGAGCGCCGGGATTGACTACAGTACGATCAAGACATGGGAGGATTTCCGGGCAGCAGGGGTCAAATACCATGAGGCAAGCGGAAAGGAATTCGCCTGCGCGGAGACGACGGCGATGTGGATGGTCAATCTGATGCTGGCACAGAAGGGCGGGGACTATCTCGATGCCTCCGGGAAGCTGGCAGTCAATAATGAGAAGGTGGCAGAGGTGCTCCGTTATATCAAGGCGATGCAGGAGGACGGAGCACTCAGCACCGTTCCGGGCGGACAGCCGGACAATGAGGAGGCCTACCCGTATTACAATGACGGCAGCTATGCGGTGCAGATCATGCCGTTCTGGCAGACCTCCCGCTTCCTGAACTACCTGAAGGATCTGGACGGCAAGGTGGCGATCGCGCCGGTTCCGCGCTTCGGAGCGGAGGATGCGACGTGGACGATCGGCGGGGGCGGAACCGGCACCGCAGTTATCGCGGGCAGCGCCAATGCGGAGCTCGCAGCAGAGGTGATGGCATACATTAAGCTCTCTCCGGAGGCAAATGAGGAGATCTGGAGGGTGCTGGGCTTCGATCCGGTCAATACCTCCGTCTGGACGGATACCGCGCTGACAGAGGATCCGGAGAACCAGTATGTGAAGTTTTTTAAGACGAAGCCCTTCGCGCCGCTTCTGGAAATGCAGGAGGAGATCGGCTCGCTGAAGAGCCTTCAGGACAGCAAGGCGCCGTCTATCAACAATATCTTCTGTACGCAGGTGCTGACCAATATTTTCGACAGCGGTGCGGACATCCGGCAGGAGCTGGACAGCGCGCAGGAGCAGCTCGAAAACGAGCTCGGCTGAGCAAGACAGGTCTGCCCTCCGGCTTCTGCCGGGGGCAGAAAAGACAAAGGATGGTGGAAGGTGAGAAAGATACTGAATTCCAGAAAGGCGGCGCCCTATGTATTTATCCTTCCGTTTGTGCTGACGGTTCTGCTGTTCTGGGTCGGCCCGGTCGTGAATGGGGTTCTGCTGAGCTTTCAGGACGTGATGAAGGATGAATGGGTAGGGCTCCACAACTACCAGAGGATGCTGACGGACCGGATCTTCTATAAGGCGATCTGGAACAGTGTGAAGTATATGGCGGGGACGCTGCTTCTCCTGATTCCGTTCCCGCTCCTTTTCGCGGCGCTGCTGAATTCGAAGCTGATGCGCGGCGCGGATTTCTTTAAGTCGGTATATTTCCTGCCTGCGCTCACCTCTGTGGTGGTTGCCGGTACGGTTTTCCGGCTGATGTTCGGGGAGTCCGCGCGGGCACTTGCCAATCAGCTGATCGGCTTTCTGGGGATATCGCCGATCAAGTGGCTGAAAAATGCGGGAACCGCTTATTTTGCCATGCTTCTGCTTTGCTGCTGGAGATGGACGGGCGTCAATATCCTGTATTTTCTTGCAGGAATACAGTCAATTCCGCAGGAGCTCTACGAGGCGGCAGAGATTGATGGCAGCAGCCCGTGGCAAAGCTTTCGATATATCACGATTCCGCTGGTGAAGCCGACTGCCATCTACGTGCTGACGATCAGCATTTACGCAGGGCTGTCCATGTTTCTGGAGAGCTTCATGCTCTGGAAGGGAAATAATTCTCCGAACAACATCGGGCTCACGATCGTGGGCTATCTCTACCGGCAGGGGATCGAGAAACGTGCGATGGGCTATGCCTGCGCGGTAGGGATCGTGCTGCTTCTCATGGTTATGCTGGTGAATATGGTGCAGCTTCGCCTGACAGGAGCCTTTCGCAAGGAGGCAGAGTGATGCGGCAAAGGACAAAAACAAAGGGTGCAGGGGGAAACGGCAGGAATCGGGGAAGAACGGCTGCCATGCTGCTGCTTTTCACCCTGATAGCACTGCTGATCGTAACGCCGGTTTACGCGCTTTTCATCGCGAGCTTCAAGCCGGGAGAGCTGCTTCTGCAGTACGGTCTGAATCTGAGTCTGGAAATCGAGAAGATGGGGCTGGGCAATTATTTCCTTCTGTTCCGCGGCAGGCACGACTACTGGATCTGGTTCTGGAACAGCATGCTGCTCACGGCTGTGACGGTGCTGCTGACGCTTCTCGTCAGCTCCTTCGTGGCATACGGCTTCTCTGCCTATGAATTCCGCGGCAGGAATTTTCTTTTCTTCATCGTGCTGGCGATCATGTCTGTTCCGTTTGAGGTGGTGATGCTGCCGCTCTACAAGCAGATGTCGGACTGGAAAATGATGGACAGCTATACCGCGGTTGTGCTTCCGTTTCTGGCGCATGCCTCTACCATCTTTTTCTTCCGTCAGTATCTTCTGGGGATGCCGGCATCCTTGATTGAGGCAGGGCGGATAGACGGCGCGTCGGAGTACGGGATCTTCTTCCGTCTGATCATTCCGATCATGAAGCCGGCGTTTGCCGCGATGGCGATTCTGAACGGTATGAACGCGTGGAACAATTATATGTGGCCGCTGCTGGTGATCCGCTCGGCGGAGAAATACACATTGACGCTGGGGCTCAACACCCTGATCAATCCCTATGGGGACAATTACAGTCTGCTGATCGTAGGCGCTTTCTTCTCGATCCTGCCGGTCTTTCTCCTCTTCGTAGCGTTCCAGAGGTATTTTATCGAGGGAATGACGGCGGGAGCGGTGAAGGGCTAACAAGCGGCAGGGGATATCACATATTTTGCGGCAGTTCAGCTGTGCAGAGCCTTCTGTCTGAATTGCCGCCTTATTCTGAAATGGCTTTTAATGGAGGATATTATATGGCGCAGCATGGGAAATTACGGATGATTCTGGATCGGGATTACCGGATTGCGGAGCTGGATCGGAGGGTATTCGGTTCCTTCATCGAGCATCTGGGAAGAGCGGTGTACGACGGGATCTATCAGCCGGGGCATCCGATGTCGGATGAGGAGGGCTTCCGGAAGGATGTGATAGCGCTGGTGCGGGAGCTGGAGGTGCCGATCATCCGTTACCCCGGCGGAAATTTCGTATCCAACTTCTATTGGGAGGATTCTGTCGGACCGCGGGAGAAGCGGCCGAAGCGGCTGGAGCTCGCATGGCGGAGCACAGAGTCCAATCAGGTGGGGCTCCATGAATTCAGCAGGTGGGCGGAGAAGGCAGATTCCTCGGTTATGATGGCGGTGAATCTGGGAACCAGAGGCGTGCAGGATGCCTGCAACCTGCTGGAATACTGCAATCACCCGTCCGGCAGCCGTTACGCGGATCTTCGGATCGAGCATGGGGCGAAGGATCCCTACAATATCAAGGTCTGGTGCCTGGGAAACGAGATGGACGGCCCATGGCAGCTCGGGATGAAGACGATGGAGGAGTATGGGAGAATCGCAGCGGAGACGGCGAAGGCAATGAAGCTCATCGATCCGGGCATCGAGCTGGTGAGCTGCGGCAGCTCCTCGATCGAGATGCCGAGCTTTCCGCAGTGGGAGGCAGCGACGCTGGAGCATACCTATGACTATGTGGACTACATTTCTCTCCATAACTATTATGGGAATCGGAAGGACGATTCGGCGGATTTCCTTGCCTGCTCCGATGATATGGATCGCTTTATCCGAAGTGTCGTTGCGACCTGCGACTTCGTAAGGGCGAAGAAGCGGGGGAGGAAGGACATCATGCTGAGCTTCGACGAATGGAATGTCTGGTTTCATTCCAATGCGGCGGACGAGGATATCATGCGGAACCATCCGTGGCAGCAGCATCCGCGGCTGCTCGAGGATGTCTATAATTTCGAGGATGCACTTGCGGTCGGGCTCCTGCTGATCACGCTGATGAAGCATGCCGACCGTGTGAAGATGGCATGTCTTGCCCAGCTTGTCAACGTTATCGCGCCGATCATGACTGAACCGGACGGCGGAGCGGCATGGCGGCAGACGATATTCTATCCCTTCCTGCATGCCTCCCGCTACGGCAGAGGGACGGTGCTTATGCCGGCAGGCTCTGTGACGAAGCACCGCACCTCCGGGCATGACGAAATCACGGATGCAGAGTCGATTGCAGTCTGGCAGGAGGAGAAGGAGGAGCTGACGCTCTTCCTCGTGAACCGAAATCTGGAACGACCGGTGGAGCTCTCTCTGGATATCCGCTCCTTTCCGCAGTATCAGGTGCTGGAGCATATCGTGCTGGAGAGCCCGGATCTGAAGGCGGTAAACAGCGCATCAGGTGAGAGCGTCCGCCCGGAGAAGCACGCGGGCACGCACGTTACAGACGGATGCGTAGAGGGGCTGCTGGCTCCGGCATCGTGGAATGTGATCCGGATGAAGAAAAGCTGATTTTCATGGAAACAAAAAGAGAAGGGAGTCCTATGTTCCGACAGGGCTCTCTTCTCTTTCTTTGGGATATCGCTTCATCGCAGCAGCGTGCCGAGCAGTCCGTAGCTCACGACGGACATGATGAGGGAGGCGAGCAGGACGCCCAGCAGGATGGAGGGTACGACGCGCCTGGGGCTCATCTTCAGGAGACCGGCGACGATAGAGCCGGTCCAGGCTCCGGTGCCGGGGAGGGGGATGCCTACGAAGAGCGTCAGTCCCCAGAAGCCGTATTTCTCGATGCCTGCTTGATGCCGATCTACCCGCCGCCGGAACCAGAGCGCGAGTCCCCTTGTCAGGGAAAAGCGCTCCAGCAGCGTCACGATCCGCTCGATGAAGAGCAGCACGAAGGGGATCGGGAGCAGATTTCCGAGGATGCAGATCAGCAGCGCGCGGGGATAGGGGAGTCCGAGCAGGGAGGCAGCGAGCAGACCGCCCCGAAGCTCGAGGACAGGGAGCAGGGAAATCAGGAATACGATGCACTCTCCGGAAAGAATTCCACTGAGATGCCCGGTAAAAAACGTAACAAAAGCTTCCATATTTTCTCTTTTCTGTAAGCTTGAATCGATATTTAAGCTATGCTAAACTGTAATGAGTTATGTGGAGATACAATGGAAAATTGTAAGGGAAGCGGGCGATCCTGTCAAGACGGGTGGTACGCAGTACGGCTGTGAGGAGATAGCGCGGCGGGAGGAAATATGATTGATTTTGAGGAGGAGATCCAGCGCTTCAAGCCGAGCCTGGATGTAGAGGAGATCGAGGATGCGATCGTAAAGACCGATCTCACGGATATGAACGACATTATGACGAGGCTGATCGAGGAGGCCTCGAAGAGGGACATAGACGGAAGATGAAGTATGACATCATGCTCGAGAGAATCGCGAACTGCTACTATAATATGGGACTGGAGCGTGCCCGTCTCCGGGATCTGAGCGGTGCGGCGGGGCTTCTGAAGCGTGCATTGCAGTTCGACAAGTACCAGAAGGACGCGAGGAATCTGCTCGGGCTGATTTTCTTTGAATGCGGGGAGGTGGCGGACGCGCTGGTGCAGTGGGTCATCAGTATGAATCTGCTGCCGGAGGACAATATCGCGGATTATTATCTGGATGAGGTCCAGCGGAAACCGGCGATCCTGCATATCTGCTCAGAGAATGTGAAGCGTTATAATCAGGCGTTGGACTATGCGCAGAACAACAATGAAGACCTCGCGATGATGCAGCTTAATCAGGTGATAGAGGACAGCCCGAACTATGTGAAGGCGTATATTCTGGAAGCGCTGCTCTATATGAAGCATGAAAACTGGGTCAAGGCGGGACGATGCCTGTACCGTGTGCTGAAGATCGACCGGAACAATCCGAAGGCGCTGGTGCTGATGGATGAGGTCAAGAAGCGAACCGGACGCGCGGAGGTCGAGCAGAGCCGGCTTCGGAATGTATTCTCCCACCGGAGGATGACGGAGGACGACGTATTGATTCCGCAGGAGGTACGGCAGCTGTCCCCATGGGCTGTTGTTGCCTGCATCCTGATCGGTATGACGCTGGCACTGCTCTTCTTCTATCTGCTGCTGCTTCCGGCGCGCCTGAAGGCGTTGAATGGAAAGAACAATCAGGAGCTGATCCTTTATACGGAGAAGCTGGATGCGGCGAACCGGCAGCTCACGGAGCTGCAGAGCAAGAATGCAGAGCTGCAGTCGCAGTACGACACGGTTCAGAACCAGCTTACGCAGTATGAGAGCGGCAATGCCGGCTTCAAGTCCCAGTATGAGACTCTGACAGAGATTTCTGCGAGATATCAGGCGGGGGATATGCTGGGGGCGGCGAAGCTGTATGCCTCGCTGAATGCGTCGGAAATCACCGACGAGAGCCTGCTTAATATGTACAACGAAGTCAAGTCCTATATGGAGGGAAGTGCCTACCGGACGCTGGCGGAGGCGGGAACTGCAGCATGGAACAGCGGCAGCTTCGATCAGGCGGTGGAGTATTATACCCAGAGTCTCGCGCTTCGGGAGGAGGCGGAGAATATGTTCCTGCTGGCACGGCTGTACCAGAGCCGCGGAGAGACAGAGCAGGCGAATGCGCTATTTGACCGTATCGTCGGAGAGCATCCGGATACGCCGTATGCGGAAAGAGCGAGACAGGCGAGAGGTTACTGACATCGCAGGCAGAAAGGGAGAGCGGATTTGGATATTGAGAAGGTCCATATTATGACAAAGCTTGCTATCTTCGAGAAGAGGGAGGGCAGGGATATCATGGAGGTCAGCCGTTTCTTCAAGGGGGATTATGTGGCGGCACGGATCTTCAAGGCGATCCTGCATTACAGCCTCTGCTTCCTGCTCGTCACGATGCTTGCGGTGCTGATCCAGCTGGAGACGATCCTTCTGAATCTGAATTTTCGCTTTTTGGGGGATGCAGCGAGGCTCGTTTCTCTGCTCTATCTGATCGGTCTGCTGCTTACGATCGTCGTGTCCGGCTTCGGCGCGGGCGCGCGGTATGACCGCGCCGAAGCGCTGGGCGAACGCTACATCGAGAAGCTGGAGAGCCTGCTCTCCTATGAGCAGGCAGGCCGCGCCGTGCGCTATGCGAGAGAGGAAGCGTCGAGCTATATGCGGGAACACCTCCAAGGCATGGAGAACGGGAGGCAGCAGCCTGCGCCGGAGGAGGAAGAGCAGCCTGCGGAGGATTGGTTGGATTCGGAGGACGAGACAGAGGAGGACTGGCTGGACGAGCCGGAGATCGATGTATTGAATATTATGCAGAGGGGGAACAAGCATGCAGTTCACTGAGATAAGGGATGGTCTTTCGGATTTTTTCAGAAAGCATGACTACTGGCTGCTTCCTCTGCTCCGCAGTCTGACAGCCTTTCTGGTGCTGCTCCTCTCGGTGCTGAATTTCACGAGGGGAATCACGGGCGGGGTGTTCCTGCTTCTCATTTTTATGACGATTCTTGCCTCATTTCTCCCCTGGTCGGTGATTCCGATGGAGGCGGGGGTGCTGCTCCTGTACTGCCTGTACCGCAGCTCTCTCGAGCTTGCGCTCTCCGCGGCGGTCTTTTTTCTGCTGCTGACGCTGGTACAGTCTGCCTTCCGCGGCGGATATGCGGTGCTGATCGCGCTGATGCCGCTGGCATTTCTCTTTCATATTCCCTATGTGCTGCCAATGATTGCGGGACTGAGCCTCGGTCTGGTAGCAGCGGTACCGATCGCGCTCGGGACGATGCTCTACTATTTTCTCCGTCTCATCGCTGTGAAGCTCGGCGCAGAGGCGGGAGGGAGCGGCGTAGAGGAGCTGGCGAGCCGCTACGGAGAGCTCTTCCTCGAGTACATCGGGAATCGGGAGATGGTGCTGCTGCTTTTTACGCTGCTGCTCTGCTTCCTTGCGGTCTTTGTGATCCGAAGCATTCCCTTCGATTATTCCTGGTACGCCGCCGTACTCGCGGGTGCACTGTTGAGCCTCGCCGCGGTCTTCCTCGGCAGCGGCTTCCTCGCGGGGCACAGTCTGCTGTCAGAGCTTGGAGCGGTAGCGACCTCGCTGGGAACCGCGGTGCTGTATATCCTGTTCGTACACGATGCGGATTATCGTCGGACAGAGAAGCTGCAGTTCGAGGACGATTCCTACTTTTATTATGTCAAGGCTGTGCCGAAGAGAAGGTCACGGTAGAGAAAGGATAACGCTTTGTCTGAGATACTCGTAAAAATGAAGAGCTGGGTGAGCCTGCTGCCTCCCTTCACGCTGAACAGTGCGCTGGAGATCGTGATCCTCGCGGCATTCCTCTATGTATGCCTTCTCTGGATCAAGAATACGCGTGCTTGGGAGCTGCTGAAGGGGCTCTTGGTCATCGTGGCGTTCACCTTCTTTGCCGTGATCTTCCGTCTGACGACCATCGTCTGGCTGCTGGAGCGCATTTCTACCGTGGCGATCATTGCCGCTGCGGTGATTTTCCAGCCGGAGCTTCGGAAGGCGCTGGAGCAGCTGGGCTCGAAGAGCCTGTTTGCCCGCATTTTCCCGGAGCAGGCGGCGGACAACAGCTTCACGACGGTGAACGAGATCGTCAGGGCGACCTTCTCCATGGCGAGGAAGCGAACCGGGGCACTGATTGTGCTCGAGCAGAGCTATCCTCTCCGGGAGATCGAGGAAACCGGGATCGCGGTGGACGGGATCGTGACCGGCGCGCTCCTCATCAACATTTTCGAGAAGAATACCCCGCTGCACGACGGAGCGGTGGTTATCGCCCATAACCGGGTTACGGCGGCGACCTGCTATCTGCCGCTTTCGGAGGCAAACGACATTTCGAAGGACTACGGTACGAGGCACCGCGCGGCGCTCGGTATCTCGGAGGTGACAGATTCCGTTACCATCGTGGTTTCGGAGGAGACCGGCAATGTATCGGTGGCGGAAAACGGCGTTTTGAAGCTGATCCGCGACGAGAGCGCACTGCGGAGCTGCCTGCCCTCCGGGGAGGAGCGGAAGGAGACATCCTCCCGCTTCCCGTTTTTCCGCAGGGGGAAAGGAGGAGAGCGATGAGATATCTCCGGGAAAACTGGGGACTGAAGCTGATCAGCCTCCTGCTTGCGATTCTGCTCTGGCTGATCGTCGTCAATGTATCGAAGCCGGAGATCTCGGATTACCGGACAGTGGATCTGGATATCCTGAATCAGGGCGTCTTCGCAGCCGAGGGGAAGGCATGGGATGTGGATCGGACGACGGTGAGCGTGGGCTACACGGTCAGAACCGATCAGCGCGCCAATATCAGCGCGAAGGATTTCCATGCCTATATCGATCTCAGGGATTACTCGATCACAGGGGCAGTTCCGGTTTATGTGGAGGTGTTGAATGAGAAGGACAGCCTGATCTCCGATGTCTCTGCCAGACCCTCTGTAGTGCGGGTCAGCATTGAAAATGTGCAGGAGAAGCAGTTCAATCTCAAGCTGAAACAGGTCGGGACGCCTGCGGACGGCTTCACGGTCTCCAATATGATCATCAGCCCGGAGACGGTCTATGTGAGCGGAACCGAATCCGCAATCGGCAGGATCTCGGAGGTCGGCGTCAATATCGATGTGAACAATCTGACGGAGAGCCGGAGCGGTACGGTGAAGCCGGTGTTCTATGACGCAAATGGCAATATCATTACGGGGCTTTCGGATCTGAGCCTTTCGGACAGCGAGATCAACTATTCTGTCACGCTGCACAGGAAGAAAAGCATTAATCTGCTTTCCTCGATCCGCGGCACACCCGCGGTGGGCTACCAGTATGAGAGCATGACCGTATCGCCGGATTCGATACAGCTTTCCGCCTCCAATACGGTGATCGACGCAATGACGGTCTTCGAGCTTCCGGCGGTAGATATCACGGGAGCGACCGGCAGCCTGACCCAGACCTTCCATATCGCAGACTATCTTCCGGCAGGCGTGGAGCTGGCAGAGCCGAGCGGTGACGTCAATGTCACAGTCCGGATCGAGAGGATTCCGGAGACAGAGACGACGGCACCCGAGAGCACGGAGTCCCTGCCGCGGGAGAGCACGCGGCAGGAGAATGAGAGCGGTACGGAAGAGAGTCACACGGAGACGACGGAGAGCAGAGCGGAGACATCCATAGCGCGCAGCAGGACAGAGGAGCCGAGAGAGCCCTCCCAGCCGGAGGCATCGGCAAGAGGCTGAGCGCGGCAAAGAGACGAAGTATGAAGAGTAAAACGGAAATCACGCCTTTTCGGGAGGCGGGGGAGCTTCTGTGGGAGCTTCTGCTGTTCAGCGCAGCGACAGTGCTGTCGTATCGATGCAGCCGGAGGGAGAGCTATCCTGCCTCCGGCTTTTTTCTGATTGCCGTAGCCTTTTTTCTGTATTTTCGAAACCGCAGCAGAGAGGGAGGGCTCCTGAATCTGCCGGGGCTCTTCGCGCTCGGGCTGCTTGGCGGGGAGGGAATCGCCTGCTTTCATCTGAGCCGGCTCGGGACGGTCTGGAGCAGGGAAACATGGCTTAGCTTCTATCTCTCCTATCTTGTCTTTCTGCCGCTTTACCGCCTGTTCTGCCGCCTGCTTCGGGAAAGGACAGGGCGGAAGGAAAGAGCGGAGAATATGCAGAGGAGGGATCGAGCGCAGGACGCAGAGCGGGCAGTGCAGAATGCAGAGATCCCGCGGCATGCGGCGGGGGGGATTGCCATAGCGCTTGGAGGCTTACTGGTGCTCAGTACGCTCTGCTTTTTGATCGAGGCGGCGGTGCTGGGCTTCATCCCGCTCTTCACGGTTGCGACGCCGCATGCGTATTCGAGCTTCCATCTCCCGGGAATTCATTACTTCACTACGCTTTCGGTGCTCTGTCCCTCGATTGCGCTGCTCTATCGTCTGACGCGGCGGGACACGGCGGGAGATACGGAGAAGAGACGCAGCCTGCTGCAGCGGATCGGAGGGGATCCCCTGTTTTTTCTGGGGCTGCTTCTTCCGTGGCTTCTTACCGTGCTGATGGTATCCCGCTTTCAGTTTCTGTTTTCGGTGCTGCTGCTTTTGTTTACGGCGTATTTCTGCGGGCTTCGTCTCCGGCGGGAGCGTCTGCTCGCTGTTTTTCTCGGAATGCTCGTTATCTATGTTCTTCTCACGGCGGAAAGGGCGCATTCCATCCGCTATCTGAATGAAATTTTCGAGATGAAAAATCCGGCGATGCCGATTTTTGTGACACAGCCCTATATGTATATTGCGAATAATTATGACAATTTCAATGTCATGACGGAGCAGCTCACGGAGCACAGCCATGGAATGCGGATGCTCTATCCCTTTGTCACGCTGTCAGCCCTCAAATACCTCGTGGAGCTGCCGCTTGCCTTTCCGCTCTTCACGACGAAGGCAGAGCTGACGACGGTTACGCTGCTCTATGACGCATGGTACGACTTCGGCATTCCGGGCGTACTGCTCTTCTCCGCCGCGCTTTCGTTCCTTTCTGCGCTCTGTACGGAGAGGCTGCGCCGCGCGGAAAATCCGTTTGCCTGTCTGATCGCCGCACAGCTTGCATTTTACCTGCTGTTTTCCTTTTTTACGACATGGTTTTCGAACCCCTCGACCCTGTTTTATCTTGTCTGGAGCATCTTTTTTTATATTTTTTACGGAATTTGTAATAAAAACAAAAGAAAAGCTTGACCGTCGTTTTTTCGCTCCGTATAATGCGAATGAAGCAAAAAACCGGGATATGGCGGACTTCCCGGGACTTTGAAGGCGGAGAACCGCCGCGGAAAGAGGAGGAGCGGTATGGAAAAAAAGAAGCTGGATAATGCTGCGGAAGTGAAAAAGGATGAGGCGCTGAAGGAATCCTTCGCGGAGATCCGCAGGGCGGCGAAGGCAGATCGGCAGGAGGATACGCCGAAGACGGCAGAAGCACCGAGGAAGGCTGCGGTGAAGTCCGCTGTGAAGAAGGAAGAGAAGGCTGCGGTGAAGGCTGCCGCGAAGAAAGAAGAGAAGGTCGCACCGAAGAAGGGACGCAAGCCCGCGGCAAAGGCTGCGGAGCCGAAGCTCAGCGTTACGCTTGAGTTTAACGGCAGGCAGATCCATGTGGAAGAGGTGCAGAAGCAGGCGCTGAAGGCAGCGAAAAAGGCAAAGAAGGACGCGAAGAGCGTCGAGGTCTATGTGGTGGCGAACCAGAGTGCTGCATATTATGTCATAGACGGCGAGGGGAAGGACGAGTACAAGATAAATCTTTAAGCTGACGATAGCAGAATGCCCTGTGACAGGGACAGGTACACGGGAGACTGGCCGATGATGAAAATCAGCGGGCAGTCTCCTTTCACTGCGGGGGTATCCCCTCGTACAGGAAAGGATAAAGAAAATGAGAGAATTGCCGTCGGAATTTCTCAGGAGGATGCGGGAGCTCTTAGGCTCTGAGGAAGAGCTGCAGAGCTTTCTTCTTTCGTATGAGAAGAGCGCGGAGCGGGGGCTCCGACTGAATCTCCGGAAGCTGTTCTCTCTTTCCGCTGAAAATCGGGAGAAAATATACGTGAAGCTGACGGAGGAGTGGGGTTGCTCCCCGCTTCCGGAGGCGAGCTGGGAGGAGAAGGACGGGAAACGCTATTATCGGGAGCTCTATCTGGACGAGGCGCGTCTTGCCGCGTTGGGAGTCCGTCCGGGGCGGCACCCCTACCATGAGGCGGGGCTCTACTATATGCAGGAGCCGTCTGCCATGCAGGCAGTACGCAGCCTGCATATTACGGAGAGCGATCGTGTCGCCGATCTCTGCGCCAGTCCCGGCGGGAAATCCGGTCATGCAGCGGACTTCCTTTCGATGGAAAAGGGCGGCATTCTTCTCAGCAATGAATATGTCGGAAGCCGGGCTCGCACCCTCTCCTCCAATATTGAGAGACTGGGGATCCTGCATTCCCTTGTTTTGAATGAGGATACGTCGCGTCTTGCCGAGCGTTTTCCGGCATATTTCAGCCGTGTCATTATTGACGCACCCTGCTCCGGAGAGGGGATGTTCCGGAAGGATGAGAACGCGGTCACCGAATGGAGTCCGGAGAATGTGGAGCGCTGTATCATGCGGCAGAGGGAGATCGTACGGAACGGGCTTAAGCTGCTGGCACCCGGCGGAAGGCTCGGTTACTCCACCTGTACCTTTGAACGGGGTGAGAATGAAGGAATCCGCGACTATCTTCTCTCGCTGAACAGTTCCCTCTCCCTTGTGAGTGAGAAACGAATTTTCCCGCACCGGGAACGCGGAGAGGGACATTATATCGCGGTGTTTGCGAAGGCGGGGGAGAGCAGGCGGGAACCGGGACGGGTGCGGCTTCTGGAAAGGCAGGAGGGAGAGCGACGCAGTCTCTTTCCGGATTCTCTCCCGGAGCCAGCAGGGCTTCGGACGCTGCGGGTCGGCTGCTTTAAGAGCCGAACAGAACGGAAGCGGGAGGAGCCGGAGCATGGGTATTCCCACACGGAGCCTGCGATGTCGGAATATCCCTGTATTTCGCTTTCCGAGGAGGATCGCAGGGTCTGGGATTACCTCACCGGGCTGGAGATCACGGCGGAGCGCGCCGAGCTCAAATTTCCGGAGGAGAAGATAAGAGAGACGTTTCAGAAGGGCTATGTGCTCGTCGCGGTAGATGGTGCGGCGCTCGGCTTCGGGAGATACGTGCAGGGCAGGATCAAAAATGACTATCCGAAGGGGCTGCGTTTCACGAGCTGAAAGCTGCCGACAGCTCCCGCGTCTATGAAAGCGTGTTTTTTTCTGCGATATTCATCATAAAGAAATCTTTGCCGGAACGATCATATAATATGGTAACCGTTCAGGCAGGTCATTCGCAATTACTGCGGCACAATATGTGAAATTCTTCACATTGTGCCGCTCTTTCGCTTGAAACAATTGGAGATATCATATATAATACACGCTAGTAAATCGGGGGAAAACCCTGCTTTATATAGGAAATGGAGGATAAAAAATGGATAATCAGGCAAGATCATCCGCAAGGGCCCGCATTCAGGCTTTGCTCGATGAATCCAGCTTCGTTGAGATCGGAGCGCTGGTGCAGGCCAGAGCGACGGATTTCAACATGGCGGAGAAGAAAGCGCCGTCTGACGGCGTGGTGACCGCTTACGGTACGATCGATGGCAGACTCGTATACGTCTATGCACAGGACGCGTCGGTGCTCGGCGGCTCCATGGGCGAGATGCACGCCCGCAAGATCGCGAACCTCTATGACATGGCAATGAAGATGGGAGCCCCGGTGATCGCACTTACCGACTGCTCCGGTCTCCGTCTTGAGGAGGCAAACGACGCGCTCTTCGGCATGGGCAGGATCTATCACAAGCAGACGCTCGCCAGCGGTGTGATTCCGCAGCTTGCAGCGGTATTCGGGACGAGCGGCGGCGGGATGTCTGTGCTGACTGCGCTTTCCGACTTTGTGTTCCTGGAGAAGGAGCATTCCCGTCTCTTCCTGAATGCGCCGGATGCGGTATTCGGCAATAAGGATGATGCGATCGCGAAGGCAGAGTCTCAGATGGAGAACGGCGCAGCAGACTTCGCCGGAACCGAGGAGGAGATCCTCGCTGAGATCCGCAGGCTGATTGCCATCCTTCCCTCCAATAATGAGGATTTCGGCGCCGTGGAGGAATGCACGGACGACCTGAACCGCTCCGTAGCAGGGATCGAGAAGCTGGGCGGCGCGGAGGCAGTGAAGCTCCTTGCGGATAACGGTATATTTGTCCAGACCAGAAGGGATTTCGCGCAGGATCTCGTGACGGGCTTTATCCAACTGAACGGGCAGACTACCGGCGTGGTAGCGACCACGGAGGAGGCGCTCCGCTGGAAGGGTGCGGAGCAGGCAGCGGCGCTCGTGAATTTCTGCGATGCCTTCGAGCTTCCGGTGCTGACGCTCACAAATGTCAGGAGCTACTATAATAACGAATGCAATGAAAGGAAGATGCCGAGGGCGGCGGCGAAGCTTGCAGCAGCCTATTCCAACGCTTCCGTGCCGATGGTCACGGTAGTGAAGAATGCCATCGGCACCGCGGGACTGACGCTCGGCTCCAAGGCGCTCGGCATTGACTATGTCTATGCTTATCCGGATTCGAAGCTTGGCGTGATGGACGCTAAGAAGGCTGCGGAGATCCTGGCTGCGGAGCAGGATGAGGCAGGAAAGGCGGCGATCGCGAAGGAGTTCGACGAGAAGAAGAATTCCGCACTGTCGGCAGCGCAGAGGGGGTATGTGGATGACCTCATCCGGCCGGAGGAAACCAGACAGAGGATTATCGCCGCATTTGAGATGCTATGTACGAAGAGCGTTTACAGACCGGACAAGAAGCACGGAACAGTGTAAGGAGTGGATGAATGAAGCAGTGGATGAAGAAGATAGTCCTTGGAGCCTGTCTTGCCATCAGCCTTCTGGTGTTTGCCGGCTGCGCGAAGGAGACGGTCGCCGTGACGATCGATCCGATGCAGAAGCAGACGCTGGAGAGCTCCTCGCTCAGCTATATGGAATCGCTGGGCTCGCTCCCGGCGGAGGAGATCCAGAAATCGATCGATCAGGCGGAGCATGACAGGAATGCCATCGTATATAACGGACTTACGAATTACCTGAATTCCATGCACCGGCTCGGAGCTTTCGTCAGCGCGGACAGCGCGGAGGCTGTGCAGGAGGCGGACGGCAGCTACAGGGTAGAGATCACGTCGACCTTCGAGAAGCGGAAGCTGCATCTGACGCTCGGACTCTCCGAGGACAGGCAGGCGTTTACGGAGATGACCTTCGAGCCGGAGTACAGCTTCGGAGAGAAGTTCGGCGATGCCGCGGGAAACCTCGTCGTGGGGATGGGTACGGTTATTGTCGTGCTGATTTTCATTGCATGGATCATCAGCCTCTTAAAGTATGTCAATGTGTTTGAGAAGAGGCGGAAGGCAGGCGGACAGGCGGCAGCAGCTCCTGCGGCGGTTCCGGCGCAGAAGGCAGCGGCAGCGCCGGTCAACGTATCGGGCGCGGAACTTGAGGCGGTTATCGCAGCGGCGATCGCGGCCTATGAGGCGGACAGGGATGGGGAGAGTGACGGCTTCGTACCGGGACCGACCCTGCAGAACGGGCTCGTGGTACGCTCGATCAGAAGACGTTAATTTAAATTCAGTCAAAAGGATGGGATAAAAATGAAGAATTATACAATCACCGTGAATGGTGTAGCTTACGATGTAACCGTTGAAGAGGGGAAGGGCGCTGCGGCTCCTGCAGTAAGAGCGGCAGCTCCGGCAGCTCCCGCAGCAGGCGGCGCGGCAGGCGCAGTTTCCGTCAGTGCGCCGATGCCCGGCAAGATCCTCGCTGTGAAGAAGAAGGTCGGAGAGGCTGTGAAGGCAGGGGATCCGATTCTCGTGCTGGAGGCGATGAAGATGGAGAACGATATCGTAGCGCCTCAGGACGGCACCATTGCTACCATCGAGGTGGCGGTAGGCGATGCAGTAGAGTCCGGTGCAACCCTGGCTACCATGAACTGAGTTCTGGCAGCTGACTTCATCTGATTTTGCTGATCTGGAGGTTATATAAAAAATGAATATAGTAGAGACACTATCTAACCTGGCACAGCAGACAGCATTCTTTAATCTGACCTGGGGCAACTACCTGATGATGCTTGTGGCGCTCGTATTCCTTTATCTCGGAATCGCGAAGGGCTTCGAGCCTCTTCTGATGGTGCCGATCGCATTCGGAATGCTGCTCGTGAATATCTATCCGGATATCATGCTTCCTGCCGAGAAATCCATGAATGGAACCGGCGGTCTGCTCTGGTACTTCTTCACCCTCGATGAGTGGACGATTCTTCCGTCCCTGATTTTCATGGGTGTCGGTGCGCAGACGGACTTCTCTCCATTGATTGCGAATCCGATCAGCTTTCTGTTGGGCGCGGCAGCCCAGTTCGGTATCTATGCCGCGTACTTCCTCGCTATTCTGATGGGCTTTAACGGCGCGGCGGCAGCTGCCATCTCCATCATCGGCGGCGCGGACGGGCCGACCTCCATTTTCCTCTGCAATAAGCTCGGGCAGACCGCTCTTCTCGGACCGATCGCTGTCGCGGCATACAGCTATATGTCCCTCGTGCCGATCATTCAACCGCCGATCATGAGGGCGCTGACGACCAAGGAGGAGAGAATGTGCAAGATGACACAGCTCCGTTCCGTTTCGAAGCTGGAGAAGATTCTCTTCCCGATCATCGTAACGGTAGTTGTCTGCCTGCTTCTTCCGACTACGGCTCCGCTGGTAGGAATGCTGATGCTCGGCAACCTCTTCAAGGAGTCCGGCGTTGTGAAGCAGCTCACGGAAACAGCAGCCAATGCTATGATGTACATCGTCGTGATCCTGCTCGGCACCTCCGTAGGCGCATCTACCTCCGCAGAGGCGTTCCTGAAGATGGATACCCTGAAGATCGTCCTGCTCGGATTGGTGGCTTTCGCATTCGGTACTGCGGCAGGCGTCGTAATCGGTAAGATCATGTACTATGCCTCCGGCAAAAAGATCAATCCGTTAATCGGTTCCGCAGGCGTATCTGCCGTCCCGATGGCGGCGCGCGTCTCCCAGAAGGTCGGCGCGGAGGACGATCCTACCAACTTCCTTCTCATGCATGCCATGGGACCGAATGTGGCGGGCGTGATCGGTACTGCAGTGGCAGCCGGTACCTTCATGGCTGTCTATGGCGTGAAGTAAATCCCCATGCCGAAGGCTTCGGCGGCACTAATAGTATAAGGAGAATAAAATGGCTAAGGTTAAAATTACAGAGACCGTGCTCCGTGACGCACACCAGTCTCTGATTGCTACACGTATGCCGAGGGAGGTTATGGAGCCGATCCTGGACACGATGGATCAGGTTGGCTACAATGCGGTAGAGTGCTGGGGCGGCGCCACCTTTGACGCCTGCCTCCGTTTCCTGAAGGAGGATCCGTGGGATCGTCTTCGGATGTTCAAGCGGCATTTCAAGAATACGAGGCTGCAGATGCTTTTCCGCGGGCAGAACATCCTCGGCTACAATCATTATGCGGACGATGTCGTAGAGTATTTCGTAGAGAAGTCGATTTCGAACGGCATCGATGTCATTCGTATCTTCGACTGTCTGAATGATATCCGGAATCTCGAGACGGCGGTTAAGGCGACCAAGAAGGAGCAGGGACATGCGCAGATCGCGCTCTGCTACACGCTGGGCGATGCCTACACGCTCGAGTATTGGGAAAAGCTGGCGCGTGACGTAGAGAATCTGGGCGCCGATTCCCTCTGCATCAAGGATATGGCGGGGCTCCTGCTTCCGCAGGCAGGCTACGACCTTGTGAAAGCGCTGAAGAGAGGCACCAGGCTTCCGATCGAGATCCATACGCACTACACCTCCGGCATGGCATCCATGACCTATATGAAGTGCGTAGAGGCGGGTGCGGACATCATCGATACGGCGTCCACCCCGTTTGCGCTCGGCACCTCCCAGCCGTCTACCGATGTTATGGTGAAGGCGTTTGAGGGAACGGAGTATGACACCGGGCTGGATCTGGAGAGGCTGATCAAGGTCTCCAACCACTTCACGCCGTACCGTGAGGAATGCCTGAAGACCGGACTGATGTCCACCAAGGTGCTGGGCGTGAATATCAATACGCTGAAATATCAGGTTCCGGGCGGCATGCTCTCCAATCTGATTTCCCAGCTGCATCAGGCAGGCAAGGATGACAAGCTCACGGAGGTGCTGGAGGAGGTGCCGCGCGTGCGGAAGGACTTCGGAGAGCCGCCGCTGGTTACGCCGTCCTCACAGATCGTCGGCACGCAGGCAGTGATGAATGTCCTGACGGGTGAGCGCTACAAGATGGTTCCGAAGGAGTCCCACAAGCTGGTAGCGGGTGAGTTCGGACAGTCAGTGAAGCCGGTGGATCCGGAGGTTCTCCGGAAGATCCTGAAGCCGGGTGAGGAGCCGATCACAGACAGGCCGGCGAATCATATCGCGCCGCAGCTTGCGAAGTTCACGGAGGAATGCAGGCAGTGGACGCAGCAGCCGGAGGACGTATTGTCCTATGCGCTGTTCCCGGCGGTAGCGAAGGAGTTCTTCGAATACAGAGAGGCGCAGCAGAGCGGCATCGCCGTGAAGCAGGCCGACAAGGAGAATAAGGCATATCCGGTTTAAGGATCGGATATGCGGAGCCGTGAAGAAGCCTATTTCCCGCTTCTTCACGGTTTTTATATTTGAAGCCGCGTCCGTGCCTTGTCTTTCCCGCGCTTATGGCAGTCTTTAAAAATTCGTTTCTTTTATCTGAAAAATCCGAAATAACGTTGACGGAGCGAAAGCATTTATCATACACTGTTATTATTCGGAGGCTCGGATAAATGTCCGGATCCCGGGCGTGTTATATCCATACAGACTGGCTTGGAGAGAGGCAAATGAGGAGAAATTTCGGCAGGATCGGCATTGCGGCGCTGACAGCGGCGGCGCTGCTGTTCAGTCCCTTATCATCTATATGTAACCCTGCGGCATCGGCTGCGGCGGCGAATCGCTCCGCGGTGATCCGCGGTACGCTGATCAATGTCCGTACAGGAGCGGGGACGGAAACCGGAAAGGTGGCGAGTCTCAGCGGCGGTATGGCCGTTACAGTGACCGGAGAACGGAACGGCTCGGACGGAAAGCTGTGGTACAGCATCAGCTTTTCGGGCGGGAACGGCTACGTGCGTTCTGATTTTGTTCGCTTTCCGAGTGCTTATACGACGGACAGCGCCTTTGAGCAGTATTTGAATGAGCAGGGCTTCCCGGAGAGCTACAAGGCGGGGCTTCGGCAGCTTCATGCGGAGTATCCGAGCTGGGTATTTAAGGGCTTTCGTACGGGACTTGACTGGAATGCCGCGCTGAATGGAGAGATGGAGGGGACAAACAGCCTGATCGACAAGGATTCGATCTCCTCATGGAAATCGACAGAGAACGGCAAGTTTGACTGGACGACGAGCAGCTGGCCCGGCTTCGACGGCGCGACCTGGGTGGGCGCTTCCCGTGAGATCACGGCATACTACATGGATCCGCGGAATTTTCTGGATGATAAATACATTTTCCAGTTTGCCATACACAGCTACAATCCTGCGACACAGAATATTGACGGGCTCCGTGCGATGCTGCGGGACAGCTTCATGAACAGCGGCGCGTCCGGAACGCAGACCTTTACGGACGGCGGGCAGGCTGCTGTGCAGAGCACAGCGGAGAACACGTCAGAGAGCTTCCTCGGCTTCGAAGGACCGGGCGAGACGGGGGATAGGGCGGAGAGCGGTGCTGTGCAGACTACGGCCGGGAATGGCAGCGCGGTGATCTCGGTCGGAGAGGGACCGGGCATCGGACTCGGCTCCAATGCGGCATCCGCTTCCGGCGGCGCTTCGATTACGCTTACCGGTGCGGGCAGCTATGCGGATATCATCATGGAGGCGGCGGAAAAGACGCAGCAGAATCCGTATGTTCTCGCGGCGATGATCCTGCAGGAGCAGGGCAAGGGGACGAGCGGTTCGATCTCCGGCAGCAGCGGGCATTACAATTACTTTAATGTCGGCGCCTACGCACAGAATGGGATGTCAGCCGTGGAGAGAGGGCTCTGGTATGCCTCCCAGAACGGCAGCTACGGTCGGCCGTGGAACACGGTGGAAAAGTCGATCGTGGGCGGTGCGCAGTTCTTCGCGGAAAACTATCTGAAGGCGGGGCAGAATACGCTCTATCTGAAGAAATTCAATGTGCAGGGAGCCAATATCTACAAGCACCAGTATATGACCAATGTACAGGGAGCTGCGGAGGAGGGGGCGAAGCTGGGGAGCGGATATACCGCAGAGATGAAGCAGCTTCCGCAGGAATTCAGCATTCCGATCTATGAGAATATGCCGGATACGCCCGCGCCGATCCCGACCGGGGACGGGAATCCGAATAACAAGCTCCGCTCGCTGACGGCGGAGGGCTTCACGCTGACACCGAATTTCAATATGGACGAGGGGCTGTATACGCTGGTAGTGGAGGAAACGGTTTCCGCTGTGAATATACAGGCGGCAGCCGCGGAGAGTCATGCGTCGATCACAGGAGCAGGACGAATCGCATTGAATGAGGGTGCGGCCGACGTGCCCATTACCGTGACTGCGCAGAATGGCTCGACGAGACAGTACCTGATCCGGATTCGCAGACAAAGCGGCGGACAGGGGAGCGGTACGACTGCGGCAAATGAGGGCGGGGCGCCGATCCTTGACATCGGAAACAGCCCGGTGAACTAGGGGAGTATAGAGGAGAGAAGATGAAGAAATGGAGAATACTGCTCGCAACGGCAGCGGCGACTGTCCTGCTTTCGATGAGCGCATGGGCGGCGACCGCACAGATATCCTTTTCGGATCCGTCGGTGACGCTCGGAACAGATGTCAACGTCACGATGAAGGTGAAAAGCGGCGACGGAACGCTGTCCAGAGCAGATATCACCCTGAACTATGACAGCACGGCGCTGGAGTTCCTGAGCGGTACCGATGCGGAGGGCGGCGCAGGCTCGGTGCGGGTGCATGGCGCTTCCAACGGAGCCGGGACGGGAACGCTGGAATATAATCTGAAATTCAAGACCCTGTCTGCCGGGCAGGGGACGATCCGTATCGGTACACAGGAGGTCTACGACACTGACGAGTCTATCGTGGAAATCACACACAACGGCTCTTCGACCGTATCGATTCAGGCGGCATCCAATGCTTCAAAGGACGCATCCCTTAAGGAGCTGACCGTCTCTCCGGGAGAGCTCAAGCCCGGCTTCAGCGCAGAGAATACGAGCTACGAGCTGACGGTGGGAACGGATGTAGACAATCTCGCGATCAACGCCATCCCGAATGACGGCGGCGCGACGGTCTCCGTCTCCGGTAATGAGACACTGAATATCGGAGAAAATGCGGTCAGCATTACGGTCACGGCGGCGGATGGCAGCACGCAGACGGTATATAAGCTCACGGTGCGGAAGCAGGAGGGCGGCGCTTCACAGGAGAGCGGGCAGACGGAGACAATCAATGAGGGCGTCAAGCTGTCCTCAAAGGAAAAGACGATCACGATCATGAATCCGGGAAGCGGCGTCGCAGTACCGGAGGGCTTCGCGGAGAGCGTCATCGATATCGACGGGCATCAGGTTCGCGGCTGGGTATGGAAGGCGGACAAGCAGCATGAATACTGCATTGTCTATGGTATGAATGATGCCGGAGAGCTGGATTTCTACCGTTATGACCTGACCGACAAGACGCTGCAGCGCTACTTCTCGGATCCGATAGAGGAGGCGCTCAAGCAGAATGCGGAGAACTATCCGGCGCTGGAAGAGAAATATAACCAGCTCGTGAAGCGCTGCAATATGCAGCTCATCCTGCTTTCTGTTCTGGGGCTCGCGGTTCTGGCGCTCATCGCGGTGATCGCGACCATGCTTCGGAACAGCCGAAGGGGCGGCAGGGCAGACGGTCGGACGCTCCGGGAGGATTCGGAGGCGCTCCGTATGGCATCCACGACCCGTCCTGCGGCGAAGCGTGCCGCGGTTTCGGTAGAGGATCTGGAGGAAACCAGGATGCTTTCGGAGCTGCCGGGCAAAGCTGCTCCGCCGGAGACAGAAGAGGAGGAGCTGGGGGCGACGAGACCGCTCAGCGATCTTCGGAAGCTCGGAGAGGATACAGAGGAGGATGCAGAGGATCTTTCCCTTACGAAGGTGCTGCCGAAGAGCGGCGCAGCCTCCGATATAGAGATAGAGGAGCTGTGAGAGAGGGGACCGTCTTGGACGGTCCTTTTCCCGTACCTGCGCTTTTTATCAAACTTTAATATTTGATTGTTGAAAAAACCGAATATATGTACTAGAATCGTAAAACATAATTACAGGCGGTAAAAGATGGAGAATGGCATGAATCAATTTACGATACAGGCACAGAGGGCGATCCAGCTCGCGCTGGAGAGCGCCGAGGAGCTGCATCACAGCTATGTGGGGACGGAGCATTTGCTGCTTGGGCTGCGTCGGGAGAATACGGCGCTGGCGGCGAAGGCACTCGCTGCGAACGGCATAGAGGAGGATAAGATCCTGGAGATGATTTCGAAATTCATTTCCCCGGACGGCAATGTGTCGGTCGCGGATCGCTCCGGCTATACGCCGGGCGCGCGGAGGATCATGGAGGCATCCTTTCAGGAGGCGCAGCAGGCGCATTCCGCGCTGATCGGGACAGAGCATATCCTGCTTTCGATCTTGAAGGATCCGAACTGCGCGGCAGCGCGGATCATCAATACACTGGGCGGCAGTGCACAGAGGATCTATCAGCAGATTATGGCGGCAATGGGCGCTGCCGCAGGAGAGAACGCTGCACCCTCGGCGAAGCGGGCGCAGAGCCGGACGCCGATGCTGGATCAGTATTCGAGAGACCTGACGAAGCTCGCGGAGAAGGACGGACTGGATCCCGTGATCGGCAGGAATCAGGAAATCATGCGGGTGATTCAGATCCTGTCGCGGCGCAGCAAAAACAATCCCTGTCTGATTGGAGAGCCGGGCGTCGGCAAGACGGCGGTGGTTGAGGGACTGGCGGAGAAAATCGCGGCGGGAGAGGTGCCGGACAGCATTCTCCGGAAGAGGGTGCTGACGCTGGATATCTCCGCGATGGTTGCCGGAAGCAAGTACCGCGGAGAGTTTGAGGAGCGGATCAAACGAGTGATCGCGGAGGCGAGGAGCGACGGAGAGGTACTGCTCTTTATCGATGAGCTCCACACGATCATCGGTGCGGGCGGCGCAGAGGGCGCGCTGGACGCCGCGAATATTCTGAAGCCGGCACTCGCAAGGGGAGAGCTGCAGATCATCGGCGCGACGACGCTCGACGAGTACCGGAAGCACATCGAGAAGGACGCGGCGCTGGAGCGCAGATTCCAACCGGTGATGGTGGAGGAGCCGACACCGGAGGAGACGCTCGAGATCCTGAAGGGGATACGCCGGAAATATGAGGCGCATCATCAGCTTGAGATTGACGACAGTGCGCTGGAGGCGGCGGTGAAGCTCTCTGTGAGATATATCAATGATCGTTATCTGCCGGATAAGGCGATCGACCTCGTGGATGAGGCGGCATCCAAGCTGCGGATCCTCTCTTCGGGAGAGCCGGAGTCGATTCGGAAGCTTCGCGCGGAGCTCGGCGAGCTGGAGGCAGAGAAGGAGAACTGCATCAAGGCGGAGGCATTTGACAAGGCTGCGGGCGTGAAGCGCAGGCAGAAGAACCGCCAGCAGAAGCTCACGCAGGCGTTCGCGGCGTGGGAACAGGAGAAGATTGATAACCGCCTGCATCTTGCTGAGGAGGACATCGCCAAGGTCGTCTCCGAGTGGACGAAGATACCGGTGCAGAGGCTCCGGGAGGAGGAGACGGAACGGCTCCGCAGGCTGGAGGAGCTTCTGCGTCAGAGGGTTGTCGGACAGCCGGAGGCGGTCAAGGCAGTTGCGCTGGCGATCAAGCGCGGCAGAGTGGGGCTGAAGGATCCGAGACGCCCGATCGGTTCCTTTCTCTTCCTCGGGCCGACCGGCGTCGGCAAGACGGAGCTCTCGAAGGCGCTTGCCGAGGCGGTCTTCGGCTCGGAGACGAACCTGATCCGTGTGGATATGTCGGAATACATGGAGAAATACAGTGTATCCAAGATGATCGGCTCCCCTCCCGGCTATGTCGGCTATGACGAGGGCGGGCAGCTCTCGGAGAAGGTGCGTAGGAATCCGTATTCTGTCATCCTCTTTGATGAAGTAGAGAAGGCGCACCCGGATGTACTGAATATTCTGCTGCAGGTGCTGGACGACGGACACATTACGGATGCGCAGGGCCGCAGGGTTTCCTTCAAGAATACCATTATCATCATGACCAGCAACGCAGGTGCGGAGGCAATCGTCAGTCCGAAGCGGCTCGGCTTCGATCAGGGGGACGGCTCGAAGGAGAGGGACTACCGGTTTATGCAGAGCAGGGTCATGGAGGAGGTTCGGCGGCTGTTCAAGCCGGAGTTCCTGAACCGTGTGGACGAGCTGCTGGTGTTCCATCCGATCGGGAAGGAAAGCATGACGGAGATCCTCGATATTATGCTGCGGGATGTAGAAAAACGCGCGAAGTCGGAGATGAATATCCGGCTGCATCTGGATGAGAGCGCGAAGGCGCTTCTGGTTTCGAAGGGCTATGACCCGAAGTATGGCGCGAGACCGCTCCGAAGGACGATACAGAGCATGGTTGAGGACAGGCTCGCAGAGGAAATCCTCGACGGAAAGCTCGGAGAGAACTGCTCTGTCCGTATTACCACGGACAAAGAGGGCAGGGCGCTTCGGTATATCGTGAGGAGGAGAAGGCACTGATGGCGAAAGCGGCAAGTCGTTTTTTTTGTAAGGAATGCGGATATGAAACAGGAAAGTGGCTTGGGCAGTGCCCGAGCTGCCACGCGTGGAACTGCTTCGTGGAGGAGCCGGTACAGGTGCCGTCCTCCTCGAAAAGAGCCGCTTCCTTTTCTGCGAATGCCCTCAGGGGACAGCGGAGCCGTCCGGTTCGGATCGACGAGATTGAGCTCCTGCGGGAGGATCGGCTCCCAACCGGATTTTCAGAGCTGGATCGTGTGCTCGGCGGAGGAATCGTGGTTGGCTCGCTGCTTCTTCTGGGCGGGGATCCGGGGATCGGAAAATCGACGCTTCTTCTGGAGATTGTCCGAAATCTCTGCGCGGACTACGGAAAGCGGGCGCTCTATGTCTCGGGAGAGGAGAGCCTGAAGCAGATCAAGCTGCGTGCGCAGAGAATTGCGGAGATCCGCGGAGAGCTCCGCTTCCTCTGCGAGACCAATATCGAGAACATCGTGGAGGCGATACAGGAGGAGAAGCCGGACATGGTCGTGATCGATTCGATCCAGACGATGTTTACCGAGCTGGTAAGCGCGGCGCCCGGCTCCGTCAGTCAGGTGCGAGAATCCGCTGCGGCGCTGCTCCGCACGGCGAAGGAGCAGGGAGTCGCGGTTTTCCTCGTCGGGCATGTCACCAAGGACGGCAGCGTAGCGGGGCCAAAGATTCTGGAGCACATGGTAGACGCGGTGCTCTATTTCGAGGGGGAGAGCAGCGGAAGCCTGCGGATCCTGCATGGACAGAAGAATCGTTTCGGCTCGACGAATGAAATCGCAGTTTTCGAGATGAGCGCAGAGGGACTCCGGGAGGTGCGGAATCCGTCCGAGCTTCTGCTCTCGGGCCGCCCGACCGGCTCCACCGGCTCTGTGGTGACCTGCGGGATGGAGGGCACGCGTCCGCTCCTTATCGAGATTCAGGGACTGGCGGTGCCGACGAGCTTCGGGCTTCCGCGGCGTACTGCCAACGGGATCGACTACAACCGGATGAACCTGCTGCTGGCAATCATCGAACGGCGTCTGGGGCTGGAGCTCTCGAAGTATGATGCCTATCTGAATATCGCGGGGGGACTCCGGATCTCTGAGCCCTCCACGGATCTCGCGGTGATTCTGGCGCTGATTTCGAGCTGCCGGAACGTGTCGGTTCCGGAGGATGTGATGATCTTCGGAGAGGTGGGACTCGCCGGAGAGGTGCGTGCTGTTTCCAATGCGGAGCAGCGAATCGAGGAGGCGGTGCGGCTCGGCTTTCGCAGAATCGTCATGCCGGCATATCATGCGAAGAGAAGTCCGGGTCTGGAGAAGCAGGGGATAACACTGCTTCCGGTCAGGAATATCCGGGAGGCGCTCGCTGTGCTGAAACGGCAGGATGCGTAGCAGCCGCTTCTGCCGCAATGAATTGCAGAGGGCTGCCTGGCACCATCACAATGTGAGCGGCAGGATACCTGTTTTAAATTTCAGAGGAGCTCTTGACGAGGGGGGATTTTTTTGCTAATATACCTTTCGTCGCTTCTAAGCTTTGGGGCGAATGGGCAGAGGGGATTAGTTCAATGGTAGAGCAACGGTCTCCAAAACCGCCGATGGGGGTTCGAATCCCTCATCCCCTGCTCTGCGGGAATGCTGGAATTGGCAGACAGGCAAGACTAAGGATCTTGTGTCCGATAGGACGTGTGGGTTCAAGTCCCACTTCCCGCATGGTATAGGCAGTCTTGACTCTCCGGACGGAGAGTTGAGACTGTTTTGTTTTACAGAAAAGTGAGGTGAAGCATGCGGATTGCGGTGATTACCGGAGCGAGCTCCGGAATGGGGCGGGAATCTGTCCTGCAGCTGAATGATGAGATCGAAGCTATTGAGGAATTCTGGCTGATCGGCAGGCGGCAGGAGCGGATGGAGGCGATTTCCGCTCTGTTGACGAAAAGGAGCCGCATCCTCTCATGGGATCTGGGAGACGAGAGCAGCTTTTCGGCTTACGGGGAGCTGCTTCGCACGGAAAGGCCGGAGATTGTTTTTCTGGTAAATGCAGCAGGCTTCGGGAGAATCGGGCAGGTATCGGAGCTGCCTCTCGAGGACTGCCTCGGGATGTGTACTGTCAATGTGCGGGCACTGACCGCATTCTGCCGCATCTCTCTTCCGTACATGGCGCGGCGCTCCCGCATTCTGAACTTCGCCAGCGCAGCCGCCTTTCTGCCCCAGCCGCGCTTCGCGGTTTATGCTGCGACGAAGAGCTATGTTCTGAGCTTTACCCGCGCGCTGAATCAGGAGCTTCTCGGCAGCGGCTGTACCGCGACGGCGGTCTGTCCGGGACCGGTCAGGACGGAATTCTTCGAGCGCGCAGAGACAACAGGGGAGATTCCGCTCTATAAGCATCTCTTCATGGCAGATCCGCGGAAGGTCGTCCGGAAGGCTGTGATAGACGCAGTGCTTCAGAAGGAGCTGTCCGTCTACGGACTTTCCATGCAGCTCTTCCTCGCGCTCTCGAAGCTGCCGCAGGGGCTGCTGCTCCGCGTTCTGCATTGTATTACGGGGAGGGAATGTGCGGGAGATTAGCGTCAGCGGGAACGAGGCGGGGCAGAGACTGGACAAGCTGCTTCGGAAATATCTGCGGGAGGCGGGTAGCGGCTTCCTCTACAGGATGCTTCGAAAGAAGAACATCGTGCTGAATGACAGAAAAGCGGATGGCAGAGAGCTTCTCCGCGAGGGAGATTCCGTGAAGCTCTACTTCTCAGAGGAAACGCTTACGAAGCTGACAGGGGAGGCAGCGCCGGAGACGTATTTCTCGGGTGCGGATTTCCTGCGGCTGGAGGAAGAGCTCCGGCAGCGCATCCTCTATGAGGATGAGGGACTTCTCCTCCTCAACAAGCCTGCGGGCTGGGTTTCGCAGAGCGACGGGAGCGGTGCGCCCTCTGTCAATGAGCTCTGCCTGGATTACCTTCTGAAGGAGGGGAAGCTCAGCAGAGCGCAGCTCGCGACCTTCAAGCCGGGGATCGCCAATCGTCTGGATCGGAACACCTCCGGGCTGATCCTTTTCGGAAAGACGCTGCCTGTGCTGCAGGAGCTTGCCGCAGGCCTTCGGGAGCGCAGTCTGCAAAAGTATTATCTGGCGGTGGTTTCCGGAATCGTAGAGGAGGGCAGCCTGCTTCATGGCTATCTCCGGAAGGACGCGGCGGGAAATCAGGTGGAAATCCGGACGGACTGCTTTCCGGGCGCGGCGGAGATTCATACGGAATATACGCCGCTCCGGCAGTGCCGCGCCAAGGATGCGGCAGCACAGTATTCCGTGCTTCGGGTACATCTGATCAGCGGGAAGACCCATCAGATTCGGGCACACCTCGCCTCTGTCGGGCATCCGATTCTTGGAGACGGCAAATATGGCCAGCCGCGCAGAAATGAATACTGGCGAAGAAGGGCCGGCATTCATTCCCAGCTTCTCCATGCGTATGAGCTCCGTTTCCCGGTGCTTCCGGAGAGCGCTGCATTAGCCGCCTGCTCTGCACGGCGTTTTTTCGCAGAACCGCCGGAAGTGTTCAGAACATTTCTTCCGTGAGCCTTCTCCGGTAGTAACCGGGTTTCGGAGACTCGCAGAGCCCCTGCAGCTCCAGCTCGAGAAGGGTACGGCTGAGGAGAGGGGCAGGAAGATCGGTATGCGCGGCAAGCTGCTCGATATGAACAGCCTCAGAGCTAAGCTGTTCGAGTACACAGCGCTGCGTTTCCGGGAGGCTCTCGGAGGAGGGAAGCAGCACGCGCTGCTCTCGCTCCCTTTCCAGATGGAAATATTCGAGGATGTCCTGCGCGGAGGTGAGGATAGACGCACCGTCCCGGATCAGGCGATTGCAGCCTTCGGAGAGGCGGTCTGTGACTCTGCCGGGGACGGCGAAGACCTGCTTTCCCTGCTCCAGAGCGTTTCCGACGGTG